>NZ_CP067101.1:4454545-5090909 GCF_016616425.1 Bradyrhizobium diazoefficiens
GCGCCGATGACCGGCGTGATGACGTCGCCGACCAGCGAGTTGACGATGGCGCCGAAGGCCGCGCCGATGATGACGCCGACCGCCAGGTCGACGACGTTGCCCTTCATGGCGAACTCGCGGAACTCCTTAAGCATCCGCCTGCCCTTGTCGTCGACGCTCATGAACAGCTCCCCCGAAAGCCCGTGCGTCAGTTGATCAGGCCGGCGTGCACCATGGCGCTGCGCACTGCAACGCGGGTCGATTCGGAAACCGGCACCATCGGCAGCCGCAGCGTCTCGTCCAGCTTGCCGAGCAGCGACATCGCATATTTGATCGGTGCCGGATTGCTCTCGATGAACAGGTTGTTGTGCAGCGGCATCAGCTTGTCGTGCAGCTTCAAGGCGGTGGCGTGGTCGCCCTTCTGCCAGGCAACGTGGAACTCCGAGCACAGGCGCGGCGCGACGTTCGAGGTGACCGAGATGCAGCCGTGGCCGCCATGGGCCATGTAGCCGAGGATGGTGGCGTCCTCGCCGGAGAGCTGGTTGAACTCCTCGCCCATCGCCGCGCGCTGCTGCGACACACGCACCATGCTGGCGGTGGCGTCCTTGACGCCGGCGATGTTCTTCAGCTCCCACAGCCGCGTCATGGTGTCGACCGACATGTCGATCACCGAGCGCGGCGGGATGTTGTAGATGATGATCGGAATGCCGATGGCGTCGTTGATCGCCTTGAAGTGCTGGTACATCCCTTCCTGGGTCGGCTTGTTGTAGTAGGGCGTCACGACCAGCACGGCGTCCGCGCCCGCGTTCTCGGCGTGCTGCGAGAGCTCGATCGCCTCCTTGGTCGAGTTGGAGCCGGCACCTGCGATGACAGGCACGCGGCCCTTGGCTTCAGCGATGCACCATTCGACGACCTTCTTGTGCTCGTCATGGCTGAGCGTCGGACTCTCGCCGGTGGTGCCGACCGGGACCAGCCCGTTGGTGCCCTCTGAAATCTGCCAGTTGACCAGCGAGCGGAACGCCGCCTCGTCCAGCGAGCCGTTCTTGAACGGCGTGACCAAGGCGGTGAACGACCCCCGGAATTTCGTCTTGGCTGCCATGGGCTTCCTCCGTACGCGGCAATCTTGAGAGCAAGCGCCATTCATATCGGGTCTATCCCGCCGGTAAAAGGCCCGCTTCCCTGTGACGCACCGTTTAGGCCGCGATTTTGCCGCGGTGGTCGTGCAAATCGGTCCGCGGTAAGCGGCTGTTGGTATTTTGTCCGCATATTCAATCAAATTCAGCTAGATCTTGAGCCACTTGACTGATTCGGGGCGACGAAACGCCGTGACCTCATTCCTTCGCGCCGCTCGGCGATCCACCGCTCTGGTTGTGTGCCTGATCGCGGGGCTGTCGGTCGGGGGCACCGTCCTTGCCAAGTCCAATGAGGCGCCCCAGGAGGCGATCAAGGACACCGCAAAGCCAACCGCCAGGGACACCGCGACGGGATCGTCCAAGGAAACCAACAAGGAAACCAGCAAGGGAACCGGCAAGCAACCGTCGAAGGACGCGGCCAAGGGTAAGAGCAAAGGTGCAGCTAGCGCCCCGGCCAGGGACGCTGCGAAGAAACCGGCCAGGAACGCCGGCAAGGATATTGGCAAAGACGCCGGGAAAGCACGCGCCAAGGACATGCCCAAGCCTGCGGCAGCGGCCGCGGCGCCCAAACCGCGGCCGGCCGCCAAGAGTTCGTCCCCGCATTCCGCGCCGGCCGTGACTGCCACCGTAAGACCGTCTTCCACAGCCCCTGTGCTGGCTCCGGCGACCCGCCAGCATGCCGCGCCGCGCAAGCCGGTCGTACCGGCCGCGGTCGCCGCGACGTCGTCGACGTCGCAGGCCGACAAGGACACCCTGGCGAGCGTCATCGAACTCGTGCACAAGCGCAAGTCGGGGGACGCCACCAACGCCGCAGCCGGCATCTCGGATCCGGTCGCGCGAAAACTCGCCGAATGGATCATCCTGCGCAGCGAGGACAATGGCGCGACCGTGGAGCGCTACCGCGCCTTCCTCTCCGCCAATCCGAGCTGGCCGTCGCAGACCTTCCTGCGCCGCCGCCTTGAAGCTGCGATGTGGGACGACAGGCGCGACGATTCCGTGGCGTGGTCGTGGTTCGAGAACGAGTCTCCGATCTCGGCCAAGGGTCGCTTCGCGCTCGCCAAGGCGATGCTGGCGCGCGGCGACCGCGCCAACGCCGAACGGCTGGTGCGCGAGGCCTGGCGCAGCGATCCGATGTCGGAGGACACCGAGAACAACGCGCTCGACCAGTTCGGCGCCCTGCTGACGCCGGGCGACCAGAAGGCGCGGATGGACACGCTGCTCTATGGCAGCGAGCACGAGGCCGCGTTGCGCGCGGCAAACCGCCTCGGTGCCGGCTATGTCGCACTCGCCAGGGCCCGCATCGCCGCCTACAAGAAGGCGCCGAACACGCGCGCCCTGCTCGACGCGGTACCGCGCGAGCTGCACGGCGACCCCGGCTTCATCTTCAGCAAGATCCAGCTCCTGCGCCGCGAGGAGAAGTTCGCCGAGGCAGCCCAGCTCATGCTGTCCGCGCCGAGAGATCCGAACCGCCTCTACAATCTCGACGAATGGTGGATCGAGCGGCGCCTTTTGGCGCGCAAGATGATCGACACCGAGCAATTCCGCAGCGCCTATCTGATCGCGCGCGACGCGGCGCTGCCCTCGCGCGATATCTACAAGACCGAGCAGGAGTTCACCGCCGGGTGGATCGCGCTGCGCTTCCTCAACGACCCCGCCGCAGCCGCCCAGCATTTCGCCCGGATCGGCGTCGGCAGCGTCAATCCGACAACGCTGGCGCGCGCCGGCTATTGGCAGGGCCGCGCCGCGGAAGCCGCAGGCCGGCAGCAGGAGGCGCGCAACGCCTATGCCCGCGCAGCCGAGCAATCCACGAGCTATTACGGCCAGCTCGCGCGCGCCAAGCTCGGCCTGCCGCAGATCGGACTCAACAGCCAGCCGCGCGGGCGCGGCGCCGAGCGGCTCGAGATCGTGCGCGCTGCGCAGCTGCTCTACGAGCTCGACGAGCGTGCGCTCGCCGTCCCGATGCTCGCCGACATGGGCGAGAACGGCGATCCCGAGGTGCTCGCTGGCTTGGGTGAGCTGACCCAGCACTACGGCGACGCGCGCGGCATGCTGCTGGTCGGCAAGGCCGCACTCAATCGCGGTCTGCCGTTCGACTTCTACGCCTATCCCGTCAACGGCATTCCGCGGTTCACGCAAATCGGCCCCGAGGTCGAGCGCAGCATCGTCTACGCCATCGCCCGGCAGGAGAGTGCGTTCAATCCCTCGGTGGTCTCGCCGGCGCGGGCCTACGGGCTGATGCAGGTGACGCCGGACGCGGCGCGCTATGTCTGCAAGCGGCACGGAGCGACCTACGACCTGGCGCGGCTCAAGAATGATTCGTCCTACAACGCAACGCTCGGCGCGGCCGAGCTCGGCGGCCTGCTCGAGGACTATCGCGGCTCCTACATCATGACCTTTGCCGCCTACAATGCCGGCCGCGGCAGCGTGAGGAAGTGGATCGACCGCTACGGCGATCCGCGCGACCCGAAGGTCGATGCGGTCGACTGGGTGGAGCTGATTCCGTTCTCCGAGACGCGCAACTACGTGCAGCGGATCATGGAGAACCTTCAGGTCTACCGCGCCCGCTTCGGCGGCGGTTCGCGGTTGCAGATCGAAGCCGACCTGCGCCGCGGCGCCGGCAGCGTGGAGTAGCACGCGTCGATCAAACCGATCCTGCCTTGGGCCGTGGCCGCGGTGCGGCAGGCGTTGGCAAAATTCCATGACTCTGCCAACCGCATGGCGGAAGCATCGGAACAAGCGTTGCCACTCATCGGTTGGTGGGCTCTACAAATCTGGAGACGTGTCATGTTGCGCGCAGTTGGTGCACTCGCGGTTGCAGCCGTAATCTTGTCCGGTGTTCCAGGCGGTGGCTCGCCCGCCTACGGCAAGAACCGCCACCATTCCCGACCGCAAGCGTCCGGCATTCAGGACCGCTATTGCCTGCAGGGACGACGGTGGGGGTATCCCGGCAACTGCCAGTTTTCCACTTACAGCCAGTGCATGGCGACCGCGTCGGGCACGATCGATGCCTGCGGCCTGAACCCGACCTACGCCTTCCAGGAGTGGAAGGGTCCAAGATGGTGATCTGATTGCTCTCGTCGAGGGGGCGCAACTCGCAGGCAAGGTGCGAGGTCCTGCCTGCGTAAGCACACGGTTCGAGTCTCACCACATCCTGTCGGGGGCGGACCGGCGGTGAGGTGGGCGAGCCGGGCGGACCGAGGTCGGCTGGGACCAGTATGGGTTCGTGAGGCACATTGCCGGCAATCCCATCGCAGAAGCCTTGCAATCCTCCCATGACCGATAGCTGCAGGAGATCCTGCTGCTGCCGCCCCACTCCCATTGCTGGAGGCACACCGGATAGTTGGGGTCCAGGAGTTCGGCGGCTGCCGGCGCGAGTCCCGGCGTAACCACAGCAACCATCGATGTCGCTGCGAGCGCGCTCAGCATCCGTCTCCAGATCGTCGAAATGTTCATGGTCAGAAGCTCCCTTACCGCGCTCTCGAACGATCCGCCTTTTAGAGCATGATCCGCAAAAGTGTGAACCGGTTTTCCCTCGCGACGAACGCGGAACGCGTTTGCGCGGAGATCATGCTCAAACAATGATCCAAAGCGCGACGACGATTCATCCCAATCTCATCGCGCTTCAGGTGCTCTTTGCACAGCCCGCAAAGAAAAACCCCGGCAGTTTCCTGCCGGGGTTCTCCAATCAATCGGAAGATTGATCTTAGAAGCTGCGCTGAGCGCGGAGCAACAGCTGGAGGTTGCCCTGATCCTTCAGCTCATACGCGGCTGTCGGCTTCGCAAGCGTGGAGGCCGGCGTAGCAACGATCGTACCCGCGTACTTCTGGTCGAGCCAGACGTAGCTCACGTCAGCCGTGAAGGCGAGGCCCTTGACCGGGGTCCAGACCAAGTTGCCGCCGAGAACCGCAAGATTGAAGTCCGGGTTACAAGTCGCCGCGGTGCCAAAAGCGGTAGCAAAGTTGGTGCAGATCAGGCCCTTGCCGGTGTTACCGTACTTGAGCTGAGCATAGGCGCCGTAGATGCCCGACGCCCAACCCGGAGCCCAGTTGTGGGTGAAACCACCACGGAAGCCCCAGGTCTTGACGGTGTCGATCCCGGTGCCTGCAGCGTAGACGCCATCAGCGATACCGGCGAAGCCGAGGCTCTGATACGCAACGCCGCTGCCGCCGAACATGAAGATGTTCTGCGGGAACAAGCTCTGGAAGTTGTAGTGCGAGGCACCGTCGGTGTAGACGGCCTGCAAGTTGATCGAGTCACCCGCACCGGTCGGGATGTTCTTGATCGACAGAGCAGCCTGCACAGCCCAGCCCCACTTGTCGTCGGGGTGGCCGGTGACTTCCGTCGTGCCATAGTAGGCCGAGTGGATGTCATGCGCGACGGCCGACAGCTGGAACAGACCCCAGGCTTGGTCGACACGCACCTGACCGACGATGTCGGGCGCGCGCGTGCCACCCCAGTCCGACGCACCGTAGGTGCCTTGGATGAGGGACGCAGCCGTGAAGACGTCAGTGTTCCAGAGGTTCGACTGACCGCCGGCACCCGACGACTGGTCCTGCACCGCCAGCGAGCCGGTGATGCCCTGACCGAAGTCAGCCGTGTAGGCGATCTGGTTGATACCGGTGACGTAGTTGCTGCCGCCCGGAAGGAAGTCGGGACCGCCAGCCGGATAGCTCTGCCACGGGGCGTCGAAGATCGAGACGGTGCGGCCGAGGGTGAAACCAGCGAACTGGATGAACGCATGGTAGAGGCCGAGCGAGGCCGAACCAGACGGAGACGTCGACGGGGTGCTGCCGGTGACGGACGGGGTGTCGTAGGAGAAGATCATATCGGCGTAGGTGCGCACCACGCCATATTCCGTCGCCGTGCGCGTATCGACGTTGAAGTCCATACGAGCGCGGGTCTGGAAGTAGTTGCTCAGACGGTTCTTGGCACCCGCCGGGGCGCCCTGACCGATGCCGTAGTCGCTGTTGGTGTTCGCCAGTGCGTCGGCACGGACATAGCCACCCAGCTTGATGCAAGTATCAGTGCCCGGGATGTAGTAGAAACCCGCACCGTACAGGGAGCAGATCTTCACGTATTCGACCGCTTTGGCCTTCAACGGCAGATCGGCTGCCTGCGCTCCGCCCACGGCGATCAGACCCGCCGCTGAGCCGAGCAAAAGGCTCTTAACCAACTTCATGTTAAACCTCCAAGTTGCTCTTCAGGGAAGGTCACTGACCGGACGGCCAATTCCCAAACCCCCTCTAAATCACCGCTTTCGGCCCCTTCGCGCCTTCGGACACACCCGCATGAACGCGAGGGACTTAAGCGAATGACCTAAACGGGACGACCTCGGGATGCCCCCCTCCGTCGCTCAGTCACAATTACCGAACGTCCTTGCACACACAACAACAGAACGCTTCGAAACGGCCCGATGAAGCTTGTTTTCCGCCGGGTGTTGCACAAATAACACGCAGATGTGATCGCGACGTCCGCGCAAGCTATTGTTTTCATTCGTCTTTTTAGGACGGTTCCATTTGCCGCCAAAACTCCTCACCTGAGGCAGCGGGGCCGGGCAGCACGCGGTTACGGCTCTGACGCGACTCGAATCGTAGAATCGGACCGCGCAGTGAGGTGGGAACGTAACGCCCCGGGGAAGGCCGCCCACCCGCCCCATCGGCGTCCCGGCCCGCCGGCCGCGCCAGGCGGCGGCGGCTCGATTTGGAGGTATCGAGGCTCTATTGGGATGGCGCCCGGGAGCAAACCGCCTTGTTTCGAAAATCGCTGGCAATATTCGAGCGAAAACACACGCTTCCAAATTGACCGGCCCAAGCAATTAGATGCATAAGGCTCGCACCGGAGAGGTGGCCGAGTGGCTGAAGGCAACGCTTTGCTAAAGCGTCATACGGTCTCAAGCTGTATCGAGGGTTCGAATCCCTCCCTCTCCGCCACCCAGGCTGTTGTCCAGCCCTGTCCAGCCCGGACACATAGGTAACAGAACGTACCTGAGACATGGGTGACAACCTCGTGCCGAACGGGTTGTCGAGGGTTGCAGGGTCACTCACTCCACGCCTTCGTTGGCACTGTCCTTATATGTGTGCGCCCGCGCCTAGCGGTGGAACCGCCAGATCCGCCAATGCGAGGGCGAAATCAGCACGGCCTCGTTGGCCCAGACGTTGAACCAGACGCCGGACCTGCGCCGGCACGGAAATGACCAGGGCAGAATCCCCGTCTTGTGCAGACGGCCGAGTTCCAGGTCGCACTCATCGGGAGCGATCTGAATCGGCAGCCATCGTCCATTCATGTCGGGGTCGCTCATGCCGCTCGGGTCTACGTGGCGGCGCGACGAAGAAGCTTGATTCAACGCAATCAGGCCCACCCGTGCGAACACGGGTGTGGATGCGGTTCTCGGTTCAGTGCGTGGAGACCCACGCCCTCGCCTCGCGCTGCGCGGCGGAGATCTCGGCCTCCGACATCTGCCCGGCAACCTCCTGGCGCAGCGCCACGGCATCCATGCGGCCCTTCAGCGCGGCGAGATTGAACCATTTATGCGCGGCGACGAGATCGACCAGCCCGGAGCGGCCGCTCGCCCAATACATCCCGCGCTCGAACAGCACGTCCGACAGCGCGCTCGCCTCGATCGGCGTCGCCGTCTCCAGATCGAAAGAACCCTGAAACATCACGCATCCCCTGTTTTCTTATGCCGTCCCGTTCCCCCGAGCGCGGCTCCCGTCCAACTCTTATGTGCATGACCCTTCCGGGATCGCGCACTGTCCAACTCATCCCCATTGCCGTTTGCCGGCTTGTTGGAGGCGATGATGGCGGGCAAATTTGAATGGCAGTTTAAGTATCGCGATGAAGCAGACGTAAACGCGAGCGCGCGGTGGCGACGCACCGAATCCAAAAAGTCACTCGTTTGCAGGCACTTCTGCAATTCGTCAGACTCTGTTTACCCCGGGATTTTGGGACATCGATAACCATCGCGCGCGGTGGCATGTCATGCACGGCCCTCACTCCCCGTCGTCACCCGCGACCCGGCTACGCCAAGGCTTCGCCGAGGCTTGCGGTCTTGGGACGCCGAAGCTTCAGCGAAGGCGGCAGGCGGGGGACCCGGTATTCCCGAGACAGCAATGTCCCACGAGAAGCCGCGGCGTATTGGATCGCCCGGTCGGAGCCGGCCGATGACACCGCACGTGGAGAGCGACGGCGACTTACGCCACGGGCGCCGCAGGCACTCGCCGGCGCCTAACGAGCGCGAGCAAGCCAGCGCGGCGGCGCTGCGGTCAGATCGGCAATGTCTGGAAAAGGGAATGCCGGCAATACCCCGGCCTCAGGAGAACGAGGGCGTCGGCGAACACGTCAGGACCAGATTCCACGTCGGCCCGAAGGCCGCTTGTGAAATTGCGGAGCTCCTTGCGGAGGACCGCACCGAACGAAGAAAACTCGTTTCTTCTGCCGGACTGCGAAAGAGAACAGCCCGACCGTTGACCTGATGTCTCGCCGACACCCTCTATCGTCGACCAGAACCTTCGAAGAGGCGCTGATGACGTGCCGGCTCTCTGGGAGCCGGCAACTTCAGAAGCGAAGTTACTTCTTCTTGGCGACCTTGCGGGTCTTCTTCGCAGTCTTCTTCACTGCGCTCTTCGCCTTCTTCGCCTTCTTCGCCTTCTTTGCTTTCTTGGCCATGTTGCCCTCCGATGTGTGAGATGGCTTTAATCGCTGCGTGCAGTCGGGGATCGAATGCACCCATCCCGAATACACCAACACAACGAAAAAAACAGCGTCTCGCTTAAAGAAGTGTTGACGGCGCAACGCGCGTGCGCTTGGCGAGCGCGACGCAGGCGCACTGTACGACGTGTGCGGTCGACCGCGAAGGGTGCGCGCAGCATCGAAGTTCGCGGCAGATGCGACTGCAGGAAAACACTATGCAGCAAGTATTTTCCTGCACACGCACATCGCACACGTTCAACGCGAGGACGTGCATCGCCAATCCCGCGATCGGCTTGCGAAGGCGTGTCGCGGACTCTGAGTCGCGACTTTTGGCAACGAAAATATTTTCACGCTGAACGGCGCAAGCGCTCGCCAGAGCGTGTGCAAGCCGTCGTTTTGCGCGAATCGCGTGACGGCGATTCGGATGGTGCATCGCGCTCGATCAGGATGAAGTCTGCCGCCGAGCATGCGTGCGAGCCTCTCTTCGCGAACCGAAAGCGAGATGAGATGCGTGTCCGTCACCCCGCTCGAACGCGCGACGCTAGAGGCCGAGCTTGGACTTGAGCAGGTCGTTGACGCTCTGCGGATTGGCCTTGCCGCCGGACGCCTTCATCACCTGGCCGACGAACCAGCCGAGCGACTGCGGCTTGTCCTTGACCTGCGCGGCCTTGTCGGGATTGGCCGCGATGATATCGTCGACAACCTTTTCGATCGCCGAAAGGTCCGTGACCTGCTTCATGCCGCGGCTTTCGACCAGCGCGCGGGGATCGCCGCCCTCCTGCCAGACGATCTCGAACAGATCCTTGGCGATCTTGCCCGAGATCGTGCCCTCGCCGATCAGGTCGATGATCGCGGCGAGCTGCTCGGCATCGACGGGAGAGTCCGTAATATGCCGGCCTTCCTTGTTGAGACGGCCGAACAGTTCGTTGATCACCCAGTTCGCCGCCATCTTGCCGTCGCGCGCGCGGTTGGCGAGCTTGTCCAGAACGGTCTCGTAGAACACCGCGCTCTCGCGCTCCGCGACCAGCACGCTCGCATCATAGGCCGACAGGCCGAGATCTGCGACGAAACGCGTCTTCTTCTGGTCAGCCAGCTCCGGCAGCTCCGCCTTCAGCTTGTCGACGAGCGCCTGGCTGAACTCGAGCGGCAGCAAATCGGGATCGGGGAAGTAGCGGTAGTCATGCGCCTCTTCCTTGGACCGCATCGAGCGCGTCTCGCCCTTGTTGGGGTCGTAGAGCCGGGTCTCCTGATCGATCGTGCCCCCGTCCTCTAGGATTTCGATCTGGCGCCGCGCCTCGTACTCGATCGCCTGGCCGATGAAGGCGATCGAGTTCATGTTCTTGATCTCGCAGCGCGTGCCGAGCGGCGCGCCCGGCTTGCGCACCGAGACGTTGACGTCGGCGCGCAGGCTTCCCTTCTCCATGTCGCCGTCGCAGGTGCCGAGATAGCGCAGGATCGAGCGCAGCTTGGTCACATAGGCCTTGGCCTGCTCGGCGTCGCGGATATCCGGCTTGGAGACGATCTCCATCAGCGCAACCCCGCAGCGGTTGAGGTCGACAAAGGACGTGGCCGGCGACTGGTCATGCAGCAATTTTCCCGCATCCTGTTCCAGATGCAGGCGCTCGATACCGATGGTGGCTGTCTTGCCGCCGTCCAGTTCGACGACGACTTCGCCCTCGCCGACGATCGGCGACTTGTACTGGCTGATCTGGTAGCCTTGCGGCGAGTCCGGATAGAAATAGTTCTTCCGGTCGAACACCGAGCGCAGGTTGATCTGCGCGTTGAGCCCGAGCCCGGTCCGGACAGCCTGCCTGACGCATTCCTCGTTGATGACAGGCAGCATGCCCGGCATCGCGGCGTCCACGAGCGACACGTGACTGTTCGGCTCCCCGCCGAATGCGGTGGAGGCGCCCGAGAACAGCTTTGAGTTCGATGTCACCTGGGCGTGGATCTCCATGCCGATGACCATCTCCCAATCGCCGGTGGCACCTTTAAGAAGCTTGTGCGTGGCCGTGCTCATGTCTTGCTCCCGAGCAGCGTGGCAGCGATCCGCTCCCACTCCGCCTCCAATGAATCCTTTGCCGCCGGCTGGCCAGCCTGGCGATACCAGTAACCGGCGTTGCCGAGATCGCCTTCGACCCGGTGCAAATAGGCGTGCACCCAGGCCGCCTCGCGGCTGCTCTCGTCCTGGACGATCTTGTGCGCGCGGTCCCAATCGCCCTTGGCGGCCCACCAGAGACCCGCGAGCGGCGCGTTCAGATCCGGCGCCGGCGCCGCGCCGTCGAGGCTCGCGATGAAGGCCGCGACATTCACCACCACCTCGCGGGCGTGAAGCGGCCGGCGGCCTGCTCGATCACCTCGCCGAGCGAGAACAGCGTCTCCTCGTCGAACGGACGGCCGATCAGCTGCAGGCCGAGCGGCAGGCCCTGCGCGTCCTTGCCGGCGGGCACGGCGATACCGGGCAAGCCCGCCATGTTCACGGTCACCGTGAAGATGTCGTTGAGATACATCTCGACCGGATCCGCGCCACCCTTCTCGCCGATGCCGAAGGCGGCCGACGGCGTCGCCGGCGTCAGGATCGCGTCGACACCCCCTGCGAAGCAATCCTCAAAATCCTTCTTGATCAGCGTGCGCACCTTCTGCGCGCGCAGATAATAGGCATCGTAATAGCCGGCCGAGAGCACATAGGTGCCGATCATGACGCGGCGCTTCACCTCGGCGCCAAAACCCTCGGCGCGGGTTTTCTCGTAGAGCTCGATGATGTTCTTACCCTGCTCGCGCAGTCCGTAGCGAACGCCGTCATAGCGCGCGAGGTTGGAGGACGCCTCCGCCGGCGCCACGATGTAATAGGCCGGCAGCGCGTATTTGGTGTGGGGCAGCGACACCTCGACGAGCTCGGCGCCCGCCGTCTTCAGCCAGGCCGCGCCCTCGCTCCACAGTTTCTCGATCTCGGCCGGCATGCCGTCGAGACGGTACTCCCTGGGAATGCCGATCTTCATGCCCTTCACGGACTTGCCGATCGCAGCCTCGTAATCCGGCACGGCAATGTCGGCCGAGGTCGTGTCCTTTGGATCGTGCCCGGCCATTGAGCGCAGCAGCATCGCGCTGTCGCGCACGCTGCGCGCGATCGGCCCGGCCTGGTCGAGCGAGGAGGCAAAGGCGACGATGCCCCAGCGCGAGCAGCGGCCATAGGTCGGCTTGATGCCGACGGTCGCGGTGAACGCCGCCGGCTGGCGGATCGAGCCGCCGGTGTCGGTCGCGGTCGCGCCCATGCAGAGCAGCGCCGCCACGGCCGAGGCCGAGCCGCCGGACGAGCCGCCCGGCACCAGCGTCGTGTTGCTTCCGTCGCGCCGCCAGGGATTGCCGACGGGTCCGAAGCACGAGGTCTCGTTCGACGAGCCCATCGCGAACTCGTCATTGTTGAGCTTGCCGAGCATCACGGCGCCGTCGCGCCAGAGCTGCGAGGTGATCGTGGACTCATAGGTCGGCACGAAATTGCCGAGGATCTTCGAGCACGCCGTGGTGCGCACGCCTTTGGTCGCGAACAGGTCCTTGATGCCGAGCGGGATGCCGGCGAGCGGGCCACCTTCACCCTTGGCGATCTTCCCGTCTGCTGCCTTCGCCATATCGCGCGCCTGGTCCGGCGTCTCCATCACGAAGGCATTGAGCACGCGCGCGGCTTCGATCGCGGAGAGGTGCGCGTCGGTCAGCTCTAGGGACGTGAAAGTCTTGTCGGCGAGACCCTTGCGGGCCTCGGCGAGCGTCAGCGATGTCAAATCGGTCATTTATTGATCGGGCTACAGAAGAACGGAGACAGGGTCTTGTCGTTGGCCGGGTCGTCTTTTTTGGCGGCGGCTTTCGCGGCCGCCTCGATCTCGTCGAGCACGGCATTGACGGCGACGTTGGGATCGGCAGCCTTGCCCTGCCGCTCCATCTTGTCGAGATAGTTCATGTAGGCCTGATAGGCCTTCTCATCGTCGCAAAGCATGCACATCGGACTTGGTCCTGGGAGTCTTTACTTGACGCGTTTTCCTTACGCGAACCGGTATCCACTTCGCTCGAAAACGCTACTCGACAACCTTCGGCACCAGGAAGAAGTGCCCTTCGGTCGCGGGCGCGTTGGCAACGATATCGTCGGCGATCTCGCCGTCATTGACCACATCCTGCCGCTTCTTCATCTGCATCGGGGTGACCGAGGTCATCGGCTCCACGCCCTCGACATTGACCTCCGAGAGCTGCTCGACGAAGGCAAGCATGGCGTTGAGCTCGCCCTGCAGATGCGGAACCTCGCCCTCGGAAACCGCAATGCGCGCCAGATGCGCGATGCGGCGGACGGTAGCGGCGTCGACGGACATTATATAAGGCCTCTCACGGCAAAACCCATGTGCCGTATAGCAGAGGCCGCTTTTGCGCCGCAACCGGCGCTGGGAGCTAGCCGGCCAGCGCTTTCAGGCGGGCCAGCGCCGATTTGGCGAGATCCCGGGTCAATTCGGCCGCGGGGACCTCGCGGCCGAGGGCGATGGCCTGGCCGGCCCAGAGATTGGTGAAATCCACCCTGCCCTGCTTTTCGGCCGCCGCCTTGAGCGGCCCCAGCGCGGTCGCGGCATGGGGAAAGGGAGGCGCATCCGGCGAGACCGGGCCGGCCTCGCGCATCAGGCGGTTCTGGACCCCGCGCGCCGGACGGCCGGTCATGACGTTGGTAATGACCGTGGAATCATCGCCCGCCTCGGAAAGCGCCTTGCGGCCGCCCGCGCTGACCTTCGATTCCGGACAGCGCAGATAGGCGCTGCCGATCTGCACGCCGGAGGCGCCGAGCGCAAAAGCCGCGGCGATACCGCGTCCGTCGGCAATGCCGCCGCAGGCGATCACCGGCACCTTCACGGCATCGACGACCTGCGGCACCAACGCGAAGGTGCCGGGCTGCTCCGCGATCTTGTCGGTCAGGAACATGCCGCGATGGCCGCCCGCCTCGGCGCCTTGCGCGATCACGGCGTCGACGCCGCGCTGCTCGAGCCAGACCGCCTCCTTCACCGTCGTCGCCGACGAGATGACGAGGCAGCCGGCCGCCTTGACGCGCTTGAGCAGCGTCTGCTCCGGCAGGCCGAAATGGAAGCTGACGACCTCCGGCTTCAGCTCCTCGACGACCTCGCAGAAGGCCGCATCGAACGGCGCGCGGTTCGCCGCAGCGATCGGCGCCGAGGGATCGAGACCATGCTCGGTGTAATAACCCGCGAGCCGCTGCTTCCAGCGCGCTTCGGCTTCACTCGTCAGTTCGACCGGCGTGTGGCAGAAGAAGTTCATGTTGACCGGCGCCTTGACCCGCTGGCGGATGAGACCAACCTGCTCGCGCGCCTTTTCCGGCGAGATCATCGCACTCGGCAGCGAGCCGAGCGCCCCGCCCTGCGCCGCCGCAATCACCAGCTCCGCATCCATCACACCGGCCATCGGCGCCAGCACGATCGGAAATTCGGTCTTGAAGAGCTCGATCAGTCGACGGTCAGGCCACATGGGTTCTCTCACGACTTGGCTTGCTGCGAACCCTCTTCCACAACGGAAGAAGGCAAAGAAGCACCGGAGTTGCGCCGTCCGGCAAGAAGCTGCTCGGCTTCAGCCGCAATACGCTCGACGATCTCCGCGGCGGGCGGAATATCATGGATCAGCCCAACCGCCTCGCCGGCAAAAACCGCGGCGACCTCGAAATTGCCCGCGGCCTTCGCCGCAGCATACTCCTTGGCGACCTCGCTTGCGCGCTGCATCAGCTCGATCTCGCGGCCGGTCCAGCGCCTGACGTGATCATTGACCAGCGTTCGCGCAGTGAACGGTGCGGGCCAAAACAGATTCCGCGACCAGTCGAAGACGACGCCGCGCACCGTGTCATTACCGTCAGCCGCGCGAATGCGCTGCTTCGCTTCGTTGGCGCCGTCGGCCTCTACGCTCGCATAGAAGCGCGTGCCGATCAGCACGCCGGACGCGCCCAGCATCATCATTGCGGCAAGGCCCCGGCCGTCGGCGATCCCGCCGGCCGCGACGACCGGCACACGTCCGGCCGCCAGATCGACGATCGCAGGCACGATGTCGACCGTGGTGCGCGATGCGCCATGGCCGCCGGCTTCGGTGCCCTGCGCGATCAGGATCTCCGCGCCGGCATCGAGCGCCTGCCTGGCCAAGTCCTCGCTCTGCACCTGGCAGATCAGTCGCGCACCGCGCGCCTTGATCCGCGACGCGAACGGCGCGGGATCGCCGAACGACAGCATGATGGCTTGCGGGCGAGCGTCGAGCGCGATGTCGAGCAGCTCGGGCTGTCTTGCCAGGCTCCAGGTGATGAAGCCGATGCCGAATGGCCCAAAGCCGCTCAGCCGCTGTGTCTCTGCTTCGAGCCGCGCCCTCTCGCCGTAGCCGCCGCCAAGTATTCCGAAACCGCCGGCTTCGCTGACGGCGCGCGTCAAGCGGCTGCCCGCAATCGTGTCCATCGGCGCGAGCAGGATCGGGTGCCTGATTCCCAGGAGCTGGGTCAGCGGCGTCGCGATCGGCATGGTGTCCCTCCCAGTCTGGACAGGAAGACTAGGCGCGAATAACATTCTCAGAAAATGAATTCTAATGAACGCTGCCATCTAAAAAGTGAAACGAGTCCATGGAACTCAGCGACCTCCAGACCTTTGCCGCCGTCGCTCGGACCGGCGGCATCACCCGCGCCGCGGAAGAGCTGAACACCGTGCAATCCAACGTCACCCAGCGCGTGAAGACGCTGGAGGCGGAGATCGGCACGCCACTGTTCGAGCGACACTCGCGCGGCATGACCCTGACTGGCGCCGGCAAACGCCTCCTGCCCTATGCGCAAAAGATGGCGGCGCTGTCGCGCGAAGTCTTGCTCGCCGCGCGTGACGATGGCGAGCCGAAGGGACCGCTTGCGATCGGCTCGATGGAGACGACGGCGGCGGTGCGGCTGCCGCCGCTGCTGGCGGATTTCCATCGCCGCTTCCCTGCCGTGCGTCTTGCCCTGCGCACCGCGCCAACTGCCGACCTCGTCGCCGCCGTGCTCGACGGCGCGCTCGACGGTGCCTTCGTCGCAGGTCCGATTGCGCATGCCGAGCTCATCGCGACGAGCGCCTTCCGCGAGGAGCTGGTGCTGGTCAGCGCGCGGCGCTGGAGCTCACTTGCCGAGCTGCGCGCCGGCACGCCGGAGTCCGGTCCGACCGCGCTGGTGTTCCGCACCGGCTGCACCTACCGCCAGCGGCTCGAACAGGTTTTCGTCGAGTTCGGCTGGCCGTCGGCGGCGCGTTTCGAACTCGGCACGCTCGACGGCATGATCGGCTGCGTCGGCGCCGACATGGGCGTGACCTTGCTGCCGCGCGCGGTCGTCGAACGCGGCGCAATGAATGGCACCGTCTCGATCCACACGTTGAGCCCGTCGCAGGCGCGCGTCGAGACACTCTTCATCCAGCGCCGCGCCGGACATCGATCCAGCGCGCTGAGCGGTTTTGCCGCTTGCCTGAAGACGGACGAGGACGTCATCGCGGCCTGATCGACCACCGCCGCAGCGCCACGACGGCCCAGATCGCTTCGACCAGACCGAACGGCCAGGCCCCCTGAAGAAAACCGTAGGCCGAGCCGAGCGCGCAGGACGCGGCGAACAGCAGGACAAACCAGGGACTGCGATCTTCCAGGGCATAGGTGACCAGCATCGCCGTGACGGCGAACAGGCCGAATAATGTCAGCACATCCATTGTTTCGGGTTCACTCCGCAGCGCGGCGCGTGATATGCGCTACGCCATGCCGGCTCTTATCCTGCCCCTCGTCGATGCTGCAACCCACTGGCCCGCGCGCGGCGCGCTGGTCGGGCTTGACCTTGGCACCAAGACCATCGGCGTTGCCGTGTCCGACCCGGACCGGCGGCTTGCGACCGGCGTCGAAACGGTCCAGCGCAAGGCGTTCAAGCAGGACGCCGTCCGGCTGCTCGCGATCGCGGCGGAGCGCAAGACCGTCGGCTTCGTGCTCGGTCTGCCCATCAACATGGACGGCAGCGAGGGCCCGCGCGCGCAATCCACCCGCGCCTTCGCCCGCAATCTTGCCGGCCTGACCGCGCTTCCCATCGGCCTATGGGACGAGCGCCTCTCGACCGCCGCGGTCGAGCGCGAGCTGATCGGAATGGACGTCAGCCGCGCCAAGCGCGCCGAGGTGATCGACGAGCACGCCGCGATCTTCATCCTGCAGGGCGCGCTCGACCGTCTCGCCAATCTCCGCCCGGGGACCGCCTGACCGATGCCCGTCGTGATCGCGGCGCTGCTGCCGGTCTTCATCCTCATCGTGCTCGGCGTCGTGCTGAAGCGCAGCCTGATGCGGCTCGACACGCAATGGCACGGACTGGAGCGGCTGACCTATTTCGTGCTGTTTCCGATGCTGCTGATCCAGACGCTGGTGAAGGCCGACCTCTCCAGGGTGCCGGTCGCGGGCGTCGGCGGCGCGCTGCTGCTGTCGGCGCTGGCGATGTCGCTGCTCTGCCTCGCGCTCCGTCCCGCCCTGGCACGGCTCGGTATCGACGGTCCCGCCTTCACCTCGATCTTCCAGGGCGCGACGCGCTGGCAGACCTTCGTGGGACTATCCATCTGCGCCAACATGTTCGGCGATGTCGGGCTGGCGCTCGCCTCGGTCGCGATGGTCGCGATCATCCCGCTGGTCAACGTGTTCAGCGTCGCGGTGCTCGCGCATTATGCCGCGCCCGAAAAGCAATCCGGCCGCGCCATCGTCATGACGTTGGTGCGCAATCCCCTGATCTGGGCCTGCGCGATCGGGCTTTTTGTCAATGTCACCCACCTGCCGCTGCCAAAACTCTGGCATGAGGTGGCGGACGCCCTCAGCCGCTCCTCGCTCGCCATCGGCCTGCTCGTCACCGGCGCTGGCCTGCATCTCGAAGGCCTGCTGCGCCCGAGCACCGGAGCTGCAATCGGCGTCGCTTTCAAGCTCGTGCTGATGCCGATCCTGGCGCTGGCGCTGGCTGCCTGGTTCGGGCTGTCCGGCGACGGCCGCGCGATCGTGGCGATCTGCGCGGCGGTGCCGACCTCATCCAGCGCCTATGTGATGGCGCGCCAGATGGGCGGCGATGCCCCGCTGCTGGCGCAGATCATCACGCTGCAGACGATTCTGGCGGCGATCACGATGCCGATCGCGATCGCGCTGGCGGCGTGAGCGCTAGACGTACGGTCCTCCCAGAAAAAGGATCTGCATATTCATGGCTGAATGAGCCACGACCGTCAGCCAGGTGGAATTGGAACGAAGCCGAAAGTAACCGAGTACGAGACCTGCGACGAATATCCAGGAACGCTCATACCAACCGTACTGGCTGTGCAGCATCGCCCATAGCGCCGACGTAAGCACGATCGCACCGATCGGGCCCAGGAATGACTGAGACCACCCTCGAAAGATAAATCCACGAAATACGAATTCCTCGAGGATCGGAGCAGCCAGGCAGATGACCACAGCGAACACTATCAGTCCCGTTGCACCTCCAACTACGAAATCCGAGTTGGTTTGAGGTCGCGTCAGCCCAAGTTTGATCGTTATGAAGGCTTCGACGGTCAAAAAAATTGTCATGACGCCAAGTGCAGATACGATGTCGTCTCTGCTTGGCCAATTCAGTGCCAGATACTCGGTGAACTCCCCTCCCGCCTTTCGGATCGCGACCCAAAGTACGGCGATCGCAGCCGGAGTCGCAAAAATCACCGCCGCGTCTTGCCGGTGCTGTTGTTTCCACAGAACGTCGACCTCTTCAGACGACAACCCGTTCATGAAAGCCGGTAAGCTCAACATGATCGTGAGCTGGGCTGCGAATAGGTAGACCGCATAGGCTATCAAGGCGACCAACAAGGTCTCGAAGAAATCGAATGTGCGAGGTTGGGGGGCTGGGCCCGCCCCCACGGGACGAGCATTTTCAAGTTCAGACATCTGGCTTCCGCGACAACTTCATAGCGAGGCTGACCATCACCTCTACCTAACATACGAAACTGAATTTCGCCCGGCAATTGCGATTCTGCCTGCAGCTCAGGCAGACTGCCAAGGCAATGCGGTTACGGTTTCGCTTCGGAAGTGGAAACGCCCCCCTCAGCTCCCCAGCCACATCGTCAGCACCACCGCGGTCAGGTTGTTCAGCGCATGCAATGTGATCGTCAGCCACAGCGAATTGGCGCGATAGCGCATGTAGCCGAACCACAGGCCGATGGTGAAGACCTCGACGAGGAAGTAGATGTCGTACTGCAGGTGCACGACCGTCCACACCAGCGACGACAGGAGGATCGCACCGGGCACGCGCAGGAAGCTCGCCGACCAGCCGCGATAGAGGAAGCCCCGCGCCAGGATCTCCTCCGAAATCGGCGCAGCCACGCTGAAGGCGAACAGAAGCAGCAGTGCTGCGCCCTTGTCGCGTCCCGATTTCAACAGATCGGTCATGAAGCCCGGCGTCGCCTCGCGGCCGAGCGCGCGCGACATCGTCTCCCAGACCAGCACCAGCAGGATGAGGCCGACCGCACCGAACAGGAGCTGCTTCCAGGACGGCCAATGCAGCGCGAGATAATCGACGAAAGAGACCCTCTTGATGCCAATGGCGAGCCAAACCGCAAGAAGCGTCGCCGGCAGGCCCATGATGACCGAGAGCGCCAGCGTCTGGGGCTCGCGGCCGACGAGCTGGATCGAGGCGAGGTCCATGGGAAGACCACGCTGCGCCGCCAGCAGGAAGACGGCGCCGATCTGCCCCACGAACATCGCGACGAAGATGAAGAGGCCCCAGAGCGTCGTGCCCCAGAACTTCCAGACGCGTGGCGTCGCCGGCGTCACGGTCAGGTGCAGACTGTCGGGATTGAGGGAATCCATCAAGAGGCTTTCATCAGGGAAACTCACGGCAGCGCCCGCTCCAGCAGCGCACGCATCTCGCCGCTCCCGAGCTCGACCGCGCCATACATGCTGGCGTGATTGGCCGCAAGACGCGTGGCGGCGAACAGTTCGGCGTGCTGCGCTGACGCGCCGTTCAGCGCAGCGGCAGCCGCCAGGAGTGCAAGCTTCTCGACCGCCAGGCGCGCGACGCGCTCGCCGTCGGCGCGGCGGAAGGTCTTGCCGATGAACGCGACCGCCTCCGCGGCTCCCAGCAGGCCCTTCGTCTCGGCCGCAAGAGCCTGAAGCACCGTCATGGCCGGCTCCGGCTCGCGCGAGAGCGCGCGGAGCACGTCGAGGCACATCACGTTGCCAGAACCTTCCCAGATCGCATTGACCGGCGACTCCCGATAATGCCGCGCCAGAATGCCGTCCTCGACATAGCCGTTGCCGCCGAGACACTCCATGGCTTCATACAGGAACGGCGGCGCGCTCTTGCAGGTCCAGTATTTGATCGCCGGCGTCAGCAGCCGCATATAGGCAGCCTCCGCCGCATCGTGCGCCATGCGGCCAAATGCGCGGCAGAGCCGCATCACCAGAGCTGTGCTCGCCTCCACGTGCAGCGCCATGTCCGATAGCACCGCCTGCATCAGGGGCTGGTCGGCGAGGTGCTTCTGGAACACGCTGCGGTGACGGGCGTGATGCAGCGCATGTGCGAGCCCCGAGCGCATCAGGCCGACGGAGGCGATCGCGCAATCCTGCCGCGTCAGCTGCACCATCTGGATGATGGTGCGGATGCCCTTGCCCTCCTCGCCGACCCGTTCGGCGTAAGCACCGACGAACTCGACCTCGGACGACGCGTTGGAGCGATTGCCGAGCTTGTCCTTCAACCGCTGGAACTGGATCGCATTCACGGAACCATCCGGCGCGAAGCGCGGCATGAAGAAGCAGGTCAGCCCGTTCTCTGCTTGCGCCAGCACCAGGAACGCGTCGCACATCGGCGCCGACATGAACCATTTATGACCGGTGATGCGATAGGCCTCGCCCTCGCGCACCGCGCGCGTCATGTTGGCGCGCACGTCGGTGCCGCCCTGCTTCTCGGTCATGCCCATGCCGAGCGTCATGCCGCGCTTGTCCCACCACGGCGCGAAGCTCGGGTCGTAGCTCCTGGCCGACAGCACCGGCATCACTTTGCTGAGCAGGTCCGGTTGCATCGCCAGCGCGCCGACGGAGGCGCGCGTCATGGTGATCGGACAGAGGTGGCCGGTCTCGACTTGCGCGGCGATGTAGAATTTGGCCGCACGAATGACCTCGGCGGCATCGCCGGCAGGTTTGCCGTCCGCGGTCCAGGTCGAATTGTGCACGCCGGCATGGGCGCTGCGCGCCATCAGCTCATGATACGAGGGGTGAAACTCGACCTGGTCGCGCCGGTTGCCCCTGGCATCGAAGGTGCGCAGTTTTGGCGTGTTCTCGTTCGCCAGGCGTCCGCGATCGGCCATCGCGGCCGAGCCCCATTGCTTGCCGAACTCGGACAGCTCGCATTCCGCCGCCGCGCCGCCATTGGCCTTCACCGCATCGACCAGCGGGCGATCCGCGGCGAACAGGTCGATATCCTCGAACGGCGGCGACTGGTTGAACACCTCATGGGTCGCAAAGCTCGGCTGGGTCATGATGCTTCCATCGAATTCATCTCGGCTCGGGCAGTGCCACCTCTCCCGACGGGAGAGGTCGCGCCGGAGGCGCGGGTGAGGGGTTAAGCTCCACCGAGGGACTTGATCCCCTCACCCGGCGCTTCGCGCCGACCTCTCCCCTTGGGAGAGGTAATCCAGCGCGCGGCAGCCTCCGTTTCAGTCGAACTCTACCTTGTTCGCGGCTGGATCGGGAAATCATAGGCCGCTCCACCCGCCCCCGGCAGCGAAAAATGCCACCACTCCTTCGAATAGTTCACAAAGCCTTGCCTGGCCATCGCAGCGACGAGACGCCTGCGCCATGCACGCTGTTCCCGAGAGATCGACGGTGCTGCGGTATGCCCCTTCGCGTCGGTACAGTCGTAGCCGGTGCCCATGTCGACGCTGCCTTCCGGCGCCCGCGTCTCGACCGGCGCGGTGCAATCGGCGTATCTTTTCGAGGCGTCATATCTGCCCGAATTTTCGGCCTTGAGATCGACCAGCGTGAGATCGAGCGCGGCACCGGTGGAATGCTGCGAGCGGCTCGCGATGTAGCCGAGGCGGAACAGCTCTGACTTGGGAATATTGGGATTGTAGCGCCGCTCGGCGGCGGTCTGATGGCCGTTCCGCGACCACTTGACCAGGTCGAGCGAGGCCCGCGCCGGCCGGTAGCAGTCGAACATCTTGAGTGAGAGATTTTGCGCCGCCAGCTCCTGCTGCGCCGCCTTCAGGCGCCGCCCCACCTGCCGCTTCACCACGCACTCGCCGGCATTGTAACCGGCAAGCGGACGGCCGACGAAATTGTCCGCGGTCGCGTAGCGGATGTCCTGGATGATGCTGGGATCGATGTCGCGCAGATAGACGAAATCGCCGGGGAGCGATTGGGCGTGGATGAATGACGTGGTGACGATTGATACAAATACAGCAAGAACTGTTTTCAAGATGCTTCCACGTCCTTCGGCGTCATTCCGGGGCGATGCGACAGGACCGCGAAGCGCGTCCTGGAGCATCGAACTCCGGTGCGCCCTTTTCCCACCTGAGAATCTCGAGATTCCGGGGCTGGCGCTTGCGCGCCATCCCGGAATGACTGTGTGGGTTACACATCAGGGGATAACTCCCTGCCCCGGCATTGCCCCTTGCTCCCCCCGCCATCCCCGCCTATAGCTCTCGTTTTAATGACATCGAAATCGACCTTTGTCCTCGGCCACCGGCATTTGCTGGGCATCGAGGGCCTTTCCGCGGCCGATATCACCGGCCTCCTCGACCTGTCCGAAGAATATGTCGAGCTCAACCGCCAGGTTGACAAGAAGCGCACCGTCCTGCGGGGACGGACGCAGGTGAACCTGTTCTTCGAGGCCTCCACCCGGACCCAATCCTCGTTCGAGCTCGCCGGCAAACGGCTGGGCGCCGACGTCATGAACATGTCGGTGTCCTCGTCATCCATGAAGAAGGGCGAGACGCTGATCGACACCGCGATGACGCTGAACGCGATGCATCCGGACATCCTAGTGATGCGCCATCACGCCTCCGGCGCGGTGGAACTGCTGGCGCGCAAGGTTGACGGTTCCGTGATCAATGCCGGCGACGGCGCGCACGAGCATCCGACCCAGGCCCTGCTCGACGCGCTCACCATCCGCCGCAACAAGGGCCGGATCGAAGGGCTCGTGGTCGCGATCTGCGGCGACGTGCTGCATTCGCGCGTCGCCCGCTCCAATATCATCCTGCTCAACACGATGGGCGCCCGCGTCCGCGTGGTCGGCCCCACCACGTTGTTGCCATCGGGCATCGAGCGGATGGGCGTCGAGGTCGCGCGCGACATGCGCGAGGGATTGAACGGCGCGGACATCGTCATGATGCTGCGGCTCCAGCGCGAGCGCATGAACGGCTCCTTCGTGCCGTCATCTTCCGAGTATTTCCACTATTTCGGGCTCGACCAGAAGAAACTCGCCTACGCCAAGCCGGACGCACTGGTGATGCATCCCGGCCCCATGAACCGCGGCGTGGAGATCGACTCGATCGTGGCCGACGGCGCGCAATCCCTAATCCGCGAACAGGTGGAAATGGGTGTCGCCGTGCGCATGGCGGTGCTCGAAGCGCTCGCCCGTAACCTGCCGAACGCGTGATGCCGATGTTGATCGATCGCCGCCCCATCCTGCTCGCCAACGCCCGCGTGGTCGATCCCTCCAGGGATTTCGACGGTGTCGGCGACGTCCTCATCGCAGACGGCACCATCCGCGAGACCCGCCGCGGCATCGGCGCTGCCGGCGTCCCCGAAGGCACCGACATCGTCAACTGCGTCGGCAAGATCGTCGCGCCGGGCCTGATCGACATGCGCGCCTTCGTCGGCGAGCCCGGCTTCAGCCATCGCGAGACCTTTGCCTCTGCGAGCCAGGCCGCCGCGACCGGCGGCATCACCACCATCATCTGCCAGCCCGATACGTCTCCGGTTATCGATAACTCGGCGACCGTCGACTTCGTGATGCGCCGCGCCCGCGACACCGCGATCGTCAACATCCAGCCGATGGCGGCGCTCACCAAAGGCATGCACGGCCAGGAGATGACCGAGTTCGGCCTGTTGAAGGCCGCAGGCGCCGTTGCTTTCAGCGACGGCGTCAGAAGCGTGACCAATGCGCAGGTGATGCGACGTGCGCTGACCTACGCGCGCGATTTCGACGCGCTGATCGTACACTACGCCGAGGATCCCGATCTCGTCGGCGAGGGCGTGATGAACGAGGGCGAGTTCGCCTCGCGGCTCGGCCTGATGGGCATCCCGAATGCCGCCGAGGCGGTGATCCTGGAACGCGACATGCGCCTCGTGGCGCTGACCGGCGGCCGCTATCACGCGGCCTCGCTGTCCTGCATCGACTCGCTCGATATCCTCCAGCGTGCCCGCGATGCCGGGCTCGCCGTCAGCGCCTCGGTCTCGATCAACCATCTTGCCTTGAACGAGAATGACATCGGCCCTTACCGGACTTTCCTGAAACTGTCGCCGCCGCTGCGCACCGAGAGCGACCGCCGCGCGCTGGTGGCGGCGGTGGCCTCCGGTCTGCTCGATGTCATCATGTCCGACCACAATCCGCAGGACGTCGAGGTCAAGCGCCTGCCGTTCGCGGAAGCGGCGAGTGGCGCCGTCGGTCTGGAAACCATGCTGCCCGCCGGCCTGCGCCTCGTGCACAATGGCGAGATGGAACTGAAGACGCTGGTCCGGGCGATGTCGACCCGACCGGCCGAGCTGCTCGGGCTGGCAGGCGGAACCCTGCGCGCAGGCAGCCCGGCCGACGTCATCGTGATCGATCCGGATGTGCCCTGGGTGGTCGATCCCGCCGACCTCAAATCGCCCTGCAAGAACACCCCGTTCGACGAGGCCCGCTTTACAGGCCGCGTGGTGCGCACCATTGTCGGCGGCCGGACGGTGTACGAGCATGTCTGACATGCGAGATCCCGCGACATTGAGATCCAGCCTTCGGAGATGCCGCCATGGAGCTTGAAGCATTTTTGCCGGTGGCCTTCGTCATCGGCTATCTCCTCGGCTCGATTCCGTTCGGACTGGTTCTGACCAGGCTCGCCGGCACGCAGGATATCCGCTCGATCGGCTCCGGCAGCATCGGCGCCACCAACGTGCTGCGCACCGGACGCAAGAGCCTTGCCGCAGGCACCCTGCTGTTCGATGCACTCAAGGGCACCGTGGCCGTGGTGATCGCCGGCTATATTGCAGGCCCCAATGCCGCCATAGTGGCAGGCCTCGGCGCCTTCCTCGGCCATCTCTTCCCGGTCTGGCTCAAGTTCAGAGGCGGCAAGGGCGTCGCCGTCTATATCGGCGTCCTGCTCGGCCTGTTCTGGCCCGGCGCAGTGGTGTTCTGCCTGCTCTGGTTAGCGACCGCCTTCACCACCCGCTATTCCTCGCTCTCGGCGCTGGTGGCCTCGTTCATCACGCCGATCTTCCTGTGGTGGTTCGGCCATCCTGCATTGTCTGGGCTAACAGTGGTGCTGACGCTTCTGCTGTTCTACGCGCATCGCGAGAACATCAAGCGGCTGCAAGCCGGCGAGGAAAGCCGGATCGGCGAAAAGGCGTAGACCGTTTTCGAGCGAGATGGATACCGGTTCGCGCCAGGAAAACGCGTCAAAACAGGAATCTAAAGCCGAATATCTACGGATACCGAAGCACCTCGTCTGCATTATATGTCGAATTCTGTTCGCAAGTGTCGGCCGACCCGCGGCCATAGTAGCGAACAGGTTCCATGCCTGTCATCCTGACAGCGGCAATGGCGTTAGCGGTGCTCAGAATGAGCAAGAAGATGGTCGGTGCGCATGACGAGGTTGGTTCGCAGGGTGCTGCCCGCACCGCGGCAAGCCGGCTGCTCTCGACGACGGACATCTGGTCCGATGCCGCCTCGCGTTCCGCTGCTCCAGCGCCAGTCACCGTTGCGCCGCCACCACCACGGCCTGACTGGATTGTGCAAGTTCCGGCACGCACCGAAGTCGCAGCCACCAGCACGGCTGTTGGGCCCATGCAGGCGCGCCCCGACCAATGGCCTCCGCGAAAATTGTCGCTGGCGCTGCAGGGCGGCGGCACCTTTGCCGCCTTCACTTGGGGTGTGCTGGAGCGGCTGCTGGAGGAGCCGATCGAGATCGACACCGTTAGCGGCGCCAGTGCCGGCGCCATCAATGCGCTCCTGCTCGCCTCCGGCCTCGCGGAGGGCGGCCGCGAAGCTGCCCGGGCCCGGCTGAGCCGGTTCTGGCTCCGCCTGATGCACGAGGCCTCGTTCCGCTCGCTGATGCTGGTCGGCGGCTTTTCGCCGGCGGGCAGTTCGGTCGCATTCGGTCCGACGCTGCGCTCCGGCCAGTTCGATCCGTTCGATCTCGATCCGCTGCGGCAGGCGCTGTCGCGCGACATCGACTTTTCCGCCCTGCACGACGCGAGATGCCCGAAACTTCTGATCGCGGCGACACGGATCCGCGACGGGCGGCAGCAGATCTTCCGCAATGACGCCATCACCGCCGATGTCGCGCTTGCGTCGACCTGTCCGCCGCTCGTTCACTGTGCCGTCGAGATCGACGGCGAGGCCTATTGGGATGGCGGCCTTGGCGGCAACCCGCCGCTGCTGCGGCTGACGCAGGACACGACGACCTCCGACGTGCTGCTCATCCAGGTCACGCCGGCGCGCGATAGCTATGTGCCGATCACCCTCGCCGCGATCGACCGCCGTCTCGACCAGATCGCGGCCAACGCGGCGCTCAATGCCGAGGTTGCGGCGATCGCATGGGCGCAGTCGCACGCGGCACCTTCGCTGCGGATCACCAGGATCGCGGCGGAAGACTCCGTTGACGGCCTCGCGCAGCGCTCATCGACCGATCTCGGCCGCGGCTTCATTCGCCTCTTGCACCGGAGCGGTCGCGCAGCGGCCGAGCGCTGGCTCGGGCAAGATGCAAAAGCAGGTGCACCGCTCTTTGCGCCTGCACAGGTCCTTGTTGGTTCCGAACCCGCGCTAGCCTGATTTCGCCAGCGCTTCTTCCAGAAACCACGCCGTCGCGAGCGCGTACGCGTCGTTGCCGAAGCGTGCGATCACCTGCACGCCGATCGGCAGGCCGCCCATCTTCAGCAGCGGCACGTTGACGCAAGGATTGCCCATCAGCGTCCAGAGCCGGTTATAGCGGGGATCGCCCGTCGTCGCGAGCTCCTTGGCCGGCGCCGTGCCCGGCGCCGAATAGGTCAGGAGCACGTCGAGGCCCTCGAACAATTCGCCGAGCTCGCGACGGCCGCGACGGCTGATCCGGCGCGCCTCGTCATACTCCTTCGGCGTCAGATGGACGGTCGCATCGAGGCTTGCCCGCAGCATCGGCGCGATCTCGTCGTGACGCTCCGAAAACTCCCAGGCCAGCGCGCGATGCGCCTCGAAGTCCTGGACGATCGGGTGGATGCGCCAGGCCTCCTGCACCGCCTCGGGCAGATCGATGGCGTGCACGCTGGCACCGGCGTGCTCCGCCGCCTTGACGGCAGCTCGCAGGCCCTCTTCGGCTGCAGGCTCCACGGCGCCCGCGAACTCCTGCCTCACGACTCCGATGCGCGGCGACTTCGCCGGGGTGATGCCTGAGAACTCGGTACGCCCGGTCATCGCCAGCAGACCACGCGCGAGATCCTCCGCCCGCGCGCCGAACAGGCCGACCGTGTCGAGCGCCCACGAATAACATTTGACGCCGACCGTGGGCAGCATCCGGAACGATGGCTTGATCGCAGCGGTCCCGCAATAGGCGGCGGGCCGGATCACCGAGCCGCCGGTCTGGGTGCCCAGCGCCAGCGGGATCATGCCGGCGCCGACGGCGGCCGCCGAGCCCGCGGACGATCCGCCCGGCGAATGGCCTGTGTTATGCGGGTTGAGCGTCGGGGTCGGATCTCGCGAAGCGAACGCGGTCGTGGTGGTCTTGCCGATGATCGTGGCCCCTGCCCGCTTCAGCATCATCACCACGGGTGCATCGCTGCGCGGCTGCCAGCCGCGATAGATCCCCGAGCCCATCTCGGTCGGCATATTGGCGGTGTCGATGATGTCCTTGATGCCGACCGCAATGCCGCGCAGCGGGCCCGAGGCTTGCGCCTTCGCGGTCCTGTCGTGGCGGACGAAGGCGTGGACGTCCTTCTCCTTCGCCTCGATCGCCGCATGCGACTGGGCGATGGCGGCATCGGGCGACAACTCGCCGGCTTCGATGCGGCGCTGGAGGTCGGCGAGTGAGATCATGGCAAAACCCTTCTTATTGAGACGCTTTTAGCATCGGGGCAAGGTCGCGCAAGCGCACGTCCCTGTTGCGCAACGCCCTCAGGTTGTTCCATGCTGCCGCCGCAAGGAGACGCCGTGGACGCCATCAATCCGAGCGTGGAACTGACCGAGCTAGAGCGGATCGATCGGCTGCGGCTGATCCGCTCCGACAATGTCGGGCCGCGCACCTTCCGGTCGCTGGTCGATCATTTCGGCAGCCCGCACGCCGCGCTGGAGCGGTTGCCTGACCTCGCGCGCCGCGGTGGTGCGCAGCGATCGGGGCGGATCTGCAGCGCTGAGGAGGCGAAGGCTGAGCTCGCGGCAAGCAGCAAATTCGGCATCGCCTGGCTCGCGCCCGGCGAGGTCGGCTATCCGGCACGGCTGGCGATGATCGACGACGCACCGCCGCTGCTCGCCGTGCGCGGCGACACCAGAGCCTTGATGCGGCCGATGATTGCGATCGTCGGCTCGCGCAACGCCTCCGGCGCCGGGCTGAAGTTCGCCGGCCTGCTGGCGCGTGAGCTTGGCGAAGCCGGCTTCGTGGTCATCTCGGGGCTCGCGCGCGGCGTCGATCAGGCCGCGCATCGCGCCAGCATCGAGGGCGGCACCATCGCGGTGCTCGCCGGCGGCCATGACCGCATCTATCCGCCCGAACATGGCGACCTGCTGGCCTCGATCCTCGACCACGAGGGTGCCGCGATCTCCGAGATGCCGCTCGGCCACGAGCCGCGCGCCCGCGACTTTCCCCGCCGCAACCGGCTGATCTCGGGCGCCGCGCTCGGCGTGGTCATCGTGGAGGCGGCGCACCGCTCCGGCTCGCTGATCACCGCGCGCATGGCGGCCGAACAGGGCCGCGAAGTGTTCGCGGTGCCGGGCTCGCCGCTCGATCCGCGCGCCGCCGGCGCCAACGACCTGATCAAGCAGGGTGCGACTCTCGTCACGGAAGCTGCCGACATCATCAACACCGTCGCACCGATCATGGAGCGGCCGCTGATGCATCCGGCGAGCGAGCCCGACAGCGAGCCGTTCGAGAGCGATCCGCAAGGGCACGACCGCGATCAGATCACCGGCCTGCTCGGCCCCGCCCCGATCTCGATCGACGACCTCGTCCGGATGTCCGGCGCCTCGCCCGCGATCGTGCGCACCGTGCTCCTGGAGCTCGAGCTTGCCGGAAAGCTCGAGCGTCACGGCGGCGGGTTGGTGTCGCTGCTTTAGATTAGAACCAGACGCCCTGCATGCCCAGGATCACGGCAACGAGCGAGACGAACAGCCCGATTCCCGAGAACAAGGCGATGACGACGAACTGGGAGAGGTCGGAACGCCTGTCCGGTATGGCGGATTTTTCAGTGAAAACGCGCGGTGATGAAATCGACAAGAAAATACGGGCTGCCTTCAGCATGATGGACCCCTTAAATGATGAGTCTGACCCTTGCCCGTAAAAGGGTCTTTGCAGCTTGCGCGAAGGTTCAACGTCCAAAGCGGGTATTTTGCGAATGCATCCAGGATAGGCAGGAACCGGCCGGCACAACCTGCCCGGCCGATCCAATTTGCTCTTGATTTGATCAGCCGCGATAGATCGGCGCACCGCTCGGGGAGGCCACCGCGCCGCCATCGACGAAGATTTCCTGGCCCTGCACATGCGCGGAATCATCGGAGGCGAGGAACAGCACGGTCTTCGCAACGTGATCCGTTTCACCGAGGCGGCCGAGCGGCGTCATCAGCCCGATCCACTTCTCGAACGCCTTCTCGGCTTCCGGCGTGGCGGTTGCAGGCCCCCAGATCGGGGTGCGGATCGCACCGGGCGCCACCACGTTGACGCGGATGCCGCGCGGCGACAGTTCCGAGGCCATGATCCGCGCCATTGCCCGCACGCCGGCCTTCGCCGCGCCATAGGCCGAATAGCCGGGAATGCCGAGCACCGAGATCACCGAGCCGTTGAGGATGATCGAGGAATTGTCCTTGAGATAGGGCAACGCGGATTGAACGGTGAAGAACACGCCGGTCAGATTGGTGCTGATCACCTTCTCGAACGTCTCCAGCGTCGCTGAGCCCAGCGGCGTGCCGCCGGCGATGCCGGCATTGGCAAACACGATGTCGAACTTGCCGAACTTCTCTGCGCCCTGCTTGATCGCCGCTTCCGTCGCCGCGATGTCAGTGGCGTCGGCTGGCAGCGCGAGCGCATTCGTTCCAAGTTCCTTGGCGGCCGCGGCCAGCGTCTCCTTGTTGCGCCCGGTGATCACCACCTTGGCGCCCTCGGCCACGAACAGTTTTGCCGTCGCAAGCCCGATGCCGCTGTTGCCGCCGGTGATCAGGGCCGTCTTGTCCTTCAGTCTCACGCTCGCCTCCAGTAGTTGCATTATGAAACTATGTTGCCATCTAGGCCATTCGGTTTTATGATGCAACCACACAAGCGCGTGATCGGCGGCAGCCGCCGTGCGAACGCGACAGGACGGAACGAGGATGGTGAAACGGACGAGCTTTGCCGGCGATGCCTGCCCGATCGCGCGGTCGCTGGATGCGCTCGGCGACTGGTGGTCGCTCTTGATCATCCGCGAGGCGCTGTTCGGCGTCGGCCGCTTCGGCGAGTTTCAGAACAAGCTCGGCATGGCCAAGAACATCCTGGCGGCGCGGCTGCGATCGCTGGTCGACCACGGCATTCTGGAAACCGCCCCCGCCTCCGACGGCAGCGCCTATCATGAATATGTGCTGACGCCGAAGGGCCGGGGCACCTTCCCGATCCTGGTTGCGCTGCGGCAATGGAGCGAGGAGTTCGACGAGCGCCCCGAAGAGATCGCAACCATCCTTGTCGATCGCGAGAAGGGCCGCCCGGTGAAAAAGCTGGAGATGCGGGCGGAGGACGGACGGCTGCTCAGCCCCGCGGATACCATGTTGAAGCCGCGGCCAGCGCCGCGACGACGGTCGGCGAGATAGTCATCGCGCGAGCCATTCTGTGGCGGGCCATCACCACACGTTCGCTGTCATTGCCCGCCTTGTGCGCACTTGCGCACTGGGGCGGGCGATCCAGTATTCCAGAGACGGCGATGTTTCCCCGATAGGCTGCGGCGTACTGGATTGCCCCGCTTTCGCGTGGAATGACGGCCGTTCTGGAGCATGTCCCTCACGACAGCTTGCGCTTACTCCGCAGCCGCAGACGCTCGTCGGCTTCCAGCTTGGTCATGCCCAACAGATAATGCAGCACGCCGAGCTTGTGACGCCCGGCAAGCTTGCGCAATGCGCCGGCCTGCTCGGCGATGAAGGCCACCGCCTCGTCCGCGCCGCCCTCGCCCGGTTCCTCGTGACGCCGGCCCTCCGGCGCGCCGATAGCGGCGCGCGCTCGTTTCTTTCCTGGCCTAGCCACCAGACCCCACCCGAATCCATACCCGGCAGAAACATTACGCCGACATCGGCCGCAACTCCAAGGTGGTACTTTGCAACTTTCTCGATATGAAATTTTTCCCATCCGGGCGGCTTTCAACAGCCCTCGATTTGACAGCGAGGGCCTCACCACCCATGTTCGAGACGAAACGGCCGACCCGAGTCCTTTCGTTTTCGGTCCCAAATTTTCCCGTAAGTTACTGGAACTACATGAATATCGTCATTGTGGAGTCGCCGGCGAAAGCCAAGACGATCAACAAATATTTGGGCTCGTCCTATGAGGTTCTGGCCTCGTTCGGCCATGTCCGCGACCTGCCCGCGAAGAACGGCTCCGTCGATCCGGACGCCAATTTCAAGATGATCTGGGAGATCGACCCCAAGGCGGCCGGCCGGCTCAACGACATCGCCAGGTCCCTGAAGGGCGCCGACCGCCTGATTCTCGCCACCGACCCTGATCGCGAGGGCGAGGCGATCTCCTGGCACGTGCTGGAGGTGCTGAAGGAAAAGCGCGCGCTCAAGGACCAGAAGATCGAGCGGGTGGTGTTCAACGCCATCACCAAGCAGGCGGTCTCGGACGCCATGAAGCATCCGCGCCAGATCGACGGCGCGCTGGTCGACGCCTATATGGCGCGCCGCGCCCTCGATTACCTTGTCGGCTTTACCCTCTCGCCCGTGCTGTGGCGCAAGCTGCCGGGCGCCCGCTCGGCCGGCCGCGTGCAGTCGGTGGCGCTGCGCCTCGTCTGCGACCGCGAGCTCGAGATCGAGAAGTTCGTCGCCCGTGAATACTGGTCGCTGATCGCAACGCTGCTCACCCCGCGCGGCGACGCCTTCGAGGCCCGCCTCGTCGGCGCCGACGGCAAGAAGATCCAGCGCCTCGACATCGGCACCGGCGCGGAAGCCGAAGACTTCAAGAAGGCGCTGGAAGCGGCGAGCTACATCGTCACCGCGGTCGACGCGAAGCCGGCCCGGCGCAATCCGCAGGCCCCCTTCACCACCTCGACGCTGCAGCAGGAAGCCAGCCGCAAATACGGCTTTGCGCCGGCGCACACGATGCGCATCGCCCAGCGCCTCTATGAAGGCATCGACATCGGCGGCGAGACCACCGGACTCATTACTTATATGCGTACCGACGGCGTGCAGATTGCGCCCGAGGCGATCACCCAGGCGCGCAAGGTGATCGGCGAGGATTACGGCAACGCCTATGTGCCTGATGCCCCGCGCCAGTACCAGGCCAAGGCCAAAAACGCCCAGGAAGCGCACGAAGCAATCCGCCCGACCGACATGTCCCGCCGTCCCGACAGCATGAGCCGCAAGCTCGATGCCGACCAGGCGCGACTTTATGAGCTGATCTGGAAGCGGACCATCGCGAGCCAGATGGAATCGGCCGAGCTCGAGCGCACCACCGTCGACATCACGGCGAAGGCCGGCGGCCGTACGCTGGAGCTGCGCGCCACCGGCCAGGTCGTCAAGTTCGACGGTTTTCTGACGCTCTACCAGGAAGGCCGCGACGACGAGGAGGACGAGGATTCGCGCCGCCTGCCCGCGATGAGCCCGACCGACGCCCTGAAGCGGCAGAGCCTTTCCGTCACCCAGCACTTCACCGAGCCGCCGCCGCGCTTCTCGGAGGCCTCGCTGGTCAAGCGCATGGAAGAGCTCGGCATCGGCCGGCCCTCGACCTATGCCTCGATCCTCCAGGTCCTGAAGGACCGCGGCTACGTCAAGCTGGAGAAGAAGCGCCTGCACGGCGAGGACAAGGGCCGCGTCGTGATCGCGTTTCTGGAGAGCTTCTTCAGCCGCTATGTCGAATACGACTTCACCGCCAATCTGGAAGAGCAGCTCGACCGCATCTCCAACAACGAGATCTCCTGGCAGCAGGTGCTGAAGGATTTCTGGACCGGCTTCATCGGCGCCGTCGACGACATCAAGGATCTGCGCGTCGCGCAGGTGCTCGATGTGCTCGACGATATGCTGGGACAGCACATCTATCCGCCCCGCACGGACGGCGGCGACATCAGGCAGTGCCCGAGCTGCGGCACCGGCCGATTGAATCTCAAGGCCGGCAAGTTCGGCGCCTTCGTCGGCTGCTCGAACTATCCGGAATGCCGCTACACCCGCCAGCTTGCCGCCGACAGCGAGACCACCGCCGACCGCTCGCTCGGCCAGGATCCCGACACGGGCCGTGACGTCTGGGTCAAAGCCGGCCGGTTCGGGCCCTACATCCAGCTCGGCGAGCAGAAGGACTATGCGGAAGGCGAGAAGCCGAAGCGCGCCGGCATCCCGAAGGGCACCTCTCCGAGCGATGTCGACCTCGAGCTTGCGCTGAAGCTGCTGTCGCTGCCGCGCGAGATCGGCAAGCATCCGGAGACCGGTCAGCCGATCACCGCCGGCCTCGGCCGCTTTGGGCCGTTCGTCAAGCACGAGAAGACCTATGCCAGCCTGGAGGCCGGCGACGAGGTGTTCGACATCGGCCTCAACCGCGCGGTGACGCTGATCGCGGAAAAGGTCGCCAAGGGCCCGAGCCGCCGCTTCGGCGCGGATCCCGGCAAGGCGCTCGGCGATCATCCCACCCTCGGCACCGTCACCGTGAAGAGCGGCCGCTACGGCGCCTATGTCACCGCCGGTGGCGTCAACGCGACGATTCCCGCCGAGTTCGAAAAGGACACCGTCACGCTGCCGCAGGCGATCGCGCTGATCGACGAGCGCGCGGCCAAAGGGGGTGTGAAGGGCGGCGGCAAGACCAAGGCCAAGAAGGCGGCAAAGCCGGCCAAGGCCAAGAAAGCAGCGGAGAAAGCCGCGGACGGCGAGGACGCCCCGCCAAAGCCCAAGAAACCGGCCGCGAAGAAGGCCGCCAAAACCAAATCCGAATCCACCAGCAAGGCCCGCGCAGGCGTGGCGTCGACGGCCAAGACGTCGGCGATCAAGTCAAGTGGCGCCGCCAAGGCTCCGGCCAAGAAGAGTGCCGGCAAGAATTAGAGGTTAAGTGAAACGCAAGAATGACCGTGGCTTTCCCGACAGGGCAGCCATCGTCGCCTTCATCAAGGCAAATCAAGGAAACGTCGGCACCCGCGAAATTGCGCGCGAGTTCGGCCTGAAGAACGCCGATCGCGTCGAGCTCAAGCGCATGCTGCGCGAGCTTGCCGATGACGGGATCATCAAGAAGAAGCGCCACAAGGTCTCGGAGCCGGACGCTCTTCCGCCCACATTGCTCGCCGACATCACGGGGCGCGACTCCGACGGCGAGTTGATCGCCTCCCCAGCCGAATGGGATGAGGTCGAGAGCGGCGAACCTCCAAAAATTCTCGTGGAGATGCCGCGCCGGCCCAGGCCCGGCACCGCCGCCGGCGTCGGCGACCGCGCGCTGCTGCGCGTCGAGCCGACCGGCGAGGACGAAGGCCCCGCCTGGCGCGGCCGCATCATCAAGGTGCTCGACAAGGCCAAGAGTCGCATCCTCGGCGTCTTCCGCGAGCTTCCTGAAGGCGGCGGACGGCTCGTTCCCGTCGACAAGAAGTTCGCCGACCGCGAGCTGAACATCGCCAGGACCGACACACAAGGCGCGCAGGACGGGGACCTCGTCAGCGTCGACATCGTCCGCTCGCGCGGCTTTGGCCTCGCGTCAGGCCGCGTCAAGGAGAAGCTCGGCTCGGTCAAGTCGGAGAAGGCGATCAGCCTGATCGCGATCTACGCCCACGATATTCCGCTGCAATTCTCGTCCGCTGCCGAGCGCGAGGCGGAAGCCGCAGAGCCCGCTAATCTCAAAGGACGCGAAGACTGGCGCGACGTGCCGCTCGTCACCATCGATCCGCCGGATGCCAAGGATCATGACGACGCGGTGCATGCGCAAGCCGATGACGATCCCAACAACAAGGGCGGCTTCATCGTCAACGTCGCCATTGCCGATGTCAGCTTCTACGTGCGGCCGGGCACCGCACTCGACCGCGACGCGCTCGACCGCGGCAACTCGGTCTATTTCCCCGACCGCGTCGTGCCGATGCTGCCCGAGCGCATCTCCAACAATCTCTGCTCGCTGGTGCCGGGCGAGCCGCGCGGCGCGCTCGCGGTACGCATGGTGCTCGGCCCGGACGGCCGCAAGCGCTCGCATAGGTTCCACCGCATCCTGATGCGCTCTGCCGCCAAGCTGAGCTACGCGCAGGCGCAGGCCGCGATCGACGGAAGGCCCGATGACACCACCGGCCCCCTGCTCGACCCGATCCTCAAACCGCTCTATGCCGCCTATGCCTGTGCCAAGCGCGCGCGCGACGAGCGCGATCCGCTCAATCTGGATCTGCCCGAGCGCAAGATCCTGCTGAAGAGCGACGGCACCGTCGACCGCGTCGTCGTGCCCGAAAGGCTCGATGCGCACAAGCTGATCGAGGAGTTCATGATCCTCGCCAACGTCGCCGCGGCGGAGATGCTGGAGAAGAAATCGCTGCCGCTGATCTACCGCGTGCATGACGAGCCGACGCTGGAAAAGGTCCACGCGCTCTCGGAATTCCTGGAGACGCTCGACGTCCCCTTCGCCAAATCTGGCGCGCTGCGCCCCACCCTGTTCAACCGTGTGCTGGCCCAGCTCGAAGGCCACGACTATTACCCGCTGGTCAGCGAGGTGGTGCTGCGCGCGCAGGCGCAGGCGGAGTACTCCTCCGAGAATTACGGGCACTTCGGTCTGAACCTGCGCCGCTACGCGCATTTCACCTCGCCGATCCGCCGCTACGCCGACCTCGTCGTGCACCGCGCGCTGGTGCGTGCGCTCGGTCTCGGCGAGGGCGCCCTGCCCGACAGCGAGACGCCGGAATCTCTCGGCGAAGTCGCCGCGCATATTTCGCTGACCGAGCGGCGCGCGATGAAGGCCGAGCGCGAGACCGTGGACCGCCTGATCGCCCATCACCTCGCCGACCGTATCGGCGCAAGCTTCCAGGGCCGCGTCTCGGGCGTCACGCGCGCCGGCCTGTTCGTCAAGCTGAGCGAGACCGGCGCCGACGGATTGATCCCGATCCGATCCCTCGGCACGGAATATTTCAACTATGACGAGAGCCGGCACGCGCTGGTCGGCACGCGTAGCGGCACCATGTATCAGCTTGGCGACGTGGTCGATGTCCGTCTGATAGAAGCAGCTCCGATTGCGGGCGCGTTGCGGTTCGAGCTGCTGTCATCGGCCAGTGAGAGCGCGCCACGCAACCGCAGGCCGTCCGGCCCGCAACGCCGCCCCTCGTTCAAGGCGCATCCCGGGCGCAGTCCGGAGAAAAAACACAAGCCGGCAACGCAGAAGTCCGGCAAGGGAAAGAAGAACAAGGGCAAAGGCAAGGGACAGAAGGGCAAAGCATGGTGACGATGAGCACGGCGCCAAAGATCTGGACGCGCGAGACGGGTCTCGTCGAGAAGCGCAACCTCTGGACCGCCATGAAGCGTGGCTTTCGCGGCCGCTGCCCGCGCTGCGGCGAGGGAAAACTGTTCCGCGCCTTCCTGAAGACGGAGGATCATTGCGCCAGATGCGACCTCGATTTCACGCCGCATCGCGCCGACGATCTGCCCGCCTATCTCGTCATCGTCATCGTCGGCCACATCGTGGTGCCCACCATCCTCTGGATCGAGACCAATTACGCGACGCCGGCCTGGCTCAGCTTCGCGGCCTATCTGCCCTTCACCTTCGTCGCCTCGCTCGCGCTGCTGCAGCCCGTGAAGGGAGCTGTGGTCGGCTTGCAATGGGCTCTGCGCATGCACGGGTTTGACGAGAACCCTCCGGGTGGTATTCCGCCCGTGTAGGCAAAATAAGCACGAACAGTCTGGGTGAGGACATGACGGATACGGCCCAAGTCGGGGAGAAGGCGAAGGTTCACGAGGAGAAGGAAGCCGACCATCATCCCTATTTCCGCCCGAGGGATGCGGCGACCCTGATCCTGGTCGATCGCAGCGGTGCCATTCCGAAAGTGCTGGTCGGCAAGCGCCACGACAAGGTTGTGTTCATGCCCGGCAAGTTCGTCTTCCCCGGCGGGCGCGTCGACAAGGCCGACTATCGCGTGCCCTGTGCGGCGCCGATCACCGCCGAGCTGGAAGCCAATCTCGCCAAGGGCAGCCCTAAGACTCCGGCCTCACGCGCGAAATCGCTCGCCATTGCCGCGATCCGCGAAGCCTGCGAGGAGACCGGCCTTTGTCTCGGCCGCAAGGCCGAGGGCAAGTTGGCCAAGCTCGAGGGCGCCTGGAAGCCGTTCGCCGATGCAGGCCTGCTGCCCGACCCGTCCAGCCTGTTCCTGATCGCACGCGCCATCACCCCGCCCGGCCGCGTCAAGCGCTTCGACACGCGCTTCTTCACCGCGGATGCCTCCGCGATCGCCCACCGCGTCGACGGCGTGATCCATGCCGACGCCGAGCTGGTCGAGCTGGTCTGGGTCGAGCTCGGCTCGAAGCCGCTCGCCAATCTGCATCCGATGACGCGCAACGTGCTCAACGAGCTCGACTCGCGCCTTGCCACCGGCCCGCTCCGTCACGATGCGCCGGTGCCGTTCTTCCATTTCTACGGCGGCAAGATGCAGAAGGATATTTTGAGTTAGGTTGTCATTCCGGGGCGCGCGCCTTGGCGCGAACCCGGAATCCATGGCTCGGCGGTGTCTGCGGCCCTATGAATTCCGACTTCTCTGCTGCCGACGAAAGGGCGGGTCCGGCGTGACAACCAGCGTTGGAACAGCGAGATCACCACTTCCGTTGTCGCCGCTTAGCCGACTTTGTTGGAAAGCGGACCGATCCAGCAAATTTCGCGAACAACGATCGACAGCCCGGTAGAGGAGTAGTGAGCGGCCCTCGCGAGATAGCTACCTGGCCGCAACGCCAAAACTTGGTGATTGCTGCGAAGATCGCAGCCTCGATCCGATGCATCGATAAGCCACATCGTACCGGACGCACCGGTCTCGAACTTAAGGCGCTCTGCGCTTGGACCCGCGAGACGATCCCGGAATTGTGGTGAGTGCAATGCAGGCTCGACAAGTCGTTCGTCGTCTACCCCCAACCATTGCACGAGAAAGTCTCCATCACACTGGCCGCTGGAATACCATGCTATGTCGCCGACATCTCCAGATAACACGATAGCGCTGCCCTGGTTGCAGGCAACTGATCCCAGCCAAGTCGTAACTCTGCACGCACGGGCATAGTCACTTTCGTCCGCCGGACCTTTGCGATCGCTCCGGCCCTCTATACCTCGCCAATGCCGGAGTTGCTCATCGGCAATCAGAAGATGAGGACCACCGGTTGTCGTTATCCAAATGTGAGCTTGCATGGTGCGCAGCACGATAGCAGGTATTTCTCCAGTTGGCCGGATTCGAACCTTGCGCAATATGCGATTGTGCCTCTGGGAATCCATCAGGCCGCAGAGATTGCCGAGGGATGGATTCCGGGCTCGCGCCATGCGCGCCCCGGAATGACGGGAATGTGCTGAGCTGACAGCGAAAAATAAAAGATTCTTCCAGCCGCTGCCAATAGCGGAGTTCCCACTCGTGCCTATGTCTTTCCGGACGACAATAAAGAAGGACACCGGGCGATGGCACAACGGCAACTCAAGCTTGGCGCGTTCATGCGCCCGATCAGCATCCACACCGGCGCCTGGCGCTATCCCGGGGCCTGGCCGGATGCCAATTTCAACTTCAGCCACATCAAGACGCTGATCCGAAAGCTCGAGGCCGGCAAGTTCGACGCCTTCTTCATGGCCGATCACCTCGCCGTGCTGAACATGCCGATCAATGCGCTCAAGCGCAGCCACACGGTGACGTCGTTCGAACCTTTCACGCTGCTCTCGGCGCTCTCGGCCGTCACCGAACGGATCGGCCTGATCGCCACGGGCTCGACCACGTTCGATGAGCCCTATCACGTCGCGCGGCGCTTCGCCTCGCTCGACCATCTCAGCGGCGGTCGTGCCGGCTGGAATATCGTCACCACGTCGAATCCGGACGCGGCGCTGAACTTCGGCCGCGACGATCACATGGAGCACGCCGAACGCTACAAGCGCGCCCGCGAGTTCTACGACGTCGTCACCGGCCTCTGGGATTCCTTCGCCGACGACGCCTTCGTGCGCGATGTCGAGAGCGGCCTGTTTTTCGATCCCGCGAAGATGCACACGCTCGACCACAACGGCAAATATCTGAAGGTGCGCGGGCCGCTCAACATCGCCCGCCCGGTGCAGGGCTGGCCGGTGATCGTGCAGGCCGGCGCCTCCGAAGACGGCAGGCAGCTCGCCGCCGAGACCGCGGAAGCCGTGTTCGCCGGCGGCGGCAGCCTTGCCGACGGACAAAAGCTCTACGCCGACATCAAGGGCCGCATGGAGAAGGTCGGCCGCGACCCCGAGCATCTGAAGATCCTGCCCGGCGCCTTCGTCGTGGTCGGCGACAGCATCGATGAGGCCAGGGAGAAGCGCGCGCTGCTCGACAGCCGCGTGCATTACGACAGCGCCATCGCCTCGCTCTCGGTCATTCTCGGCACCGATGCCTCAGGTTTCGATCCGGACGGGCCGCTTCCCGACATTCCCGAGACCAACGCCAGCAAGAGCGGCCGCCAGCGGATGGTCGACCTCGCCAAGCGCGAAAAGCTCACCGTGCGCCAGCTCGCCCAGCGCGTCGGCGGCTATGGCGGCCTGTCCTTCGTCGGCACCGCCAAGACCATCGCCGACCAGATGGAGGAATGGCTGGTCGGGCGCGGCTCCGACGGCTTCAACATCATGTTCCCGTTCGTCCCTGCCGGCCTCGACGATTTCGTCGACAAGGTGGTGCCGGAGCTGCAGCGGCGCGGGATTTTCCGGAAAGAGTATGAAGGAGCCACTTTGAGGGAGAATCTCGGCCTTCCCCGCCCGAAAAACCGGTTCTTCGAGGCGTAATGGGCCCGTTTCGGGCGGTTTCCCGCCCCTGAAACCTTGACATCAGGCGGTTTCTGGCTAGGTTGCCGGCCAACGCGGGCCGTTTGGCCGGCTCCAGATTCCCTTCATTTCTGAGGTTCAGAACATGGCCAAAGCGGTCACCATCAAGGTCAAGCTCGTGTCCTCTGCCGACACCGGCTTCTACTACGTCGCCAAGAAGAATTCGCGCACCATGACCGACAAGCTGGTCAAGAAGAAGTATGACCCGGTCGCGCGCAAGCACGTCGAATTCCGCGAAGCCAAGATCAAGTAGGATCGGCGCAGCGTCGAAGAGATTTGCGGGGCCCTTGCGGGGCCCCGTTTTTATTTTGCGGGGTCTCTCCCGTGTCCCGGGCGCGCTGCGACGCGCCAGCGTTGCTGCGCAGAACCGGGACGCAGAAAGCTACACAGTACGCGCGAAGACATGGACCCCGGCTCAGCAGCGCACCATCGAAGCGACGCTGCGCTGCGTCCGGGACACGGGCTGAAGATTACGTAACCCACGCCACGACCAGCGCACTCATGCGGCAGCGAAGCAAGTGTGACCCACCTCGCAGAGCGCCATGACGGATTCAATATCTCCAGCGGGATCGTTGCATGAATTTGGTCCATTCCCGTGAAGAGCCACTTGTCCATCAAGCCCGCCGCTTGAGAGAAGGTAGTCGTATTGTCATTCCACAATCTTCTGTTGAATCTCAACGAGCCCGAGACTATGCTTGGGCCCCTGCGCTTACGAGGGGTAGTCGAGTAGGCTATGGACAAATTGGTCCTGATTGTCGGTCTCCTTGGCTATTTGACAATGGCAGTGGTGGTCGCAAGAGGCCATTTCTCGTCGGCGACGAGACCGCGCGAGGTACGACTTGGCATCCTCGCTTCTTATGTCGGCCTTGCGGGCTTCATTTATCTGATGCTGCGCGACAAGCATGCGATCGGTAGCCTTTTGGCTGCGCTATCGATCCTGGTGGCTAGCATCGCGCTCTTTCTCTGGGCGGCGAAGACGACTCGATCAAAGCGCCTGAAGCTCGCGTTCGACCCAGCGTTCCCTGAATCGGTCGTGCGAACCGGCCCTTATCGTTACATTCGGCATCCGTTCTATACGTCCTACATCCTGTTTTGGCTTGGGCTCACGATTGCAACTTTGCACCCTCTCATGCTTGTTTTTCTGATCGCGTTCAGCGCAATGAACGTGACCGCCGCCTATCGCGAGGAGTGCTCGTTCGAGACATCTCCCTTGGCTGAGGAGTATGTAAGCTATCGCAAGACCGCAGGAATGCTTTGGCCGAAGCTTGGAACGGCGGAGTAGCAACCGTGATGGTCACTTCGGCTCGTCATTCGCGTGATGCGCCAGTGGGTAGCTGAGACGAACGAAGCTTCCGCCTCAGGTCACGGGCGGCTCATCAAGCAACACGGCGTCCGCTTCAACTTCCAGAGCGGACGCTCCCGGCCCCGCTTCCCCTAAGCCGTCCGCAGCACCGGCGCCGGCGGCCGCGTCGGTCGGATCAGCGCGAACGCGATCTGGATGATGCCGGCCGCAAGGCCTACGGCCACACCGATCCGCCAGGCCATGTTGTACGAGCCGAGCGCGTCGTAGATCAGCCCGCCGCCATAGGCGCCGACGAAGCTGCCGAGCTGATGGCTCATGAAGGCGAGACCCTGAATCATCGCCTGCCATTGCAGGCCGAACATCTCGGCGACGGCGCCGGCGACCAGCGGCCCGACGCCGAGCCAGAGGAAGCCCATCAGCGCGCCGAACACCAGCGTCGAGGCTTCCGTCGGCGGCAGCATGAAGTACCACGCCAGCACCAGCGAACGCGTGAAATAGATGCCGCCGAGCAGCGCCAGCTTGTTCCAGCGCTGGCCGGCCCAGCCGAAGAACAGCGAGCCCAGCACGTTGAAGCCGCCGATCACGCCCAGCGTCTTCGCGCTCAGCATCGGATCCATGCCGCAGAGCTGCAAATAGGACGGCAGGTGCGTGGTGATGAAGACGAGCTGCATGCCGCAGACGAAATAGGCCGCCGTCATCACCGAGAACGACGAATTGCCGAACGCCGTGGCCGTTGCGGTCGCGGCCGACACGTTGCCGATCCCGCTCGTCTTCGGCAGCGGGATGCGGTCGACGCGGCCTGCGAACCATGCCGCCGGCAGCATCAGCAGCGAAAGCACGATGAAGCTGCCGAGGCCGAAGCGCCAGCCATAGCCCTCGGCGAGCACTTGTCCGATCGGCGCCGACAACAACGCGCCGAGCGAACCGGCGGCCGAGACCATGCCGAGCACGGTCGAGCGCACGCTCTCGGGCGCCGCCCGGGCCGCGACCGACATCGCCATCGCAGCCGCCGTGCAGGCAAGGGAGGTTCCAATCAGGACTCCCGCCCCGATCACCACCGAGATCATGCCCTGCGCGCCCGTCATCAACGCCAGGCCTGCAACATAGAGCAGCGCGCCCGCCAGCATGATGGCGCGAAAGCCGTAGCGGACGGTCAGCGCGCCCGCGAGCGGCTGGAGGAAGCCCCAGGCAAGGTTTTGCACGGCGATCGCGAGTGTGAATTCAGAGACGGAAATGCCGACATCATGGGTCAAAGGCTGCATGAAGATGCCCAGCGACTGCCGCAGGCCCATGCTCAGCGTCAGCATCAGCGAGGCGCCGATCAGGATCGGCAGCGTCGGGCGAAGCGCTTGCAGCAGCGGCATGGTGGATTCTCCCTTTTCTTGTTCTCGTCATGCCTTGATTACACAGATCTGTGTAATTAGGATGGAGCGAGACCAGCTTGTCAAGCACGTTGTAAACAGGTCTGTGTAATGGCTGCCCCTGCAAAAGCGGATACGAAGACCGGCATGAAAGAGCGGATCCTTCAGACCGCAGACAAGCTGTTCTATCTGCAAGGCATTCGCGCGATCGGCGTCGACACCATCGCGGCTGAGATCGGCATCTCCAAGCGCACGCTCTACAACCACTTCCCTTCCAAGGACGCGCTGATCGCGGCCTATCTGGAGCGCCGCTTCGTTCACGCGCGCCCCTCCGACCAGCCGCCGGCCGAGCAGATCCTCGCCACGTTCGATTCGCTGGAGCGGCGCTTTGCGGCCAAGGACTTTCGCGGCTGTCCGTTCGTGAATGCGGTCGCCGAGCTCGGCCCTCAGGACCGCGCCGTGAAGAAGATCGCGGTTGCGTTCAAGGAAAGCCGCCGCCTCTGGTTTCGCGAGCGGCTGACCGAGCTCGGTGTAGCCGATGCGGACGCGCTCGCAACGCAGCTGGTGCTCCTGGTCGACGGCTCGATCGCGCAGGACCTCGTGCGCGACGACCCGGCGATGGCCAGGGCTGCGAAGGAAGCGGCAAAGGTGCTGCTGTGCAACGCGGGGGTGGAGGTGGGGGCTGGTGCGGCGAAGGAGCGCAAGCGCGCGCCAAAATAGCCACTGTCGCCGTATCGTTCGGTGTCATCACCCGCGAAAGCGGGTGATCCAGTATTCCAGAGACGGTTGTGATTGAACCGAGACGCTGCGGCCTACTGGATTCCCCGCCTTGCGCGGGGAATGACAGCGGAATTTGCAGGACATGCTTGGGATGCTACCAGAATGCCAGTGTTTTGCCCGACGCGTCAAACGGACCTGCCGCCAGCGCCAGCCGTTTTGCTCCCCGCGCAAGCCATTGATTTAGCTAGTGCCGGCTACTGTGCATGGGGTTGTTTTCGCAACGTTTGTGTCGCAGCATCCTCACGCCGCCTGCGACACCACGCGGTTGCGGCCGTCGTGCTTGGCGCGATAGAGCGCGGTATCGGCGCGCTTGAGCACGTCGGCGACCGCCTCGCCCTTTCTCTCCAGCGTGGTCAGGCCGATCGAGATCGTGACCTCGATGCGCTTGGCACCCTTGTGGATCGCGAACGCCTCGCCCGCGATCGAGCGGCGCAGGCGCTCGGCGACCATGCCGGCGACGTGGAGATCGGTCTCCGGCATCACGATGACGAACTCCTCGCCGCCGTAGCGGCAGGCCAGATCGATGCCGCGGATCGACTTGCGCACCCGCACGGCGAATTCGCGCAGCACGTCGTCGCCGGCGTCATGGCCGTAATTGTCGTTGATCGACTTGAAGAAGTCGATGTCCAGGATCATCAGCGCCAGGGGCTTGCCGCGCGTTGCGGCCTGCTCGGCCAGCGTCGCCAGATGGCTCTCCATGTAGCGGCGATTGTGCAGGCCAGTGAGCGCGTCGGTGATCGCCATCTCGATCGAGTTCTGCACGTTGTCGCGCAAATGATCGGTGTAGCGGCGGCGGCGGATCTGGGTGCGGGCGCGCGCCAACAGCTCGATCCTGTCGATGGGCCGCAGCAGGTAGTCGTTGACTCCGATCTCGAGGCCGCGCAGCAGCCGCGTCGAGTTCTCGGGATCCGCGATCGCCAGGATCGGCACGTGGCGCGTGCGCTCCAGCGAACGCGCCTGGCTGCACAGGCGGAGGCCGTCGAAATTGTTGAGGTCGAGCGAGACGATCAGGAGGTCGTAATTGCCCTCGGCGGCGTGGAACAGCGCCTCCGTGGGGTTCGGCTCGACGTCGATGGTGTGCTCGGCCGCAAGGATCGTCGCCAGGCGTTCGTAGGAGGACCGGCGGTCGTCGACCAGGAGGATGCGGCCGCCCTTGCCGGTGTCGGTCACGGCGCTGCGCTCGGGCGCCTGCATGCCGATCTCGAGCGAGGTGATGGCGCGCATGCGCAGTTCGTCCGTCATCATCTTCAGCCGCGTCAGCGAGCGCACCCGCGCGATCAGCACGACGTCGGAGACAGGTTTGGTCAGGAAGTCATCGGCGCCGGCCTCGAGCCCGCGATTGCGGTCAGAGGGACTGTCGAGCGCCGTCACCATGACGACGGGAATGTGATGCGTGGCCGGATCGGTCTTGAGGCGGCGGCAAACCTCGAAGCCGTCCATGTCGGGCATCATCACGTCGAGCAGGATGATGTCACATTCGGCGCGATGACAGATCGCCAGCGCCTCGGTGCCGTTCGAGGCGGTCATCACGTCGAAATATTCGGCGGACAGGCGGGCTTCGAGGAGCTTGACGTTGGCGGGAACGTCATCGACGACCAGGATACGCGCGGACACTGTGAACTCACTTCCTATCCGATAAAACGCCGGACCGTCTCAATGAATTTGCCGACCGAGATCGGCTTGGACAAATAGGCCTCGCAGCCGCCCTCGCGGATGCGCTCTTCGTCGCCCTTCATCGCGAACGCCGTGACCGCAACGACGGGAATGGAACGCAGCTCCGGATCGTCCTTGATCCAGCGCGTCACCTCGAGCCCCGAGACCTGCGGCAATTGGATATCCATCAGCACGAGGTCGGGCCGCATCTTGCGAACGAGGTCGAGCGCCTCGTATCCGTTGCTGGTGCCGGAGGTCTGGTAGCCATGCGCCTCCAACAGGTCGCGGAAGAGCTTCATGTTGAGCTCGTTGTCTTCCACGATCAGGACGGTCTTAGCCATCCCGCCCTCCTGTTTGGTCCCAAAGACCCATGCATGTAACGCCTCAGGCGCCGCTCGCCGGCGCTTCGAAAACTGGATTCAAACTAGCCTCAGATTCGCTTGAGTTTCGTTAAACCCGAGGGTCGACTTTCTGCGGTGTGGTTTCCAGTTGCTTGCCTGAGGTCGGAAGACTTGAGGACGAGACTCGGGCATGATGGTCTCAAAGTAGAGACCGAAAGTTAACGGAAAGGCAAACCGTCCCCTTGAAAAAGCCTGTTCACAACCCCCGCGAAGTCGCTGAAATCGTTGCGATTCAGGCGTTGTCCTTCGTCGCGGGCGAGCCCGAGCGGCTGGGCCTGTTCCTGGCCGAGACAGGGGTCGGCCCGGAGACCCTGCGCAATGCCGCTGCGGACCCCAACTTCCTGCTCAGCGTGCTCGATTTCGTGCTGCGCGATGACGCGACCGTGAAGGCCTTTGCCGGCTCTGTGGAACTGCATCCGACCAACATCGCAGCGGCGCGGCAGATCCTCGGAGACGCGCTCGGCGATCCCTCCTGGGAGCGCGACGTGCCGTGAGCGGCGCCGTCCCGGCCGGGCCCCGCTGCTTCTGCCGGGATTGTCTGGCCGATCTGGACATGGGGGTGCGGCGTTGCTCGGCCTGCGGTTCCCCTCGCCTCGTCCGCCACCGCGCGCTCGCGAGCCTCACCATCGCCCATATCGACTGCGACGCCTTCTACGCGACGGTCGAGAAGCGGGATAATCCCGAGATTGCCGACAAGCCCGTCATCATCGGCGGCGGCAAGCGCGGCGTGGTGTCGGCCGCCTGCTACATCGCGCGCACCTATGGCGTGCGCTCCGCGATGCCGATGTACAGGGCGCTGGAAGCCTGCCCGCACGCGACCGTGATCCGCCCCGACATGGCCAAATATGTCCGCGTCGGCCGCGAGGTGCGCCAGGCCATGCAGGCGCTGACGCCGCTGGTCGAGCCGCTCTCGATCGACGAAGCCTTCCTCGATCTCTCCGGCACCGAACGGGTGCACGGCATGATCCCGGCAAAGGTGCTGGCGCGCTTTGCCCGCGACGTCGAGCGCGACATCGGCATCTCCGTCTCGGTCGGGCTGTCCTGCAACAAGTTCCTGGCCAAGATCGCCTCCGATCTCGACAAGCCGCGCGGCTTTGCCGCGCTCGATCAGGAGGAAGCTCATTTGATGCTCGCTCCAAGGCCGGTCGGCTTCATCTTCGGCGTCGGACCTGCCACGCAGGAGCGCCTCGTGCAGCGCGGCTTCCGCATCATCGCCGACATCCAGAAGGCCGACGAGATCGAGATGATGCGGCAGTTTCCGAGCGACGGCCGCAGGCTTTGGCGGCTCGCGCGCGGCATCGACGACCGCCGCATCGAGCCCGATCGCGGCGCCAAGACCATTTCGAGCGAGACGACCTTCGAGACGGACATCAGCGATTTCGCGACGCTGGAGAAGATCTTATGGCGGTTGTGCGAAAAGACATCGTCGCGGCTCAAGAGCAGCGAACTCGCCGGCTCGACCGTCACGCTGAAGCTGAAGACCGCCGATTTCCGCCAGCGCACGCGATCTCAGTCGATCGCAGCGCCAACGCAGCTCGCCGCAAAGATCTTTGCGATCTGCCGCGAGATGCTGGCGAAGGAGATCGACGGCACCGCTTTCCGCCTGATGGGCGCCGGCGTCAGCGCGCTGCGCGAGGGCTCGCCGGCCGACGACACCGACATGCTCGACCGACGCGCTGCGCACGCCGAACGCGCCGTGGACAGCCTGCGCAAGAAGTTCGGCAGCGCCGCAGTGATCCGCGGCATCGCCTATGAGGGTCCCGAGAAGGCGCAGGAGTGATGGCAGGCGAACGTGCTCTCGATGCGCTGCTGAGGCACATGAAGCCGGAGCTACGGCCGGGCAGTTTCGTATTCTGCACGATTCCGCCAAACGACGGCATTCCAGCAACGGTCAGTCCGCTTCTGACGTTTCGCGAGCAGGAAGGAACGACGCTGGTGATCTTGCGCGAAGAGGCGGAAGCCGCGGGACTACGCTACGCGTTCGCCTCGCGCCTGATCACCTTGACGGTTCATTCGTCGCTGGACGCGGTCGGATTCCTGGCTGCGATCACGGCCCGTCTGGCCGCAGCTGGCATCAGCGTGAACGCCGTTTCGGCCTTCCACCACGACCATCTCTTTGTGCCGGCCGACCGAGCCGATGAAGCGATGGCTGTTCTGCAAGACATGTCCGGCACGAGGCAATTGTAGCGGAAGGGCCTCAATCCGCGACCGCGACCGCCTCGATCTCGATCAGCCATTCCGGCGCTGCGAGCGCGGAAACGCCGACGAGCGTAGAGGCCGGCGGCTCCATACCTTCCAAGAAGGCTGAGCGGGCCTTGCCGATGATCGGGCGCAGCTCCGGCTTGTAGTTCACGACGAAGGTCGTGATCTTCACGATGTTGGCGTAGCTCGCACCGGCCGCCTTCAGGGCGTGCCCGAGATTCTGCATCACCTGCGTGGTCTGCGCGGCAATATCCCCCTCGCCGACGATCCGCCCCTCCTCGTCCACCGAGACCTGCCCGGAGATGTAGATGGTCCGCGCCCCCGTGGCCGTGACGACATGGGAGTAAGCGGGATTGTGATGCAGGCCGCTGGGACGCAGATGATCGAGCTTGGGCATGTAGGGCCTCCCGAATGTTTGTGATTGTGAGCGAGCGTAGCTGGAGATGATGACGACGGCTAGATGCCGCGAGCGCTGGCGTTACTCCGTTGTCCTGACGTGTGAGCTGCGCGGTGCGAAGCTCCGCGCGGCGAGCCTCGAAGGATGCACGGCCGTGCTGCTGCCGATCCGGGCCGTCGCCCTTCGAGGCTCGCCCTGCGGCAAGCCGCAGGACGAGCACCTCAGGGTGACGGTGACAGAGGGGCGCTCGCGGTGGCAGAACAGCTCACTTGCAAGGCTTGCTGTCCTTCACGTCGAACTTGCCCATCGCGCCGGAGATCACAAAATCGTTGTAATCGAGCACGAGCCGGCGCGAGACGCCGTTCTCGTAAAGCTCGAAAGACATCGCATAGACCGGCGTCTGCTCGCCCTCGTTCTGCTTGGCGTCGCGGTCGAAGTAACTGACGGTGACCGGCCAGCGCATTAGCGATTTCATGTGCTCGTCCGATGTGGACGGATCGGATCCGGTGGGGCGATCGGCGGGGATCGGCTGGCCGATCACGGTTAGCGTGTTGTAGACCTTCTGGCCATCGTCGGAACCGTCATAGACGGAGAGTTCGAGCAGCGACTTGCCCTCCTTGGCGGCGGCGATGATGCGCTGGATCTGCTCGGTCGGGAACACGATGTTGCCGTCGAGGGTGAAACTCTTCGGCGCCGGCAGCTTCAGCTTGACGTTGATGTGGTCGCCGTCGCGCTCGGCCGAGCCGTCGACACGACCGGCGTCGGCCTCGTTCATGCGCGTCTCGATCTTGAAGCGGTAGCTTTTCCCGGCGGCGTCCTCCCAGGAATTGGAGCGGAGGTCGCTGAGCGTGACCTTGCCCTCGCCGCTGTCGAGCTCGGAGACCTGGCGGAATTCGGACGTGTAGCCTTCGCACGAGCTTCCGGTGAAGTTGTAGAGGATGCGGCCACGCGCGCTGTTGATCGAGTTGGAGCGCGACTTCACCAGACTGAGGTCGTAGAGTGCCTCGTGCGGCAGGAACGGACCGTTGGCGGCCTGCGCGCCGTCGCCAAGGCCGAAACTGGCCACCGCGAGCGCCATCACACCGAGCGAAGTCCGGAAAACGTGCAGCATGTCTATTCCTTGGGGAAGCGCAGATCCGACATTTTAATGACCGTTCCATTGCGTCGCAACTGAGGCCGCTTCACGTAAAGTTGCGGCCCTGCCAGTGAACCTGCTGGCTCGCCTCGACAAAAGGCAGCTCCTTGCGGGTTGCTTGCATGTGGCGGCATGATGAGCGAAACAGGGCGCGCCCGGCGCCTGCGGACGCGCCGGGGCGAGTGATTTTTGGACAACGAGGTCGGACATGGCGGGCACGGTCGAGCAGAAACTGGCGGGACAGGGCATCAAGCTGCACGAGGCCCCCACCCCCGTTGCCAATTACGTCCCATTCGTGCGCACCGGTAATTTGTTGTTCGTCTCCGGCCAGGTCTGCTTCGATCCGGCCGGCAAGCTGATCGCCAAGGGCAAGCTCGGCGCGGGCGTCTCGATCGAGGACGGCGCGGCGGCCGCGCGCGGCTGTGCGGTCAATTTGCTGGCCCAGGTCAAGGCGGCGCTCGGCGACCTCGACAAGGTCGTGCGCGTGGTGCGCCTCGGCGGCTTCATCAACTCTGCCCCGGACTTCCTGGACGGGCCGAAGGTGCTGAACGGTGCCTCCGACCTGATGGTCGCGGCCTTCGGCGACAAGGGCCGCCATGCCCGCACCACCGTCGGCGTCGCCTCGCTGCCCGCGGATGCGGCAGTCGAGGTCGACGGCGTGTTCGAGGTCGCCTGACGCGAATGCGCGCTCCGGATTGGCTGACAGCCCGGCCGGTCGCCCATCGCGGGCTGCATGACATCTCCCGTGGCATCGTGGAAAACATGCCGGGCGCGGTGCAAGCTGCGATCGCAGGCAATTTCTCGATCGAGGTCGACATCCAGCTCTCGGCCGACGGCGAGGCCATGGTGCATCACGATCATGCCCTCGGCCGCCTCACCGAGGCGACCGGTGACGTGATCTCGAAGACCGCAGCCGAGCTGAAGGCCATCAAGTTCAAGGACACGGACGAGCGAATGATGTCGCTGTCCGACCTCTGCGCCATCGTCGCCGGGCGCGTGCCGCTGGTGATCGAGGTCAAGAGCCATTTTGGCGGCGACCGCAAGCTGGTGAAGCGGATGGCCGCGGTGCTCGCCACCTACCAGGGCCCCGCCGTCGGCATGTCCTTCGATCCCGACCAGGTGCTGGCATTGCGCGAGTTGTTGCCCTCCCATCCGCGCGGCATCGTCGCCCAGCGGACCTATGAGGACGACTACTGGGCCAAGCTCACGCCGGCGCAGCGCAACAGCATGCTCTACCTGCGCCACGGCTTCCAGACCCAGCCGCACTTCGTCGCCTTCAGGGTCGACGACCTCCCGGCCCCCGCCCCCTGGATCGCCCGCAACGTCTTCGGCTGCGCCCTGCTCGGCTGGACCGTCCGCACACCGGAACAGCGGACGCGCGTCGCGCAATATGCAGACCAGATGATCTTCGAGGGGTTCGTGCCGTAGGGAGCACGAGAGCGTCCGCGTTCCCACCCTCTTGAAGTCGCTGCTGCAATGCACGATCTTGGGCACGATGGCATCATCCGAAATCACGCTCGAGGCCGTACCTTCGATTGGCGAAGTGGCACCGGAGGATTGGGACGCCTGCGCCAATCCCGGCCAAGGCTGCAACGGGCGTGGCCCGGAACCCTCATCCGGATTTCCAGGCGATTCCCCCACCCTCTCAAAGCCTGCCTATAATCCTTTCGTCTCGCACGCGTTTCTGTCTGCCGTCGAGAAATCGGGTTCGGCGACCATCCGCACTGGCTGGGGTCCCCGACATCTCGTGGCGAAGGTGGATGGCCGCGTCGCCGGCGTCGTGCCCTGCTATCTGAAATCGCATTCCCAAGGCGAGTACGTCTTCGACCGCGGCTGGGCGGACGCCTATGAGCGCGCAGGCGGGCGCTATTATCCAAAGCTCCAGGTCTCGGTTCCCTTCACCCCGGCAACAGGACCGCGGTTGCTGGTCCGCGACGACGTGGATCGCGGGCGCATCATGGACGCACTGGCGAGCGGGCTGGTGGCGTTGTGCGGCGTCAGCAAGGCCTCCTCCGTCCATGTTACCTTCGCGCGCAAGGCCGAATGGAAGCTGCTCGCCGAGCACGGCTTCCTGCAGCGCACCGACCAGCAGTTCCACTGGCACAACGAGGGCTTTGCCAGCTTCGATGACTTCCTGGCGACGCTGAACTCGCGCCACCGTAAATCGATCAAGCGCGAGCGGCGGGATGCGCTGCCCGCCGGCATCACCATCCACTGGCTGACGGGAAAAGACATCACCGAGGATGCCTGGGATGCCTTCTTCGAATTCTACATGGAGACCGGCTCGCGCAAATGGGGCCGCCCCTATCTGACGCGGGAATTCTTCTCGTTGATCGGGGAGACCATGAGCCAGGACGTGCTGCTGGTGATGGCCCGCCGTAACAATCGCTGGATCGCGGGTGCGATCAATTTCATCGGCTCGGACACGCTGTTCGGCCGCAACTGGGGCGCGGTCGAGCATCACCCGTTCCTGCATTTCGAGGTCTGCTATTACCAGGCGATCGACTTCGCCATCAAACGCGGCCTCACGCATGTCGAGGCCGGCGCGCAGGGGGAGCACAAGATCGCGCGCGGCTACCTGCCGCGCATGACCCATTCGGCCCACTTCATCGCCGACCCCGGGCTGCGCCGCGCCATCGACGATTATCTCAAGCGCGAGCGTGCCTACGTCGCTGAGGCCGGACGGGAGCTGGCCGAGCTTGGCCCGTTCCGGAAAGGCGCCGACGAGGCGCCTTGACGGTTCGCTGTGGCTGGTGACAGTAAGCGCAAAATCTCGAGGGAGCCGTCATGACCGCCTACGATCCCAACAACATTTTCGCAAGGATTCTGCGCGGCGAACTGCCCTGCAACAAGGTCTATGAGGACGAGCACGTCTTCGCCTTCCTCGACATCATGCCGCGCGTGCCCGGCCACACGCTGGTGATTCCGAAGGTCCCTGCCCGCAACATTCTCGACATCAAACCGGACGACTACGCCCACGTCGCTCGCGGCGTGCACAAGATCGCGGCTGCCGCGATGAAGGCTTTCGACGCCGACGGCATCACCGTGCAGCAGTTCAACGAGCCTGCCGGCGGACAGGTGGTGTTTCACCTGCACGTGCACGTGATGCCGCGCCACGACGGCGTGGCGATGTTGCCGCCGGCGAGCCGCAAGGAAGACGCCAAAGTGCTGGAAGAACATGCGGCAAAGCTGATCGCGGCACTGAAGGCGGGCGTAAGGCGCGTTCCGGGAATGACGGAGAGACTTCACTCGGTCTGAAAATCCCCAGGCTGCGGTGCGGCCAGCGGCGTGAACTCGCAGCGATCGGGCTTGATGTCGATCAGCGGCGTGTCATCGATGCAATCGAGCCCGCGCACCAGGATCGTGTTGCCCTCGATGCCGACCAGTTTCACGATCGACGTGCCGATCGGATTGGGACGGACGGGCGAGCGCAGCGAAAACGTGCCACGGGTTTTCTCGTTATTCTTCGGGCTTTGCAGAATGATGTCGCGGCGCGACTTGTCGAGCCAGTACAGCACTTCGAGATTGCTGTAGAAATCGACGCCCTTGATGGCCGGCACGAACGGTTCGAAGATCTCGAGGCGGCATATCGGGCCGTCCTGACGTCCCTGACGCGGTGTCTCCATCCGCGAGGTCCAGGGCGTGCGGATGCGGCCGATGAAGACCAGACCGGCATCCTCTGCGGGCGGCAGGTCGATGGCGACCTCGCCCTCGCGGAGCTCGTTTTTGCGAACCATATTTTCGATTCCTTGCTGTTGGGCAGCGTTTTAACCCAACCACCACTCGCCAGCCAGCATGAAGGCTTCGCCGGTCACCACGCCCGCGAAAATCGAGCGGCGGGTCAGCAGGAAGACGACGAGGCCGGCGCCAACTGCGCCGTAGCGCAAACCTTCCGGGACGCTCGCCAGCGCACCTGGCGGCTCGACCACGATCTGCGCGATGACACCGGCCAGGATGGCGGTTGCAACCGCCCGGACCCAGACCAGGAGCTCGGATCCCTCGTCGATGCCGCCGCCGAACCACAGGCCCAGCATGCGCCATATCTGGTTGGGAACGACGCCGGCGACGAACAGCACCACCAGCGCATCCCAGTCGCCGATCGCTTGCGCGGAGCTCATGCACGCACCTCCCGCCACCAATGCATGCCATAGGCGATCGTGCCGGCCATCAGTCCACTGACCAGGATATCGACGCCGGAGTTCATCTTCGCGGCCAGCGGATACAGCACCAGACCCAGCACCAGCGCGACGACATCGGCGACCTCGCGGCTGTTGCGCGCGGTCGAGAACAGGAAGGACAGCGGCGTCAACAGCAGGATCGCCGCTCCCAGCGTCTGCGTCAGATTGGCGGCGAGGAAATAGCCGACCGTGTTGGCGGTGAGGCAGACCGAGACGAGGCCACAGCCAAGGCCGTTAACGAAGGCAATCCGCCGCTCGCGCGGCACCTGCGGCAGGAAGCGGTGGCATTCGACCCACAACGTCACAGCAGTGAGATGCGCGGCAAAGATCAGCTCGCGTCGCTTGGTCGTCGGCGTGCGCATCAGGGGCAGCACCGAGACCACCATCGGAAACAGCCTGATAGCGCTGACGGTGACTGCGATCGCCGACTGGATGATGGTGGCGCCGGAGCCAAGCGTGGTGATCAGGATGATCTGCGCCGGCCCTGCCCAGACGAACAATGTCGAGCAGAGCGTCCAGAGCAGGCTGAAATGAGTGTCATGGGCGAGCGCACCGATGCCGAGATACGTCACGAACAGCACGATCGTGAGGATCGTTTGCGTGATCGAGCGCAGCCCCCACGCGAAGGCGCGCCAGGGGCTATTCCATTGCGGTGAATCGAGCGGAGGAAGCGCCACAGGTGTTTTGGCCGGGTGAGGAATCGTGCCCGCATAACGGGCAATGCGGCGGCCGGCGTCAAGGAAGCGCGCGGCGGAGCTGGCATGCACACCCACGGCCGTCATTCCCTGGCACGCCGCTTGGCGCAAGCTATGGTGCGCAAATTGCGCGCCATAGCTTGCGACTTCGCCGCGCCCCGTGAGCGCCCTACACGCCCCGGTTCCTCAGCACGAAGCACGCGCCGCCGGCCTTGCGGATGCGGCTGCACAAATCGTTCGCCTCGCTGCGCGTATCAGTGCCGATGCGCACCTGGTAGAACGTGCGCGTGCCGCGGCTGCGCATCACGGATGACAGCAGGCTCGGATCGCGGTCGCCAATCACCGTGCTGAGCCGCGTGACGGCGCGGGAGTACATCGCCAGCGCCCTGTTGCGGTCGAAGCCGGCGGCGAGCTGGACGCCCCAGGCCTTTGCGGCCGCAAGCTCCACATGCTGCTCGAGCTCGGCCACGAAGGCATTCGGCGCACGCTTGAGCAGCGCCATCAGATCACGGCAGCTCGTGGGGGGCGAACTCGGCGGGCCCTTGCCGGTCGCTCCTGCCTTGGCCCAGGCATCGATGCTCGTGCCGGTGATGGCATAGACGTAGTTGCGGGTCTGCTCCGGCATGCCGCCGGTGCCGGCGAGCCATTCCTGCACGCGGCGCGGGCCGGCGTTGTAGGCGGCCGCGGCAAGGCCGAGATTGCCGAACTGGTTGCGCAGCTCATTCAAAAACTCCGCCGACTTCGGCAGCGCCTGCACCGGATTGAATGGATTGAGCAGCCCGCGCTCGCTTGCCGTGCCCGGCATGAACTGCGCGATCCCCTGTGCGTGCTCGCCGCTGCGCGTCGTGGGGCCGACCGCATCGGCCTGGAAGCGGCTCTCCTGCCAGACCACCCGGGCGAAGAATTCCAGCGGGAGATTGGCATCGCGCGCGGCCGCCTCCACGATCAGACAGATCGACTCCCGCGTATCGCGCTCGCGCGCATCGGACTTCTCCGGCGGCTTCGCGGGCTCCTCAGCCTTCGGAGGCGCAGCGGCGGACGGCGTCTCCTCTGCGAGCGCCGGCGACAGCACGAGGGCCTGGCACAAGACAACAATGACCCGAGCTATTCGCATGGCATCGACGTAATAGGATAAATCGGACCTTGACTTGGAACCCCAGCCAACTAGCAACAGATGGCAGTATCAACACCGGTCCCGCCTGATGGTGACAATCTTTTTTGATCTCGACGGCACGCTGACCGACCCGAAACCGGGGATCACCCGCTCGATCCAGTATGCGCTGGAACGGCTCAACCAGCCTGTTCCGAGTGAGGACGAACTGACCTGGTGCATTGGCCCTCCGCTGCTTGCGAGCCTCAGAAAGCTCACCGGAACCGATGAGCTCGCCGACCGTGCGCTCGTGCTCTATCGCGAGCGTTTCAGCGACATCGGCCTGTTCGAGAACGAGGCTTACGGCGGAATTGCGGAGACATTGTCGTCGCTCGCAGCGACACGTCAGCGCATGTTCGTCGCGACCAGCAAGCCCGCGGTCTACGCCACCCGCATCGTCAATCACTTCGGCCTGAAGCCCTATTTCGAACGGGTATTCGGCTCCGAGCTCGACGGCACGCGCGTCGACAAGCGCGACCTGCTGCGCTACGCGCTCGACGAGGCCAAGGTCGACGCGGGCAGTGCGATCATGATCGGCGATCGCAGCCACGATGTGATCGGCGCCCGCACCAACGGCATGACCGCGATCGGCGTGCTCTATGGCTACGGCAGCGAGGCCGAGCTGATGGATGCCGGCGCGCACCACATCTGCGCCGCGCATCCCGAGCTGCTCGGGCACTGCGTGGCCTAATCAATCAGGCTCCGACGGTCTCCACCGCCGCAAGCATGCCGGTTCTGGGATGGCAGTTCAGATATTCGAAGAACTGCTCGTCCGCGGCCGCCACCGTGACCTCGTGGTAGAGCCGCAGCCTGGCTGACGGGCCGAGCGTCGAGAGATATTTCATCGCCGCACCGAATATCCTGACATGGGTCGGATGCGACTCCGCCCAGCGCTCCAGCGCTGCTAAGCTCTTCCACCAGCTCTGGCCGTAGGATTTTTCGCTCACGCTGCCGTCCGCCGTGAGCAGGCGCATGTAACGGTTGGCATAGCAGCCGATCGCAAGACCATCGTCGCGCAGGAAATCCATGCCCTCGCGCAGCACCGGCTCGACATCGTCGAGATAGAGCTTGCGCTCGGACGCCTCGGTATCGCTCCAATCCTGCCCGGATCGGATCAGGCAGAGATTGTCGTGCGCCACGACGCGCAGCCGTGCGCCATCGCGGATCAGTTTCGGCATGCCGCCGGGCGCCATCGCGTCGGTTTGCGACAGCGGGATACGGTCGCGCATGCCACCCCAATAGGCGTGCTCCTGCACTTCTCCGCTCATGCCGCCGGCGATTGCGGCGATGCCCTCGGTCCGGTCCGGCGAGGAGAACAGCGTCTCGTGCCGCGCCACGCTGGGACGCAGCACCTCGATGAAGGTGCCGATCCCCTCGCGCTGCTGTCCGGTCCAGGCCTTGCGCACCGGTTCGAACCAAGCGTCGAAGCGTGCGACGTCATCCCAATAGGCGACCGAGACGACGTTCTCATGGCCGGCCTGGTCGAGGTAGCGCGCGCGGTCCCAATGCGAAGGCCCGTCTGCCGCAGCGAAGCGTCCTGCGATTTCAGCGAGCGCCTCCATTGCGGCCGCCGGCGCCGCACCGCGATACTGCACGCCGAAATAGGCCATCACGACGCGGCTCACGGCCGGCTTGTAGCGCGCCACGAAGGACGGATATGGCGGCTGGTAGTCGTCCGGCACGCGCTTGTGGCGCGTGCGCTGGGTCTTGAGATGTAGAGGAATTGCGGATTCCATCATCATGCCTCCCTCGGTTGCGGCGATCAGCTTGCCGCTGCGGCAATATCCGCGGGCTCGACGGTATCCGCCGGCAACGCGAATTGCTCGACGCGCTGGTACCGCTTCTTGTTGAGCAGCAGCCGCGTCACGTCCGGCCGCGAATAATGTCCGGCAGGATCTGCCGCGTTCTTGGCGACGCCGATGGCGCCGAGATCGATCTCGGCGATCAGTAGTCCCTCCTGATCTGGCGCCAGTCTGTCGCCGATCTGACTGCCGTCGGGGCCGTAGATCGCGGCAAAACCACCGCCGGCATGCAGCAGCGCGTGCTTGTCCGGCCGGTCGCAGAGCTCGTCGATCATGGCTTGCGACACTGTTGCGCAAGGCGCGAGCACGAAGCAGGAGCCCTCCACCGCATAGACGCGCGAGGCGGCGTTGTTGACCTCGGCGCCGAGCGCCGGCGCAAAGGGATCGTAGAGCGAGAAGCTCGGCCAGGCCGCGACATGCACCTGCTCGTTCTGGGCGTACATTGCGTATTTCGACAGCGGCTGCAGATGCTCCCAGCAGCACAGCGCACCGAGACGGCCGATGTCGGCCCTCGCATGAACCGCGAGATCGCTGCCGTCGCCCTCGCCATAGACGGTGCGTTCGGCATGGGTCGGCCGCAGCTTGCGGCGCTTGGCGATGGTCTCGCCATCCGGCCCGATCAGCCATTGCGCCAGGTAGAGGCTGCCGCCGTCGCGTTCGGACAGGCCGATCACAGCGGTGAGCTTGGCCTTGCGCACGGCCTCGCGCAGCCGCTCGGCCTGCGGGCTGTCATAGGACAGCGAGTTGTCGAAATAGCGCTGCACGAAGCCACGGCCGATCGCCCAGGCCGGCGAGTCCATCCAGATGTGCCAGGGGTAGCCGGGGATGAAGGCCTCGGGAAAGGCGATCAGCTTCGCCCCCTTCTCGGCGGCGTCCCTGATCAGCGCGACCGACTTGTCGATGGAGGCGTCGAGGTCGAGCCAAGCCGGCGCCGCCTGCACCACCGCGACCTTGTATTTCGGATGTTCGATGCCCATTGCCGCCTCCATTGCCGGTTGATCGGAAGCCATCTCCGATGCAGTCTATTGGGCCAAAGCGGGCAATCGGGCGCTCGGCCGCGGCGGAACGAAAACTCGACCGGACCGATCTCTGCCCGGTACCGGATTTGCCTCCGGTCAGGCTGGATCCACCCGCAGGCGGCCTTGCTGGATGGGAAAAGGGAGGCTCTCCAGATGCCAATCCAGTTCACGACGGACGGCAGCCCCGGCTATCGGCGACTCGCCCTCTGGCAGGACATCGTCTGCGACGTCTTCGTCGGGCTCGACTGCAAGTCCGACCTCGGCAGCGCCTTTCGCGGTTCGGTCACGCAGGCTCCGCTCGGCAAGGCTGTGTGTTCCGAGGTCTGCTCCGACCGCCAGCATGTGTTCCGCACGCCCTCCCGCATCGCCCGCTCGGATCAGGACTTTGTGCTGATCGCGCTCGGCCATCGCGGCGATGGCGGCGTGGTGCAGGACGGCCGCGAGACCGTGATTCATCCCGGCGAATTCGCGCTCTACGACACCACGCGCCCCTATGAGCTGAAGTTCAATGATCCTTTCGCGCAGACCATCTTCAAGGTGCCGCGCGAGATGTTGCAGCGCCGGCTCGGCGGCACCGAGACGCTGACCGCGATGTCATTCGGCACGGGCGCAGCGCTCGAGCGGCTCGCCTATGATTTCATCTTCCGGCTTTGCCAGAGCGCTGACCGGCTCGCACCTGGCAACGCCGCCGTTCTGTCCGAACAGGCCGTCGATCTTCTCGCCATGGCGCTGAGCGAACGGCTCGGCAAGACGTCGCTGCCGTCCTCGACCCACCGCTCCGCGCTGATCTATCGCCTCAAGGCACATGTCCGCGCCCAGCTCGCCGATCCCGACCTTTCATTGCCGGAGACGGCGGCCGCGCTCGGCATTTCGCCGCGCTATGTGAACGACCTTCTCGCCGACGAGGAGACCTCGTTCCAACGTTACGTTCTCGCCGAACGCCTTGCGCAGTGCCGGCGGGACCTCGCCTCGCCCATGCTCGCCCATCGCCACATCAGCGAGATTGCGTTCGCCTGGGGCTTCAACGACCTCTCGCATTTCGGCCGCGTCTTCCGCGAGCGTTTCGGGATGTCGCCGCGCGACTTCCGGCAGAGCCAGTTGCGACATTAGCGCGGGCCCCCGATGCGCCGATTTGCCACGACGGCCCTGTTCACGGCGCTCGATCTGAGCCGCGCGGAGCGGATGCTGATCGCCCGGGATCGCCGCATCCTGATTTTTTCGGCGGCGGCGACGATCGGGCTCGTCGCGCTCTACATCTTCGGAAAGTCGACGGCGCGCTGGTGAGCTCTCTCGAAAGCGCTCTGACCCATGCTTGCCGCACCGGGCGTCCTGCCTGTGACGCGGGAACTGTCGATGTCCTGCCGGGTTGCGATGCATCCTGCGATTTCCTAATCCGGAGATGAAACACGGCTCGAATCAAGCCCGCCATTATGTCATCCACCCCCATCGAGCATGCCGACGGCCTGCCGCTGCCGCAGCGCAATCAGGCGGTCCTGACCATTGCGCTCGGCATCATCATGGCGGTCGTCGACAGCGCCATCGCCAATGTCGCGCTGCCGACGATCGCGGCCGACCTGGACGCGAGTCCGGCCTTTTCGATCTGGATCGTCAACGGCTACCAGCTCGCGATCACGATCTCGCTGCTGCCGCTCGCCTCGCTCGGCGAGATCGTCGGCTATCGCCGGGTCTATCTGGTCGGGCTGGCGCTGTTCACACTGGCGTCCGCCTTCTGCGCGCTGGCGCATACGCTGCCGCTGCTGACGATCGCGCGCATCATCCAGGGCTTTGGCGCGGCCGGCATCATGAGCGTCAATTCGGCATTGGTGCGCTTCACCTATCCACGCAGCCAGCTTGGCCGTGGCATCGGGCTCAATGCGCTCGTCGTCGCCTTCTCGGCCGCTATCGGCCCGACCCTCGCCGCAGGCATCCTCGCGCTCGGAAGCTGGCCGTGGCTGTTCGCGATCAACGTGCCGCTCGGCGCGGTGACGCTCGTGCTGGGCTTGCGCAGCCTGCCGCACACCAAGCCCGCGAGCCGTTCGTTCGACTGGCAGAGCGCGGGGCTTTCCGCGATCACGTTCGGTGTCGGCATCGCCGCGGTCGACAGCGTCGGTCATGGCGAGGCGGCGATCACCTGCCTGATCCAGTTCGCCATCGCTTTCGCCGCGGGTGCCCTGCTGATCTGGCGCGAGACCCACATGACCTCGCCGCTCCTGCCGGTCGATCTGTTGCGCATCCCGGTGTTTGCGCTGTCGATTGCGACCTCGATCGCCTCGTTCTGCGGGCAGATGCTCGCCTTCGTCGCGATCCCCTTCTACCTCCAGAGCCGCTTCGGCTATTCGGCGGTGCATATGGGTCTGCTGATCACGCCATGGCCGATCGCGGTCGCCTTCGCGGCGCCCCTCGCCGGCCGCCTGGTCGAGCGTTATCCGGCCGGCCTGCTCGGCGGCATCGGGCTCACGCTGTTCGCCTGCGGCCTCGCCGCGCTCGCCTTCCTGCCCGCGGATCCGACCCCGCTCGACGTGATCTGGCGCATGGCGCTCGCCGGCGCCGGCTTCGGCCTGTTCCAGACCCCCAACAACCGCACCATGATCGCAGCCGCCCCGCGCGAGCGCGCCGGCGGCGCCAGCGGCATGCTGGGCACGGCGCGTCTGCTCGGCCAGACCACGGGCGCTGCGCTGGTGGCGCTGTTGCTCGGCCGCTATCCGATCGACGGAACCAGGCTGGCACTCCTCGCAGCCGTCGGATTTGCACTCTGCGGCGCGGCGCTGAGCATGCTGCGGCTGTCTCCCGCGGGCGCGCGCGGCGCCGAGCACGTCCGCGTGCAGGACGATCAGCGCCTGCGCGGCGAATAGCGAAGGCCCACGCCCAGGTTAGCGCTGTTTCCGTGCACAACTCCTGCATGGCTTAACTATCACGAGCGGTGATCTATTGCCCTCCCGCTCCGGTTGCGCTTCAGTGGCGGCGGGGAACAAGGGGCATTTCATGCGTTCATTGGGAATTGTGGCGCTCAGCGTCATGCTGGGCGGCTGCGCGTCTGTCACGCGCGGCACGACAGAGAACATCAGCATCTCATCGACACCTTCAGGCGTAGAAGCGGTGGTCAGCGGCCTGGAAGTTCCGACCACCTGCACGACGCCCTGTGCCGTGGTCGTCAAGCGAAACGCCGACATCTCCATTACTTTCCAAAAGGAAGGCTATGAACCGCAGATCGTGCCGCTCAGCCGGGACATACCTGGCTCTGGCGCCGCCGGCTTCGCCGGCAATCTCTTGCTCGGCGGCGTCATCGGCATGGGCGTCGACGCTGCGACCGGGGCGGCAACCGATCACAAGCCCAATCCGGTCATCGTGACGATGCAGCCGGTCCCGCACGCCGCACCGCGTGCTCCGAAGAAGCCGCGGCCACGACGGGCGCCGGAGGCCGGAACATAGGCATTGCTCCGCGATCCCGGCATCGGCATCAACAAAAAGGCCGGCTCTTCAGCCGGCCTTTTCAATTCGTCTTCAATTCGTCGCCTGCGGATCAAGCCTTGACCAGCGGGCCCTTGGAGGTCGGCCCCTTCGAGCCGCCGGGGCCACCCGGCTTGGACTTGCCCGGCGGGCGCTTGCGGGCGCCGGGGAGCTTCTCCTGCTTCGGCGTGACCGGCCCCTCGACGAACTCGAAGCCGATCTTCTCCTTGGTCTCGTCGGCTTCGTCCTTGACCAGAACGACGCGCACGTGGCCGCCGCCCTTCAGCTTGCCGAACAGCACCTCGTCGGCCAGCGGCTTCTTGATGTGCTCCTGGATCACGCGGGCCATGGGCCGCGCGCCCATCTGCTCGTCGTAACCATGCTGGACCAGCCAGGCCTTGGCCGGCTCGGACAGCTCGATGGTGACGTCGCGGTCGCCGAGCTGTGCTTCGAGCTGCAGCACGAACTTCTCGACCACGGTGCCGATCACCTCGACGCTGAGATGGCCGAACGAGACGATGGCATCGAGGCGGTTGCGGAATTCCGGCGCGAACTGCCGGTTGATCGCCTCGTGGTCGTCGCCTTCCCGCTTGGAGCGCGTGAAGCCGAACGCCTGCTTGGCGAGATCGGAGGCACCCGCGTTCGTGGTCATGATCAGGATCACGTTGCGGAAATTGACCTGCTTGCCGTTGTGGTCGGTGAGCCGGCCGTGATCCATGATCTGGAGCAGCACGTTGTAGAGATCGGGATGCGCCTTCTCGATTTCGTCGAGCAGCACCACGCAGTGCGGATGCTGGTCGACGCCGTCGGTGAGCAGGCCGCCCTGGTCGAAGCCGACATAGCCGGGAGGCGCGCCGATCAGGCGCGACACGGTGTGCCGCTCCATGTATTCGGACATGTCGAAGCGCAACAGCTCGACGCCGAGGCTTGCCGCAAGCTGCTTTGCGACCTCGGTCTTGCCGACGCCGGTCGGACCCGAGAACAGATAGCAGCCGATCGGCTTCTCCGGCTCGCGCAAGCCGGCACGCGCCAGCTTGATCGATGCCGCGAGCGACTCGATCGCCTTGTCCTGGCCGAACACGGTGCGCTTCAGCGTCTGCTCGAGATGCTTGAGCACCTCGGCGTCGTCCTTCGACACGCTCTTCGGCGGGATCCGCGCCATCGAGGCGATCGTGGTCTCGATCTCCTTGATGCCGATGGTCTTCTTGCGCTTGTTCTCGGCGAGCAGCATCTGTGCCGCACCCGATTCGTCGATCACGTCGATCGCCTTGTCCGGCAGCTTGCGGTCGTGGATGTAGCGCGAGGAGAGCTGAACCGCCGCCTCGATCGCCTCGTTGGTGTATTTCAGCCGGTGGTAATCCTCGAAGTACGGCTTGAGACCCTTGAGGATCGCGATCGCGTCCTCGACCGTCGGCTCGTTGATGTCGATCTTTTGGAAGCGCCGCACCAGCGCGCGGTCCTTCTCGAAGTGCTGGCGATATTCCTTGTAGGTGGTCGAGCCCATGCAGCGGATCGTGCCCGAGGCGAGCGCGGGCTTGAGCAGGTTCGAAGCATCCATCGCCCCGCCCGAGGTCGCGCCCGCACCGATCACGGTGTGGATTTCGTCGATGAACAGGATGGCGTTGGGATGCGCCTCGAGTTCCTTCAGCACCTGCTTCAGGCGTTCTTCGAAGTCACCGCGATAGCGCGTGCCCGCGAGCAGCGTACCCATGTCGAGCGAGAACACCGTAGCGGCAGCCAGCACCTCCGGCACTTCGCTGTCGACGATGCGCTTGGCCAGGCCCTCCGCGATCGCGGTCTTGCCGACGCCGGCTTCGCCGACGAACAACGGGTTGTTCTTCTGCCGGCGGCACAGCACCTGGATCGCACGGTTGATTTCGGAATTGCGTCCGATCACCGGATCGATCTTGCCGTCGCGCGCCTTCTTGTTGAGGTTGACGCAATAGGTCTCGAGCGCCTCGCCCTTCTTCTTGGCGTCCTCGGTGCCCTTGGCCTCGGTCTCCTCGTCGACACCGCGCACCGGCCGCGCCTCGGACACGCCCGGTCGCTTGGCAATGCCGTGGCTGATGTAGTTGACCGCGTCGTAACGCGTCATGTCCTGCTCCTGCAGGAAATACGCGGCGTGGCTCTCGCGCTCGGCGAAGATCGCGATCAGCACGTTGGCACCGGTCACCTCTTCGCGACCGGAGGATTGCACGTGGATCACGGCGCGCTGGATCACGCGCTGGAATCCGGCGGTCGGCTTGGCGTCGTCGGCGCCATCCGTCACCAAGTTCTCGAATTCGGTCTCAAGGTAGTTGACGAGACTCGTGCGGAGCTTGTCGAGATCGACGCTACAGGCGCGCATGACGGCGGCCGCATCGGAGTCGTCGATCAGGGAGAGCAAGAGATGCTCGAGCGTCGCGTATTGGTGATGACGCTCGTTTGCGATCGCCAGTGCACGATGCAGGGATTGTTCAAGGCTTTGGGAAAAAGTCGGCATTCGCGTCCTCTATGGCCCCCACCATCATGATCGCCATCGCCCGGTCAGGCAACAACAACCTTTGTCACATATAGTTATACAAGATCGCGGCGAAAGACCGGTTCCGCGACTCTGACACACCTGCGGTATCTTCGAGGCAAAACCCGTTCCGATTTGGGCGGGGTCGGCGCCAGTGAAGAATTCCGTCGTCTTGCCGACTGCAACGGACATCGTGCGAAGGCGTCACGCGGCGATCGCGCTGCGATTTACGCAAGAGCCGGCTTCAAGCGCGCCGAGGTGTCTTACTTCTTCTCCATCACGCATTGCAGCGGATGCTGGTGTTTGCGGGCGAAATCCATCACCTGCGTCACCTTGGTCTCGGCGATCTCGTAGGTGAACACGCCGCACTCCCCGATGCCATGATGGTGGACGTGCAGCATGATCTTGGTCGCGGCCTCGATGTCCTTGTTGAAGAATTTCTCCAGCACGTGGACGACGAACTCCATCGGCGTGTAGTCGTCGTTCAGGATCAGTACGCGGTACAGGTTCGGCCGTTTGGTCTTGGGCTTGACCTTGGTGATGACCGAAGTGTTCGGACCCGACGGGTTGCCCGAACGGTTCTCGTCATTGCTCATGCGAGGAGCGTAGGCAGCGGCTGGCGCGGACAGTTCGAGTCTGGAAGTCGATTGCGGCATGGCTCAGGCGTTCAAATTCCCATGGAAGCGAATGGCGGTCGCCGCGCGACCCCGCCCTTCGGAGCCTGGCGCAGGCGCGCCGCCTCGTTGGATCGCCGCTCCCGACAAATCCGGTCAGAGCCGGATCGTTCGCCAGCAATATGGGCCCGCCCCCGGCTCGCCGCAAGCGCACAAGGTCTTGCCGACGCGGCCGCGGCGGCCCCGATTCCCGGTCCGGGCGATCCTGCCAAGGTTAATCAATCCGGACCGATTTGACAAAAATTTCCATAGAAATTTCCATGGCGCCCGTTAGGACATGTTGACCAGGAACCCGGCGATTTAACACGATTGCGACGTTTCGCCCGGGATTCCCCGGACTTCTACGGTGCAATTTACCAAGCGTTCAATGGCGTGGCGCGAAATCGGGCAAAACCACAGATTTCGGGGATCGTCATGATTCGCTCGCCGCTTGTCAGCCTGACCGGTCGGCGGCTCGCCCGCTTCGCGGCGGCCGAGCAAGGCAATATCGCCGTGATCTTCGCCATCGCACTGGTCGCATGAACGCGCCGGCCAAGGATGCGAACTACACCTACAAGGACGCGATCGTTCTGCTCTCCGACGGCCTGAACACGCAGACCGCTGGTACAACAACGCTTCGCAGATCGACGCGCGACAGAAGAAGCTGCGCGACAACGCCAAGGCCGAGAACATTACGATCTACAAGGTGCAGGTGAACACCGGCAGCGATCCGACCTCGAGCGTGCTGCAATATTGCGCCAGCAGCATCGACAAATTCTACCTGGTCACCTCGGCCAGCCAGACCGTCTCGGTGTTCAAGGACATCGGCACCTCGCTGTCGAAGCTGCGCGTGGCGCACTGACCGATCCATCACGCAACAACGAACGCGCACACGACAAAAAGCCCGGCTGAACCAGCCGGGCTTTTCGATTCCGGGACGTCCCGGAAAAAAGTTACTGGGCGGCCGGGGTGAACTTCGACACGACGGTCTCCACCGGCTTGAACGCCTGCTTGGCGAGGTCGCTGTAGAGGCCGGCGATCTTCTGCGATTCCGCGACGAAGGTCTCGTAGGCGGAACGAGCGAACTCGGTCTGCGCTTCCACGGCCTTGTCCAGCGACTTCACGCCGGACAGCTTCTCGACGAAGGACTTGGTGTCTTCGAACGACTTCTTGGTGTAGTCGCCATAAGCGCTGGCGATTGCCTGGAGGCCGTGCTGCACCGAGGTCGCGGAGGCAACGCACTGCTCGAACTGCTCTTTGCCGTAGCTCTGAAAGTCTTCAACCTTGAACATGTCGGAATCCTTTTCCCTGGCTCTCGTCGGGAAGCCCCGGCTCCCTGACTCTGCCCAGAATTAGTGCAACGCACAAAAAAGTCAAGAATCTTGTGCGACGCACAAAATCCGATGCAAATCGCGGAGATTGCCGGGGTTTTCCGCAAGGGTTCCTTAAGCTTTTGGAAACCGCGGCCGCCTACTCTGATTCCCTGGACGTGTTCAGCTTCGCAGACGGAAAAAGCCGTTTGAGAACATCACCTTAGCCAGAATAGCGGTTCAGGCCAAACGTCCCCCGCGGCGAACACCAGCGGAGGGACAGCCTGAGCAGGTAATGATCCCGTCTCCTTTGGGCACAATTTCGCCTCACGAGCCGGTGATCAAGTCAGAAACGGGGACGGGGTTCCATGCTTCGTAAAAACTTGTCTTGCTCGCGCTTGGCGCGGGTTGGCGTCTTCGGGCTTCTTACGATCACCACCGCGGTCATTTTCACCACCGATGCTGCCGAGGCGCGGCGCCATCGCCGTCACTACACGCACCACCGGGTGCAGCGCGATGTGTCCGAGAGCTCCAGCCCGAAATTCGCGTCCATCATCGTCGACGGCAATTCCGGCGCGGTGCTTCAGGCGACGAGCCCCGACGGGATCCGCCACCCCGCCTCGCTGACGAAGATCATGACGCTCTATCTGCTGTTCGAGCGCCTTGAATCCGGGAAGATGAAACTCGACACCGAGATGCCGGTGTCCCAGCATGCCGCCGACCAGGATCCGACCAAGCTGAACCTGCGTGCCGGCCAGACCATCCGTGTCGAGGACGCGATCAAGGGTCTCGTCACCCGCTCCGCGAACGACGCCGCGGTGGTGATCGCGGAAGCGATCGCCGGCGACGAGGACGACTTTGCCCGGATGATGACGCGCAAGGCGCGCGCGCTGGGCATGTCGAGGACGGTGTACCGCAACGCCAACGGCCTTCCCAACGACGAGCAGGTCACGACCGCGCGCGACCAGGCCACGCTCGGCCGCGCCATCCAGGAGCGCTTCCCGCGCTACTACCGCTATTTCGCGACTTCGACGTTCAACTGGCGCGGACAGTCGATCCGCAACCACAATCACCTGCTCGGCAGCGTGGAAGGCGTGGACGGCATCAAGACCGGCTACACCCGCGCCTCCGGCTTCAACCTCGTCACCTCGATCCGCCGCGGCAATCGCCATCTCATCGGCGTGGTGCTCGGCGGCCGCAGCGGAAGCTCGCGCGATGCCATCATGCGCAACCTGCTCGCGGAGAATCTCGAGAAGGGTGCGACCACCCACACCGTCGCCGCGATCACGGAGCGCAATGGCGCCGACGCCAATACCGACGTCGCCGACGCGTCGGAGGCTCCGGCACGCTCCGCTCCGCAGGTGCAGGCCGCCGCCGCCCCCGAAGCAGCCCCGTCGCGTCTCGCCTCGCGCCTGTCGGCGCTGGCCGCTGCGACGGCCGCGATGCCGCCGGCTCAGCCGAGATCGGAAGCCAACAAGCCCGAGGTTCGGCCGACGGAATCCAGGATCGAACCCGCGCCGCTCACCAATGGCGTGATCGCGAGCCAGCCGCTCTCCATCATCCCCGGCTCGTCCGAGCCGATGAAGCCGGTCCGGGTCAAGACGGTTCACGTCAAGGCCGGCGCCGTGAAGGTCGCTTCCGCCGCCCCGGCTCAGATCGCACCGCAGGTCACGAGCGCGATTGCCCCCCGTTCCGACGTCGCGGAAACCTCCGGCGCCGTCGTTGCCCGGGCCGATCTCGTCAACAAGCCTCAGATCGTCGGCCAACCGGAAGCGCCGAAGGCCGAGATCGCCCGCACCGAACTGCCGAGGCAGCCGCCGGGCTTCGGCACCGGCAACGGCATCCTCGGAGTTCTGCCGGCCGCAACGGCCGCCGCACCCGCCCCGGCCGCTCCGAAGCTCGCCTCCGCCGATCCGACCACCAAGCCCCTCGCCAACCACAGCGGCTGGATCGTCCAGGTCGGCGCGCTCGAGAGCGAGAACGAAGCCCAGCAGCGCATCGACGCCGCGCGCAGCTCGGCCCGCGGCCTGCTCAGCAAGGCCGATCCCTTCACCGAGCCTGTCGTCGCGAAGGACAATCGCAAGCTCTACCGCGCCCGCTTTGCCGGGCTCGAGCGCAACCAGGCCGAAGCCGTCTGCCGCACCCTGAAGCGCGCCGATATCTCCTGCATCACCGTTCGCAACTGATCTCCCTACCCGTTCCCGAGAAAATGCCCGCGCTGTGCGCGGGCATTTTCGTTTTGCGGACGCGGTGGCGCGGGCGCTGTTCACGACAAGGCTGTTCCGCGACAACCTCTCGTCAAGAATTTACGGTTAAAACTTCGCGCAAGGGATCGACCACGCCGACAACGGCGGGCATCGGGGCGACGGCAAACGGAGCGAGCGGAGCTCACGCGGTACGGGCGTTTGTTGCGTGGTGCCGGAGTTAGCCGTTATGCGTACGAAGCAGAGTATCCTTGGCCTCGTTTACACGGGCAGCGAGATACGTCGAGCCCCCCTGGTCGGGATGCAGTTTCTTCATCAGGGACTTGTGGGCCCGGCTGATGTCGTCACGCCCCGCGCCAGGCTGCAGGCCAAGGATCTGATAGGCCTCCTCCGCCGTCATTTTGCCGCTCGCCGCCGTGCGGCGCTGCCCCCCTGCCGCGTCGCGCTGCGCGTTCTGACGCCAGGCGGGAAACCGGCGGTCCAGATAGCTTTCAAGTAACGCCACGCTCTCGGCGTCGAACGTCGGGACCATGGCCAGCAGGCCCGCGAGATCGAACTCGCCGAGATCGCGCCCCGCATGAGGCCCGGCGACGATCTGCCCGCCAAGCTGGCCGGTGTCGTGGTCGAGCCGCATATCCAGGAATTGCGAGCGCACGCGTGAGGCCTGCCCTGAGGCGGGCGCAGCGCCGCCGCCGAACAGCCCTCCGACATTGCCGAAACCTGCATTTGCCAGCGGCGTCCAGCCCAGCAGCCCGGCACCGAAAATCCCGAGCGGGATCGCCACCGCCAGCTCGCCCCGCAGGCCCGTGAACGCCGCAACCGCCAGCGCCAGCACGCCGCCACCAAACCTGATGGCACGCGCCAGCACCGCCGGATTGGCGGCGCGGAACATCTGGAGCAGCAGATAGAGCGTGATAACAGCGATGGCGCCGGCGATCAGGGTCATGACCGGAGTATAGTCGCCCTCGCGGCAAAATGCATGGCACACGCCGCCGCGAGCCGCGACGGCCTGCGCGCTACTTCATTTGGCCGATCAGCTTGGCTGCGCCGCTCGCGGTCTTCGCCAGTTTCAACAGCGCCTCGCGACCGCCGGCGGCATAGGCTGCAGCTGCCCGCAGCAGCTCGCGCAACTGCGCCGCCGCGCCCGGATCGAACCGGCACCAGGCGCCGCGGGTCAGGCGCGCGATCTCGCGAAAGGCCCGCTCGGCGACGGCGTCATGACCTTCCTGGAACACGAACACGGGCACGTTGAGCATGCCGAGCTCGCCGGCCTTGGCGCAGAGCTCGTCGATCTTCTCCTCCATGGCATCGCCGACGAAGACGACGGCGCGCACGCCCGATGCGACCGCTTCGCGCCGCGCCTCCGTCAGCACCTTGCCGATCTGGGTGTCGCCGCCGCGGCAATCAATCTTGCTCATCAACGCCGCAAGCCTGGTGCTGTCGGATATCCATCCTGTGGCGCGGCACTCGTTCAAACCGCGATAGTAGACGAGCCGGATATCGAGACTACCAAGTGCCGCGGTCTCGCGAAACATATCGGCCTGAAGCGCGCAGGCCATGTCCCAGGTGGGCTGCCGGCTCATCGTCGCATCCAATGCGAAGATCAGCCGCCCCTTTGCGCCCGGCGCATGGGGTGACAGCGCTCGCGCCTTGGCGACGAAAGCGGCAATGTCCTCCGTGGTGGACGTTACAGCCTGCGGCACGGCGCCGCCTGCTTGCGCCGAAACGGCATCGCCGCGGCGCGGCTTGATGGGTTCGCCCGACATCCCTTGACCCTGCGTGAGCAGCTAATGTGGTCAGCGCGGGCAGCCCGGTCAATGTGCAAAGCCTCCGCCGGGCGGAGGCTCTGACAATCGTGACTTGCGATGAGGAAGGTGTCAGCCCTTAAGGCTCAGTTCCTGAGCCTCAGCTCTTGGTAGGCGCCATGAGCGCGACCGGACCGGGCTCCAGGATCTTGGGCGGGGACGATTGCGTGTCGACCGGCGCAACCTCACTGTCGGTCGCGCTCAGGAATTTGTCGAGCATGCCCTGGATCGAGCTCTTGGCGACATCCGGGCCGGTGTCGCGCATGTCGTTGTGCTGGAATTCGGTCTTCACGACCTCGATGCCCGCCTTCTCGCATTCCTCGTCGGTCGGGAGCACGCCCGCATCGGTCTTGAATTGCGGATCGTGCGAGCGGAACGACAGGATCTTGAACTTGCCGGCGGTCACGAAAGGCACGCGCAGATTGTCGAGCGTGACGACCTTCTTGACCTCATCCGGGTACTGCTTGGCGAAATACATCGTGATATCGCCGCCCATGGAATGGCCGACCATCGTCACCTTGGCGTAGTCGGCGTTGGGCTGAACCTTCTTCATCTCGTGCATGGCGAAATGGATGTTGGCGACGCCGCGCAGGATCTGCGGCAGCCGGCCGACATAGAGTTCGCCGGGCTTGGTCACCATCGGAGGATCGGTCGGCAAGTCATGCTGCGGGCTCACGACCATATAGCCGCGCGCAGCGAAGATGTTGGCGAGGAAGCCATACTCGGTGTTCTTGACGGTATTGCCGTGATTGATCACCGCGACCGGCAGCGTGATCATGCCGGCATTGGCCTGCATTTCCTTGTCGCGGCGCACCGCGATGTCGACGGGCACTGGACGGTTGTCGCGCGAGGCGTCGTAGAAGGTGATGGTCTCATGCTTGATCGCCCACTTGCTCGCCGTGAAATAGGCGATGCCACAGAGGGCGCTGACCGAAACCAGAACGGCAATTCCACGCTTCATTTTCGTCCTCAGCCTCAGGCTCTTGCGGCCTGAATCCCTGTTGAAAATCGTGTTCTTCCGGGGCTCTTCGTCCCCTTGTCGCCTATTCGCCAATATATGTCACAGGCGCGTGACAGGAAGGCTAAATATTGTGAACCGGCAGCCCTTTCGTTGTGCGACGCACACGTTTTCCAGGCACCCTGACCTCATGAGGCGACGTCAGGTACAGCTCACCCCTCCGACGCAACCGGTCTCGATGGCGTTCAATTTCGCGGCAAATGTGGGGTGAAATGACCAAACGCAGCCACGGTTCCCGCAGGACCGGCTGCTCGGATCGGCTGAAAGTAGCGATATACCGCTGCCCCCTCAGGCGCCCAGGATGTCGTGGACTTCGAGCGGCTTGTCGATCTGATTGAACCACTCGGCCCGGTTGGCGGCGCGGCGGCGGCCGCGCTCGTCGAGCGGCAGCTTGAGCTGGCGGAGCAGGCCTGTCACCTCCTCCCGTGCGGTGAGATGGCCCAGATTGGGCCGCATGCCGAGCGTGGCCTCGTCGATCTCGTCGAGGGCGGTCAGGCCACGCGGAAAAAACTCGCGATAGACGACGCGTTCGGCGAAGCCGTCGACGTAGCGGAAGCCGAGGCGCAGCGACAGATCCTTCAGCCCCCCGGCGACGAGCTGCTTGTTGCGGGAGCCGAGCATCGACAGGCGGTTGCGGACGACGATCCAGTCGGTGGTCGAACCGTCGAGCTGGCGGCGCTTGCGCCTGACGTCGCGCACCATCTCGGCGTAGTGGCTCTCGCCCGTCACCACGTAGCTCACGGGATCGACGGTGCCGAGCACGTCGAAATCGAGGAAGCTGTCGTTGATCGGCGTGACCAGCGTGTCGGCCATCGAGTGCGCGAGGCGCATCAGGTAGCTGTCGGTGCCCGGCGTATCGATGACGATGAAGTCGAAATTGCGCTCGACCGCCGAGACCGCCTCCATGAACTGCTGGAACTCGGAATTCTCGTTCTCGGCAATCTGCATGGTCTGGCCAAGCTTGATGCAGCGATGCACCGGCAGTTCGAGGTCCAGCTTGGTGCGGCGCGCCCAGGCGGCGCGGTTGCCGATGTAGCGGGTGAAGCTCTGCTGACGGCAGTCGAGGTCGATAGTGGCGACGCGCTGGCCGGCCTTCAGGAGCGCAACTGCGACGTGCAGGGCGGTGGTCGACTTGCCGGAGCCGCCCTTCTCGTTGCCGAGCACGACCACATGCGCCGAGCCGGATTGGCTTTGGCTAGCCTCCACAAGCATGGCGATCCTCGACACCCCTGATGAACATCTTCGATTTGGCCACGTCTGCGGTCAAGTGAAATGCATGACAGGCCGTGCAAATCGTACTGCGCCGTTCTTCATCATGAATCGCGGCGCCAATTCTCGTCTGTGATCCAGCCCATAATGCCCCGATGTCGTGCGCGACTTTGCGTGGGATGCCGTGCCGCATCCGGATGCATGGCGTCCACGATCGCCGCTTGTTAAGGTTAGCCGCCCCGGGCGCCCGATTGCGCTGCGCGATTCCCAACCGTGTCGAGTCCTGATGACAGCAAGCCCCCTGATCGCCCGCACGGTCCCGACCTTGCGCCGCGCCCTCGACGATCTTCGCAAGCGAAAGGCGATAGTTGCACTGGTACCGACCATGGGGGCCCTCCATGACGGGCATGTGTCCCTCGTCCGCCTTGCCAAGCGGCGCGCCAGCCGCGTCATAGTCTCGATCTTCGTCAACCCGACCCAGTTCGCTCCGACCGAGGATTTCGGCGCCTATCCGCGCACCTGGAAGGCCGACATCGCCAAGCTCGCGGCCGAGGACGTCGACATCGTCTGGCATCCGGACGTCAAGGCCATGTATCCGGAGGGGTTTGCCACTCGGATCGTGCCGGAGGGGCCGGCGCTCGCCGGCCTCGAGGACCGCTTCCGGCCGCATTTCTTCGGCGGCGTCGCCACTGTCGTCGGCAAGCTGTTCACGCAATGCCGGCCGGACTTCGCGATCTTCGGCGAGAAGGATTTTCAGCAGTTGCGGGTGGTGACGCAGATGGCGCGCGACCTCGATCTCGGCGTGAAGGTCGTCGGCTCCCGCACCGTGCGCGAGCGCGACGGGCTCGCGATGTCCTCGCGCAACGTCTATTTGTCGCCCGAGGAACGGCAGACCGCCCCCATCCTGTACCGTGCCATGAAGGCGAGCGCGCGGCGGATCAAGGCCGGCGAGGCAATCGCGCCTGCGATGGCCGGCGGCGCCGAGATGATCGAGGCGGCCGGCTTTGCGCTCGACTATTACGAGGTCCGCCATGCCGAGACGCTGGCCGGGGTCACCTCGCGCGAGGATGGCCCTTTGCGGATCCTGGTCGCAGCCAGGCTCGGCACGACCCGGCTGATCGACAATGTCGCGGTTTAGAGCAGCCCGAGATCGCGCAATTCGCGCCGCATCGGCTCCGGCATCGCCGCGATCGAGCCGGCAGCGGACTTGCCGAGATCTGGCGGCACGGAATCCTCTGTGAGATAGCGCCAGCCCTGGAACGGGCGCATCGCCCGCGGCGAGACCGAGATCACCTTCGGCTGCATCACGATCCGGCAGCGCCCGATGCCGTCCTTGTCGCGGAACGGCTCGATGCCGATGATCTTTTCCCGCGCGGCAATCTCGCCCTTGATCACCCAGTAGAGCGACCCGCCTGCGAGGATCTCGGCGTCGCGCTTGGGCACCATGCGGGTGATGTGAATGTGATGTTGCGGCAGACCCTTCTTCTTGGCGGTCTGCATCCGTTCGGCGATCCACTCCTTCAATTCCTTGACGGAGTCGCAACCGACGGCGAGCTTGATCAGATGTAGCGGCATGCCCAAGCATTAGCCGGGCAGCACCGCATTTGGAATGCCGATCTAGTCGTTATCCGCAGCCGCGGGAGCGGCCGCGGAGGCCGGCGGCGGCACGAGCGGAACCGGTGCTGCCGGAGCACGTGTGGCCTTCGGCGCCGGCGGCCTCTTCGCGGCCGGCGCTGCGGCCTGTGCCGACGCCGCGGCAGGTGCGCGCGGTGCTGGCGTTGCGTTCGCGGCCGGGGCCGCATGCCGTGTCGTCGCCGTGGGCTCCGGATTCATGATGCTCACCGGCGGGGTCGACGAAGCGCTCGGGAACTCCGCAGTGGTCGGCTTGCCGGTCGGCATCGAGGGCGGCAGCCCGGCAAGTGCAGCAGTGGCCGGCATCGGCGGCACCGTTGCAGGCGCATTCCAGGTCGGCGCATGGCGCGCGACCAGCGTGTCGTAGAGATGGGAATCCATGTTGGCAGCGACCTGCTGCTGATCAGTCAGCGAGCGGAACGCGGCGCAGTCGAACGGCGTGCAGCCATCGCGCACGACCAGCACCTGCGCCACGAGGCCGTAGCGATCGTGCTCCAGCGCCTTGCGCAACGCCTTCATGTCCGCCGTCAGGCTCTTCCCGGCGGTCGCGGCATCACCGAGCGCCGTGAGCCGGTCGATCCGGGCCGCGGTGTAGGACACGGCCGCAGCCGCAGCATCCGGAGAGCCGAACAGCGCCTTCTCGCAGCCAATGGCGACCGCATCGCCGGCGAGATCGTCGAGGCAGGACAGCGCCGGCAGGCTCGCGACGACCGTACCTTGCGCGCGCGCCTCGGTCGGTGCGTCCTGCCCCGCCGGTTCGTGGACGCGCGCGGCGGCGGCGATCGCGACGGACAGCAGCGTAATCACCGTCAGCGCGCCGTGGGCGACCGATCTGTCGGCGCGCAGCAGCGTGATCAGCAGGATCAATCCGAAAAATCCGGCAGCGGCCAGCGTCATCCACATCGGAAAGGCTGGCGAGAGCCAGATTTGGTCGAGCGAAGTGGCCCATGCCCAGTTCATGCGCGACGTCCCCTCACGCGAGCAGAGAGCGAATGGTCAAGCGAGCACCGCGAGCCGGCAGCTGCCCCCCGTCGACCTTGTGGAGGTGAAGCGGGCCTTTTGACGGCGGCAGGATACCATTCCGCTGATGGCACCAATGCGCGGGAAGCGTCGGCCTTCAGGAAAGCGCGAGTTGGCTTTCCTTGGCGACGCGTTCGAAGGCTTCCGTCGAGCTCTTGATCCGGTACTGGCAGTCGTCGCCGTCGGTCGGCAGCAGACGGATAACCTCGTACGAGCCGCTGGCTGCGGGGCGCGCGACGTTGCTGGCCGTGAACAATACGCGCGTCCCAATCGGGAATTTGTGCTTCAACACCCTCTCCATCACTCAAACAACGCCTGCCTCGCCCATGGTCCCACTGCGACGGCCGGCCAGAAACCCAGTCACTATATATAGCACGCGGCCAGCCGTTTTGGCCAGCGTCATGCCCGCATGGCAAGCACACAAATTTTCAGCCTTTTCAGAATGATAGAGACGGAACCGGCGGGCCGATGATACCGCCGGGAGCGTTCGTTCAGGCGGCGTGCCGCAGCCGGTGCCGCAGCCCCGAGGATCCGCGGCCCCGGTCAATTTCCGCACCCTCAGCGGTGCCGGTCGGCACGGCCAGCGGCCCCATCAAACCCGGCGATCAGGCATCCTCGAACTTCGCAATGACAAGTGTCTCGGCCAGCCCGTCGCGGGTCCATTCCTGGAAGGCCGGTAGCGCCATCATCGTGTCCATGTAGGCCTTGGTGTCCGGCGCGACGTCGATCGCGTAGGTGCGCAGGCGGTGCACGACCGGCGCGTACATCGCGTCCGCCGCGCCGAAACGGCCGAACAGGAACGGACCCTTGGCACCAGAATCCTTGGCACCATAGCGCGCGCGGCACTCGCGCCAGATCTCCTCGATGCGCGCGACATTGGCCCTGGCGTCGGCCGACAGGGCCACGGGGCGTATCGGCCGATGCAGGTTCATGCCGCATTCGCTGCGTAACGCCATGAATCCGGAATGCATCTCGGCGCATACCGAGCGGGCATGCGCGCGCGCGGCGACGTCGTCGGGCCACAGCTTCACTTCCGGATAGCGCTCGGCGATGTATTCGATGATGGCGAGCGAATCCCACACCGTGACGTCGCCGTCGATCAGCACCGGCACCTTGCCGGCGCGGCTGAAGGACAGGATCTGCTCCTTGTCCGCGGGATTGTCGGTGTAGAGCGGGATGAGAGTCTCCACGAACGGGATGTCGTTGGCGCGGAGCGCGAGCCAGGGCCGCATCGACCATGACGAGTAGTTCTTGTTGCCGATCGCCAGTTTCAGCGCAGCCATGTCATCAGTCCTTCCCGAGACGTCCTTAGAAGCGAGCCGCTTTTAGCGCCATCGCCTGTCGCCAATCAATCGTTGCTGCGCCCCGTCATGCGTGGCAATCGTTGCGGCCCCCCGCCAGGCGGCAGATATGGGCAAGGCATTGGGTCGACATCACCGGCCTCGGCAGCTTCATCATCGAATGGCTGGTCTATATCTATCTCCTGACGCTGGAGCATTCGGCCTACGGCCGCGACAGCCTGGGCGTCGCGATCTGCCCGCGCGCCAGAAAATTGAGGAAGCCATTGTAAATCTCGCACCCGCATTGGGATATAAGACTATTCGGCGAACGACCTCGCAGCTAGCTCGTAGGATGGGTAGAGCGAAAGCGAAACCCATCACACTGTCATCCACGCCGAAACTGATGGGTTTCGCAAGTGCTCTACCCATCCTACGACCGCGCAGACATGCCTTCGCATTCTCGCGGCTGATTTCGCCCGAGCTTTGCTTGGTCGCTCCACCCTCTGAAAGCCAGGAGGGCGCAGGGAAGGCCGGGTGCCGGCTCGCACCCGCGGTCTGCTGCGCGAAAGGCACGCGCAGAAGAACCGCACAGCAGCATACAGGTGGTGCCGAACGCTCGGCCTTCCCTGCGCAGTGGTCGGACGGCTTATGCCGTGATCTCCCGGGAGCCGAGTTCGTTCTGGCCTCCCTCGCCATTCGAATTGGATGGTGCAGTCCGCCCGGTCGGGCTCGCTCGCACCTTCGAAGGGCTTGACCGTAGCAACGACGGCCAGGACCACACGGTTTTGCCGTACGCGCGTTCGCCGACCGCCGCATGATCTCCCGGCCTTGTCGACGTTGCCGGAAGCATGCTGGCGAGACGAACTTGACAGCTCCGCTCGTCCGCACGCGGTTTCGGGCTCACAGGGACTACCCGCCCTGCCCGCACCCTTCGTGCCGACGCTGCCGCGTCCACCGCAAGCCCGGCTCGCGACAGTGACGACACAAGATCGCCCCTCCTGGATGAGCCGGGATGGACGACACATACGACAAAACCGAATTTCGGTAAAGTGGAATATTTTCGGCCGAGAGGATTGACAGCGGCGCGACACAGGCACGCCTGGCCCCGGACAAGCGCAGTGCCGTAGTGCCGGATAAGCCAGCGACATCCGGGATCGTTGCGAGCGACATCCCGGTGATCGCTGCGCTCACCGGGGCCACAAGGAGCGCTATGACCCAAAATCCCGCGGGCTGAACGGCAGGTCCATGACCTTCCATTCGCCGTACAAGCTGGCCGGCAGCATCTTGTAAGGTTGACAGCTCTGGAGCGCAGCCATCGCAGACTTCACAAGGGCCACTCCTTTCGCGGATGGCGGGGCCTCGATCAGGATCGGCTCGCGCGCCAGCGTGCCGTCGGTTGCGAACACCGTGCGCAGCTTGATGTTGACGTTGTCGGTCGGCGCGAGCCCGGCCGGCAGCTTGGCGCAGTTCCTCAGGTGACGACGCAGCTCTGCGACGACCTCGGGCGGCAGCTTGGCGGCGGTTGAATCCCTCGCGTCGCCGCCATCGTCCTTGGAGGCTTCTTCCGGCAGCTCCGGCGGCAATTCAGGCGGCAGGCCCAGCAGGACGCCGTATTTGACGGTGACGTCGGGCTCCGGAGCCTGATAGGCCGGCGGCATGGCCTGAGGTGAGGGCTGCAGCGCCGGTTGAGGCTGGGCTTGCGGCTGCGTGTTGGCCTCGCGCGGCTTCGGCGGAGGCGGCTGCTGCGGTGGTTGTTGCTGCGCGGGCCGTTGCGGTTCGGGTGACGGCTGCGGTGATGGCGATGGTGCAGAGGCCTGTTGCTGGACCGCAGGCTTCGACGCCGCCGGCGCCTTGTCCTCGTCAGTGAAATCCAGCTTCGGCAGCTTCAGGTCGGGAAGCGGCTCCGGCGGCTTGTCCTTCGCCTCTTCCTGGGCTTTCTCCTCGGCTTTGATCTCCTCCTGCTTCACCTGCTCCGGCGTGACGATGTCCACCGAGACCGTCTCGGGCGGCGCGGCGTGGAACGGATGGACCTCGCTGATCAGGATGATCAGCGTCACCAGCGTCAGATGCGCGATCGCCGACGCTGCAAGGTCCGTCCGTATGATGGTCCGCAGTTCCATTGCCCGATCTTGGATTGCCGCTCCGCTGTTAGCATACCGCGACCCCCTCTCAATCCCATTTCGGGGCGAAGCCAAAGTCGGTCAGGCGGCCCTTGGGATTGGCGAGCGCGGCGATCCGGCTCATCTCGTCCTCCGACAACTCGAAATCGAAGATCTCGATGTTTTCAGACAGGCGCTCGATGCGCGAGGTGCGCGGGATCGCAGCGACACTCTGTTGCACCAGCCAGCGCAGGCAGACCTGCGCCGGCGTCTTGCGGTGGGCGCGCCCGATCTCGGCCAGCGTCTGGTCGGTCTTGATGCGCCCCTTGGCGATCGGGCTGTAGGCGACGAGTGCAAGGCCGTGCCGAGCGCAGGCCGCCATCACCTTCGCCTGGTCGAGATAGGGGTGGTATTCGACCTGGTTGCAGACGAGCGGCTCTGGCGAGGCTGCCACCGCCTGCTCGATCAGCGCCACCGTAAAATTGGAGACGCCGATGTGGCGGGTCAGGCCCATCGTCTTCGCATGCGACAGCGCGCCAAGCGTTTCCGCCAGCGGCACGTGCGGATTGGGCCAGTGCAGCAGCAACAGATCGACGGAGGGAAGCCGTAAGCGAGCCAGGCTTTCCTTGACCGAGCGCTCGAGATCGTGGGGCGCGAAATGGTTGGTCCAGACCTTGGTGGTGAGGAAGATGTCGTCGCGGCGCACGCCGGAGGCGCGCACGCCGTCGCCGACCTCGCGCTCGTTATCGTAGGCCTGCGCGGTGTCGATGTGACGATAGCCGAGCCGCAGCGCCTGCTCGACCACGCGCGCGGCAGGCCTTCCGCTCAGCTCCCAGGTCCCGAGCCCGATCGCCGGAATTCTTGCGCCATTGGCCTCGACGAACAGCATGAGGACTCCTCTTCCGTTGCGGCAGCCCCAAACGTCATCAGGCATCATTATGGACCCCGCCCATGACGCTGCCAACGGAAGCCGCGGCGGTTCGGCGGGATATTTGGCGCAATGCTAACGGGAGGTTCGAACCGGGGCGTCAGCCTATGACCTCGGGCCTCGACGTCGGGCTTCGACGTCAGGCTTTGGCGAGCGCCTGGAACACCGTATCCGGGGCGTGCGCGATCACTGCGAGCAGCGCGCGGGCCGGTCCCCGCGGAGCACGCTTGCCCTGCTCCCAGTTGCGGATGGTCTCGACGGGAACGCCGAGTTTTGCGGCAAACTCCATCTGGGTCAGGCAGGCGCGGCGGCGCAAATCGCGCACCGCGAGCGAGCCGACCTCGGTCGGCGCGGCACTGGCCGGCTGGACCGGAAATTCCTGTCCGTCCCGCAACTCGACGATCCGCCCGTCCGCCTTCAGCCGCAACCGCATGTCCAGTCCCCCAAGCGCAGGCGATGATGCGGCAGGTCGCTTAAGTTCGGATTAAAGAAAGGGGGATGTTCGTGCCCCGGACGCAGCGCAGCGCGCCGCACTTGCGGCGTGGTGCGTTGCTGAGCCGGGGCCCACGTTGCCGCAGCGTGCCGTGCCGCGCTCTGGGTCCCGGTTCTGCGCAGCAACGCCAGAGGCGTTGCAGCGCGCCCGGGACACGAGCGTGAGGGCGCCCCCTACCTCAGCCCGAACCAGAGCGTGGCGATCCCGAGGAAGGAGAAGAAGCCGACGACGTCGGTCACTGTCGTAACGAAGGTGCCGGAGGCCACCGCAGGATCGGCCCTGACGCGTTCGAGCGCCATCGGAATCAGGATGCCGCCGAGCGCGCCGGCGATGAGGTTGCAGACCATCGCAAGCCCGATGACGATGCCGAGGCCGGGAATCTTGAACCAGGCCACCGCCGCGATGCCCGTGATCACGGCAAAGGCGAGACCATTGATCAGGCCGACCAGGCCCTCGCGCATCACCACGCGCCAGGCATTGGAGGAGCCGAGCTCGCGCGTCGCCAGCGCCCGCACCGCCACGGTCATGGTCTGGGTGGCGGCATTGCCGCCCTGGCTCGCCACGATCGGCGCCAGCACGGCGAGCGCGACCATCTTTTCGAGCTGGCCCTCGAACAGGCCGAGCACCGAGGACGCCAGAAAGGCGGTGGCGAGATTGACCAGGAGCCAGTTGAAGCGGCCGCGTGCAATCGTCAGGAAGGTGTCCGACAGCTCTTCGTCGCTGGTGACGCCGCCGAGCGCCTTGAGATCCTCGTCCGCCTCCTCCTCGATGACGTCGACGACGTCGTCGACGGTGATGACGCCGACCAGGCGATCCTGGGTGTCAAGGACAGGCGCGGCGACGAGGTTGTACTTGCCGAACATGTGCGCCACCTCCTCCTGGTCCTCCAGGACGGAGACGCGGCGGCGGTCCTCGTCGGTCAGCTCGGTAAGCGGCACCGGCCGGCGTGCGCGCAGGAGCACGTCGAGCGGCACCGCGCCCTGCCAGTGCTGGTCCTTGTCGACGACGTAGATCTCGTAGAAGCGGTCGGGCAGATCCGGCGTCTCGCGCATGTAGTCGATCGCCTGGCCCACGGTGAAATCCTGCGGCACCGCGATGAACTCGGTCTGCATCCGGCGGCCGGCGGAATTCTCCGGATACAGCAGACTGCGCTCGAGCGCGACACGCTCGCGTAGCGGCAGCTTCTCGAGGATCTCTTCCTGGTCGGCCTCGTTCAGGGTTTCCAGGAGCTCGACCGCGTCGTCGGATTCGAGCTCGCGGACGCCCTCGGCGACCGTCTCCGGCGGCAGCTCCTCGAGGATCTCCTCGCGCACGGCCTCGTCGACTTCGTTCAGCGCGGAGAAGTCGAAATCGCGCCCGGTCAGCTCGACCAGACGGACGCGTTCGTCAGGCTCCAGGGCGCCGATCAGATCGCCGAGATCGGCCTCGTGCAGCTCGGCGACGCACGCGCGCAGCGATACGCTGTCGCCAGCCTCGATTGCACGGGCGATCTCCTCGACGAATTCGTAACGAATTTCGCCGTCTTCATTGCGCATCGGCACGTGGTCGAGTACCGAATCCGCGGCGGATAGGGCAACGTCCATATGTTCATCCATGGCGCGCCTCGCCGTTTGACAGGTTGGAACGAATGGTCCGGGCTGACGGTTCAGGCAATACCCACAAGGCGACTCTGAGCGCAATGACAAAGATGCTTCGACCGAGGTGGACCGCGATATCGCTGGGCGCAGCCCTTGCGGCCCTCACCGGCATTGCCTCGGTCGCGGCCGCCGAATGCCCGCGCAAGGACGCGCTCGGCACCTCGCGCGTGCTGGGCGTCGACGCCAAGACCACGCCGCGCGTGGGCTTGAAGAGCTTTCCGCAGACGCTGCCGCTGGCCGACCACGAGGTCGTGCTGACCTTCGACGACGGGCCGAACCCGCCGACGACGTCGAAGGTGCTGGCGGCGCTGGCACAGGAATGCGTGCGCGCGACCTTCTTCCTGATCGGCCTGCACGCCTCCGCGTATCCCGACATGGTCAAGCGCATCGCCCGCGAAGGCCACACCATCGGCCACCACACCTTCTCGCATCCGTTCATGGCGCGGATACCGTTCGACAAGGCGAAGAGCGAGATCGACCGCGGCATTGCGGCCGACGAGATGGCACTGCACGGCACCTCGACGACGACGCCCTCGACACCGTTTTTCCGCTTTCCTTATTTCGAAGGGACGCCGGCGCTGCTCGACCTGCTCCAGTCGCGCGGCATCGTCGTGTTCGGGGCCGACCTGTGGGCCAGCGACTGGGACGAGATCACGCCGGAGCAGGAATTGAAGCTCGTCACCGAGCGCCTCGCCGCCTCCCGCAAAGGCATCGTCCTCTTCCACGACACCAAGGCGCGCACGGCCGCGATCATGCCGGCCTTCCTGCGGTATCTGAGAGAGAACGGTTTTCACGTGGTTCACGTCGTACCGGCTGGCGTGCTTCAGAAGAATGCCGATGTTCGCTGATGCCGGAATGTCACGCCGGCGCAAAATGGGGTGATTTGCCCCTATTAACACTCTGTTCATGCTAGGCCATGCAAATGGATGGGGACTTTGCGCTGGGAAGAGTTCTTTGCGCCTGAACCGTTTCCCGACGTCTCCGACCTATTATGGCGGCAATCGCGCATGAGGACAGGCGGGTTCATGATCGGAACTGGCGTGGTATTGCGAACGCGATCGTGGATCGTCCTTTGCCTCGGTGGATTCCTTGGATGTTCGACCATCGGATCGCCGGCGGCGCTTGCGGCCGACTGCCCGGGCCATCCGGACGCGCTCGGCACGTCCCGCACCCTCGTGGTCGATCCGCGCGAGCATCCGCGCATCGGCACCATGCAGTACCGCGAGACCCTGCCGCTTAGGGATCACGAGGTCGTCCTGACCTTCGACGACGGTCCGTTGCCGAAATATTCCAACCAGGTGCTGCAGATCCTCGCCGACGAGTGCATCAAGGCGACCTTCTTCATCATCGGCAGCCAGGCCAAGGCGAACCCGGAAGGCGTGCGCAAGCTGGTGGCGGCGGGCCACACCGTCGGCACCCACAGCATGACCCATCCGCTGACATTCGACCGGATGCCGATCGAGAAGGCCGAGGCCGAGATCAACGGCGGTATCGAATGGACCTCGGCTGCGATGACCGATCCGTCCAAGCTGGCGCCGTTCTTCCGCATTCCCGGCCTGATGCGCGCCGAGGGCGTCGAGAACTATCTGATCTCACGCGGCATCCAGGTCTGGAGCGCCGACTTCCCGGCCGACGACTGGCGCCATGTGTCGTCCGATCGCGTCTATCAGCTCGCGATCCAGCGGCTGGAGGCCAAGGGCAAGGGCATCCTGCTGCTGCACGACATCCAGGCCCGCACGGTGGCGGCGCTGCCGAAGATCATCCGCGACCTCAAGGCGCGCGGCTATCGCATCGTGCATGTGGTGCCGGCGACCGCCGACCGGCCGGCGACGCCGACCACGCCGGTCGAGTGGCTGCTGCATCCGCCGACCGAGACGGTGCCGATCGCGCGCTGGCCGACTGTCCCGAACTTCGTGTTCACGCAGACCAAAACGCTTCCGGCGCCCTTGCTCGCCGATCTCGATCTGCCGACCGAGCATCAGCCGCTGCTGCCGCGCCGGACCGTGGCGCAGGCCAATGTCGCGGCCACCCTGCCCGTGCCCGGCCGCGCTCTGTTTGCGATCCCGGAAGGCTCGGTCGAGGTGCTACTGTCGACGACATTGTCGCGGCGCGCCGCGACGCGGCTCGCAATGGCGGCCGAGACGCCGCATGCGGCCAGGGGCAAGGCTGCAAAAGGCAAGACGGCCAAGCTCCAGGCTCGGCACGCCGCGCATCCGGCACCCGCCACACCGAAGCATGCCACGCAGATCAAGGGCGCTACGCCGCACCCGACCCGCCTCGCCAGTCTGAAGAAGCGCGCTTAGCCCCTACTGCCGCACGATGGCGGCGACGCAGAGCAGCACGATCAGCGCCAGGAAGAACAGGTCCATGTAGGACTTGACCTCGCCGTCACGCCGCAGCCGCGCGACGTCGGCGACGACCTGCCTGCGCGCGTTCGTTCCTCCGGAGCTGTCGTTGATCGGGCCCTGAAGGCGCCTGGTCTCGGCTTCCAGCTTCTCGATCTTCTGGAAGAAATAGAACGCGCGCAGCGTCGAGGCTGCGCGCATCGCGGCATAGACCAGCACCAGGATCGCCAGGATTGCCCGGTTCGGATATTTCTCCATGAAGTTCAGGCTGAAATAGACGACCGCCATAAAGGCGAAGTTGGTGACGAAGCGATAGACGAAGCTGAGAAGGGCCATGCTGGCTCGAGCCTTGAGAGGGCGCAACCGGGATCGTGTTGCGGAACGGGATCGTGGGAGCTAGACCGGAACGGCCCGCCGGCCGGATGCCGTCGCGATCCGTCTACGCCAACTTTGTTTCAACAAAGATACTGCAAGCCGCCGCCTTTTAGCCATACGCGGCCATAATGCAAACCGGACCGGTGACCATCGCCCTGCCCCGTGCAGCGCGCCCGCAACACACTCATGGCGATTTGGCGGAAGTCGCGATAGACTGTCCCTGCCGTCACATCTGGGGTCTGCCGATGCCGAAGAAGGGAATCACCGGCCATGACGACTGGGTTCTGACCGAAGCGCTCGCGACCGCCCTGGTCGCGCTGGAGCAGCTCGAACCAAAGCACCAGCCGAACGCGCATATGGACGACATCCGCAAGATGCTCTCCAGCGGCAAGGAGCCGGCGGCGGTGAGGCTGCACCTCGCCCAGGCCAAATGCCGCCTGTTTCCCGACCTCGACCCGCTGGAGATCTACCGGGAATACGGCATTGGCGAGGAATATGGCTGAAGGGCCCGGCGATCGATCGGCCTTAAGGCCCACCCGCAATCGATCCCGCGATCGCCATGACCAGCGCGCCAAGGTCGATCTTCCCGTTGACGATCAGCTCCTCCGAGCTCGCATCGTCCGAGCCTTGAACCTTCAGGGATTGCGGCCGGTTGGCGGACTGTCGCTGCAGCTCGCCGATGATGGCCTCCTTCAGTTTTTCTTCCAGCATGGGCTCTGTCCTCAGGCCGCCATCGCGCGGCAGGATTGCGCACAGGAGCGGCATATGGCGACGCATTCGTCCATGCCGCCGACCCGCTCGCAGTCGGCGGCGCACTCATTGCAGATTTCGGCGCATTCGCCGCAGGTGTGCCGGTGATGCGGCGTGTTGATCAGCATGAAATGCGCGGCCGTCCGACACATTTCGGCGCAGGCCATCATCAGGCGGAAGTGCTTCGGCTCGACGTGCTTGCCGCCGGTCTCGAGGCAATGGTTCATCGCCGTGCCGAGACACGTCTGATAGCAGCTCATGCAGAGCGCGATGCAGCGGGTCATGTCCTCGGATTGAGCCATTTGTTGTCTCCAGTTGGGCATCCCCAGTTCCGCCCAACCCAAGCGAGGCTTTGATCGTTCCTGCCGGCGGGCCGATTTGGCATCCGGGGAACCGGGGATGCGGCTGGTCAAAGCGCGCCAGATAGATCGCGGCCATCAGTCCGGCGGGGCCGCCGCCGACGACCAGGCAATCGAGCCGCGTGCTGGTCATTTGGGGTTCGGGTCCTGAAGACCGGCGCCGGGCTCCTGAAGCCGTCCGCTACGCGCCAGCCGGACTGCGTTGCCCAGCGCGCGCGCCGCGTTCTGCACGTTCTGCTGAAATTTCCCGTCCTCGTCGAGCTCGTGATGCGAGGTGGCATATGGCTCCATGTAACCGACATAGCCGTCGAGCTCGGCAAAGCGGCCCGCCGAGATCAGCTTCATGTCGGTCAGCCAGTCCGACAAGGCGCGGCGCACGCCCTCGGCGCCGACGGCATCGCCGTGCACGACGACGCCGAAATGACGGCCGGCGAGATGGCGCGGATAGGGCCAGCCCTTCAGCTCCATCGCCTTGGCTTCAGCGGCCGTCTTGCCATGCGTCGAGGTCGGATCGGGATTGCCGCCGTCGGCGCAGACCATGCGGTCCATCATCGCCTTGAGCCCGGCGGGCACGTGATACCAGTTCACCGGCGCCACGATCAGAATGCCGTGGGCGGCGACCCACAGCGGATAGACCTCGTTCATCCAGTCGTGGGTCTGGCCCAGCGAGTAATTCGGATAACAGCTGCACGGCCAGTGGCAGAGCGGCATGGCGGTACCGACACAGGTTTTGCAGGGATGGATGGTCTTGCCGAACTCCGAGGCGAGACGCGACAGATCGAGAATGTCGACGGCAAACCCCATCTCGACGAAAACAGGCTCGGCCAGCTTGACCAGGCGCCAGGTCTTGGACATCTCGCCGGGACAGGTGTGCTCGCTGCGCGCCGAGCCGTTGATCACGAGGATGCGCGGCGTCTCGTTCGCATCGTCGTGCCGCCGCTGCGCTTCCAGGATTTTTTCGCGCGCATCGAGCCAATCGATGGCGATGTCGTAGTCGGGGTCGGCAAATCCGGGCCCCGCCTTCCGCGTCAAGGGCGCCTTGCGCGAATGGCTGTAGGCATCCCAGGCCGCATCGGTGATGGCATCGAGCTCCCGTTGCAGCGGGGCAAAGGCGGGATCGACGAACTGGTCTTTGTAACGCCGTTCGAACTCCTCGCGCGACAGCTTGACCGGCGGCATCCCCTTGCGAATTTCGGCTTCCGTCATGCTGACTCCGGGTGAAGTCGAATATCGTCGACCAACCCGGCGCGCTGCGCGCGGTTCCAGTCCGTCCTACTGGCGAACGACGACGCTCATTGGACTTTCACAAGGCCCGCCTCGCATCGCCTGCGCCGGAACCGAAGTGCTGATTCATATGTTCATGAAGCACTTGCAGGAGGATCATCATGGCTAAAGCAGCATGGAAACGCTCGGGCTCACCGATCGGCCGCAAAGGACCGCGCAAGGCCGATCCAGCGTACAAGCGCCGGACGCGCCAGCCCTGGACGCCCGCGGATGTGAGCAAGCTGAAGCAGCTCGCAAAGGGCAACACGCCCACCGGCGTCATGAGCATCAAGCTTCAGCGCCCGATCGCGGCCATTCGCAGCAAGGCGCAGCGCGAGGGAATTTCACTCCGGCCCGTCAACCGCTCGCCCTACAATCGGCGGACCAAATCGGCCAAGCGGCGTTGACCCACGCAACGCCGGGCCACGCCGACCCTAGTTCGGCGGCTGCAAGCCCGGCGACCGCAACCGTTCGCTCATCTGAGAGCCTGTTTCCGCCTGACGCGCCTTGCGCAACATCTCATCGCGAGCCGCGCCGGCGGAAGCGATTTGGCCTCTTCGCGCAGCCGCTCCGCTTCGGCGGCCAAGCGCGTCTCCAGCAAATCGGTTCGCGTAGCTCGACGCCGCGTTTCCATGAGGGGTTCTCCCTGATTTCAACCGGTCTGAGCGCTTCGTTTGCGTTCTTACCGGTAAGGCCATTTTGCGCGATGCCAGATTTACAACGTTCCAGAAGCGGAACGGTTTCGGGATCAAGTGAGCCGGCCTCATCGCGGCAGGGTCGATTCCGTCTTGCGGGTTTTCGCGGAGATCGCGGCGGACCAGCTCTACGACTTCGCGGTGCCGGGCTCGGCCATCTTGCGGTGTTGCCTGGCCAGCATCTCGTTCGGCGTGACGTTGGCAACCGTGGTCTGAATCTTGTTCTTCAGCCCGGTCACGACATGGGAATCCCCGCGCAGCATCGCCTCGAAGCCCGCCTTGGCGACCTGGTATGCGTCGTCCTTCTGCTCGGTGCCGACCTTGGTGTCCATCATCTCGGCACGACGGAAGAACTCGGTCTCGGTCGCGCCGGGCATCAGGCAGGTGACGGTGACGCCGCTGTCGCGCAGCTCCTCGCGCAGTGCGAAGGAGAATGAATCGAGGAAGGCCTTGCTGGCGTTATAGGCCGCCTGAAAGCTGCCCGGCATAAAGCCGGCAATCGAACCCGTGATCAGGATGCGGCCGGCATTACGTCGGAGCATCTCGTTGGCCGTACGGTGGATCAGGTACAGCGTGCCGGTAATGTTGGTGTCGATGAGATGTTTCACCCTGGCAAAGTCCTGATCAAGGAATGCCTTGCCGAGGCCGACGCCGGCATTGGCCAGCAAGGCGTCGACCGGTCGGTCGCCGACGGCGCCGCAGAGCTTGTCGACCCCTTCCGTGGTGGAAAGATCGGCCTCGACCGGCTCCACGCTGCCTCCGAGCCTGCGCAGATCGACGGCCACCCGTTCGATCTGCGGCTCATCCGCGGCGATGACGAGGTTGAAACCTGCCTGGGCGCAGCACCGGGCGAGTTCCAGGCCGATGCCGGTGGAGGCGCCGGTGACGACAGCGAGATGATTGGCGGGCATGTCACATCCCCTTGAGGTGAGATGATGACGCCCAATCACTCCGTCGCCAGCTCGTTCCTATTCGTTGCAATGCGAAGAATTGCGTGTCGCTTAGCAACCATCGTTCATCCCTGGACTTAGATGCCAACCGGTTCAGCCGAGAGGACGGAAGATGAAGGCGCTGGTTTGGCACGGCAAGGAAGACATCCGCTGCGACACCGTCACCGACCCTGAGATCCAGGACCCGCGCGACGCCATCGTCAAGGTCACGAGCTGCGCCATCTGCGGATCCGACCTGCATCTCTTCCACAATTTCATCCCCGGCATGCTGCCCGGCGACATCATGGGCCACGAGACCATGGGCGAAGTGGTCGAGGTCGGCTCGGGCGTCAACGGCAAGCTGAAGAAGGGCGACCGCATCGTCGTGCCCTTCACCATCATTTGCGGCGAATGCGACCAGTGCAGGCGCGGCAATTTTTCCGTGTGCGAGACCACCAACCGCAAGCGTCACCTGGCCGACAAGGTGTTCGGACACACCACCGCAGGCCTGTTCGGCTACACGCATCTGACCGGCGGCTATCCGGGCGGCCAGGCCGAATATCTGCGCGTGCCCTTCGCCAACGCCACCCACATCAAGGTGCCCGCCGGCATCCCCGACGAGCAGTTGCTGTTTCTCAGCGACATCTTCCCGACCGGCTGGCAGGCCGCCGTGCAATGCGACATCGAGCCGACCGACACGGTCGCGATCTGGGGCTGTGGCCCGGTGGGGCAGATGGCAATCCGGAGCGCCATCCTGCTCGGTGCCAACCAGGTGATCGCGATCGACTGCTTGCCCGAACGCCTCAGCATGGCCGAGGCCGGCGGCGCCACCACGATCGATTTCGAGACCGAAAGCGTAGTGGAGCGGCTTCAGGAGCTGACCGACGGCAAGGGCCCGGAAAAATGCATCGATTGCGTCGGCATGGAGTCGCATGTGATGCCATCCCTGCCCGACACCCTGCTCGACCGCGCCAAGCAGATGGTGATGGCCGAGAGCGACCGGCCCCACGTGTTGCGCGAGATGATCTATGTCTGCCGGCCCGGCGGCATCATCTCGGTGGCGGGCGTGTATAGCGGCCTGTCCGACATGCTCCCGATGGGCGCCTTCATGAACAAGGGGCTGACGATGCGCACCGGCCAGACCCACGTCAACCGCTGGACCGACGACCTGCTCCGCCGCATCGAAGAAGGCGAGATCGATCCGTCCTTCGTCATCACCCACACCGTACCGCTCAGCGAGGGACCCGAGATGTACCAGGTGTTTCGCGACAAGCGCGATTCCTGCGTCAAGGTCGTGCTGAAGCCCTGAAGGAGCAAGCCATGTTTCATTTCTCCAACATCGTGCGCACCAAAGGCGATCCCAAAATCGTCGAGGGCGGGCCGAGCCTCAAGCAGCCCGCGGACCAGCTGGCGCGTGCGCTCGGCTGGTTCAGCATCGGCCTCGGCGTCTTCGAATTGTTCGCGCCGAGGCGCGTCACCGAAACGCTGGGCATGGAAGGCCATGAGACACTGGTGCGCGCCTTCGGAGTCCGCGAGATCCTGACCGGGATCATGTCGCTGTCGGTCGAGAAGAATGCCGGCCTGTGGGCCCGCGTCGGCGGCGACGGCCTCGATGCCGCCGCGCTGCTGTCGGGGCTGACGGCCGACAATCCCAAGAAGGGCAACATCGCGCTGGCTCTGCTGACGGTCGGCGGCATCGCCGCGCTCGACTACCGCACCGCGCAGGACACCAGGCCGCAACGGCCACCGCGCGACGCACGGCGCAAGCTCTATCCCCGCCGCAGCGGCTTTCCGAAAGGAATCGAGAGCGTCCGAACCGCGGCGAGGCAGATCGCAGCTCTCGCTCGGCCAAACGAGATGAAGCAGGGTGATGCGCGTGGAGTCCCGTGACGAAACTCGGTGGTGGAAATCCGCCGTCATCTACGAGATTGCTCTGATCTCCTTCCAGGACTCCAACGGCGACGGCAAGGGCGACCTCGCCGGACTCATGTCGCGTATCGACTATCTGAAGTGGCTCGGCGTCGACGCAGTGTGGCTGACGCCGATCTACAAGAGTCCATTCCGCGACCTCGGCTATGACATCTCCGACTATTGCGCGATCCATCCCGCCTTCGGCAGCCTCGACGATTTCGATCGCATGATCGAAGCGCTGCACACCGCCGGCATCCGGCTCATCCTCGACCTCGTCCCCAATCACACCTCAAACGATCATGCATGGTTCGTCGAGAGCTCGAGTTCGCGCAACAGCGCCAAGGCCGATTGGTACATCTGGGCTGACGCTGCCGAGAACGGAGGGCCGCCCAACAACTGGCTGAGCCGCTTCGGCGGCAGCGGCTGGGAATGGTGCGAAGCGCGGCGGCAATATTACTATCATTCCTTCCTGGTCGAGCAGCCCGATCTCAATTGGCGCAATCCCGCCGTGCGCACTGCGATCGCCGACGTCATGCGCTTCTGGCTCGACCGTGGCGTCGACGGCTTTCGCGTAGATGCCAGCGCCGTCCTGATCAAGGACGCGCTACTGCGCGACAATCCGCCGAACCCGCAAGCGAAGGGCAAGCCGCCGCCGCAGCGGCATACGCCGGTGTTTACCGACGACCGGCCGGAGACGATGGATTGCATCGAATTCATCCGGGAGGTGATCGACGGCTATCCCGGACGAGTGCTGTGCGGCGAGGTCCAGGGCAAGATCGACCGCATCGGTCACTTCTACGGCGACGATCGGCCGCGTCTGCATTTGCCGCTGAATTACGCGTTGCTCGACTCGCAATGGGACGCGCTGTCCCTGCAAGCAACCATTGAGGCATATTTCAACGCCATTCCGGAGCATGCCTGGCCGGTCTGGGTCGTCGGCGGCCACGACAAGCAGCGGATCGCGAGCAAGATCGGCGCTGCGCAGATACGCGTGTTGGCGATGCTGCTGATGACGCTGCAGGGGACGCCGTTCTTCTTCATGGGCGACGAAATCGGCCGCAAGCGCGTTTCCATTCCCTCCGACCGCGTCCGCGATCCCTTCGAGAAACTCGTGCCGGGCTACGGACTGTGCCGCGACCCCGAGCGCGCACCGATGCGGTGGGATGACAGCCGCCATGGCGGCTTCACCACGGGCGAGCCGTGGCTGCCGATGGAGCCGCCTGATGGTGCGCCCAACGTGACCGGGCAGCAGCGCGACGGGGGCTCGGTCCTCGCACTGTTTCGTGCACTGATGGCCCTGCGGCGCAAGCATGCATGCCTGCGCGAGGGCGGTTACGAGCCGCTGCGCTCTCGGAACGATGTCCTTGCCTACAAGCGCACGGACGGCGGGAACGGTTTTCTGGTCATACTCAACCTCGCCGCCGAGCCGCGAAAATGGCATTGGCAGGGTCGCGGATGCCTGCTGATGTCGACGCATCTGGACTTGCCGTCAGAGCCATTGCCGGACGCGTCGATCCTGCTCCGAGGCAATGAAGGCGTGATCATCGCCCTCGAGGCCCGATGAGGGGCCAAAGGAACCATCCGCGCGCCAGCGAGTCTGATCAACGCCTCCGACGTCCCCCCGCGGAGGCAGACTGCACGGAACCGCAGCCCCGGCGCTCGCCGCCCCCCTTCAGGCGCCGGGGCTAGCGGCGTGAGCTTGCAGGTTGGAGACAGCTCATGAGCAGAACCAAGAGACTCCAGCAACGGATCGTCGGCAAGACCAGGCAGGCTGTCGGCGAGATCATCGGCGACCAGGATCTTCACGATGAGGGCAAGGCGCAAGCCGAGCGCGGCGGGGACGAGCAGGACAAGCCAAGCCAGCTCAATCCGCTAAAGAAGCTCAAGCAGCTGACGTGAACGCTGGGCCGCGATCAGTTCCTCCCGATACAAAGCGGGGCGCTGACCGCGGACGACGGCGTTCGCCCTGAATCACTGCCGCCGAGCTCGGTCTGATCAGCAGCAGCTTCTCGACCATCGTCAGCCAGCTTCTCGCCGCCCGCATCGGCCGCGATGCCGCGGCCGACTGGATGACGGTTGCCGCCATCACGTCAACTGAGCGGATCGCACCCTACTCCCGCCAGAACTCAGCAAGCTCCTCCGCCGTCACCAGATCGACCTGGCCGTGGAAGCGAGTCCGGTACATCGTCATGAGCGCGTCGTGGCCGACGTCGGACGAGCTGCACAGCGCGTCCTCGACGATGACGACCCTGAAGCCGAGATCGACGGCGCTCAGGACCGTCGAGAGCACGCAGACGTCCGTCTCTGCGCCTGATATCACGACCGTGCCGACATTCTTGTCGATCAGCAGGCTCGCGAGGGCGGGATTGCTGAACGCGGAATAGGCCGGCTTATCGATCACGGCAGCCGGCGGAACGAACTTGGTCAGGGCCGGCACGAGTTCGAGAGCGGATGGCGGCAGATGCCTGCGGGTCGCCCGGCTCCAGCGATGAAAATAGCTTTGCCATTGGCCGGGCCGATCGGCCGGATCCTGCGGCGTGATGAAGCGCGTGAAGATCGTTCTGGCCTGGCGACGCGAAACGATCGAGACGATCGCCGGCAGGACCCGTTCCATCCACGGCGTCGCCCACAGACCGCCGGGGGCGAAGATGTTCTGCATGTCGATGCAGAGGTGAACGGCATCCCTGATCTCGGCAACCTGCGACGCGCTGTCCCTCATCGTTCTCCACCGTCAGCCTCACCACTCCCGACGTCACTTAATGTCGGCGTGGCAAATTCAGCCGACAGAATGCGACGGCAGAGGCATTGGTTCCCCGAGGCCAATTTTACCTGTTCCGTAGCAGGATGCTACGCCTGTCGTCCCGATCAATAGTTGCGCTTCACACGTACGCGGCGCCTCTTACGAATTCTTCCGCTGTCTTGCGCTTGCGAACAGCACCAGCATGAAGGAGGCCGCTGTCATCAGCGTCGAGATCGCCGCGATGGTCGGATCGATCTCGTCGCGGAGCGCGGTGAACATGCGCTTGGTCAGCGGCTGGTATTGGCCGCCGGAGATGAATAGCGCGACGATAGTCTCATCCATCGCGGAGATGAAGGCGAAGATGCCGCCCGCAGCGACACTCGACTTGATCTGCGGCAGCGTCACCGCGAAGAAGCTGCGCAGGCGGTTCATGCCGAGGCTGCGCGCCACCATCTCCTGGGCCGGGTCGAAGCTCTGCAGCCCCGCGAGCACCGAGATGACGACGTAAGGCAATCCCAGCATCACATTCGCCAGCACGAGGCCGGGCATGGTGGCGACCAGGCCGACCTTGGCATAGACGAAGAAGATGCCGACCGCGGTAATGATGATCGGCACCACCAGCGGCAGCAGCAGCGCCATGTGGATCACACGCATGATGCGCAGCTTCGATTGGCTGATGGCGTAGGCGGCGGCCACCCCACACGGCGTCGCGATCAGGACGGTCAGGACCGCGACCGTCAGCGTCACCTGCGTCGCCTGCATCCAGGCCGGGTTGGCGAAATATTGCTGATACCAGCGCAGCGAGAAGGACGGCGGCGGGAAGGTCAGGAAGCGCGCGCTGGAGAACGAGATCGGCACGATGATCAGGACCGGCAGGATCAGATAGACGAGCACCAGCGCGCTAGTCACGTAGAGAACGATGCGTGCGGGCGAGGTGCGCGTCATTTCTGCCCCAACACGCGATCGAGCGAGATGAAGCGGCTGACGACGAAGAAGATCGCGAGCACGCTCAGAAGCAGCACCACCGCGACTGCACTTGCAGCGCCGAACTGGTTGTAGAGCTCGACATTGCGGCTCACCAGCATCGATACCATCACGGTGCGGCCGCCGCCCAGCAATTCCGGCGTGATGTAGAAGCCGAGGCAGAGCACGAACACCATGGTGCAGCCCGCGAGCACGCCCGGCAGTGACAGCGGCAGAAACACGCGGACAAACGTCAGCGACGGGCTCGCGCCTAGGCTGGCGCCGGCCTGCATCAGGTCGTTCGGAATTTTCTGCATGGTGGCGTAGAGCGGCAGCACCATGAAGGGCAACAGGATATGCACGGTCGCAACCACCGTGCCGAAGGTGTTGTGGACCAGCGCGAGCGGCTCTGAAATCAGTTCGAGATAGCGCAGGAACTGGTTGATCACGCCGCTGCGCTGAAGCAGTACCAGCCAGGCATAGGCGCGCACCAGCACGCTGGTCCAGAATGGCAGCACGACCAGCGACAGGATGAGAATGCTCCAGCCTTTCGGCAACGTGTTGGCGAGATAAGCCACGGGATAGCCGAGCAGCAGCGCGATCAGGGTGACCGCGAGGCTGATTTCGAAGGTCAGCGCGAAGCTGCGCCAGTAGATGTCTTCGGTGAAGACGCGGCGATAATTCACCAGCGTGAAGCCGTCATGATAGATCGACTGCCAAGCGAGCCAGCCGACCGGCAGCACGATCAGAGCCAGGATCACCAGCAGCGCCGGCGACACCAATGCCAGCATCAGGCCGTTTTCGCGGCGCTGATGCCTCTCGGAGAGATCTGGCACGGATGTCCTCAACGCTAGCCTCGCTCACTTCTGCATGAACGACGCCCAGCGCTTCTCGGCGGCCTCGCCCGCGGGCGACGACCACCAGGCGTAAGACATCAGCGCTTGCTTGGCCGCATTGGCCGGCTCGCTCGGCAATTGCGCGGCACGCTCGGGCTTGATCACGCCTGTCTCGAACGCGTTAGGATTGCCCGGGCCGTAATCGATGTGGAGCGGAAGGTTGGCCTGGTGCACGGGATCGACCGCCTCGTTGAGGAACTTCACCGCTGTGGCAAGATTCGGCGCGCCCTTGAGGATACAGAGCGAGGTGCTCTGCAGGATCCCCTGGTTGTAGGTGAAGGCGACCTTGGCACCTTCCTTGGCCACCGCGCTGACGCGGCCGTTCCACGCCATCTCCATATCGACTTCGCCGTCATTGAGAAGCTGCGCCGACTGCGCGCCCGAGGTCCACCACACCGTGATGTGCGGCTTGATCTCGTCCAGCTTCTTGAAGGCGCGGTCGACGTCGAGCGGGTAGAGCTTGTCGGGTGCGACGCCGTCGGCCATCAGCGCCGCCTCGAGCGTGGCGATCGGATGATTGCGCAGCGCGCGGCGGCCGGGGAATTTCTTCACGTCCCAGAAGTCCGCCCAGCTGTTCGGCGCATCCTTCGGAAAGGTCTTCTGGCTGTAGGCCAGCACGCTGGAATAGAATTCGTAGGAGACGGAGTAAGGACTGCGATACGCCTCCGGCATCGCCGCTGCGTTCGGGATCTTCGAGAAGTCGAGCTTCTCGATCAGCCCCTGCTCGCCGCCGCGCAGGCAATAGCCGGTCGGCGTGTCGACGACGTCCCAGATCGGCTTGCCGCTGCTCACTTGCGTCTTGATCGCCGGCCAGGCGTCCGGAATCGAGTCCTGGTTGATGGTGATGCCGAGCTTCTTGGCGGAGGGATCGAGGATCGCCACCGTCTGCGCCTGCTGATAGGCGCCGCCTTGCGAGACGAAGGTGATCTGCTCGGCGGCATACGCCGCGGTGCCGCTGAGCGCGATTGCACCCAGCAGTGTGCAACCCAATCCGGAATTCCGTATCGTATTCATTCTCTCCTCCATCGCCAAAGTGACCTACTGACCGATTGCATCGAGAAACTGGTACCAACCGGCGACCATGCGCACGGCAGGCTCGCGCAACTGATAGAACGGAATCGTCTTCATGCGGCTGACATCGAGCAGACCGACCTCGGGCGTCTCGCCGCGCACGAAGGCGGCGAGATAGCGGCCCATCAGGCTCGACATCGCAACGCCGGCGCCATTGTAGCCCAGCGAGACCAGCGTGCGGTCGTCGAGCCGGCCGATATGCGGCACCGAGTCCAGCGTCATGCCGACCAGGCCCGACCATTTGTAGGCGAGCGGGACATCAACGAGATCGGGGAAGATGCTGACCATCGCCTTGTGGAGCCCGTCGAACGCCGATTCGGAGTCCTGCTTGCCGAAGGCGCCGCGACCGCCGAAGATCACGCGGTTGTCGACCATCCGGAACCAGCGCATCATGCGCTTGGTCTCGGTGAAGGTGCGCCCCGTCGGCATGAGTTTTCCCGCGAGATTGCCGGCGAGCCGCTCGGTTGCAACCATGGCGCTGCGGAACGGGATCAGCGTACGCTGAAGATGTGCGGTGGCGCTGGTCAGATCCGAATAGCTGTTGGTGGCGATGATCGCCTGTTTTGCGCGCACCGCGCCTTGCGGCGTCTCCGCGACGATGCCGCCGTTCTCGTGCCGGAGCCGCATCACAGGCGATTGCTGGAAGACGGGCACGCCGCGGCGCGCGACGCCGCCGGCGAGACCGCGCAGATAGTTCAGCGGATGGATGCCGCCGGAGCCGGGATTGAGCACACCGCCGACGAAGACGCCGGAGCCGGTTTCGTCACGCACGCCGGTCTTGTCGAGGATGCGGACCTCGACGGAGCCCATTTCGCGCGTCATCCAATTGGCTTCGTCGATCGCGGCTTTCAGTGTCGTCTCGTTGTGCGCGGCCTTGACCTGGCCGGTGCGGGTCAATGCCGCGCTGGTGATGTTGAATTCGCAGACGAGTTCCTCGACCATGTCGGTCGATTCATGCGCGATCTCGTACATGCGCCGCGCCATGGCGCGGCCATGCACGGCGTCGATCTCGCGGAACGACACGCGGAATTTGGCGGTGATCACGCCGCCATTGCGGCCGCTCGCACCCCAGCCGGGACGGTTGGCCTCGATCACGACCGGCGACAGGCCGCTTTTGGCGATGTGGTGCGCCGCGGACAGGCCGGTGTAGCCCGCGCCGATGATCACCACATCCGCCTGTTGCTCGCAGGACAGCACGGGAAAGTCGCGCGGCGGCTCGGCCGTGGCTTCCCACAACGAGTTGGCCGATGGCAATGCGCGCCAGTCCTGTGTCATCGCCGCACTCACGGATTTACGCCGCAGGCCCGATGGCGGCGTCCGCGAGCGCCTTCAAGGTCGGATAATGGAAATCCGGCTTGGTCAGCGCCTCCACCGCCGGCGTGCCGCCGAAGCCGGCGATGCCCTGACGGCGCTCGATCCAGCACACCTTGTAGCCGAGCTTCCGCGCGATTCCGATGTCGTGGTACTGGCTCTGCGCGACGTGCAGTATGTCGCACTGCTTGTAGCCGAAGGCGGACTGGCGACCTTTGTTGTAGGCGAAGAACTCCGGGTTCGGTTTGGCCACCCCGGTGTCGTCGGCACACACCGTGTCGTCGAAGGGATCGCCAAGCGCGTGGGCATAGCAGGACAGCGCGACGCGATCCGCATTGGTCATCGCGACCAGGCGGAATTTGGTGCGCAGGCGCTTGAGCGCCTCGACCGAATCCGCGAACGGCCCCCAGCGCAGCACCGAGAGCTGGAACACGTCGCAGGCCGCATCGTCGGCGGGCAGTCGGAGCTCGTTGGCGAGATGGCGATAGACGTGGAACATCGCCTCGCTCGAGCGCCCGTAATGCTTGTCGCGGCCGCGCTTGTAGGGCTCGAAAATCTGGTCATCGCTAAGTTCGGCGGGCGTCTTGCCGGAGATCTTGCGCACCGCGGAGAGCACGCCCGTCTCGAAATCGATCAAGGTGCCGACGACGTCGAAGGTGAGAACCTTGAAATTGCTGAATGCGGCTTGGGTCGACATGTCAGTTTCTTCTCTCGGTTGGACAAGACTTGGGATCAGTCCACCCTGGGCACGATGATGGTGTCCTCGGGGTGAAGAGTGACGGTGAGGCTGCCGCCGAGCGGCGGAATGCGGCTGTAGGCCTGGTGATAGCTCGGCTGGCGCAGGCTGAGCGCAATGCCGCCATCGAGCGCCAGGAAGATGCGCAGGCTCTCGCCCTGGTAGACGATGTCGGTGACGGTGCCGGTCATCCGGTTGCAGGCGGCATCCTGCGCGCCGTCGTCGATCAGGAGCTTTTCGCTGTGCACGGCAAGCATCAGGGCGTCGCCTGAGGGAATCGCGCGGGTGCTGCGCAAAAGCGCATTGCCGAGCGCGACGCTGGCCGCATCGACGCGGCGCACCGGCAGCATCGTCGCTTCCCCAATGAAGCTGGCGACGAAGGAATCGGCGGGGTGATCGTGCAGGCGCTCGGGCCTGTCGATCTGGATCAACCGACCGTCTTTCATCACCGCGACGCGGTCGCTCATCGTCAAAGCTTCGCGCTGATCATGAGTGACGTAGATGATGGTGGCGCCGATGCGCCGGTGCAGCGTGCGCAGCTCGATCTGCATGGATTCGCGGAGCTGCTTGTCGAGCGCGGAGAGCGGCTCGTCCATCAGGATCAGACGCGGCTCGAAGATCATGGCACGTGCCAGCGCCACGCGCTGACGCTGGCCGCCGGAGAGCTGGGAAATGCCGCGCTCTTCGTAGCCGGCGAGGCCCACCATGCCAAGCGCCGCCCGCACCTTGTCGGGCCAGCTCGCTTTCGGCAGGCGGCGGGCGCGCAGGGGAAAGGCGACGTTCTCGCCGACGCTCATATGGGGGAACAGCGCGTAATTCTGGAACACGACGCCGAGGTCGCGCTTGTGCGGCGGCATGTAGGTGACGTCGCGGCCGCCGAACAGGATCGTGCCTGACGACGGCAGGACGAACCCGCCGAGAATTCCGAGCAGCGTGGTCTTGCCGGAACCGGAGGGACCGAGCAGCGAGACGAACTCGCCGGCGCGGACATTGAGGGAAACATCGTCCAGGGCGCGAACGGGGCCATAGGCCTTGCTCGCGGATCTGATCTCGACGCTTTCCGCTCGTTTGTCCAACGATCGACCTCGCCTCATCCCTGCAACGGCGCGCCTCACTGCGCGCCATAAGCCTGCTTTATAGACAGAGAATTCGAGCACTCACGAGCGAGGCGTGCGGTGCACCATTTCCTCGCTCGAAAGCCCTGTCATTGGGCTGTGATGTCAATGACACCAGACTTGGCAAAACTCGGCAATTGCCAAATTCTCACCGCGCTCATAACATGACGTTATGCCCGAGCTGCGCCGGATGCTGCCCTCCAGTAACGCCCTGTTCGTCTTCGACGCGGCGGCGCGCAATGGCAGCTTCACCGCGGCAGCCGCCGAACTGAACGTCACGCAGCCGGCCGTGAGCCGGATGCTCGGACAGTTCGAAGAGCATCTCGGCGTTCGTCTGTTCGACCGCACAGCGGGCCGTGCCGTGCTCACTGAGGAAGGCGAGTTCTTGTATCGCCGCGTGCTCGAAGGCTTTCGCAGCATCGAGACGGGCCTGGTCGAGATCGAGCGGCGCCGCAAGGGCACCGAGACGGTGACGCTGTCTGTCTCCTCGGCCTTCACCACGCATTGGTTGATGCCGCGCATCGACAAGCTGCAGAAGCAGTTTCCGCAGGTCGATCTGCGCTTCCAGCTCATCTCCGGCGCGTTGCGCGGGCCGGTGGAGAACGTCGACCTCGGCATGCGCTTTCGCGATCGCGACGAGCCGTCGTCTGGCGGCACGCTGGTGATGAAGGAAGTCATGCTGCCGATGTGCAGCCCTGGCTATCTCGGCGACACCGATCCCACCGAAGGCAACACCATCATCCGCCTCGCCGAAACGCCGGGCGACTGGGCCGCGGATTACGCATCGCTTCTCACCGGGCGCCGCGGCGCGGCCAAGGGGCTGAGCTTCACGGACTACGCCGTCGTGATGCAGGCGGCGCTGCTCGGCCAAGGCATTGCGCTCGGCTGGCTGACGGTCGCCTCGCACTGGCTTTTGACCGGCGCGCTGGTGCCGGCCTCCGACACGCTCACCACCACACGGCGGATCTGCGAATTCCTGCCGCCGCGCAACCGCCCAATGCGACCGATCGCTGCCGATATCCGCGACTGGATCATCGCGCAGATGCGCGCCGAGATGGCCGCGATCGATCGGCTGTATCCGCGACTTGGATTGATGGGCGCGTGCTACTGAGCTCTCTTGGCGAGGCTTGGCGTCCTGTCCGTTGGCGACCCATCGCTTGAAAACATCGGCCATCACCCAATCGCGACAGCGCTTGAACACCGCTTCCAGCTGCCGAACGTCGGCGGCTAAATATCTTTCAAGAAAGACGCCAGCGCTGCCATCCGATCGGGCGATCTGACGGAGCAATGCACATGGCGATCTCGAAATGGAGGGCGGGCCGCCGCGGCCCGCCCGGTTGTCGTCAGGCCTTCGGGGTGAGGCTTCCGGCGCCCTTCGGCGTGTTCATGGTCGTGCAGGTGCCCTTGGGCTCGAGCTTGAACGCGTTGCCCTGATAATCGACGGTGCTGGTGCCGGCGCAGGTGGTGCCGGCTCCGGCATAGCAGTCATTCTGGCCCTTCAGGGCGACGCCGTAGCACTTCTCCATCTTGCCGCTCTTCAGCGCCTTCATGGTTTCGGCCCGTTTCTCCTTCATCATCTTTTCCATGCCGCCTTTATGCATCTGCGCGGTGGCGGACGTGGCGGCGAGCGATCCGACGGCGACGGCGAACGCGCCGGCAACCATTGCGTTGAGCGTGCGATTGGACATTCGTTTCCTCCGGGTTTGGGGCGACGTTGCGAAGTGCATGGCCGCTGGTCCGACGGGCTGCATTTCCCGCCCGTACCGATGTTCGCTCCGTGACTGGCAAAGGTTACATGGCTCGTGCGCCGCTCGCTCGATGCGTGATCCGGACGTGGCGCGACATGTTCGACATGTCATGCAGGAGTTGCCGATCAGTTCGCTGCATCTTCTGAAAGGTTACGGGCCGCCGCGCAGGCAGGATGGCGTCCGTCAAGGCCTCCGGCCCCGAGGACCGGACCGGCGATTTCTCTGCGAGAGGACGTAACTTCGGGGCGGATCGCAGCGAACTGGAGGCTGTGTCTCCTCCACCTCGAAAGGCAACGATCCCACATGAAGAAATCGCTCGAACGATGTCTGTTGCTCTCGGCCGCAGCGACCGGACTGCTCATCGCTTCCGTCGGAAGCAGCTTCGCTGCCTCGCCTTTGAAACTGGATTTCGTCACTCACGCCGCCTTCTTCTCGGCGGAAACCAAGCAGCCGAAGACGCTCGACCCTCAGGTCTTCGTCGAGGATGCCTCCGCATCGGAGGCAACCGGTCCGCAGGGTATCAAGCACGTCGCCGGAGTGCGGCCAGCGTACATCGACCAGGATGCCAGGACTTCGAAGCTATTCAACGCCGAGCACAAGCCGCTGGGCTTCGATCTCCAGTCGTGGCTCTCCGCTATCGGCACCGCCACAATCGCGGAGAAGGACGGCAAGGTGACGCTCGATGCGACATTCAAGAACCTGCAGCCGAACGCGAGTTATAGCCTGTTCGAGAACCATTTCGATACGAAGCCGATCACGTTCACACCGATCGACGGCGCCGGGAAGACGAACAGCTTCACCGCGAAAGCCGACGGCACCGCCAGCGTCACCGTGACTCTGCCGAGCATGCCGACTCACGACAATGCCGTTCTGCTCATCTACAACAGCGGCGGCCAACCCCATGGGACGGAGCGCGGCCGAATCGGAGTGGACGCCCATCACCAGATCATCGCGCGGCCTGAATGACTCTGAAGCGCTTTTGCCCGGCGCTACCGGCCGGCGGGCCTGTCTGTCCTGAAGGAGGCGCGGCGTCCGCGCTGCCCGACAGTCTCGCCGTTTCGTCAGGCATCCAGGACCGTCGGCAGTTGGAACGCCGCGAAGAGCTTCTGGGCGAGTGGCTGCATGAACATCGTCATCGTGCCAATCCCATCTTCGTCCAACGCCAGAAGCTGGATCGAGTGTGGGTTCCAGCGGCTTTCTGCGCCCAGGGAATAGAGAGCGAACGCTGGCTGCAGGTTTGCGCCGACCGGCACGAGACGGAAGCCGCGATATGCCGGCCAAACGGCCCCGAAGAATTCCGTGATGGAGCGGCGGCCCTGATACCACTCTCGCCAGGGCGGCATGGAATAGACCGCGCCCTCCTTCAGAAGCGCGACAAAGCGTTCGAGGTCGGCGCTCTCCCAGGCCCGCACATAGCGCTCCAGCAGGCTCCGCTGATCCTCATTGGCCATTGGGACCGGTCGAGCATCGTGATCAAGTGCGGCCAGCTTGGCCCGCGCACGCTGCAAGGCGCTGTTCACCGATGGGACCGAGGCGTCGAGCACGGCAGCGACCTCGATCGCGGACCAGCCAAGGACATCGGCCAGCAGCAGCGCGGCTCGCTGGCGCGGCGGCAGCTGTTGGATCGCCGCGACGAAGGCGAGGCGGACGGGCTCGCGCAGTTCGTAGCGGGCGTCCGGCCCGGCAGCCGGATCCGGCAAGTTCTCCAGTTCGGCGCCGGGATAGGGCTCGACCCACGGCGCTTCTACATCCGGTCGCCCCCGCGGCCGCTCGGTAGACGGGGCACCGAGTTGGTCAGGCATCAACCGGCCGCGCCTGGAACGGCTCGCCACCATGCTGAGGGCTACATTCGTTGCGATCGCGTAGAGCCAGTTCTTGATTGAGGCACGCGCCTCGAAGTCGTCGAAGCCCCGCCAGGCGCGCAGCATGGTTTCCTGGACCGCATCCTCGGCCTCATGCAGCGAGCCGAGCATGCGGTAGCAGTGCAGCTTGAGGGCGCGGCGGTGCGCTTCGGCCACCCGTGTGAACTCGGCCCGGCTGGGCGGAGCCGCCGTTGCGGAATTGGAGAGCGTCTCGTCTCTCATGGCAACCCTCTTGAACCGCGCTGTCCAGGTCTTTGCTCAGCTCGCCGCAGCGACACCGTCGGCGGAGATGGTGAAGATAGAGCCCGCTTCCGTCGGCGGCTTCACCGCCACTTCGAGGACCGTCCGGGCCACATCGGAAGCTGACTGCCGCGGGCCCATGTTCTCAAGGAACCTGTCCGGCGGGATGCCGAGGTATCGGGCGTAGCCGTTCACCGCGGCATGGCCAAGATCCGTCTCAGGCATAATGCGGGAGGGAACCAGCGCCGTGAAGCGGATGCCGAGCTCGCGGCGATCGGATTCGGCCTGGCAGTATTTCGCGATGAACATCTGCATGCGCTTGGCCCCGGCGTAGCCTCCGGAGATCGGCGATCCGCCAAGGCCGGCTCCGCTGGCGATGATCACCACGACCGAGCCCGGCGCCAGCGGCGTCCGCAGCGCCTCGCGGCAGAACAGGAAGGTCATCCTGGCATCGACCTCCCAGTTGACCGTGAACTCGGCCCAGCTGAGCTCTGGTATCGGCCGGACCGGGGGCGTGGCGCCGCCGCAGATCACCAGGAGATCGGGCTTTGCTTTGTGGAACACAGTCGCCGGTGCGGCTTCCGCGGCGGCGTCCAGCGCCAGCGTGTCGACCCCATGCATGGTTTTCGCGAGTTCGGCCAGCCCGCTCTCCTTCCTGGCCACCGCCAAGACGTGCGCACCCTGGGCCGATGCGCGCTCGACAATCTCCCGGCCGACGCCGCGGCTGGCGCCCAGGACGACTACGCGCTTGCCCTGCAGCGCTCCACTCTCCGATGACATGGTTCAGATCTCCTCAGATTTCGTTGCCGTCATGGAGACCGCTGGCGACGGAAAACTCATCGGTCTGGCGACGAATTTTTGGTTATCCGCCTGGCCGAATCCACAGGCGCCCGCGCCTGGTGCAGACAGACGTCGACGGTGGATTTTATTCGCGGTCAAGTCCGCATACCCCGAGCCCCACGCGGCTTTCGCATTGACCACGAATAGGCCGCCCCGCCGTCAAGATGTCGATTCTGACAGCCAGGTCAGATCCGCTTCTCCAGCGTCGCTCTTGCCTGAGCATCAAACGGCAATTTCGGAGAGCTCTGCGGACTAGTCCTATTGTGGAGACGCGCGTCCAAGCTCATCACGGAGGGATCGACGAGCCATTTCGGGCAGGCCGCAACATGAAAATACCCACGGCAAGGATCGTGATAAACGGAATGTCAGTGAGCCACTTCGACCAATACAGGCTGAGATCGGTCAGGGATTGTGCTGCCATGAGAAGGCCGTGGGCGAGATTTGCCCAAATGGTGAAGTCGAGGAACGAGGCGTATGCTCGGGGATCTTCGGCCGCTCGAAATAAAAATACAGCCCAGGTGAGATAGATAACGAAAAGCATGGGCGGAACGTAACATGGCTGGCCCCCGCATATGACCCCGTTCCAGATTGCCCAGTTCATCGGACCGCCCTCGCCGAGCTGCGGAATCTGGAAGATGATGCCCAGGCACAGCGGCACGAAAATTACGAATGACAAGACTCCGTAAGTCCGCAAGAACACTCGCAGAATTGCTATCTTCGTCTGTTCGTCCATAGGAACCTCTGTCCCGCTTGCATCAAGCACCCTCTCCGGGCGTCAGCGTTAAGACAGTTCTTCCGTCGGAAATTCATCGGTCCGGTGCATTGATCTTTGGGAGATATTGTTTTTCGGGAATGCTCGGCAGTCCCCACCGTCAGCGGTGTGGCCCCAGAAAATCGATCAATCCCGCCGCCAAAGCCTCGGGTCTTTCTTCCGCGATCCAGTGCCCCGCACCGGCGACTGAAAGGATTTTGGCCTCGCTGCTGACTTCCTCCATCATGCCGCGCACCAGCGGAGCGGTCGGGCTGGTCGCGCCAACCGCCACGAGCACGGGAATTCTGAGCTTTCCCTTGGCCGCGATCAGATCGCGATTGTCTTTCGAGTCCTGGTCGAACGACCGATAGAGCTCGAACGCAGCGCGCATGGCACCCGGCGCGGCATAGGCAGCCAGATAGGCCTGAAGGTCGGCTTCCGTGATCGCTTCCGGATTCGACATGCGAAAGCTGAAGAACCATTGCAAATAATGCCTTTCGCGCCCGGCGACCAACAGTTCAGGAAGATCCCGGACGTTGTGGAACGAAAACTGCCAATTGCGTGGGCTGGCGCGCAGTTGATCGAAAATCGCCGTTCCCGGCAGCGGTGCATCGACTGCGATCAGGTGCGTGACGTCCTCGTGATAAGCTTGCGCAAACGCATAAGCCACCATGAGACCGATATCATGTCCAACCATTGCAACCGGAGACGAGAGTTTCAGATGCTCGTACAGCAGCCGGTAGATATCCGATGCCATCGTGCGCTTATCATAGCCGGAAGGCGGTCTGGACGAGTTGCCGGCGCCGCGATAGTCGGGCGCGATGACGCGAAACCCGTCGTCGACCAGCCGCGGTATGACGTGGCGCCAGGCGCGCCAGGTCTGCGGGAAGCCATGCAGCAGGACAACGATCCGGGCACCGCTGCCGGCGGCGACATAATGGATGTTGACGCCGGGTTCGATCTCCGCGCTCGCGTGCTGCAGCGACGTGCCGGCCTCTCCAGCGACGGCGGACGTGACGAGTTGCTCCACCTGATTCTCCTGTCAAATCTTTTGGCGTGAACGGCCTAGAACATGCCATTGGGGTGAACCGCGGTCTCGCCGAGCGGCTGGCGCACGTCCCAATGCTCGACGATCTTGCCGTTCTCGAGCCGGAAGATGTCCACGATCGCCAATCCCAAATCGCCCGGCTGGCGCCTGGCGTGAACATGAAGAATAACGAAGTCTCCATCGGCAAAGACGCGCTTGATGTCGCTGCACAGTTCAGGAAATTGCTGCTTGAGCTCATGGAGGAACGAGCGGAAACCGTCGATGCCGTCGCTGATCATCGGATTATGCTGGATGTAGCGCGGTCCGAAGTGGACGGCGGCAGCGGCGAAATCCGACTGCCTCAACGCGGCATCATAGAATGCCAGCACGGTTCGTTTGTTGGCTTCCCGAATGTCCTCCCCGTTTGGGGCGGCTTGCACCGCGGTGCCGCCGAATGTTCGCCGATCCGTCATTTCATCGCTCCTGGACTATGGTGAGAAGAGTTTGGCTGCAGGGCATCATGCTGTCTCGGCTGCCTTGCCGAGATCATTCGCAGGTGAACCGCTGGCTGCCATGCCAACCGACGTCAACGCGCCGGCCTTCGACAATCGCAACGAGACCAGCGCGGCGACGGCCGACAGTGCTGCCGTCGACAGCAGCACCGCGGCATAGCCGGCCGCCATCGCCTTCGCGCTCGTGAGACTGCCCGCACTGGCGAACACCGCGCCCGCCACGGCCGCGCCGCAGGCCCATCCCAACTGGCGCATGGTATTGTAGACGCCCGAGGCTTTGCCCATGTCCGGCGGCGCAACGGAGCTGAGCACCGCGCTCTGCACCGCCGGCATCGCCAACGCAATGCCGGCCCCTGCCAGCACCAGCGGTGCGATCCAGGCGACATAGCCATAGACGCTGCCGCAGAGGACCGACATCCACAGCAACGCCGCGCTCTGCAGCAGCAAGCCCGTCACTGCCGGAAGCTTCTCTCCGAACCGGCCGGCAGCAGTCCCGCCGAGCGGTGCGACCGCGAACAGCGATAACGTCCAGGGCAGCATTCGTTCGCCCGCACCCAATGCGCTCGCCTGCTGCACCATCGAAAAATACTGGGCCATGAAGATAAGCGTGCCCATCATGCTCATGAACATCAGCAGGCACGCGATGTTGCCTGCCCTGAATCGAGCCGAGGTCAGCAATCGGCCAGGCACGAGCGGAAACGTGCACAGACGCTGCCAGGCAAGGAAACCAAGGGTCGCCGCCGCCCCTCCGCTGAGGGCCAGCAGCACGGTCGCGCCGGACCAGCCGGACGCATTGCCTTCCGAGAGCCCCCAGACGACAGCCGTCATTGCCGCGGCCAGCAGGGCAACGCCGGGCCAGTCGATTCGAATGGCGATGCGATCGTCGCGACCGAGGCGCAGCATCGCCAGCAACGCCGTGCCGGCACAGAGCGGCAGATTGATCCAGAACACCCAGCGCCAACCGAGCACATCCACCAACAAGCCGCCGATGACAGGTCCGGACAATACGGCGAGACCCGTCAGCGCGCTGAACAGGCCCATCGCACGGGGCGTTGAGCCGGAGTCACCGCGGCTCCGAGCAGGGTCATGGCGACAGGGACGAGCAACGCCGAGGCGGCACCCTGCAATGCGCGCGCCGCAATCAGCCATTCGATGCCGGGTGCCGCCGCGCAGCCCATCGACGACACCGCAAAGGCCGACAGGCCGAGGATGAAGATCGAGCGACGCCCGAAGCGATCGCCAAGGGCCGCGCCTGCCATCAGGAGCGCGGCGAAACTCAGGCTATAGGCCGTCATCGTCCAATGCAGCGCGGATAACGGTGCCGACAGGTCACGACGGATTGCGTCCAGCGCCGTGGTCACGACCATGCCGTCCATGACGGCGATGAACGATGCGGCGGCAGTCACTAACAGCACCCAGCGCTGCTGGCTGGTAAATCGTTCGACGGCCATTTCCCTCTCCTTATTATGGACCGATTGGTCCACATTTGGCCAAAAAAAATCAGTCCAGCGCCTTCAGCGCCAACGTGAGCGCATTCTTCCGGATATCGGCTTCGAATCCCGCGCGCCCCAGAACCTGCAGGCCGTAAAGGTTCGCGATCAGAAAAAACGAAAGTGCGTCTGGATCGGCGGCGGAAGCGAACTCTCCGTCCGCCCTTCCCCGCAGGATTGCGTCACGGTAACCCCGCTGCAGCTGCTCTAATCCGCGACGAATGCGTGCGCGGACGGGCCGGTCCTGCCCTGCCAGTTCCGTTGCGCAAACTTGCAGGAAACAAAGTTTGGAGGACGGCGCAAGGCCCAGGATCTTCTCGAAGCTGCGAACGATAGCGGCCCGTGCAGGCCCGCGCCGCAGGTCTTCGAGATTCGCCTGCAGTACCGTGTCAATGTAACGGTCGAGCGAGGCCAGCAGCATGTCATGCTTGCTGCCGAATGCTGCGTAAAGGCTGCTCTTGCTCAATCCTGTCTTTTCGAGCAGGTCGCCTAGCGACGTCGCTTCATACCCCGCGCGCCAGAACAGCTGGAGCCCGCTGTCGAGCACCTCGTCGTAATCGAATTCTCTGAGCCGCGCCATTTTTTCAGGACCGATTGGTCCTGAATTGATAGTCCCGAAAAACAAGGCAGTCAAGCCGCGCGAACAATGACAAGCCATGGAGCACGCGAGGCGCGAGAATAGATCTGGCGGGGATCATTTGGCGGTCGTCCAGCCGTTCTGCGGCAGCAGATGGCGCAGCCGGCCGGAATCGGCCGTGGACCCCCATCCAAGATCGTTGGAGCAATGGGTGTGCTCAAGGAGGCGGCGGGCCCGTCAGCGCCCAATGGATTGCCGGGAACTTTCAAACCATAAAGTGGATCTCACGCCTATAGGTGCTTTTCAGGCCCGCGGGCCTGCCCAGCAACGGCTCCGTCGTCCGCTTTTTGGAGCGCACCTCAACGCCACTCCGCCATGGCACGAATGCTGCTGCGGTTGAGATGGACTCGATCGTCGACGTATTCGACGGTGGCGAGCGGCAGGAAATGGTCCAAGCCGTCGGGGGCGTGACTCTTGCTGAGCCTGATTTCATCATCCTCGACGCCATCGATGATACCCACGTGTTTCCCGTCGTTACCCACGACTTCCATGTACTCTTTGATCTGATCGGGTAGGACCACGGTGCGGCTCCCTGTTCTCTATGGTTCGAACGCCGCCTCATTGCGGCTGGTTCCAACGAATGTGGGCTCTCCCACGGATGTCAGGCGGCACAGGAAAGAGATATCCGCCCCGCTCGGGTACATCGGCTTTTCCCGGATAGTCTCCACCGGGATGCACGATGCACTAAAGGTCGGGCTGAACGACGGCCAAGGCACTGACTTGGCACTTGTAGAAGGTCTCGACCCGGAAGGCATGGGGGTAGCGAACCTGGCGTCGGGCTGAAATGCGCGTATTGCGGACCGAAGGGCGCGCAGGCTCTGAAATCGCGCTGACCGCGGTCGACGTTGCCTGTCCCGCACGGAGTGCCGAGAAACCAGGAATGAAAACAGCGCCATGCGAAGCGGCGGTCAGTCTCCCTTGTTTGCGAGCAGGTACTTGACCAGCGCCGCCGCCGCCAACACCAGAACAATGACGACGAGCAGCCAGATTAGTCCCATGCCCCACATCATTCCCGGCATCATATCCTGCATCATGGGCCACCTCAGTTCGCTGCTTGCAAGGTGAGTAAAATGACCGGCTATGGCTCAGCTCGGTCGCGCGCTGCCCTCATACATGAACGTCATTGGTTTCGGCCCGGGTATATAGCCGGTGTCCAGTCGATCGATCTGGAATCCGCTGCTCTCGATCATCGTTTGGATTGGACGGTTGAGATGACAGCCGCCGCCAATGCGCTTCCACGCCGGAGTCAGGAGATTCTGCCAGCGCCGCACATTTTCTTCGGGTGCCAGCCCGTGCTCGGCGAACAGCAGCTTGCCGCCAGGGCGAAGGATGCGGCGCATTTCGGCCAGTGCGCGCGCAGCCTGCGGAATGGAGCACAGGGTCCAGGTCGTTACCACAGTATCGGCAGTATGGTCATCAAGCGGGATCGCCTCGGCGGAAGCCTCAATGAAGTTGATGGGCATGGCTCGATGCGATGCGCGACGCGCCATGGCCACAAGCTTCGGAGCCGGCTCGAGCGCCAGAATCTCGTTCGCGGATGGTCCATAGAAAGGCAGATTCCGGCCGGATCCTATTCCGATCTCGACCACGCGTCCCTCGGCAGCGCCGATGACCCGCTTGCGATAGGGCACGAGTTCCTTGTTGCGCATCGCAAAGTCACACAGTCTCGGCAGAATAACATCGTTGTAAAAGCCCATGGATGGCCTCCTCTACTGCGCGGGCGATCTCGTCGTGTCATCTGACGGGTTAACTCCGCACCGGATGCATCTGAACATCACTTTAGCGGCGTCCATGGGCGCCGTCATTGTCGCTACTCGCACATCCCTTCGAAACGCTGTTCAGGAGACCGCGTAGCGCTCGCGGACAAGAGTGCAAACCCCGCCGATTTCCACGCGGGCTGCGGGGTAGCCTTGCCACGCAATTAGCGCGCCTTGCCGAATTCTTTGTGCTCGCGAGCCCGTGAACCGGGTGGGTCGATAATGCGCCCTTGCCGGCTCTCCTCTCCGTCTGGCCTTTGCCTCGTTTGACTGCTATCCTGGCCATATGCCGCAAAAGATCGGCCGCATAAGCCGCATAATGAGGCTGCTACTGGCGCTCACATTCATCGTGGCGTTGGTTCCGCACGGCGTCCATGCTGGGGGTTCTGACGTGATGCTGGTTAGCGTTGCCGCCGCCGGCATGCCAATGTCCGGCAAGTGCAATGGATGCGACACTGATCAGAAGGCGATGATGTCGGCAGCATGCTCAGGGTACTGCGGCAGTTTCGTCGCCTTACCTTCGGCTGGACCGATGTTTGAGCCTGCCGCGGTCGAGATGGTGAGAGATTTGGCCGAGCCGATTCCGATCGGACGCGCGATCCCCCCAGATCCATATCCTCCTAGATCTGCCATCCTGAGCTGAGACGCATCGCCGGTTGCGATGCGTCCTTCGGCGCGCGCGATGCTGACCGCATCGCGGCAATGAGAGCGGTTTTCTGCCGCGGCAGCCCACTGGCTATTTCGCCAAGAACAGCCAAAACGCAGATCAACAGCCAAAACGCAGATCAGAAGACAAGAGGCGACTTGCTAATTGCCCCATCGGCTACAAAGCAAAGGAGTGATGCTTATGAAGATTCTCGGAACTAAGCCGCACGCGGATGGAAGAACATCTAGACCGATGACCAGCCCCAGCCGTCGATCGGCTCTGTTGGTCACTTTCGCCGGCATGGTTGGTGCCGCCGCTCAGCCGCGCGAGGTGCGTGCGGAGTCCGGCGCACCAGAAGCCCAAGGGCCCGTGTCGGAGTCCCAACGCAATGGGACTAAGCCTGAAGCGGACCGACGCGCGACGTTGGCTGCCGACCTCCCGAACTTGAAAGCGGTTGGACCGCAAAGCCAAGTGCTGGCCATTCATCAGCACGCGAGTGCCCTCGAGATAGTGACAGCCGACGGGCACGCTCGAATGTTCCAGGAGACCGACTTGCGCTTTAAACTCGATACGAGTGACAGAGGCCCATCACCCGGACGGCCCGTCATCTTAGCGGGCGGAATGATGGGCGACCGCGCGACAGTGTTCTTTGCATCGCCGGCGGAAATCGGCCTCGTAATCAAAAACCAAGGCTGACGATGAAGAAGCTTCTATGGATAGGGCCCATCGCGGTCTTGGCGAGTTCGACCATATCAGCACCGACGCTCGCCGCGGAAGGAAACGCGGCGCGTGGCCAGCGCGTATTTGGCGCGTGCGCCGCATGCCATTCGCTGGAGCCGAATCGGAATATGACCGGTCCAAGCCTGGCAAAACTCTGGAATCGCAAGGCAGGAAGCTTGGCAAGTTTCCCACGTTACTCGTCCGCGTTGAAAAGTTCGGAAGTGCTGTGGGACGACCGCACCATCGACCAATGGCTCAAGGACCCGCAGCACTTCATACCCGGCAACCAGATGACCTTTCCGGGGATCAAGGACGATCAACAGCGCACCGACCTCCTCGCGTTTCTCAAGCAAGCCACCCAGCCGGGGCATGCGGCATCGCAATCGGCGCAGCAGGGTGGCCAAATGGGCGGCATGATGGGCGGCGGCGGCGGGGTACCCAACTTGAAGGAGCTCGACCCCGAAGGCCGTGTGCAAAAGATCAGCCACTGCGGCGACACTTACAACGTGACCACCGCGGATGGCAGGATGCGAAATTTCTGGGAGCGCAATCTTCGGCTCAAGACGGACTCGAGCGAAGATGGCCCACAGAAGGGCATGCCCGCGCTCGTTGGCGCAGGAATGATGGGCGACCGCGCCGATGTGATCTTCGCCGATCCCGAGGAGATTAGTGGGTTCATCAAGAACGAATGTCCAACGCGTTAGCCGCTGGCCCGAACTTGCCATGCGTCAGACCGAGCTCTAGTCGTCTTGTATCCGGTGGACACCAATGTGATTTCGGCGGCGGCGCCGTCGAGATCGGCATCGCCCGCATTGATCGCCTGGATGGATAACCATTCCGTCCAGCTATTGCATCGTCACGGCACATGCACCAAATGAGGTCTGGGAGGCAGGCACTCATTGCTCCAGGAGGGCGAGCGTGGCCAGCAGAAGGGCAAGCGAAGAGCTCCCCGTGATCGCGCGCTTCGAGGTGCGTCGCCGCGACTACCTCGCGCCAGACGGCTCGGCAAACCGGCCGCTCCCCGCCTTCGCCACCGATGCCAAGCTGCTTGTCGGGCTGTATCGCGCCATGGTGCTGCTCCGGCATTTTGACCGAAAGGCTGTCGCATTGCAGCGCACCGGCCGGCTCGGGACCTATGCGGTCTCGCTCGGCCAGGAAGCAGTCTCCGTCGGGATGGCGAGTGCGATGCAAGAAGAAGACGTGCTGGTCCCCTCGTATCGCGACAACGGCGCCCTGATTTGGCGTGGCGTCAAGTTGGAGGAGATCCTGTTGTTTTGGGGTGGGGACGAGCGCGGCAATGACTTCTCGGGGCCGGTGCATGATTTCCCGTTTTGCGTTCCTGTCGGATCCCAGGCACCGCATGCCGCAGGCGTCGCCTACGCCCTCAAGCTGCGCAAGGAACCGCGTGTCGCCGTATGCATGTTCGGCGACGGCGCCACCTCGAAAGGCGATGTTTACGAAGCGATGAATTTCGCCGGCGCGCACAAATTGCCGATCGTGTTCGTCGCCGTCAACAATCAATGGGCCATATCGGTGCCGTTGCGGCTGCAAACCGGGGCGGAAACGCTGGCGCAAAAGGCCATTGCCGCCGGCTTCACCGGCGAGCAGGTCGATGGGAATGACGTTGTGGCGCTACGCGCTGCGGCCGCAGAAGCCATTGCCGCGGCGCGCGGCGGCAAGGGCCCTCGCTTCATCGAGGCGGTCACCTACCGGCTCGGCGATCATACAACCTCCGATGATGCATCCCGCTATCGTTCGGCGGAAGAAGTCCAGGCTCATTGGAAGCAAGAGCCGATTGCGCGGCTCAGGTCTTATCTTGTTCGCCAAAAAATGTGGAGCAAGGCAGACGAGGAGCAACTGGCGGCCGAGTGCCATGAGCGTATCGAGGCGGCGGTCGAGCGCTATCTGGCGACGCCGCCACGCCGTCCCGAGACCATGTTCGATCACCTCTATGCCGACCTGCCCGAGGCCTACGCCGTGCAACGTCGTGAACTCTCGGGAGAGCACGATGACTGAGATGACGTTGGTCGAAGCCATCAACCTGGCGCTCGGACGCGCGATGGAGGATGATCCAGCCGTGGTCGTTCTCGGAGAGGATATCGGCGTCGACGGCGGCGTCTTCCGCGCCACCGTAGGCCTGCAGAAGCGCTTTGGTTCGGAGCGCGTTCTGGATACGCCGCTTGCCGAGCTCCTCATTGGCGGTCTTTGCGTCGGCATGGCGGCGCAGGGGCTCAAACCCGTCGGCGAGATCCAGTTTATGGGATTTATCTATCCCTGCCTGGATCAACTGGTGAACCATGCATCGAGAATGCGCAATCGTACCCGGGGACGCCTCACCTGCCCGATGGTTCTGCGCACGCCGCATGGAGCCGGCATTCGCGCGCCTGAGCATCATTCCGAAAGCACCGAGGCGATGCTCGCCCACATTCCCGGCTTGCGAGTTGTCATGCCTTCGTCGCCGGAACGCGCCTACGGTCTTCTCCTCGCTGCGGTCCGCGATCCAGATCCGGTGGTGTTTCTGGAGCCAACGCGGCTGTACCGCGCGGCGAAGGGCGAGGTGGAGGACAATGGCGAAGCCTTGCCGCTGGATCGTGCCTTTGTCCTGCGGGAAGGTCGCGACGTCACATTGATCAGTTGGGGCGCGGTGTTGAAGGAGACCATGGCCGCGGCCGATGCGCTTTCCGCCGAGGGTATCGCTGCAGAGGTCATCGATCTTGCCACCCTGAAGCCTTATGATGAAAACACCGTGCTCAGTTCGGTCGCGAAGACCGGGCGTTGCGTCATTGTGCACGAAGCGGCACGCACCGGCGGATTCGGAGCCGAGATCGCCGCGACGATCGCTGAGCGTGGCCTGTCCTCGCTGCTCGCGCCGGTGACGCGTGTCAGCGGCTACGACACCGTCATCCCGATGGCACGCCTCGAGCAACACTATATGCCTTCTGTTGAACGCATCACCACCGCAACACGCAAAGTGTGCCAATTCAGCTAAATCTCGACGGATGTTGTCCCATGCGCCAGTTCGTGCTGCCGGACCTCGGTGAAGGGCTTGAAGAGGCGGAGATCGTCACCTGGCATGTCACGGAGGGCGATCACGTCGTCACCGATCAGCCACTCCTCTCCGTGGAAACCGACAAGGCGGTGGTTGAGATACCATCGCCATCGGGCGGACGCATCGCGCACCTGTTCGGCAACAAGGGAGACATCGTGAAGGTCGGCGCGCCGCTCCTCGAATTTGCCGAGGGCGCCGAGCAGGACACCGGTACGATCGTCGGCGAACTCGGCAGGGAGGAACATCCGCCAGCCGCTGGAAATTCCCTGGAACGACCGACCGGGCAGCAGCCCCAGGTGTTTCCAGCTGTGCGCGCACTCGCACGCAAGCTCGATGTCGATCTTGAGACCGTGGAAGCCACGGGTCCCGGCGGCACAATCACGCGGGCCGATGTCGAACGGGCTGCAAAGAGCACGCCCGAATCCGGATCCACCGAGCCCATGCGCGGCATGCGACGCGCGATGGCCCAACGCATGACGGCAGCCCACGCGCAAATCGTCCCCGCCACCGTGACCGATGAAGCCGATATCGACGACTGGCCGACGGGCGAGGACGTGACAATCCGCCTGGTCCGGGCCATCGCCGTCGCCTGCAAGGCTGAACCCGCGCTCAATGCCTGGTATAATTCCACCACGGGAGAGCGTCGCCTGATTCCGCGCGTCGATCTCGGGATTGCCGTCGATACTGAGGGGGGACTTATCGTTCCCGTGTTGCGCAATGTCGCAGAGCGCAGCGTATCGGATTTGCGGGCCGGTCTCGACCGCCTGCGGGCTGATGCGATCGCGCGCTCGATTCCCCCGGAGGAGCTGCGCGGCGCGACCATTTCGCTGTCGAATTTCGGGATGATCGGAGGCCGGTTTGCCAATCTGATCATCGTGCCGCCGCAAGCGGCCATCATAGGAGCGGGACGGATTTCCCCGCGGGCGGTGGCGCATCGGGGCCAGCCTGCAGTGAGGCGTATGTTGCCGTTGTCGCTCACCTTTGACCATCGCATCGTGACCGGGGGCGAAGCCGCTCGCTTCCTGGTTGCACTCAAGTCGGATCTTGAGCTGATGTCGTGAAGATCGACCCTGATATCGAGTTCCACCACGACCTGAGCGCTGGACGAGCGCTCCGCCAAGTGGGTTTGACGTCCCGGCGGTGGCGCGCCCCATCAAGGGGCGTATAATTGCAATCTCCTTCGCGCAAAATGAACAACCTGCCGTGGAGGCGGTCATGAAATATGTATTGCTCGGAAATCTAAGCCCGGAGTGGGCAAGCAAGCAGTCGGAGCGAGTTAGCAAGGCCAAGGCTAAGCTCGACAAACTCGGCATCAAGATCGAGTCGATCCACTACACGCAGGGCTATTACGATTTCGTCGACGTCGTCGATGCCCCGAAGCCGGAGGCGGTCCTTGCGTTTTCCGTCTGGTATTCCAACCAGGGTCTGGGCCGGATCCAAAGCATGCCGGCCTTTGAAGCAAAGACCTTTGAAGCGGCGGTTAAGGACGCCGCGGGCTGAGGGCGGTTGGAAGGGCGATTGTGGTCGGAGTTGAGCCACCCGTCGCGCGAGTGGCGCTGAGAATCGGATTTTGTTCGGGCATCTCACCGCCGCACAATCGCGCACGGTGGTGGGCGCCACCGCGCCCTGCCCGACATTTCAAGGTATTTCGCAGCAATGAGGTTGCAACGAAATCCTGCTGCGACGCTGCGCGACAGGCGGATCGACCGGGAATCGATCGTCGTCACATCGCCATCTGGTAAGGCAACCGCACAATCGAGTGGTCTCACTGAGCCCAGCGCTCGGACCGGCTGGCGAACAGATGCCCCCCAGCCGAAAGGTCCGCTCTGATGCTTAATTTGCGAGCTATTGAATTGCTTGGTGCGCTCGGAGGGCGGCCTTGAGAGGCTGGCTAGTGATGCGCGGCTGGGTCCGTCCGCGGATCGGTGCGAACCAGATGGGTTACGAAGGGAGGAACTACGGCGGTTCCCGTGCCGCGCCAGATCACGAAGATGTCCTTAGCGAGCGCGGGCTCGACGGGTATCGCACGCAGGCTGCCGCTGGCGATTTCCTCCGTCACGGTCGAGCGCAGCACTAGCGAGACGCCGAGATTAGCTTTCACGGCCTGCTTGACTGCTTCGGTGCTGCCGAGCTGCAGGGAAACCCGCGGCCTCGGCTCGCCCGGTTCGAAATAGGCGTCAAGCAAGCGGCCGGTCCCGGTACCGGGCTCGCCGCCAAGCAGATCGAGCGTTGCAAGCTCATCCTTACAGATCTCGCTACGGAGCGCCAACCGATGCTCCGGCGGGGCGATGACGACGAGCGGCTCGCGCCGCCATTCCTTCCAGAGGAAGCCCGGCCGCCTGTCCCACCATTCCATAACGGCTACGTCGATTTCGGCATCCGAGAGTTTCTGCGCTATCACCGGATTGCAGTCGATCACCACGTCGAATGACGCCGGATCTCGCCCCTCAAGGTAGGTCCTCAGATAGGGCTGGAGCACGTAGATTCCGACGTTAGAGCTTGCGCCGATCCGTTGCCCGCCGCGCTGCACGGCCGCGACCGCCCTTTGATGGACCCGCATCAGGCTTTCGGCATAGGGGATGAAAGCAACAGCTGCGGCCGTCGGCGCGCAGCCCAAGCGGCTACGTGTAAGGAGAACGGCGCCGAGTTGCTCTTCTAGCTTGCGGATCTGCTGCGAGACCGTCGGTTGCGCAAGTTGCAATTGATCTGCGGCGGCCTGAAAGCTCTTGTACTCCACCAAGGCAAGAAAGGTTCTCACCCAGGCTAGGTTCAACATGCGGTTTCCCTCAGCACGGCAACATCATTGATGGCGTCGTCCGGCCGTTGCCCCAGCAAAGCCTGGCGGATATTCGCGGCCGCCCGCAGCTCGATGGCGAGCCGGACGCGCCGTACAGCCGAACCCATATGTGCCGTGAAGAGCGTGTCGGGACGCGACAGCAAGGCCGGCGCGATCTCGGTTGGACGATCCGCGCGGGCCCAGTCCTCCATCTCGAATACATCAGCGGCATAGCCTGCGAGCCGGCCGGCCTGCAGCGCGGCCAGGACTGCGGCTTCGTCCACAACCGATCCGCGGCATGGATTGACAAGAAAGGCGCCGCGTTTCGTCAACTTCAGGCTTTCGGTGTTGACGAAATGTTGCGTCTCGGCCGTGAGCGGCAGCGCAAGGATGATGGCGTCGGCCTGCCGCAGCAGCGCTTCGCATTCGCACCAGCAAAGGCCGAGCCGCGCCTCGGCATCCGGTGCGATCCGCGACCGATCCGTGTAGAGAACACCGGCGTCCCAGCCGCGCAACCGATCGGCGACGGCTTGGCCGATCGCCCCCATCCCGACAATACCGATGGTCGAGCCAGCTACACCCAGTCCGTAAAATTCGGGCCGCCATCCAGCAAACTGGCCGCCGCGGACCCAGCCGTCACCTTGCCGTATCTGGCGCGTGACGCCGATGAGCAGGCCAATCGTCAGCTCCGCCGTCGGGACGGTCAAAAGGTCCGGCACCACCGTGAGCCAGACGCCTCGCGCGGTGCAGGCGGCCACATCGAAATTGTCAAAGCCCTTCAGCGCGGCGCCAACGATCTTCAGCCGCGGGCAAGCTGCCAGGAATGCCGCGTCGATCTTGTCCGGCATGAACGCCATCATCGCATCCGCGCTCGCCGCGCGTCGCGTCACCTCCTCGCGCGGCAGCGTCTCGGCTGTCTGATTGGCAACGAGCTCGCCGCAAGGCGCGAGATATTCCAGCACTTCCTCGTGCACCCTGTGCGTCAGGACAATCTGCACAATTGCGGCCCTTCCTATTTGAAGCTGCGGCGCAGATAGCCGCTGAACCAGTCCACGATTGTGACCATCGCCAGGATCACCAGCATGACCGCGCTGACCTCGCGATACTGCATGATGCGCAGCGCGCCCATGAGTTCGAATCCGATGCCGCCGGCGCCAACCATCCCCATCACGGTGGAGGCGCGGAAGTTGTACTCCCAGCGGTAGATCGAGGTGTCGGCAAACTGCGGCAGCACCTGCGGCAGCACGGCGTGATAGAGCACCTGCAACGGCGTCGCGCCGGCGGCCTGCGCCGCTTCTACCGGCGCCTCGTCGACATGTTCTATCGCTTCGGCAAAGAATTTTCCGACCATGCCGACCGAATGCAGGCCGAGGGCCAGCACGCCCGGAAGCGCACCGAACCCGACCGCTGCGACGAACACGATGCCCATGATCAGCTCGGGGACCGAGCGCAAGGCATTCAGCAGCGTGCGCGCGCAATGATAGACCAGCGGATGCGGCGAGGTATTGCGCGCGGCAAGGAATGCCAGCGGAAAGGAGAGCAGGACGGCGACGGCCGTGCCGGCGATGCTCATAGCGAGCGTATCGATGAGCGGATTCCACCAGCGCATTGTGTTGCTGAAGTCCGGTGGGAACGACTCGCGCGCGAGCGTGAGGATTGCGGGCACGCCGTTGGCGAGTGTCGCAAAGTCGAGAAGGTTGACGTACCAGGCTGAAGCGAGAACGACGGCGAGCACGATGCCGGCATGGACCACGGCGCGCAGGCGCGCCTGGCCATAGGCCGCAAGCAGCGCAGTGCTGTCGCGGCCATCGGGAAGGACAAGGTCGGTCATCGTGCTCACGTACCGTCTCACATCGTCGCAAAATCGAGATTGAGCACTTTGCCCATCTCGCGGATCACGTCGTAGTCCTTGTCCCTCACCGGTGCGAAACCCTCTGCCTTGAAGTTCTTCAGCACGATGGGGTCCTTTAACGTCAAGAAAGCGTTCCGAATCTTATCCTTCAGCTCCGGCTTGAGGCTGGACTGCATGGTCCATGGATACTGCGGGTATTCCTTGCTGTAGCCCAGCACCTTGACTTTGCTCGGATCGATCAGCTTACGCTCGATCAGGCTGTTCCAGATCACCTCGGACAGGCCGCCAGCATCGGCATTTCCGTTAGCTACGTTGGCGGCCACGGCATCATGCGCGCCGACGAAGTGCTGCTGGTAGTCGCGATCGGCGAGCAGGCCAATCTGAGCCAGCATGGTCTTGGGGATGAGGTGGCTCGAGGTCGAGGCGCGATCGCCATAAACCATCTTCTTACCCTTGATGTCGGCGAACGTGTTCACGCCGGATTTTGCGCTAGCGATCACGATTGATCGATAGGTCGCCTTGCCGTGCTCGACCATGGCGGCAAACGGCTCGATATTGCTCTTTGTCTTCGCGAGCACGTAAGAAAGCGGCCCGAAGTAGGCGATATCGATGCGGCCGAAGCGCATGGCTTCGATCATCGAGGAATAGTCGGTGGTGACGATGAGCTCGATCTTCTTGTCCAGCGTCTTTTCCAGATAATCCTTGAGCGGCTGATTGCGCTTGATCAATTCCGAAGCGTTCTCGTCCGGCAGCAGGGCAACCTTCAGCAGTGCCGGATCGGCTTCGGCTGCAACCGTCGGACGTGCCAGCCCGAAGACAAGCGTTACACCGATGAGGAATCCGAGTACGTATTTCACAGCGACGTCTCCATTCTGGGTTCGAGGAAGGATGGGGCGTAGGATGTCTCGTTCTTGTCGGCCTTGGTGCTCGCGGGCGGCCGGCCCTGCCCGCCGTAGATGCGGCCAAGATGCGCGTCGTTCAGCTCCGCCGCCGATCCGTCGAACACCACCTGGGCATCAGCAAGCCCGATGACGCGGTCGGAAAATTGTCGCGCGTATTCCAACTGGTGCAGCGACACGATCGCGGCGATGCCATCCTGCCGGCAGATCGATCGCAGCAGGTTGAGCACGGTCTCGGCGGTTGCGGGATCAAGGCTGGCGACCGGTTCGTCAGCCAGGATCATCGCCGGCTCCTGTGCCAGCGCGCGCGCAATGCCGACCCGCTGCTTCTGACCGCCGGAGAGCTGATCGACACGGGTCAGAGCCTTATCGCTGAGTCCGACACGATCGAGGCAGCGGAGCGCAAGCTCAATGTCGGCACGCGGCAACGGAAACAGGCTGCGGATCGTCCCGTGAAACCCAAGGCGTGCCGTCAGCACATTGTCGAGCGCAGCATGGCGTTCGATCAGCTGATGATGCTGGAAAATGAAAGCCGTGCGGCGCCGGTGCTGGCGCAGCGAATGAGCCGGCCCCAGGGTGCCGAACTCGCGCGAGATCACACGGCCGGTGGTCGGCCGCACCAGATGGTTGACAGTGCGTAACAACGTCGATTTTCCGGCTCCGGAGCGGCCGAGCAGGACAGTGAATTCGCCGGGACGGAAGGTAAGCCGGGTTGCCCGCAGCGCCGTGACGCCGCCGGGATAGGTGACGCCGACATCATCCAGCTCGAGAATACCGTCCTCGCCGCGGTCCCACATGTATTGTCTTTCGAAATTCGATGAGCTGGTAGATTACGATCGGCAATACGCCTACCGCGCTCGCGTGACAGCGCAGTGACAAGCTTGCAATGCCGGGCAATTCAGATTGGCTCTGCTCAATCGAATTCCCGGTCCGCGAACCAGGCGCGCGCTGTCGCGGAGAGGACGACAAGCGTTGCCTTCGCCCCATCGGCCTCTCCTTTTCGAAGTCCCCTTCCGTCTGGGCCATGGCGTTCGTGACATGAGCAAAACACACGACCGGATGGCCCTTGGCGGCACTGAACGCGTACAGGGCTGCCGCTTCCATCTCGACGGCGAGCACCCCTGGATCGCGCGCGCGGCCACGACGCGCAAAGTCCCGTCGCGTCTTTGTCTCCGGCCAGAAGCGCCGTGTGTTCGGCGCCATCAAGCGCGAGCTGCGACGCCGCTCCGCCATCGATGCATCATCGGATATTTTGAAGGCCGAAGGTCGCCTCGGCCGCTGTTACCTCAAAGGCCGCGCAGGAGACGCTGCCAACGTCGTTCTCTCAGCGGTGGGCCAAACTTCCGCCGGCGTCCTCGCATGGTTGAAAGTTCTTTGATGTCTCATCCTGACCGCCCTCATCGCGGCCTCCAATCATTCGCCTCGTCCCGAGAAGGCGAGCATGTCATCCAGCCGCTGGTCAAGCTTCAGGTTTCGCATCCGGAGCTCTGCACTCCGTCGTTCCGCAATATGCTGCGCCAGCATCCGCAGCCATTGCGACAAATCGACAGGCAGCGTCGCTCTGACTACACCAAGGCGCTGCATCAAGCGTGTCGCTTCCGGTGCGAACACGGAGAATATTTCGTCATCGAGCGACACGATGGTTTCGCAACTGCCCGGATCGCCCTGGCGAGCGCACCGCCCGAATAACTGGCGGTCAATGCGCCGCGATTCATGATACTCTGTCAGAATAACATGCAGGCCGCCGCGCGCGGCTACGCCGGGGTCTAATTGGATGTCGGTTCCCCGACCCGCAATATTGGTCGCGACGGTGACACGGCCGGGCTGTCCGGCGAGCGCAACGATTTCGGCCTCCGACTGATCCTGCTTGGCGTTCAACAGCGCATGTTCGATTCCACGCGCACTAAGCACCGCGCTAATGTCCTCCGATGCGACGACGGATCGCGTCCCGATCAGGACCGGCCGCTGCTCGTCGACGACAACCCGACGAACGATATCTGCAACCGCGTCCCATTTTTGTGCCTGGGTCAGGCAAACACGATTACCGCGGTAAGATCGCTGCGAGGGACGGCGCTGTGGCACGCGAACCACGTCAAGGCCATACACAGACCTGATCTCGCGCGAGACCTCGCTGGCGGTGCCGCTCATCCCTGCGACGCGCAGATATCGCCGGAACAGCCGTTGATAAGTCAAACGGGCAAGCGTTTCGCGACGCTGTGTCGGCTCACATCCCTCCTTGACCTCAATCAGTTGATGCAGGCCGCGCTCCCATGAACGATCGGGCATAACGCGGCCGGTGGATTCATCGACGATCTGCACCTTTCCGTCACTCACAACGTAATGCTGATCGCGATGGAACAGGTTCAGCGCAGATATGGCTTGCGTCACCAGTTCTTCACGCGCACGCCTCGAACTCCACACCCCGTCAAGCCCCGCAGCGATTTCGGCCAGCCGCTCTTCTCCAGCCTGGGTTAAGCGGACGCTCCGCTCGGCCAGTTCGATGACGCGATCGTCAACGCCGAGCTGGGCGGCAATTGCGAGCGCCTGCTGACATAGCGCCGCTTCATCGGCTGCGCCGACATTGTGCGAAAGAATCAGCGGCGTACGCGCTTCGTCGATAAGAACACTGTCGGCTTCATCGACGATGCCGAAATAAAGCCCGCGCAACACAAGGTCCTGATCGCCCGGGGTGCCTTTGTGCAACGCCTTGAGGCCGATATGTAACTGGCTGCCCCGGCGCGCCGAGGCAACGCGGTCGCGCAAGTAGTCGAAAGCCAGTTCTTTGTTCGTGCAATAAGCGATTGATCTGCCGTAGACCTGCCGACGTTGATCCCGCGACAGTCCCTGGACAACGGCGCCGACATTCAAGCCCAAGAACCGATAGAGCGGCTCCATCGCTTCCGCATCCCGTCCGGCCAGATAATCATTGACGGTGATGACGTGAACCGGGTAGCCGGCAAGAGCTACCGTGCTGACCGGCAGCGTCGCGGCGATGGATTTGCCCTCCCCGGTCGCCATCTCGACCAACTTGCCCTGTAGCAGCCCCCAACCAGCCATCAATTGCTCATCGTAGGGTCGCTTTCCGAGGGTTCGCTCCGCGGCCTCACGAACGATCGCAAAACATTCGCCAACAAGATCGCGCTCGAACCCCTGCTTCCGCAAACGTCCGCGCATGGCGCGCGCCCGCGCGGCCAGGTCGATATCGTTGAGTGCCCGCAACATGCGGTCGTGGCGTTCCGCGCTGCGCACGATCCCACGCAACGCATGTGCTGGGTCACGCAGTCGGCAGCCGACCGGCCTCACTATATTTGCGCGAATAAATTCCGCAGCACGGTCATGAAGGCCGGAAGGTCGCTCCGAGCGTTCGGCATACGGCCGACCGGTCGCAAGCGACGTCGACTTCATAAAGGGGGGCGATCTAAACACCAAAGTGAGACAAGAACAGCAGCCGGATATCGCGATACCACTGCACCGAGAGCGGCTGCTTTTGATGATCGAAGCGAACGTACACGCGTTGCCCAAAATAGTCGAACGGCACATGCTCCTCGAGGGCGATATCGAACTGGAATACACGCTGCAATGCTCGGGGCCCCTTGCTCTCACGCGGATCGGTGGCGATATCACCGCCTCCTTCGGCCGCCAACGCGCGACTGGGTAAATATTGGTCGCCAGCGGGAACGGCACGAATGATCCGCCCGTGGAACGTTTTTCGCGGATTATCGACGAGGTGAACCTCGATCTGGTCCGTCGACATTCGGATATGATCAATCCGGTCCTGCGGGACCACCACGCGCGCGATCGGAGGTGCCTTGCCTATCACATAGCCCAACAACTCGCCCTTGCGATAGAAGCGGCCCGGCATGTCAGCGCTTTGCGGCACAACGAAAATGCCGTCCGTACGTGCCCGCACCACCAGCTCGGCGACACGCCTGCGCACCTCGTTCAGCCTGACTTGTTCGTGACGGAGCTTGTCACGTTCGATCTGGGCTTTCGCGCGATCCACCGCGGCCTTTGAGACAAGGCTCGCTTCCAATTCGGCCACCTTGGCTTCACCGGATTTCAGTTGTGCTTCCAATTCGGGATCATGGCAGCGCACAAGGGGGTCGCCGGATGCAACTTTCGTCCCCGGCTTCACCAGAAACGTCGATAGAAAGCTATTGGTGCCTGCCCGCACCGGAGCCTCCTCCGGCAACCACACCACCCCTTCTGTCGCCGTATGGTTTGGAACGGGCACCAGCGTCAGAAGAATAGCCAACGTCGCGACAATTCCGGACATCGTCAGGATCGCGCGGGGTCGATGCCGGCCCAGCCGAGGACTCGTTCCCAGATAGCCAATACCCTTGATCAACGGCATCAGCACCATGGCAATGGCAGCCCATATTGCAAGCACGATACCGACAAAGAAGAACTTTCCCGCTATGAACAAGGCAATAGAAACTGAAACCAGAATCCGATACACGGACGACGCCAGCCCATAGAACAGAAACCAGACTTTCTCGCTGAACGAGCCACCCGGAGCTTCGGCGTCTCGCACACCCAAGACGTAGCGCTCGAAAAGATAACCCCAGTAACGCAGGGAACGGCCAGCGAGATTCGGTATCTCGGCCAGATCAGCCAGAATGTAATACGCATCGTAGCGCAACAGCGGGTTTCCATTGAAGATCAGCGTCGAAACCCCCGCGATCACCATCACATTGAACAAGACCGCACGTACGAGTCCCGGCTCAACCAGCAGCCAGAGATAAAATGCCAGTGCCGCGAGAAACGTCTCAACAAGGACCCCGGCAGCCCCGACGGTGGCGCGCTCATATTTCGACGCAAACACCGTCGCGGCCGAAGCCTCGACATACGGGATCGGAAGCAGCACCAAAAAAATGACGCCCATATCGTGGACTTCACCGCCGCCGGCCTTGGTGGCTGTCGCATGTCCCAATTCGTGAAGCGCCTTGAGAACCGGGAAAACCAAGTAGAGCGCGAATAGATTGTTCACCGAAAGAATGTGGTCGGAAAAGTCGCCGCTCAACTCCGGCCAGTGGGCCGGTACCAGCAACAATGCCGGTACCACCACCGCGAGCCACAATGCGGCTCCCCAACGACCCCATATGATGTGGGTGAGCCCTCGAATAAAGTTGAGGAAGACGTCCGGATCCCACAAGGACAATCGTAGTGCCATGGGGTTGCCGTAAGACCGTTGAAAGCGCGCGCGCTCCTCGCGCTCGCCGCGGTTGAACAATTCCGCTGCATTGGGCGTCACGTCGCTCTGTAACAGGTCGGCGGCGTGCAACTGGCCGAGCAGTTGAATCAATTCGTCCTGGGTCGGAGCATTCTCACCCAATTGTCGGTTGACGCGTTCCCACAACTCAGCAACGCTGCGGCGACCGTCCATCAATGCGATAACCAGACGGGCCGAGGGCGAGAACCGATGAACCCGGCCGGAGGCTGAATCTTGCAACAGGTACCAGACCTGTCCGCGATAGCGATGTCGGTGCAAACGTGCATGGGCTCTCAGCTTGGGGCGAAGCGTTTCGACCCTGTACCATTGATTGCTGAGTAGCGGTGCTGCCATCAATCCGCCCGCGACCGGCCGATTAGAGGGCGTGCTGCCATAGCCATGTCCGCATCCAATCGACAAAACTGTGTGTCCAAATCCAGATCAATCGACGCTGATCGATCGAGATTTTTCCCACGCCCTCCATGCCGGGGCGCAATCGATACGACGGGTTCTCGAGATTTGCTTCGACCCGAAAGAAATTCCGTCCATCCTGCGGCGAGGAGACGGGAGTTATCGCTTGAACCTCAAAGGCGAGGTCTTGGCTGAGCAGACCTTCGAGCGCTAGTTCACCCTTCTGGCCGGTCTTCACATGCGCGACATCGCGCTCGTCAACTTGCAGGATGACCCGATAGTCATGGAGCGGAGCGATCTGGAATAACACCTTGCCTTGTTCGACGGGGGTTCCGAGAAGTTGCCTGAGATCTCCTGAAACCACTATTCCGTCGAACGGCGATCGCAATGCCACCCGCGCCAGCTTATCCTTGGCCAACTCCAGTTCTGCTCCTACCTGGCGAATCTGCGCAGCGACGACGATCATCGTAGCCCGGTCTTGGGCAGCGATCGCCTGACGATGCTTCCGCCGTAATTCATCGAACTGGGATTCGAAACGCTCGTACTCAAGCCTCAGATTTCGATCATCCAATTGGCACAGCACTTGTCCCGCTTGGACATTGTCGCCGGCGTGGACAAAGCTTTGCGCGATATAGCCGTCGAATGGGGCCACCGCCGCTCGCTGGATTGCACCCTCCACCAGCGCCTTGCTGGACACACGATATTGTCCGGCCGCGAAACTGAGAAACGCCACTACTCCGACGACCAGGAAAGCCATCAATTTCACACCCGGATGGCGCGGCCCAAACAATGCCTGTGCACCTGTATGGACCGCCGCGCCAACGCGTCGCACCACACCGCGCTCGTTGTTCCGTTTAAGCTCCAGAATTGGCCCGAGCATGGCTCCAGCCAACTTGCACATCTCTACGGTCTCGACGTCGAAGACCGCATCCGTGGCGCGCTCAAGCGTCAGCACGCCAATGGTTTGGCCGTTCTCCAGCAAGGGCACGGAGCAGACAGCAAGGCGACCGAATTCGCGCGCAAGCTCCGCATGGGCAATCGCCCCGACGTCGTCGGCGCCCTCGCTAGGGTGAACGATCGCTGTATCGAGATCCAGCATTTCGTCCATGGCATTGCCGATGAGCCGAACCATTCGCATTTTGTGATCAAATATTGCAGTATGCGAAATGGCCTTGACCTCGACGCGGTTCGAGCGCTCCATTCCGATGCTCACACGATCGCAATTCAATCGTGCAGCAAGCTCATTGGCGACAGCCAGTGAGGATTCCGCGAGCCGCTGATCCTGAACGGCGGTCGCCGCCAAATCCATAACCAGTCCCACACGGGAGAGTCGAAGATCCTGCTCCTCGACCATCCGCTGCCGGAACAGATCGACCAGCCACACGCTGGCCCAGTGCATGAGGCGCAACGCGCGCTGCAATTCTTGCGGCGGCGCCGGTGAAAGATCGAGCACGACTGCCCCATGCAAGACTCCCGCGACTTCGATGGGATAACCCACATGCGCATGTTGTTCGGGTGTCGGTGTGGAGGCGCCATCAGCGGCAAGTACAACGCCCTGCCGCTCTCGTAGCGTCCGTTCTGCCGTCGGGCTCAGATGCTGCAGGTTGCGTGAAACGTCTGGCCACACCGCAAACGGAGTGTACCCACCGTCCACATCCGGGCCGAGGAGCAACAATCCGCCGCCAACCCGTCCGATCTGCGTACACAAAATCGCCAGCCAACTGGCGCAGAACTCTGCCTGATCCTTGGCCGTCGAAAACCTGGCCCATGCCGATGCCTCGGCCCGGACCTGATCCTCCGCAGCAATTGAATAAACGGATGCGGTGGGACCCATAAGGTTCTCAACTAAACGCGGACTTGAATTGTGCGAGAATAGCCCAACCAGAACCGCAAACCCATCGGCAGAATGAAAAACTCGTCAATTTAACCCGTTGTCTCCACCCACCTCGCGCGCCAAGGCTCTCGCCACGCGCGAGCGGAGGTTGGACTCTGGAGACAACGGACATCACCTTCGTAAAGTAGCACAGGATGACCTGCTATCGCGCACCAATATCTCCGGCTGGTGGCTCATCAAGGCCGGGATCAATTCACGACGTCAGGTGCGGCCTCCTTTTTCACGGAGGTCTTCGTATCAGCGCTTCTTCTACTGCGAGCAGCCTCCGCAGGCTTCTCGGCTTTGCTGTCGCGGTTCACGACGCTTTCAAGACGATCCCTCATGCCCACGAAGTTTCGCATCGACTGCAGATGCAGATAGAGCAGTTCCAATTCGTCGGTCTTGGCCAGTTCTGCAAGCTTGTCCGCAGGCAACGTCTTCAGCTTCTCCCGACTGACTGCCGTGAAGCCTCCCAATGAGACGCGCCGTCCTGGCCCCAAGTCGACTTGCGCCTGCATCGGCTCGAGGAGATCAAGCTCCTTGATCTTCCGACAGAAGCTTTGAGTCCGGAGAAACTGCGCCTGATATTCCTGCAGGAACTTGAGTACGCCATCAACATACGCTGTGGGTTTACCATTGTCGCCAAATAGTCGCTCGCCACGTCCTTCGCGGTTGAGCCCAGGGAATTCTTCGTCAATGCTAAGGACAAACCTATCCCCTTCCCTGATAAACACGAATGGATAGCGACGGACGAACGCCGGAATGTACTTGGCTTGCCATGAATGTTCGTTGGACAGGTAAAGGTTTTCCTGATCGCGTAAGCCAAGGATGACAGCCGGCATCACCTCGCCCTCAGCCCCCGCAAACACGATGGCATATTCAGATGCAGCGGCCGGAAACTCGACCGCCATCATCGGGACCGAGTTGATTTCTCCGCTGAATGCATAACCCGCCCCGCTTTCCACCGACCAATCCCGATGGCGCGCGGTGGAGATGGGAACGGCGGTCTTATAGATCAGCAATTGCGTAGCCATAGGCGTTACTCTCCTTACTCAAACGTGTGCATCCGCCGCCACAACATCATAGCATATCGAAAGTTTTTCACAGAGTTGTCGTCGGCAGTTGGATTCTCATACCCGCATTGGGGTTACGGTGTTCGGCACCCTGTCCGCGATTGTTGATGAAATCGTCCAACCACGTCAGGTTCGCAAGGCCATCGGTCGCATCGACCTTGGATGGGCCGACCGCGCACAATGCGCCATCCCAACGAATGGTGGGCTTCACCGGATCGGAGGCATCCGCGAGGACTATCGGCGCAGGTATGGGAGCCGTAACCTCACCAATCAAGTCGGGAAGCCGACGGACGCCCGCCTGAAGTACCCTGCCGGTCACGTCGGCACCGGTATCCTCCGCAAAGCCCATGACGTTGCCCAGCTCATGCAACACCGTCGACAACAGATCCATGTGGCCACTCGCCGGGCTTGACGGGTTGGCAACCAGTACGCCATTCGGCAACTGAACCTTGAACTCGCTGTTGCCCTGCGGAGTCGCATCGACGAACCAACCCCACCCTGCGGCATTGCTGTCGACAATGATGGTGTTTCCGATCGTCTCACCCAGAATGCCATCGGCGAGATCGCTCACTTCAACGTTGACGTTGGTCAAGGCAGCCAGCCGGGCATCGTTCGGGCCGAGAGCCTGCCTCCACAACAGCTTTGCTTCGTCCAGTATCGGCAGCAACTCACTGACGCTGAGTGTGCTCACACTGCCGGCATTCGTCGGCGCCGGCGCCGCAGCTACCTGCAGGACAGGTGTCACTGCCGCGATCGTGGCATCGGTCTTGATCGTCATGGTATCAAAAGACGCCACACCTCGCTTGGCGAATACACCAAATCGTCCATCGGTAGCCACGGCATTGTAAGTAAAGCCAACCTTGGACTGACCGTCTAGCGTCACACTCACCGTCGAGCCGACAAGAGAAACGCCGAGTACGTAATCCTTGCCTGCCGTCAACGTGCTCACGCCTACCGCTGCATCGATGATCAGGCTGTTGCCCTGCCGGTGACCGATGAGAACTTGATGGGTTTGCACATCGATGGCCGCCCACTTGTAGTCCGTGGCGCTATACTGATCGAATACGAAACCGGCACGACCTGTTGTGTTGAGCTTGGAACTGAGCTGAAGGATCGAGCTGTCGGCAAGGTTAACCACGCCGTCAATACCGGCCAAGCTTATCACAGCATCGCTACCTGACGGCGTAGCAACGTAGCGGCCTCCGGACAGAACGAAGCTGCCACCGCTGATGCTCGCCGCGCCGCTAAACAGGCTGTTACCGGGCCCGGAGAAATCCTCGGCTCGAGTCACGGTTGCTTGGGGCGGGAGAACCTGCACGGTGATGTTATCCATCGCCCCGCGCGCATTGTTGGAACCAAACCCGACCAGGCCCCAGTTCAGCCCGTAGCTCCAGCCATCGACCACCGTCGGCGAATAGGTGAAACTGAGCGAGGTCGTGTTGTTGACAACCAGCGTCGCCGTCAGGCCGTTTACCGAAATCAACAGATTGTACCAGGTATCGACCTTCAAGCCGCTCTTTACCGATACTTGTTTGTCATAGACCCAGCCCGTGGCGTCGCGATGCCCCATGACTAGTTTGTTAGTTGAGACATCGAGGCCGGCGAATTTGAAGTCGGTCGCGCTGTGATAATCGAAGATGATGAAACTATTGGCGTTCCACCCGGCGGTCGGCTTCACAGCCTGGATGCTGGCCTGAACCTCGAAGTAACTCGGCAACGCATCCCCGACTTGATAGACCGCAACAGCATCGCCATGTAGCGAGGTCGCCGCAACCTGCAAGGTGCCATTCGCGACATTCCAGACGCCGCTATCCGGCGCCAGCGCCTGCGTTGTGCCGTCGTTGAAGTTGGAGGTGCGTAGAACGTCCCGTTTTCCACCGGGAATATTGCCCGCCTGCGGGTCGGTCGGCGCGCCGGTCTGATCGTGCCAGGCAAAATCCTTTTGCCGGACGACGCCCAACTCGCCTTCCGGTTCGCCGTTGCGGACCGTCTCGGCACCTGTGTCGGCGGCGCGTGTCGGATCGGCGCCGTCGCTGGCGCTCAGCGCGTACAGGAATTCCGCCAACTGCGGCTGCAGCGTCCGGCTCACCGTGGCCATGCCGAAAGGAGCGAACGGCACCAGGTAGCTGTTGAACTCACCGACCCAGTCGATCAGGCGGTCGCCGCCGGTATTGGCAATCAGAACATCGCGTCCCCCGCCGCCAAAAGCGCGATCTTCGTAGCTCGGCTGGGTGTCAGGCTGATCGTTTCGCAGCAGATTGGTGTTTTGATTGTCGTCGGCGTTGAGCAGGTCGTTGCCAAGCCCGCCATAGATATCGTCCCGGCCGGTACCGCCCACCAGCCAGTCATTGCCCGTATCGCCAAAGATACGGTCAGCACCGTCATCCCAAGCCTGCGGATAGCTCGTGGCGGTCTGCCCTACCGGCTTCGGATTGGTGCCAGACGGCACATAAACGCCCTCGGTCGTGGAGAAGTTGAGGAACCACTCAAGTCCGCCGGCATCCGCCTTGTTCGCCGTGCCATCCGCATTGAGCGTGATCTTGCGCAGCGGGTCGTACTCGTCATAGAGCGCAAACTCACCGGCACGGCGGCTAGGATCGTAGTGCCAACCATCAACATCCAACGGATTGAAGCGGAGGACATCGACCGGATTATACGGATGATTGTAGTCGCTCCGGGCGACGCCGGTGAGAACACCGGTGCCGCTGTAGACTTGCGTGTAAGCCTCAGGCAGCGCCTCGCCACCCAGAATGGCGTCATCGCCCGAGCCGCCATGCAGCCAGTCGCTGCCGAGGCCGCCGAAGATAATGTCGTCAGAGTAATGCGCCTCGCCGGCGTAGTTCAGCGGATCGTTCTGCTTCGGCCCGGAATTGACGAACTCATCGTAATTCCCGTTCCACGACGGATCGACGCTGAACGGCGTCAGGTTCATTTCCTTTTTAAGCGCACCCGAGAGGTTGATCGTTGCCTGCTGGATGCTGCCCGGCGTTGCGATCATCTCGTTGAGCATATTGCCGTTGAAGGTCTTGGTGTCGCCGTTGTCTGGCAACAACTTGTCGACGCCGTTCAACGCCTCGCCGAGGCTCACCAGGTAACCCAGGTTGTTCGTATCGGCACTCAGGCTGTTGCGGCTCGTCATGATGCGACCGTCATCACCGATGATACCGTCGTCACCGGTGCCACCGCTGATCCAATCGTTGCCATAACCGCCGATCAGATCGTCGCTCTGGCCTTCGCCATAGAGCACGTCATTGCCCAACTGGCCGTAGATGAAGTCATCGCCGGATTCGCCGTGGATCTCATCGGCGCCACCACGATCCAGTGATGCCGCCGCGTTGTACCACACACCTCCTGGCGTGTAGTCGAGGTGCTCGACGGCCCGCACGACGATGTGGTGATTGCCCGCTCCGCTGCCGATCGCATCATTGTCGTAGTTGTAGGTGAGCAGTCCGCCGCTACTGGCGACGCCGGCCGCACCCGTATCGGTGGCGTTGACCGTGCCCAAACCGCGCGCCGTGCCATTCACCCCGACCAGCCGCAGGATGCGGCCGTTGTCGCCGATGATGGTGTCCGAATCGAGCGAGTGACCATCGGTCGCGACCGTAATGACGCCGTTGGCATCTATCGTCGCATCGCCGATGCCGTTGCGCGAGATGTCAGTGCCTGCGCCGCCGAAAATCAGGTCGCTGCCGTCCGGCCGCTGGCTGCGGGCGATCAGTCCATAGAGATCGGAACTGCCGCCGATGATGTCATCCTGACCGAGGTTACCAAAGATAACATCGTTGCCGCCGTTGCCCTCGATGTAATCGTCGCCGTCGCCCTTGCCTTCAAAGCTGGCATTCACGACCAGATCGAGTTGCGGATTGGCCGAGAAGTCGAAATTGGCCAGATCGCTCGAGACCGCACCGCGATTAGCACCGAAGGCGGTCAAATCAGTGATCCCAACCGTCGTGCCGTCCGTCCGCGTCAGGCTGAGCTGAGCCGCCGTCAGATTGCGCGCGAAATTCGCGCCGGCGGCGACACCGATGGTGCCATCGCCCTGGATCACATCATTGCCGAGTTCGCCGAAGATCTCGTCATTGCCCGCGCCACCGGCAATATAATCGTTGCCGTAGAGATCGGCCGACGTCGTCGCCAGCGTATCCGAGGCGACCAGACCGTCGTTCTCGACGTGATCGAGCAGCACAATGTGATACTGCGTCTGCTGGCTCGGATCGTTCTGGACCACCGCGGTCGCCAGACTGTCGACTACCGAGGTCTGGTTTGCCGTCAACGACGCCGCATTCGGTGAATTCGCCACGCCCGGCACGTAGTAAATCTGCGTGCCGTTCAACACACGGAAGCGCGGGTCGAGGTCGTCCGGCCGGTAGCAGATGTCGGCATTGTCGCCGGCGATAGCGTCATTCCCCCCACCGCCGTCGATGCGGTCGTCGCTATCGAGCGAGCCGGCGACATTGCTGCCGCCGATCAGAATGTCGTCGCCCGCGCCGCCATATAGCGTGTCACGGCCCTGCTCGCCCATGATGAGGTCGTCGCCGCCCTCACCGAAGATCACATCATCGCCACCGGCAGCAGCCGACGTCGTTTGCGTCGCGGCAAATTCCAGGAAGCCGCCGATATCGACGCAGACCGGACGCAGGCTGATCTCGGGCACGAAGGGCGTGCCGTTCTCGCATTCGACCATGCCCTGATCACCGAACACCAGGTCCTGTCCGCCACCGGCATAGATGGTGTCGCCACCCGAGCCGCCGAAGATCACATCGTTGAGGTCGCTTCCGGTGATCGTATCTGCGCCGCCGTCAGTGAAGTCGGTATCGCTGCTGGTTTCGATCCGGCACAGGATGAAGTCGTGCACGGCGAACACGATCTGCGAACGATCGGTCGCATCGAACTCAGCCGATGTCAGCTTGCCGCTGTCGCCGAGCGCGATATTGTAGCCGCCACCAGAGTTGATCACGTCGTTGCCGTAGCCGCCGATCACGATGTCGTTGCGATTTCCGGCAGTGATGGTGTCGTTACCGCCAAAAGCCGTCGCGATCGACCAGATCCGGTCGATATCATTCGTGCGGACAGGGTTATTGGCCGGTTCGTTCTGGGCGATCTCCTCGGCGAGATAGTCGACGAGACCGTGGTCACCGAACACGATGTTATTGCCATCGTCGGCCGCTGTTCCGCCGCTGCTGGCGAAGGTGTTGATGGTATCGTTGCCGCCGCCGCCGAAAATCATGTCGCGGCCGCTGCCCGTAGTGATGGTGTCGTCGCCGTTGCCGGCGCTGTTGAGCGCCCCGTTGACGTCGCCGACGTCGATCGAGGTCACCAATCCCAACACCTGCATCTGATAATCGTCATCGGCCTTGGTGATCGCAGGGACGTTGGCGTCGATAACCGGCGTATTGACGCCGCTGTCCACACCGAGCAGGCGGCCATGATCACCGAACACGATGTTCTGGCCACCGCCGGCGTCGATCATGTCGCTGCCCTGGCCGCCGATGATGATGTCGTCGCCGATGTCGTCGGTGATGGTGTCGCCCGTGCCGTAACCGGCCGCGGTGTCGACGCTCTCGATCAGGTCGAGCGTCGACAGATCCGTGTCAGGCATGCCGAAGTAGTCCGGCGCCACGTAGCTCATGTGGCCCTGATCGCCGAAGATGACATCCGAGCCGCCATCGCCTGAAATCGTATCGGCGCCGTTGCCGCCGAAGATCCGGTCGCGGCCATCATTGCCGTGGATCACATCGGCGACGCCGTTGACCGGCTGATCGGTGCGCAGATCGGCGATGGTGCGGACATTGAGGATCTTCTGCGCCGGCGGCAGCATCTGGGTGACGATGCCGTGGTCGCCGAAGACGATGTCATTGCCGCTGTCGCCGAAGATCGTATCGCTGCCGGCCAATAGGCGGTCGCGGTTGGACTTCGGATTGTCGTTGAGCGGACGCGCCGCATCGGTGGTCGGGACCGACAGCACCCGGCTGATGATATCGACGTTCACGCCGGAGTCGCCGTAAATCTGGTCGTCGCCCCCCTGCCCGTAGATCGTATCGTTACCCGAACCGCCGGCCAGCACGTCGCCAAGCTGCGTGCCGTAGATCGTATCGTTGCCGGCGCCGCCATAGATCACGATGCCCAGCGCGTCGGCACCGAGCGAGCCGGTAGCCGGCGTGTCGGCGCTGGCGTCGATCACATCATTGCCCGCCCGGTCGAAGGGATTGGCGCGCGGCATGCGGAAATAGACGTCGGGCTGGTTCGGGTTCGGACCCAGCACGAGTGTATCGGCCACGTCGGCATCATAGGGCCGACCGGCATACCAGGACGCGTCCTGCGAGGTGTCGCCATAGATCACCAACGGCGAGGTCGGGCCGCCGCCGCCGAGCACAGTGATGCTGTCACCGTCGATGGAGCCGGTATAGGCCCCGGCGACCGCGGCCTGCACATCCATGTTGCCGCCACCGTGGATCGTCGTCAGCCCGCCATGCAGTGCATTGGTGTTGAGCGTGCTCTTGATGGTCAGCGAGTCATTGCCCGACCCCATGAGCAGGTTGAACACCTCGATGTTCGAGCTATCGGCCGCGCCATTCTGGCCCTGCGTGCCGTAGGTGATGCCGGCCGCGAAATCGGCGTTTTCGCCGAAGGCCGTGTGGTCGAAATGCAGGCCGGTCGACAGGTCGTAGCCGGTAAGCTGCGTGCCGGTCAGCACGCCCTGCTTGTCCTCCTGGCTGGAGTCGTCGAACACGTTGAGGATGTCGATCGACTGGTTCTCTGGCGGCTGCACCGCGATCGGAAAGACCCGTGCATTGGTTTCGCCGGGCAGGATCACCGCCTCGATCAGCGGATGCACGGCCGCGCCGACGCCGCCTTCGATCTGAAGCGGACCCTTGATCTCGGACAGCAGGTGCGGCTGCACCGCGAACTGCTTGGAGCCGGGATGCAGCACGCTCGCGGATGGGTTCGACACCGCCGTGACGGTGACGATCTGCGGAATCCACCAGTTGCTGGCATCGAAGGTCAGCGTGCCCGATTCCGTGGTCAGCCCGTCGTTGATGGGGGTGATCGTCACGGTGCCTACTGGCGCGCTCGTCAGCCGCACGGAATAGCTGTCCGTCACGCCGTTGCTCACCAGCGTATTGCCGTCGCTCTGCTGGACGATGACGCCCGGCACGTCGTTGTCGTAGACCTTCACCGCCAGCGTTTCCTGAACCTGGCCTTGTCCGTCGGCGAAGTAGGACGCGTCGGAGCTGGCGGAAATGCTGTGCGTGATCAGCGAGAGCTTCGCATCTTCGCGCAGCGTGTCATCCACCGCCGAAACCGTGATGGTAATCGGCCGATTCCAATTATCCGGCGTGAAAACAATGTCGGTCTGCGACAGTCTGAGCTGCGTGGCATCGTAGTTGAGATGCACCGTCACGTTGTCGGCCGGCGCCTTGGTCAATTCGACCGTATACTGGTCGATCATGCCGGTAGTGGCATCGCCCTCCAGTACGGTCGTCGCAGTGTCGAATGCGTTCTGGCTCACCTGAGTGAGCAAAATTCCGGCGGTGTCGTTGTCGATCACCGTCACCAGCACGTTGCGCACGGGGATGCCGTCGTAGGCTTGCAACGTCGCCGCCTGAGCCGCGGCGCTGGCTGCACCCGGATCGACGATTGCGGCCTGCACGCTCTGGCTGACGGCCACGACACGCTTGCCCTCCGCCTGCTGGTCGTTGGCGGCCGCCACATAGACCGTCTGGTCGACGTTCCAGTTGGTCGAGTCGAACACCAGCACCACGCTACGGTTGCGCTCGGTCGTGGTCTGGCCATCCTGCTGCAGCGTGCGCAAGAAGCTCGCCGGGTCGGTGGAAACCAGCACCGAGTCGCCGTGTCCGGTGTCGTCCTGCTCCTCCTGTGGCGAGCGCGCCGCGCTCACAGTGACGTAAACGCGCGTACCGGCTACCGGCGCGACCGCAAGATGCACGGCGTAGCTGTCGGTTGTCCCCCAATCCCCCGTATCCGTCTCGCGAACCAGGGTCGATCCGCCCGACTCCGTGATGACGACATTGCCGCTCAGGCCGGCGGCGCTACCACTGTTGAGACCGGCGACATTGAGGTTGATGCCGGGGACGAGCAGCCCGTCATATCCCGGATCCGCGATTGCGCTCGCCTGGTGGTTGATGACCGCGCTTTGGCCCTCAAGTTCCTGCGTCGCGATGATGTCGGTCACGTCGCTGGCGATATTGAACGTATCGTTGCCGAGGCCGCCTACGATCCGCGTCGCTACCCCGTAAGGCGTGCTCTGCACCGTGAAGTGATCGTCGCCTTCCAGCCCGTCGACCTCGAGCACCTCGATGTTGCTGAAGCTGACGTTGACGCCGGCGCCGTAGACGCCCTGATCGGTGATGACGAAGCTGTCGCCGAACTCCGTGCCCAGCACCAGCACCTTGTCGAATCCGGCACCGCCGTCGATCGAGACCGGCGCGTTCATGCTGTATTCGATGAAGTCGTTGCCAGCGCCGCCTACCAGCGTGCTGGTCGCCGCCGACGAGCTGCCGCCCGTGGTCTTGACGACCGCGACGCCCGTCGCCGGGTCGGTCTTGATCGTCCCGTCCGGGTTGGTCTCGGCCAGGGCAAAGGCGCGCACGACGAACAGATCATCGCCGTCGTCGCCTTCCAGCCGCAACGCCGCCTGGTTGCTGTAGACCTGGAACACGTCGTTGCCGCTGCCGCCTTCGGCGAGGAGCGGCGCGCTGGTGCCGCGGCTGAGATAGCCGCGTGTGGTTGCAATCGTCCCGAAGATATCGCTCGAGGCCAGATTGGCGTCGAGATTGCGCTGGCTGCCGAAAATCTGACCGATCTGGAAGTTGTCGTCGCCCGCGCCGCCATCGAGCGTGGTGGTGGCGCTGTTGTCGTCCACGGCAATGTAGTCATTGCCGCCGAGACCCTCGACGATGAGCCGGCCGTTGATCTGGCTGTCGTAATTGACCCGCTCGATCTGCGAGGGACCGCTGCCGGCCATCGCCTGATCCAGCGTGCCGTGGAGCAGCGCGACAAAGGCCGGCGAGGTCGAGGCCTCGCTCGGGATCGAGGACATCGCGCGCAGCAGGAAGATATCGTCGCTCGGCTGACCGGCGCCGTTGAGGCTGCTGTCGAAACCGACGATCTTCAGCTCGTCCGCCCCGTTCTCGCGTGCGCCGGTATCGAGGACATCGACAACATAGTTCTGCGGGTCGGCTGCCCGGCTGCCGACGGTCAGCACCGTGTAGTAATCCGTGTCGGATTGGCCGTCGAGCACCAGCGTATCACCGAAGCCGTTGCGGTCGATGTGCATCGACTGCAAATGATCGACGACGAAGTGATCCTCGCCATCGTGCATGCTGGCGTCCTGCAGCGCGCCGATGGTCGCGAAGGCGCTGCCGTAAACGCGCGTGTTGGCGTCGAGGCGGGTGTGATCGAAGGTGATGAAGTCGGCGTCGTTGTTGCCGAATATCTTGGTGAAGCCCGCGGCGTCGCCGTTCGCTTGCGTCACATCGGTCGTTGCGCCAAGCACGCCAATCGTGCCGCGCAGCAGCATATGCGTGCCGAACCCGGCATCGGCGTCGCTACCGTCGGGCGTGTCGCCGTCGCGGCGTTCGTCGCCGCGGATGGCGATGGAGCGGCCGGCCACGATCTTGCTGTTGGCGGCAGTCACGACGTTGTCGCCGGCCCATACGGCGACCGTCAGCGCCGCAGCAATCTGAGCGCCGGAGATCGAGAGCGTCTGGTCCTCGCGAATATGCGCGGCGGCGACAACGGCGTCGAGCAGTACAAGATCCTCGGCATGGCCCGCGACCGTGGCCTGCGATGGATCCCCGTTGGCAAAGACCGGCGTCAGGCTGGTGTCGGGAACCGTCAGCCGCACGTCGCCACTGGCGGCCTTGGCGCCAAGGACGTTCAATTCGTAGTTCGACTCGGTGATGAAGATGCTCTGGTCGGCTTCGGCATAGAGGCGGCCGAACACGTGCTCGCCGTTCAGGGAACCGGAATCGATGTCAAGATCGTCGGCCCGCATGCCGATGCTGCCGCCGTCGGCGCGCAGGTCGATATTCACGGCGACGACATTGGAGCGGTCGATCATGCGCCCGTCGCGATCCGCGACCTGCTGCGTATTCGCATCGACAATCGAGCCCGCGCGCGAAGCGAGCGTGACGTCGGCGGTGTGCGAGAGCACCGTGTTGACGCGCAGGTCGCCAACAGTTTCCTCGGCATAGATGCCGCCAAGCGCTTCGGCCGTCAGCACACCCAGCGGTTTCAATTGGCCGGTGGCCTTGTCGACGATCGGACCGTCCAGCAGGTTGGTCTCGAGGAAGTTGCCGGAGGTGCCGATCGTGCCGCCGATCGCCCGCAGGTTGATGTTCAGGCCAACCACATCAGCCGGATCGCCGGCGGCGAGAAGGTCTGACGGGTCGGCATCGACGATGCTGTTCGGCGCGGTCAGCGTGACGTCGTCACCGCGCGACTGGATGAGCCCGACTCGCATATCGTTCGGGTCGCTCGTGTCCACGGCGACGATCTCGGTCAGCGCGACGAAGCCGTTGGTGTCAACATCGACCCATTGCCCGCCGGCTTGGATATTCGTGGTGCCTTGGACGTTGAGCGTGGTCGCTGTCGGATCCGGATTGGCCGCCAGGATCCGCACACGTTTACCCGCCTCCGCCAGATTGAACTGGTAGGTGCTGTCGATGGCGGTCGCAGCGCCGGTGGCAAAGGCGCCTTGCGGATAGTAGGCCGTGCCCGTCCTATCCGGGCGGAAGAAATTGATGAAGGGCTGATCGACATGCGAGGGCACCGTCACCCGCACGCCGGCGGAGGCCTTTTTCCCGGTCGCCTGGTCGCTGGCCTGGAGACGGATGACGGCGTCGCCTCCGGCCGTCACGGTGTCCACCAGAACCTGGAACACGGTGTTCGGCGCGACGACTCCGCGCAGATGCGCGGCAAGATCGAGATAGAGATCCTGCCCTGCCTTCGCGAACAGATGCTCCTGTCCGGTGTCGCTCAGCACAAGCTCGACCTTCACCGGCAGGCTCGTCGTGCCAACGGAGCCGGCGGTCGCCTCGATGCCGTGGAAGAGCGTGATTTTGGCGCCCACGGTCGCATCGCCGACTGCGCCCAGCGCATTCAGCGTGATGACATTGCCGAGACCATCGGAAATGGCGGCAATCTCGTAGACATTGACCTGCCCGGCAGTCTCGATCTTGATGAGGTCGCCGACCGCGAAGCCGTCGCCCGCCCAGCTCTGCCCGTCGGTCCGGGTGATGGTGTCCGGAGCCGCGCCGTTGGAGGCGAGTTGCACCTCGCCGTTGAACTGCCCCTTGGTCTGGCCTTCGAAATCCGCATCGGTGGCCGGCAGCGAAGGATTGCCGAGTGTATTCGTGCGCACCACGAAGCTGCCGTTCGCGCCGGTGAGGATGTCACCGCCCGTGTTCAGGATCCGGGTTTCGCCGATCGGATTCTCGATGCGCTTGCCGTCCATCAACACGATGTCGGCATTCGATAGATTGCGGATATCCACCAGTGCCGCCGCAAGCGTGCGGATGAGCGCGAAGTTCGCCGACACATCGCCGCCATTGCGATCGAGATAGACCCGCGGGCTGCCACTCGCGTCGATCAGATCGATCGTGTTGATATCAAGCTCAAGACCCGACTCATTCGTGATGCGGACAGTCTGGAAACCATCGAGGAACTGGAACGTGCCCCAGTAATGCGAGCCGGCAGCGTGTCCGCCGGTAATCGAGTTTGCCGCCTGGAATACAACCTCGCCCTGGCTATCGCTGGGCGTGATGTCACCCACCACGATCTTGCCGAAGAGGTTCAAGTCGGTGCCGGCGCCCGGATTGGCGATGCCGTTGACCGTGATATTGGTGGCGCGCAGAACATGGCCGTCAGCGTCGATCACCAGTTCGGGCGCAGGGCCTGCGCTAATGTTGACGTCGGCATTCCACACGATATCGCGGGCGTTGCGATTGAGGTTATCGCCGCCGCTCGTGTTGATGCTGCCGTTGTTGGCATCCGCCAGCAGCGCCAGATGCGAGAAGCCCGCGCGCGTCTCCAGCGGTGTGGCGGGCGGGACCGGGCTCACACCCAGCGGCGGGTTCGAGGTTTCCCCGTAGACCGGCCGCGGCGCAGCCACGATGAGGACGCCCGAATTGCCGACCAGCTTGTTGGCCAGCGTGCCGTCATTGTCGCCGTGTTCGCTGCTGCCGCCGAACAGGCCGTAGAAATGCGCGTCGGTCGAGCGCGTGGCGTTCACCAGCGCGTGCGTCGCGATGATATCCACGCCTTGCGCGCCGGTGATGACGGTGTGCGTGCTGTCGGTGCCCTCGATCAGGACGTTGCTCACCGAGTTGATGTTGTTTTCGGCCGTTGCGGTGGCTCCGCCAGCGAAGCCGCCGGCGGTCGCTTCAGCGGCTGCGTGCGGCGCGAGATTGGTCACGACGGCATCGAGCGCGACCGTGCGCCCCGTGATGGTGGCATTCTGGCCGACCAGGACATTGGTGCGGCTGGTGATCTCGCTGTCCGCATTGGAGTTGGAGACGCCGATGAAACCGCCGCCGACCGCCGAGGCGTGCACATCGGTCACGATCTCGCTGTGCGAACCGACCGAGACATCGCCGCCGGCGAGAACTGTCGTGCCATCCGCAAAGACCTGCGGCGATGCCGTTTCGCCGGAAATGCCATTGATGTCTACGCCGCTCGCGGCATGTCCGACATAGGCATTGTTGGCATTGACGTAGTTAATGGTGGCTTGGGCGGCGCCGACATCGACGAAGCCGCCGGAGGCGCTGCTCGCATAGCTGGACACCGACCCCGCCGAGATCGACAGGATCGATACATTGCCCTTGGCGTCGATGAGATGCGCATCGACATAGGCCTGCACGGTGGGCCGCATCGTCGCCTCGGCCGTCGGCACCGAAACCTCGATGGCGCCGCCGCTGCCGCCTTTCGACGAGGCCGACGAAACGCCGTCGCCGGTCGGCGGGCTGATCGTGCGCAGCGAGACGCCGTTGGCGCCAGTCAGCGCGTTCTCGACATTCTGCGGCGTCCCGGTCAGGTCGATGCGCAGCGTCTGGTTGAGGCGGTCGCCTCCGGTGGCGACGAGATCGATGCCTTCCCTGCCGATGAAATGCGTGCCGGTGGCCTCGCCGAGCGACAGCGACACCGTGTTGCCATTGCCGTCGCGCAACTGGAAGCGGTCGGCGTTGAGGTTGTGAACGGTGTAGCTCACGCCGCTCTGCAGACCGCCGATGGCCTGCGGAATGAGCGCGTGATGCACCTGCGCGCCCGGCGTCTGGCCGGCAGGAGCCGTCGTGCTCTTGTCGGGAGAGAGCGGAAGCGGCGTCACATCGGTGTTGTCGCTGGAGCCGTCGGCGCCTTTGGCATTGGTGGCGTCGTGCGTCGCGGCAAGCTGGATGCGGAAATCGTCGAGCTTGATGACATAATACGACGTGCCGCTGACGAGCCCGCCGAGCGACGCACCATCGCTGACATACTGAACCTTGTCGCCGGTGTGCAGGTTCGCCGCACCGCCGACACCGTTGCTGTCCTTGCCGAGATAGATGATGTTGTTATCGGAATCGGTAGCGACCGGATTGCCGTCGCTGTCAGTGCTGACCACGACATCGACCGCCTGGCTGTTGAACAGCACATTGGCCGGCGCGCGGTAAGTGACCAGATCGCCCTCGTTGAAGCCGTGATTGGCAATGTTGAGGGTGTTGCCGCCAGTGATCAGGCCGGCGGTCGTGACAGTGAAGCCAGTCAGCGGCGCCAGGGCCGCAGCCAGCGTCGTGGTGAGCTTGATGGTCCGGTCGTCTATCTTGCGGACGTAGAAGATCCCGCTCGTATCGCTGTTCTCGTTGAGGCTGGCACTGACATTGGTGAAGCCGCCATTGTCGTAGCGCACCGCATCGCCGGTCTGGAAGTTATGCGGCCCGGTGAACACGATCACATCGCGCGCCGCATCGATGCCCGACTCGCCGGTGGCCGCGCCGAACGGGCTGCCTGCGTCGATGGCTGTGCCGTTGAAGGCATCGCCCAACTGCAGGGTGTTGTCATTGACCCGGATGACAGTGTAGTCGCGATTCATCGCGATCACGCCGCCTTGGCCCGAGGTCGCGATCGAGGCGTTGCCGAGGTTGTCGTAATTGATGACGTCGCCGGTGAGCAGGCCGTGCTGCTGGAAGACGATGGTGTCCTTGCTGGTATCGACGGCCGCCTGCTGGTTGAAGTCGTCGCTCAATTGCGTGCCGTTCTGGTCCTTGCGCAACTCGGCCGTGATGCTGACGCTACCGCCAGCGAGGATCGAGGAAGCCGTGCCAACGAAGGCGCTCACCGTCGGCTCGACATCGATCCGGGCAAAGCCGACGCCGACGTCGATGCCGCCGCCGCCCGCTGAGGTGGCGTTGGCGTCGGCTTCGGCCGTCTCGGCCAAAGCGTGGACAGTCACGTCGCCGTCGCTGGCAATCGTGACATGGTCGGCGATGTAAGCCTCGCTCGTCGGCGTGACGGTGGCGCGGACGTCGATGCCGCGGCCAGCGACAACGCCACCGCTGGCGACGTGCCCGTCGGCATTGGCGCGGTCCTTGGTATCGGACGTCACCTCAATGCGCCCGGCGTGGGCGATGGTGGTGCCGGCAGCGATCGAGGCCTTGGTGCTGCTGCGATCGGTGGCGTTGGCCAGCGCAACGGCGACATCGATGCCGCCGCCCGAACCCAGCGTCGAGGTTGCGGTCGCGAACGCATCGGAGGTCTGCGCCGTCACCGACAGCTTGCCGGTTGTCGACAAGATGCTGCCGCTGCCGCCGACATAGGCTTCAGTGGCACCGGAGATGGAGGCGTTGGAATTCGCGCCACCCCCGCCAGCGACGTGGACCGAGAATATCTTGACGTCGGAGGTGGCCTTGCTGCTCTCAGTGGCGGCCGTCACACTGAGCGAGTCTGCGACCAGGCTGGTGTTCTGGCTGACATAACCGCGCACGGCGGCGTTGTCGGTGGCGCTCGCCACGTAGGCATCGACGGTAACGCCGCCGCCGCCCCCGCCCGCGATGGTGGCCACAACGGTCGAACCTTCATCTGCATCGATGCTGACCGCACCGGTCAAGTTCAACGTCGTTTGCACCCCGGCGAACGAAGCGTCATGCTGAACACCGATAAAGGATTCGGTAACGCTTGCGACGGTCGCATCCGCCTTGGCGACGTCCATCGCGAAGCCACCGATGCCGATAACAATGGCATTGCTGGTCGCGCTTTCGGTGGCATGCGCCGTGATGTCGAGCGACAATGCCGTCAGCATAACCGCCTGCCCAACATAGGCGCGCGTACTGCCGTCAATTAAAGCTTGCGGCACGAAAGTCGAAATAACCCCGAGGCCGCCGGCGCCGCCGTTCGCATCGGTGGTGGCCGTCGCCGTGGAGAGCGCCTGCACCGACACGGCCCCCGCCGTCACATGGCTGGCAGCCGGCCTTGTATCGTCGAAGCTCGCGCCGATATGCGCGTCGGTCGCGCGATGGATGTGCGACACCGCGCCGACACCGGCCCCGCCGGCAAGGCCAACCGCCAGGCTGACGGCATTGGCGTTGGCCGCGGCAGTCGAACTGGCATGGACGTCGAGACCACCGCCGGCGTTGACAGTGCTGTTGCCGCCGATCGAGGCCCGCGTGGCTCCGCCGATGTCGACCGTGGGGAGAGCCACAGAAATACCGACCGCGCCGGCTCCGACACCAGCGGTCTTGGCCGTCGCCGTCTGGTCCGATGTCGCGTCAATTGCAACCTTGCCCGATGCCGAGAGTGCGGCCGAGTCCGCATAGGCCTCGACGGTGTTGCTCAAGGTTGCGCTGGCCTGCGCGCCCGAGCCGGCAGCGCCGAGACCGACCGCTGCGGCCAGCGCGATCGACAGCACATCGATGTTCTGCGTGGCGGATGCGAGCACGCTCAAATTGCCTTGCTGCGCACTGGCGGAGGAATCGGTCACGAAGGCCGCAACCCGGCCACCGATCTCGTTGTCGGTCAGCGAGACACCCGCGGCAATCGAACCATCGCCGCCGGCGACGGCGAGAGCGACCACGTTGGCGCTGATGTCCGACGTATCGCTCGCCTGCACGGTCAGCGGGCCATGGGCGGTCACGCTCGAACCGCCGGTGATCGATGCTTCGGTCAGATGCCCGTCGCCAAACCCTATTTTGTTAGTCGCGCTCGAACCTGCAGCGGCAAGGGCTGCGCCGAAGGTAGACGCCGCGCCCGACAGCGCAACGGCGGCGGATAGCGCCTCGATCCGGTTGGAGGACTCCGCCGCGATATCGACGCTGCCACCGGCGGAGGCAACATGGGCATGATCCACATTGGCACGCACCAGATTGCTGATGGTGTTGGTCGCCGGCGATGCCGACACGCCGACCGTGCCGCCGATAACAGATATCGTGATAGCCACGCTCGCCGCGACATCCTCGGCCTTGATCGCCGTGATATCGCTGGCATGGACGATGACATCCCCGCCCGCCAGCAAGCCCTGGTCGGGGCCGGCGCTGTCAACCACCAGCGCCTGGGTGCTGTTGCTCACCGTGTTGTTGGCGATGCTGGCCACCACCGAGGCCGCAATGCTGAGGCCGCCACCTGAAATGGCAACCGCCGCTCCAACCGAAACCGCTTCGATATGCCCGCTCGAGGCCGCGTTCACCGTAGCAGCCCCCGCACTGGCAAGGCTCGAATTCTCGACCTTGGCCAGCGTGACATTGTTGATTTCGTTGTCCGACAACGACAGGCCGAAGCTGAACGACAATGAGCCGACTGCCGCCGAGACAGTCAACGAGACGCCAACCGCGTTGGCATCAATATCGGCGTCATTGGTAGCTTCGATAGATATCTGGCTGGCTTCATCGATCCGGCTGTTCTGGACCAAGGCCTCCGTGGTATTGGCAATCGCGTTAACAGAAGCCGCGCCCGCCCCGGCAACGGCAATGCCGGCCCAGAATCCGCCGCCGACCGCACCGGCCGCACTGACCGACACCGAGTCGATCGTGGCGTTGGAATGCGCTGCGACCTCGAATTCACCGAGGGTTTGATCGACGGGCACACTAACGGTCACATTATCGATCTGGGCACGCGTGACGTTGCCAATATCGCTGACGGCGACCGAAGCGCCAGCGGCGAGCGCGCCGCCGCCGACACCGATGCCCACCGCCACGGCAAGCGACACCGCTGCGGCATCCCCCTTGATCTGACTATCGTCATCGGCGGTCACCCGGAAATCGGAACCGGCGCGCAGCGTGAAGCTGGAATCCGCAGCCTTCGCCTCGAGCGTGTTGTGTACGTTGTTGATCGATATGGCACCGGCGCCCGCAAAGGCTATGCCGACTCCGCCCGCGCCGCCGACGCTGGCGGCGCCCGCCACCGTGACGGAATTGATCGCCGCATCCGAGCTGGCGGCAATGGTGACATTGCCGGTGTGATCGAAGGTGCTGTTCTCGGCCGTCGCAACGGTCGTATTGCTGATGTCGTTGATTGCCACCGAGACGCCGGCGGCTATTGAGCCGGCGCCGACACCGCCGATACTGACCGACAGCGCTACGGCGCCCGCTATCGTATCGATCTTGGCGCTATCGGTCGCCCGAACCGTGAGATCGCCGCCGGCATCGACCGTGCTGTTTTCGATGCGCGCCGTCGTGCTGTTGGCAATGGTCGCATTCGATCCTGAACCGGCGCCAGCCAGAGTAGCCCCGACGCCCGCGCCACCGGCCACAGCTCCGGCAAGGCCAAATGAAAAGGCACGCACGCTTGCCGCAGAGGTCGCCTCGACGCTCACGCCGGCCTTCGACGTCACTGTGGAGCCATCGATCGATGCGGAGACATTATTTCCGATCGTATTGACCGATACCCCGGCTCCGAGCGCGACGCCCAAGCCGCCAGCCTCGGCGCCAATCGCCACCGCCACCGCTGCGCCGCCGGAATCGGCGTTGATCTGCGAGGTATCGCTTGCGTTGACCGCAACCGCGCCGCTATCAAGCGTGACTTCCGAGGCATTGATCTGGGCCTGGGTCGTGGAGGCGATCGCATTGACCGAGATCGCAGCGGCACCCGCAATTGCACCGGCAGCGCCCGCGCTGGCGCCGACTGCAGCGGTACCGACCAGGCTCAGCGCGTCGATGGTGGAATGCGATGTGGCCGTAACGCTGAGGCCATTGGCTTGCTGGACATCGCTACCATCGACACTGGCCAGCAGATCAACGCCAATGTCGTTGACCGCGACCGAAGCTCCGACCCCGACGGCCGCCGAAACGCCCTCGCCGCTGGCGGCGATCGCCAAAGCAAATCCGCCAGCGTCGGCGGTGATCGCCGATATATCGCTCGATTCAACATCGACGGCGCCCGCGGCACTGATCGTGGAGCCGTCGGCACGCGCCGTGATGGTATTGCGAATCGTGTTGACCGACACCGCGCCGGCACCTGCAACGGCGACGCCGATGTCGTTCCCGCCGCCGACGCTGGCCGCACCCGCGACGGTGACGGCATGGATGGTCGCGGTCGATTTGGCGACGATACTGACACCATCGGCATTCCTCACGGTGCTGCCGTCAACGATCGCGGTCGTGTCGTCGTGGATGTCATTGACCGCCACGGAAATGCCAACGGACAGCGACACGCCGCCATTGCCGCCAATTCCGACCGCCAGTGCCACCGCGCCGGCCACCGTGTCGATGTTGGCGCTATCGGTGGCGTGGACGGTCAAATCCCCGCCCGCGGTCACTGTGCTATCCTGAACGCGCGCAGTTGTGCTGTTGGCGATGGTTCCGCCCGAGTAGGACCCCGCCCCGGCACCGGCCGCCCCGATGCCATCACCGCCGCCTGCTCCCGCGCCCGCCAGACCGAACGAAAAGGCGCGGATTCCTGCTGCGGAGGTGGCTTCGACACTCATGCCATCAACCGAAGTGACCGTCGAGCCGTCGATGGTTGCCGAGATGTCGTTGCCGATATTGTTGACTGACAGTCCGGCCCCGATCGCGATGCCCAAACCGGTCTCGCCGCTTACAGAGATGGCAACGGCTGCGCCACCAGAATCCGCATTGATCTGCGACGTATCGCTCGCACTGACCGAAACCTGCCCGCTCCCGAGCACGACCTGCGAGTCATTCACCCGGGCCTGGTTGGTGTCGTTGATGGTGTTGATCGACATCGCGGCCGCGCCGGCGACACTTCCGGCTGTCCCGAAGCCGCTGGCGGCCACCGCCGCGCTGCCGACCAGACTCAGGGCATCGATGGTGCTGTTGGACGAACCGTCAACGCTGAGGCCGTTAGCGTCCGAAATCTCACTGGTGTCGACACCGGCCAGCAGATTGACGCCAATGTCGTTGATCGCGACCGAAGCTCCTACCGCAACGCTGATGGCGCTGCCCAGGGCGCTGCCAGCCAGTGCCAGCGCGAATCCGCCAGCATCGGCCGCGATCGACGAGGAGTCATCGGCTTTGACGCTAACAGCACGCGAGGCGCTGACTCTTGAACCATTACGAATTTTGGCTTGGGTATCGCCTCGGACCTTATTGTACGAGAGCGAGCCAGCCAGGCTTCCAGCCAGTGCGGTGCCCGTACCGGAACCGCTACCGCTGGCTGCAACCCCCAGCGTAAGCGCATGAATGCTTGCCAGCGACTCAGCGTGGACCGTGACATCGCCAACAGCAGAGACCGTCGACCCGCTGATCTCGGCCAGCACAGCGTCGGTGCCGTTGGCATTGCCGATCTCGTTGACCGCAAACGCTGCACCAAAGGCGATGGCGCCGGACGTCTCCTGCGTCGACACGCCCAGCGCAGCGGCGATGCCACCGGCGCCAGCGTCGATCTTGGAACTGTCGGTGGCAATGATCGAGACCGCCCCTTGGCCGGTCGTGACGGTGCTGTCGCGCAACGCCGCCACGGTCGAGCCATCAATCAGGTTGATAGCGCCGGTGCCGGCGCCTGCCCCAGCAATACCCGAGCCTTGCGTGCCAATGGCGCCGGCTACGGCGGCGGCCAGCGTATAGGCCTCAATGGTACGCCCGCTGGTGGCCTCGATTCGGAGATCGCCGGACGCGCCGTCCACCCAGTCCAATATAGAGTGCTCGACAACGGCCTGCGCATCGCCACTGATCGAGTTGTAAGCAACAGCGACGCCGACCGCCACCGCAGTCGAGCCGCCCTTCTCGCCGTTGGCGAAGGAGAACGCCAGGCCGCCCGCGGCCGCGATGATGCCGGCGGTGTCGCCGGCCTCGACCAGCACATCACCTTTGGTCAGCAGCGCGGTGTTATGAGTAAGCAACGCCGACGTGTCACCGCCGATCAAGTTGACGGATACTGAGCCCGCAACCGCCACTGCAGTCGAACCGTCTCCGCCACTGCTACCACCGCTGCTGCCCGCCGCCACAGCGCCCGCGCCGCCCGCCGCCAGCGAGAAGATGCGTGCGTCGTTGATGCTGCTGACACGGAGCGTGTCGGTGCTGGTGGCCACCCCGGTTGCGTTGCCGCTCAGCGTGAAAGCCGTATCCTGTATCGAGGCAATGGTCGTGGTGTTGAGTTGGTTGAGGCTGAAGGCGCCGGCCAAGCCGACGGCCGTGCTGCCGCTGTCAACCTTGGCGAAAGCCACGCCACCCGAGGCCGCGACAATGCCGAAATCGTTCTGAGCATCGACCGCAACAAAGCCGGCATGAATTTGGCCCGCGTCGGCAATCGATGACTGGATGGTATCATTGACCAGATTGACCGAGGCCGCGGCAGCGATGCCGATGCCGGTCTTGGGCTCCGTGCTGCTGTTCGACGATGAGGTCCCCGGCAATGGGGAAGCACCCGGTGCTGGACTGCTGGGCGCGGCCGCGGCAGTCGGATTTTCCGGCTTATCCGGCGACGCCACGGCTCCCGCGACGGTGAAGGCCCACAGATCGCCATCGACGCGTGCGAGCGTACTTACGCCATCGGTCACATCAATGCTGGTCGCACCAGTAATCGGATTACCAGCAAGGGCGTCGGCGCTACCGATCAGGGCGCGGGTCTGGCGATTCAAGTCATTCACCGAGACCGAGATGCCGACGCCGAGCGACTCGCCCTTGGCGATACCACCAGCCCACGTGGCGGTGGTCGTCAGATCACCGGCATAGATGCGCGCATCGCGACCCGTCACGACGGCGTTGGCACCCAGTTGCGCTAACGTATCGCTGGTCTGGCCTGAATAGAGCACCGTGCCACCGATAGCGAAGGTCTTACCCTTGGCGTAGCTCTGCGCCAGGTTGACGTTGAGCAGAGCCTCTTCGGCCTTCATGTTGAAGCCGCCGTCAGCCCCGCTATAGACCCTGGCACCGTCTCCAACGATGGCGTGAGTCGTATTGTTCTGCACGCTGATGAAGATCGCGCCGCCCGCGCCGCCGCTGTCTCCCTGCGCGCCGGCAGGGTCGATGCTGAGTTCCTTCTTCAGCTTGTACTTTTGCCAGAGCTTGGCGTCGGCGGGCTTGGCATCGTTGGGCACGACGTCCAGCGAGAGATCGGGCAGCGAGAAGACGCCCGTCATATTGATCGTCTGCTGATAGTTCGTGGCCTCAACCGAGACCACTTGTTCGCCCTTGTGGTCAGGTGCTTCTGCGGCCTGGTTGGGGTGCGGGTTCGCTGTGTCGTCGCGCCACGCGACATCCTGGTTCAGGAGAGCGCCGCCTTGAACTACAGCCTCGGAATCGTTGTTGTAGACCAGCACCGACACCGAGCCCGCGATGCCGACCTTCTCGGCCGAGGCCGTCGCAGCGCTCCAGGTGTTGAAGAAAGCGTCGACGGCGCCAAGGTTGGTGTTCAGGTATTTCGTGATCGCCGCGGGCCCTTCGGTCCGCAGTGCGTCGGTCAGTTCTCCCCACGACAGTGGGATAAACTGATCGAAGCGGGTCGTGATCGGGTAACTCACATCAGAGATCACGCGCAATGCGCGCAAGGCATCGAGTTGGGCCCCATCATGGATCGTCGCAATCGCGGTGTTGTCGATGACGCCGATGCTGATCGCGACGCTGACGTTGTTTTCCGCGCTGGTCCCGGCGTTATTGCCGCTGCTGTTCTGCTGCGGCTCGGTGGTGCTCTGCGCCGACAACTTCGTGTGCTGGCTGATCGTCGCCTTGACTTCGAGATCCTCGTTGGACTTGATCACCGCATCGCCGAGAACATCGGTGCGCACGTCGTGCGTGGCATAGGTTAGCGACAGCGCGCCGGCAACGCTGAGCTTGCCGCTGGCGCCGGCCTGGGGCGCACTGGCGTTCTCCGCGTAGGACTTGCCGATGATGTCGAACAACCCCGAGAGGTAGTTGCTCGGGATGTTCTCCCTCAATTCGGCAAACTTGGTCTTCGGACTGAGGTCTTCGCTCTTCAGGCCAGCCTCGGAGCTCGCGCCGTTGTCGGCATCGAGCTGGGCGACGATACCAACGCCGGTCGCATAGCCCGAATCCAGCACATGCTTGGCGAGGAGCTCGAAACCGGCGCCGGTGGCCGGGCCGATGTCGATGCCAACACCAGCCCGAGCTTCGTTCTCGGACTCGGCAAGACGGATGACCTGGGTGTCGGCAAAACGCGAATTGCCCTGCAGGTTCTGCTCATTGGTGCTGGCGATGACGTAGTACGTGGTGCCATCGAGCAGGCCGTCAATCGAACTGCCAGGCGCCGCCTTGTAGACCACGGCCTGCCCAAGCTCGAAGGGGTTGAACACAGGGGCGCCGTTACGCTGCAACGAAATCGTATTTGCGGCGGAATCGATATTGCTGCTATCGAAGCTGAGCCTGTTGTCATCGGTCGCCGGAAAGATATCCGTGCGCAGGTCCACAACGTTGCCGTCCGGAGATCCTGCAATCGCACGCAACGCGTTGGTTTGGGTCTCGGCGAGCTGAATCCAGCCCGGCTCATCTGTGGTAACGATGAAGTATTGTCGTCCATCCACCAGTCCGCCGATGCTGGTGCCACGACGGTTGGTGTAGGTGATGACGTCTTCGTCAACGAGCGCATTCGGACCGACGTAGATGCGGTCATTCGCATAGTCGACGTAACCGGCCGGCGGGGTCCCGGTGCCGTCCCAGGTGACTGTCGGGTCGATCTCGATCTTGACCGTATAACCCGCAGTCGGGTCCGCGTGCGCCACGACAGTGCCATCGACCACGGTCTTGATATCGGAGTTCGAAAAATCGAGACCAAACGCCAAACCGGCCTTGCCGTCGGCGAACAGACCGGAGGTCGCTTCCGCATTGGAAGTGCTGTTGCCGCTGGCGATGATATTGGCGGTGGTACCGGCGCTGATCGACGCGCCTTTCGCGACGTTGATATGCGAAACCGTATTGGCGTCACTGATCGCCAATGCGCCCGCGACTTCTGGGCTGCCACCGGTAATGCCGCCGATCAGCTTGGAGGCATCCAGACTGAGATCGGTCTCCGCCGTGAGGTGAGCGTTCGCCTCACCGGTGGCGAGCACGGCAACGGCACCGCCCGCATCGATCGTCGCATCGGTCTGAATGTCGATGGTCGCACTGACCGCGGCGCGGGCATAGCCGATGCTGAACACATTGCCGATCGCGTCTCCGGAGGCGTCGGCGCCCGCCGTCGCGTACAGGCCGACAGTGCCGCTGCCGGTGAGCGCGGCCCCATCGTGCAACGTGATGGCAGCGCTCGAGTTCTTCACCAGCACCTTGACCGGCAGCGCCGTGAATTCGGCAAACGTGTCGGCCAGGGGCGCGATAACGAAGTTGCCAACTTCCTTGGGCGCACCGATGGCGTCGCCGATGCTCTGCTCCGCAGACTCGGCAACGAGATAGATGCCCGCGCCCGCGATGCTCGCTCCGGCGCCGATGTCGATGGACACCGAACGGGAACTGACGTAGGCCGGCAGCAGGTTTTCAAGATCGGTCAAGCCCACATTTCGGGCTCGCAGCACGACGTCTCCTTCGCCGGTGTCGATCTGCACGCCATCATTGACCGTGATATGGTCGGCCCAGGCATCGATGAGGCCGCCGTTGGTATTGATGTTGCCGCTGAAGATGATGTTGTCGGCGAACGGGTCGTCCACCGGCAGGCCATACTGGTCGAGGACGCTGCCATAGAGCAGCAGGTCGCCGCTGAACTCGCTATCGAGCGACTTGATCTCGATCGTGTCGGCTCCGGCTTCGCCCTGAATTGTCAGCGAGTCCGCCGGGGCAGTAATGATAATGGCGTCGGACGTGGTTCCGGTGGCGGCATCGTAAAAGTTGCGGCCGACGAAGCGCACCTGCATCATCCCGTTATCGGGCGTCGCATCGTCCTCGACAATGATGGTGTCGTTGAAGATTGTGCCGGTGATCACCCGGTCTGCATTGTCCCCGCCGACGAAATCCTGATGATCCATGCCGGCGTAATGGATCGTCTTGCCGTTGAGCGATAGCGTCCCGGACGCATCGACCGTTGCTGGATTGAAGATCGTATACTGCCCCGGCGATTCATAGACGCTGATGCCGTCGGAAGTTCCCGTGCCGCCATCCACCGTCCCGGAGATACTGCCGCCGGATTCGAAGGTGAAACCGTCGCTGGCGCTGTCGCTGACCCCGGTGAGATTCTCGAACCCACTGAAGAGAATCGGCGACGGCGCATCGCTGGTGGATATTCCCACCGTGCCCGCATTCGGCCCATTAATGACCCAGGCAACCGCTGGTGCGTCGAAGCCGGTGAGCGTGTCCGATCCGCTGCCGCCAACAATCGCGTCAATGCCCTGGAAACTGGTCACGCCTGTGGCTGTAGCGGCTCCCAAGTCAACATTCACGCTGCTAGAAATTGCGTGGAAATCAAGCGTGTCAGTGGCGGGAATAGCCGGCGATGCATCGTCGATGCCACCGTCGATGATGCCCGAGATCGATCCACCCGGTTGGAATGTGAAGGTATCGGCCCCCTTGCCGCCGCTCAAATTGGCGATGCCGGTGAACGCCGTCCCATTGAGCGAACCGGCATCGGGGCCGCTGATTATCCAGGCGTTAGACGCGTAGGAGGCAGCGCCATCTACCACAACCATGACATCATTGCCGCCGCCACCGGTAATGCCCCCGCTCAGCGACCCCGACGCCCCTAAGGCAAAATTATCGTCGGCGGCGCCCCCAACCAGGACTTCGACGCTGATGAAACTGTTGATCCCGGCGAACGAGCCGCCGTTGGCGCTGTCGATGTGCCAATCGGTATCGCGGTTCGGACCGAATATCGTGTCCGTACCATCGCCCCCGTCAATGGTCACGGCGACGGCTATTGACCCGTCGAGAGTAAACTTGTCATCGCCGCCAAGTCCGTTGATCGTCAGCGATGTGACGCCGTTGGCGCCGGCGCCATAGGTGGTCGTCGTTCCGTTGTTGGTGATATCGAGTATGGCGCCGCCGTCGGCGTTCAGATCGGCACGTTGTACGATACTAACAACGTCGGCGGAAGCCGTGAGATTGACCGTCAGCGGATCCGCCGACATCAGCAACCGCGGCTCAAGCGGCTCGAGCAGGAAATTATCCTGCCTGCCTTTTGCGGACAATCGTTTGGCGGCGGCGATGGACTGTTTGACCTGACGTGACCGCTCTGCTCGCCTCTGACGGCGTGATAAGATCTTGTGCCGGATCTGACCTAAGATCGATGAAGATTGGCGACCGCCCTCGACAACACCTTGCGGCCAGGCGGCGCTCGTATCCTCGGGACGTGGAGCGTACCACGTCAGCAGCGATACCAATCTAGGCGCATAGTTAGCGAGGGAGGCCAACTTCGTAGCGTTTCCAGGCTTTGCCGGCTCCGCTGCGGCGGAAGCTGGATCGAAGGAAACCTTCATGGCGCCCCGCTCAAATAGTATTTTTGTTTGTCTAAAAATTGAACGTTCCCACTGAAACCGGGGAACTGTCAATCGAAATCGGTTCGATATGTGGAACGCTTACCAGATAATGTGCGACGTTCCTAAGACGAGGCGGCGGACGTGTAGACTAACGTCTCACATGCCTGACGTCAGACATGACACCAGCCGGCAAAAATTCAGGTATGCTCGCCCGGCAGATTGATCGTGATTGTCCAATCGATCGGCACCTGTGACCTTGCTCCGTCACGCCGCCCGAGCACCGAAGGGTGCGAGTTGCAACACCCGATCGGAGACGATCTTCGCCGAAACGCACGCGATCTGTCGTCCCCAGCCCCGATTGAGGCGGGCTTTATTTTGCGGATTGACCCTTGCTCCTCTCGGAAAGAAGCGGGCACAGGATTGCGACAATTCCCCTTCAATACTCTGGAACTCAACGGTATCTTCGTTTGAAAGAGTATTCGGCAGCGAGATATCGATGTTCAAAGTGGTTTGCTTGGTCGTGTTCGTTTGTGTGCTAGGCGTATCGCCCGCGTTGGCCCAAGGAACTGCGATCGACGACGATGCCACGACGTGCTTGTTAAAGCCCAAGCAGGTGATCGATGTTGGAAGTCCGGTATTTGGCCTGCTCGCCAAAGTTCTGGTCGACCGTGCCGACAAGGTCAAACACGGTCAGGTAGTCGCAAGCCTTAATACGACGGTGGAGGAGGCTCAATTGGCCCTGGATCGGCATCGTGCCGAAAACACCGCCCAGCTCGAGTCAGCGCAAGCGAATCTCGGGTGGAATCAGCGCGAGTTGGCGAGGAAGCAAAAGCTGGCCAACAACATGTTTTCCAGAATCAACGATGTGGATGAGTACGAAACGAAGGTCGAGCAGGACCAGATTTCCGTCCGTAAAGCGCAGGCCGATCAAAGACAGGCAACGCTTGAGGCGGCGCGATCGGAAGCTCAACTCAATCTGAAGATCATCAAAAGCCCGGTCGATGGTGTCGTGACAGAACTCAAGCTGGCGCCGGGAGAATACGTTTATGAGACCAAGCCCATTATGACCATCGCCCAGTTTGACCCGCTTAATGCCGACATTGTACTCCCATCAAATCGCTACAACAGCGTCCACATCGGAATGGTCGCTAAGCTGAATCTCGGTGCACCTGTGAATGAAGCGCTGCAAGCGACGGTCGATGCGATTGATCCGGTCATCGACGCTGCAAGCGACACTTTCCGAGTACGGTTGGTCCTGCCAAATCCTAGCAACAAAATTCCGGCAGGCATTCACTGCTCGGCGATCTTATTTTAGACGGTTGAGCTACTGCCAACTGACGCGGCCGTGGTCTTCTTCTTGGAGGCACTGGTCAAGTCGCTCATCGTGATCTTCGTGTCCTTCGGCACGCCGACGTTCCACTTCTGGATCGCGCGGTAGGCGGCGGTCTCGCGCGCCAATTCGCCGTCGCCCTGAGCGATACGCTTGACGCTGCGATCAAGAACGCGCCAAGCGCTCCGCTGCCGAAGATCCGCGCCGTCGCCGGTATCGTCGAGTGGGACCGCCCACGAACTGATGGCGATCTTCGGCTGGATCGACATCAAGGAGGCCGAGATCTACACGCGCGCCGCGGACCGCAAGCGCCTGGCGGCGCAGTCCATGAGCAGGCTCGAAGCGTGAACGTCTAAGATCTTACCTCCCAAGGTAAAACCATAACACCATAATAAGATCAGGTACTTTACTTAGGAGGCGTTTGGTGCGCTCGCATCTGCTGAGACTTCAAACGGTTACCTGCACCTTTCAAAGCATTAGGTACGTTCCGCGCCCATCAGTGCTTTTCGGGCCAGCATCGATCAAGGTTAGCACAGGACGACCGGCTCGGCGGCCACGGCCTCAATCACCTCCTGCACCATGTAAGGCCTGGCGCGCGGCGGCAGATCGACGCCGAGCACCGCCTGAATTCTACTTCAGAAATAGGATTTCACTGTGTGGCGTGCTCGCGCTGCCGGGCGAATCCATAATGAGCGGAGCGAACACGCCACCATGGATCGGCGGGTCCGTACGCAGTTTCCCGCTGCAACCCTTCCTTCATCGCCGCGATTTTCGATCCCGCGACGGTCCAGCCAAGTTCCTCCTCGACTATGCGCGCGACGTGCCAGGCCGTCGTCCTTGTGGGGACACGAGGCGCTGGTCGAGACCACTCTGCTGTCGTCCTGGACCGCGCAGGGTTGCAAGCAGGCGGGCGGCACGTGTCACCGCCCATCAGATCAGCATGAGGATTTCGCGCGGCGCTTTTCAGCGCAGGACTTCCTGCAACACCTCGCCATCGACCTGGCCGGGCTTGACACCGAGGAGCCGCATGATCGTCGGCGCGACGTCGAGATTGCGCATGCGCGAGAGCGTGGTCCTTGGCCGGATCTGCGGGCCTGCGGCGATGAAGGTCGCGCTCATCTCCGTCAGCTCGGGATCGTGGCCATGGGCACCGTAGAAGTTCGGCATCGACAGGATGGTCGTGGCCGCATTGAATGGCGCATCGGCGACGCGGGCGACGCCGGGGTTCTGGATGCCGTCGAAGTTGTAGCCCGGGGCCATCAGCGCGAAGACATCGCCAAAATCCTGGCCGATGGTCTTGCTGGTGCATAGCCCGGTGCCGTCTTCACAGTGCAGCGGGCGGGTTTCGACCACGGTGAAGATCCGCCCGTTCTTGAGCGAGAAGTTGAACCGCGGGTTGGGATCGACCGCGCTTTTCACCGCGTCGGCGATCTGCGTCACCAGCGCATTGTAGGTCGCCGGATCGACGGTGCCGCCCTGCTCGCGGTTCTGCAGATTGACGTAGATATTGACCGCCGGGCCCGAGGTACGGATCGCCACCTTGCTGGTGTCGATGCCGGCATTGCGCAGGATGTTGGTCATGCTGACCGATGTGTGGAACGGTGCGAAGCCGTGATCCGACACCACGAAGATGTTGCTGTCGCGGCCGGCCGCATCGATGATTTGCTTCACCGCCTCGTCGGCGGTCTGATAGGCGAAGCGGATGTAGGAGGCGTACCGCGCCACCTTGGCAGGATCCTGGTTGTCGCCGATCGAGTTCGGGTCGGTCGAGTTGGTGCCTTGGCGGCTGTCGGTGAGCAGGAACTGGTGCTCGGAGCCGTCGGGCTGCTCGATGTAGACCATCATCAGGTCGGCGTCGGGATGCTTGCGGATCGCGTGCTCGGCGATGTTCGCCTGGTAGCGCACGAAGGTCTTCACCATGTCCTCATACATCGCCTCGATCTCGGTATCGGGGAAGTTGGTGAAACCCGGACTCAGCCGCTCCGGAATGCGGAAGTCGGCCTGCGGGCGCCAGAATCCGATATTGTTGTTGATGTCATCGACATCGGCCAGCACCGCCGCGTTGCGCGGGATGAAGTTGGCGCCGTAGCGGGCAAAGCGCACGACCGACAGATCGGGCGCAAGCGCCGACACGAAGTACGCGGCACCGACCTTGGCCCCGCTGCCTTCGAAGAAGAACGGCGCATTCGGGCTGCCGACCTTGGCGTAGGCCGGTCCGGTCGACGGCGCGTGGAAAGGTCCTGCCGTGATGCCGCCAGCCGTGTCGAAGAACACCAGGGTATCGTAGTTCACCGTGTTGTCATTGGTGGTATCGAGCGCCGCGACCCGGATCGCATATTTGACGTCAAACGTGGCTGCATTGGTGCAGGTCGCGGTCGCTGCCGACGCGCACGAGAGCGTCTCGATCGCCGTCGGCGTCGCCAGCACCGGGCTGAACGAGAAGTGGCCGGCCACCTGGAGCGCCGCGGCGATCGCGGGATCGGACGCGAAATCGGCCTGGGACAGCGAAAAGCCCCTCGCCCCGATGCCGCCAAACGCTCCGAATGGCACGGTATAGTCGGTGACGCGGGTCGGCTGGGCCGGCTGCACGACCATGTTGTTGATGGAGATGTCGGCGCCGTCGCTGCCCGGCCACGTCGCGGTGATGACCTTCTTGCCCTGCTGGCGCAGCTGCACCCACAGCGGCACGGCTGTCGGCTGCGACGTAGGCCCGAGCGGGCTCAGGCGGTAGCCGCCGATCGGCGCCCCGAAGCCGCTGATGCTTGACGAGATCGGCGCGACGATCGGCTGGAAGGTGTTCGAGGGAATGTCGTTGTGAACCGCCGTCGAACCGGTGGCGATCTCGATGTGCGACACTGCGGTCAGCGACGGCGAGGCAGTCACGTTCTGCAGCGCAATCGCGCCATGATTGCTCAGCCATGCCAAGCCGCCGTCACGCGGCAGCACGCCTTCTTTGATGAATTTCTCAATGAAATCGGGCTTGGCACCGTCGAGCGAGATCAGCACCACCCGCCGCGGCTTCCGGCCATGGCCATGCTGGTCGTTGCCATCATCGGCGCGCGCCGGTGCCGCAACGCCGTTCAGCGATAGAGCGAGCGACATCGCCGCTATTGAGACAAAGGTCTTTATATTCATAAGAACGCCCCAGGTTCGCTGCGCGACTGCGTGGATTTGTCGGGAACGAGAGGCAATGATTAACGGGCTCGCCTAACGCGCATGTGACGTCCAGGCGACGTGCGTAAATGGCGGCGACGCCGCCGCGAGTTGGCAAGGTGCACACCGAATTCGGTTGTTCGAAGAAAACGGCCGAATAGAAAAACGCATTGACGACCAAGCCAAATCCTGCGTGAAGTCTCATGCCCCCGCACCGGTCGGGGACTCCTCTCGTACCTCCTTCAATCTTTTTCCCATGATCACAACCGTCAGCTTCGCCTTCCTTGGCATCGCAGGCGTGGGGCTTGCATGGATCGACCTACGGCGCGGCATTATTCCCGATTGGTTAAATCTCGCGCTTGCGGTGGCCGGACTTGCCAGGAGCGCGATCCTCGGCGGCGGGACCGCTGCATTCGGCGCCACCGCGCAAGCTATAATCGTCGGCGCGGTCATATGGCTGTTGCGCCGACTTTATTTCATGCTTCGGCAAGTTCAGGGGCTTGGTCTCGGCGACGTCAAGCTGCTTGCTGCGTCGACCATCTGGATCGGCATTATGGGCGTTCCGATGCAGCTCCTCGTCGCGTCATTGTCCGCCCTCGCGGCGGCTGGCGCAATGCAGCTCGCCGGCAAAACCATGACGCGGCAGACCTCGCTTCCATTCGGACCTTTTCTTGTTCTTGGCCTGGTGTTCACGCTCGCGCTTCAGCAGGCCGACTGGATTGATTAGTCCTGTTCCGCGGGGTCCGGCGGCTCATGGCTTCCCCGCGCAATGGTTCGCTCAGCCTGGACACGGGAAGGTGCGGCCGTTCCGGTGCCGGGCTGCGGCAGGTTCAGCGTTGCGCTCTGCGCGTCGCGCACGAGTGTGACCTCGCGGCCATGCACTGAGCGCAGCTTCCAGCCCTGATACTCCTCGCCTAGTCTGAGGCGCATAGCCGCCCTGGTGGTTTGATCGACAAAAATCGCAAAACTCTGATCATCACCGGCGATCGTGCCCACTAGCGACAGTGGCGGACGCTCCATCCGCGGCGGCTTGGGCGGCGGCGGTGGCGGTCTTGTCGCCGGCGCCGCGGCGACCGCCGGCGGCGGTGGTCGCCGTGACGGCGAAAAAATCGGCCGCTCGCGCGTGTTCGACAAGGAGGTGAGCGGGATCGCCCACAGCGGATTAGCGCTCACCGCGCGTTCTGGTGCTGAGGGGACCTGGGCGGGCACTATGGGTTTGAGCACAGATCCGGGAGTGGCGTGACCATCCCAGGGCGACGGATCGGAGCCTATTCCCGTGCGGCTCGGACTGGAGACATCAGCATCGGAAACATCCGTCGGCAACGCCAAAGCCAAGCCTGGGACGCCGAGCGCGGAAGCCAGCAACAGGGTAGCGCAAAGCGAATGAGGTCCCGTCGCAGCGTGCTTTTTCATTTACTACCTCGCCACTGGCCAGAGACAGCGAGCAGGACCCGCAGCTTTCCTCCGCCGGAACCAGAGAAACTGGCCGGCGATTGCACCACCAGCTGATCGACAAAAAGGAACGGCATGCCGGCCTCCAGATCGTACAGCAATTGCTGCAGGCCGGGCTGATCAATGTCGCAGCTTGCGATCATGGATAGGAAATCGGCCTTCGTGCCCTTCAGGTCGACCTGGGAAGATAACACGTTGCCGCCGAGTCTGGTCACCGCAGCAGTGACGCGCTGCAAGAGCGCGGCGCCTGCAATCGTCACGGTCGTACCTTCAAGGAATGGCGAACCGGATCGCGCGGCAGCGGCGGCATCCAGGGTACGTGCGGACGAAGGCCTTCGTCCTTCGAGTTGTTCGAGCATCGCTGCCGATGCCGCGACTTCGGCGCGCTGACCAAGCACATCGGCCATCGAGCTTGCAATCACGAACAGTAAGAGAGCTGCAATCGTGAAATAGAGTGCTGCTGCGGGGAACGGTCTGGACAACAGTTTCCGCAAGGTCGCGGTCTGATTCATGAACCGTTCCCGAAGTAAGCTGTCATGCGAGCCTCGATGTGGAAGCGTTCACCCGGATCACTCTGGCTTCGCGTGGTCGGCGCAAAGAAAGTGGCGCGGGTGAAGTGCGGCGACTGTTCGATCAACCGGATCAATGACGGTGCATCCTGCGTCATTCCGACCACCTGCATCTTGTCGCCTTCGACCCGCAGCTCGGTCACGTAGGTGGTATCCGGCAACACGCGCGATACCGCCTCGAGCACCACCACGCTCGACGGGGTCGTCTGCTTGCGCTTGGCAAGCAATGCTTCCGCCGATCCGCCCGATTGGTTGATCCGCAAGGCGGCGCGACGCTGCATGATGTGTTGCTGCAGCTCGCGCTGCTCCGCTTCGAGCATGCCACCGACATAGGTGGACACAATAAGGGAGGCCACCGCTCCTGCTACCGCGAGGCCCAACCCGAGCCGCAATAGCCCGGGCACGTCGGCCGTGCGGCCGGAGCCGCTCGGCTGCGTCTCGAACAGCCTGATGCGCGCCCCCTCGTTTTCCACCTCATGGAGGTCAACCAGCCCAGCCACGGATGAAACGCGGAGATCGCCAGCCAGTTTGACCAGCGGATCGATCTTTTGTCGTGACGTTGCCGCCAATGTCAGTCCGATCCGTTCATTCGCGAGCGGCGCCGGCGGACTCGTGCCGAATACGGCGTCGCTCGCGGTCCATGGCGTCAGACGGTCGATCTGCGTTCGGATCATGCCATCAAGAAAATCCGCCGCCTGTCTTGGGAAATCGAGCGGACGGACCAGCACGTGATCCGACTTCATCACGATGTCGAGCTGACTACCACGGAGCGCAGCTACCCACTCAGGCGGCACGGCCGGTTCGGGGCGGTTCTGCACCAGCCGGAACGACAGGTCAGGCAGGCTCGCCCCCCTTCCCGTCGAGGTCACCCGTGCGGTGAAGCCGTTCCCCTCCCCCTCGATCAAGACGATCTGCCGCCGTCGCGCAAGTTTGGCACCGGCCGCATCGATTGCGGCCGCCACAGCTGCCATCCAGGTTGCAAACAGCTCTTTGAGTTCTGAGATCATCGGTCACAGCTTTCTGTACGCCTGCGCGCTCACATCACGCTGCCACGACAGCACTTGATAGAGCTCCGTATCGCCACCCAACCTGATCACCACCTCAGAGGCCGCGTGGCGGCCGTTGGGAAACCGGATTCGGGTCAGGATGCGATAAGCCCTGCTCTTTTCTGCGGTAGCGCTCGCCCTGGCCGGGCCAAGCGCCGCCGCGATCGCGTTGCGGTCGCTTCCGATTTGCACACGCTCACTGAGAAATTGTTTGAGAATGAGCGGCGTCATGCCGGGCAAGGCCGCTATGACTTCCGGCGCCGCAACCGTTGCGTCGATGCCCTCCGCACCGCTGAACACGGTGACAAAAGGCAGCGCACGCTGCACGAGTGCCGGGGCAAGACCGAGCACCAGGCCGAGCTCATTGACATGCGCGAAAGGCGCCTGACGCGGCGAGTAGGCGCGGCCGGCGGCGCGATAGAGCGCTTCTTCGTTTGCGGCGGTCTGCGCCGTCGCGCGGCTCCGCCAGGCGACGATGCGCTCAGCGCCCTCGCGGGCATCCTCGGCCGCCGCACCAAGCGCGGAGAGCAGGCCCTCGAGCAGTTCCTTGGACGCCCTGTTGAGATCGACGCGGGAGGTCTCGGCGACAAAAGAAACGAAGAGATCGGCGCCATTCAGCCGCATGCGAAAGGCGCCTTGCATCGGACGCGCCTCTTCGCCGCCGAGCTGCAATCGATAGGCCGTCAGCTCAGCGCTTGCGGATACCAGCGCCTCCGTCTGCAAGGCAGCGTCGTTGAGCGAAAGCGCGCGCGCCGAGCTCGACAGGTAGGCCGAAAAGATCATCGCAAGCGCGGCAAGCGCTGCTACCAGCCATAGCACGGCCACCAGCGCGAATCCTTGCTGGGAGGACAGCCCTGCGCTGCGCCCGGCCAATCCCGTCACGATCCGTCCTGCTTTCTTCCGGCGCGACTTACGCCGCCATTGTTCTTCGCACTGTCATCCGCGGTTTCCTTGACTGCATCGTCCGCGTCGCCTGCCGCTGCATTGATGTGGACCGGCGCCACCGAGGAAGCTGACAACACCCGTCCGGTCGCGGCATCGCGTATCGTCAGCATGATCGTGACCGGCAACTTTTCCTGCCCCTTCCAGCTGTCCCGGAAAACGCGATCCGGACCGGCGTAAGAGAAGGACAGGCGCAACGGAGAGCGCAGCAGCACCACCGGATCGGACAGATGTATCTGCTCAGATGGCGACGCACCGGCCGCCAATGGCCCGAACGGCGCGCGGGAGCGCACTGTCACCATCCGGCCCCGATCCTCCGCTTCGCCGATCCGCACGATATCGAGCCCGATGCCGGTGTTGGGACCGAGCGCCGTTCGCACAAAAGTGAGCGCGAATGCCGAGCCGTCGAACAGCGGCCGCCGCAGTTCGCGGCTGGCCGGCACGAATTCGGCGGTCGCAAGATCGCCAGCGATCCGCTGAATGGCGATGCCGACCTGCTCGGTTTCTTGAACGCGGTCGATGCCGCGATTCCAATTCGGCAGCCATTGTGCCGTGATGTTGGCAAGCGCCGAGAGCACGAGCCCGGTCAGCGCAAGCGCCACCAGCGCTTCGATCAGCGAGAATCCCGATTGGCCGCTCTCCCCGTTCGTGCTCATGTTCGATGCTGCGGCCTCGGTATCAAGCGCACGGTTTCGACGTCGACCGTCGTCCCGCTGGCTGCGCGGACGCGAATCCTGATCCGTTCGGGTATCCAGGCTACCCGCTCGTCGTCGGTCTCCCAGCCGCCGCCAAGCGGGCTGACATCGACCTGCCAACGGTAGCCGCGGAGCTGGCCGGACAGGCTGCCGGGACTGATGTCCTTGCGCGGCGGAATGGCAGTCGCCAAAACGGTCTGCGCGGTTTGCATCAACGCCAAGTGATCCTCCATCGCCCGGACGCTCCGGACGTTGGTCGACATCACCGATCCGATCGCCATCATGCTGGCAGCAACAACCGCAAGCGCGATCAGCACCTCGATGATGGTGAAGCCGGCCACATTCCGATCAATCAGCGATTTTGGAGCGGGAGACAATCTCGATCCTTCCGGTCAGCCAGTTGACGCGAATTTCGTAAGCCGTATCGAGCCGCGCTAGCGCGATCGTGCCACCGCAGGACATGCCGTCGGCAAAGAAGCTGATGGTGGAAAGCGCCGGCCGCTGGTGACAGGTCTGCGGCAGCAGCGCGTCGAGGCGAACGTCATCGGGAAGGCGGATGATCCTGCCGGACGCGCCGGAGCGGATCACGCGGGACGTCGCGTCGACCATCGTCGCAACATTGGCGCCGCGTACCACTGCGGCATATCGATCGCCTTTGAGCAAGGTTGCCGTTTCCAGCGCGTAGGCCTGCAGGCGAGCGCGCGAGGTGTGACGGGGCGCAAACGGCAGCAGCACGGAAGCGAGCATCGCGATCAGTGCAATAACACACACCATCTCGAGCAGCGTAAAGCCACGTTGCAGCGCATCATTCATTGCTCGCGCTCGTCACGTTGTTCAGCGAGATATCGGCGGCGGCAGCGCTGCCGCCTTCCTGCCCGTCGGAGCCGTAGGAGACGATGTCGTAAGCGCTGTGCTCACCCGGCGCGCGATAGAGGTAGGGGTGATTCCAAGGATCATTCGGAACGACGCTGCCCTTCAGGTACGGACCGTTCCAGGCGGCAACACCGGGCGTTCGGCGCACCAGGGCGGTCAGCCCTTCCGCGGTTGACGGGTAGCGGCCGGCATCGAGATTGAACAGGTCAAGCGCGCCCGCAAAGCTCTGCATCTGGATCTTCGCCGCCTTGACCTTGGACTCGCTCAGATAATTCAGCACGCGCGGGCCGATCAGGCCCATGATCAGGCCGATGATGGTGATGACAACAAGCATCTCGACCAGCGTGAAGCCCTGCTCGCCATGCCGGCGCGCATCCCGGGTGGCACGCTGCGCAATTCTGACCGAAGGCTGCTTCGACATGGCGACTGGTCCTTATATTATCCGACGAGTTGTGTGACCGACAGAAGGGCTGTCATCACGGAGACAATCAGCCCGCCGACAACGGCGCTGATCGTCACGATTGCCAGCGGCCCGACGATGCCGACGATGCGGTCGAGGCTGCGCTGCAGTTTGGCTTCATAGAATTCCGCCACGCGACCGGCGAGCGTCGGCAACTGGCCGGTTTCCTCGCCGAGCCGCAGCATGCGAAGTGCCATCGGCGGCAAGCTCATCGAAGCCGAAAGCGCTTCGGACAGTTTGCCGCCGTGCCGTACGCGGTCGGCGGCTTCGCTCCACGCGTGGACCGTTCCGGTCACAGCCATGATGTCGACCAGGATGCGCAGGCTCGCGGTCAGGCTGACGCCGCTGCCGAGCAGGACGCCAAGATTACGACAGAAGAGGCTCGTCCGATAATAGCCGAAGATGCCGGCAATGCCCGGCATCCGCGCCAAGCCGCCGATTACGCCGGTTCTCGTCCCTGGTCGACGCAGCAGACTCCACGCCGCAGCAGCCAGGGCGGCGCTCGCCAGCATCAGCGCCGTGCTATTCGCGCGCATGAACTCCGAAATGGAGATAAACATGCCGAGCGCAGAATCCGACTTGCCGCCGAAATCCTGCAGCACGCTGGAAAATTGCGGCAGCACGAACAACATGAAAAACAGCATGACGCCGATGGCTGCAATCAGCACGAAGAGCGGATATTGCATGGCGTCGGCAAGCCTGCGGCGCATCTGTTCGGCGCGCGCGCGCTCGGTACCGAGCATCTCCAGCACCTGATCCAACGTACCCGACACTTCGCCCACCCGCACTAGCGCGACATACATTCGCGGAAACAGCGCGGGGTGCGTCGCCACCGCATCGGCCAGACTTTCCCCGCTCAGCAGCGCACTCCGCAGCTTGCCCACCACCGGCCGGAGGCGGCCGACATCGGCGTCGCTCGCGAGCAGTTCGAGCGCATCGTCGAGGCGCGCGCCCGCTTTGAGCAACAGGGCTAGATCGCGGGTAAAGGTTGTCACTTCCGCCGCGCTCGGCTTGTTGAACCGGCCCCAGCCTCCGGACGAAGCGATGCGCTTCTCCTCGACGGTTTCGATCGGCAACAAACGAAGATACTCGATCCGGGCCGCGACCTCGGCGGCAGTCGGCGCCGAGATCGTGCCGTTTACCAGTTCACCGGTCTGCGTCAGTGCTCGGTAGCGGAAATTTGGCACGAGCTATCTCACGGTCGTAACGCGCAGGATTTCCGCAGGCGAGGTCACTCCAGCGCGGCACTTGGCGATACCGTCATCGAGCATCGTGGTCATGCCGGCGCGAATGGCGGCCTGGTCGAGCTTGAGTCCGTCGGCGTTGTCTCCGATCAGTTCGCGCAGCTCGTTGTCGAGCTCGAGGATCTCGAACATGCCGAGTCGACCACGATAGCCGAGGCCGCCGCAGCGTTCGCACCCGCGCGGCTGATGAATTGTCTCGCCTACCTTGAAGCCAAGCGAGGCAAGCCGTGGATCTTCGGCCAAGTCATCGCCGCTCAAGACGATCGGCGATTTGCAGCGATCGCAGAGCTGGCGAACCAGGCGTTGCGCGATGACCGCCCGCAAGATCGAGCGCAACAAATACCCTTCGACGCCAAGATCGAGTAGCCGCGGCACCGCCGCAGCTGCCGTTTCGGTGTGCAAGGTCGTGAGAACGAGGTGCCCCGTCAGCGCCGCATGGACAGCGACATGCGCGGTTTCGGAGTCACGCACCTCACCGACCATGATGACGTCGGGATCCTGGCGCACGAAAGAGCGCAGTGCGTTCGCAAAGGTCAACCCGATCGCAGGCTTTACCTGCGACTGATTGATTCCCGGAATTTCATATTCGACCGGATCCTCGATCGTCAGAATCTTGCGGATCGGCTCATTCAGCACCGACAAGATGGTGGCGAGCGTTGTGGTCTTGCCGCTGCCGGTCGGCCCGGTGATAACGATCATGCCATGGGGCAGCTTCAAAAGCCGCCTCAGCTTGGCTTCGTCGGTCGGCGCGAAACCGAGCTTATCGATGACCAGCAGCCCGCGATCTTTCGGCAGGATGCGGATTACGGCGGCCTCGCCGTGCTGGGTGGGCATGATCGCCACACGGATGTCAATCTCGCCGCGCCCGACGCGCAGGCGCGCGGCGCCGTCCTGCGGCAGGCGGCGTTCGGCAATATTGAGGCTGGCGATTATCTTGATACGCGAGATCACGGCTTGCGGCAGCACACCGGTGGGCGCCACAACAGGCCGCAACATGCCGTCGATCCTCAGCCGGACCACAAGGCCGGCCAGAAACGGCTCGATGTGGATATCGCTTGCCCTGAGCTCGATGGCCTTTTCGAGCAGGTCATTGACCGCGCGCACGACGGGGGCGCCGCTGGCGAGATCGCGCAGGCTCTCGATATCATCCTCGCGCAGCTGGCGAGGACTGCCCGCCTCATCCCGGCCGCTCAGAACCTCGTCCGAAAGCTGTCGGTCCAGGACGATACCGAGATCTTCGAATGAGGCCACGGTAATCTGAAGGTCGGGACCCAGCACGATTTCGGCCGCTCGCCTTGCCGCCTGATCGCCTGGATCGGCCATCGCAAGCTCAGTGCTGCCTTCCGCCGCCCGATAGGGATAGACCAGCGTTTCCCGAAGAAACCGCTGCGAGAACGCGGCAGTCAGTGGCGTGGATGCCAGCAAGTCCTGCAGCATCACGCGTTTGAGACCAAAAAAACGAGCCGCCTCGTCGGCGAATTCACCGGCCGAAAGGTCAGTCGCCTCCCAAAGCTTAACCTGTGCGCCGGACGGCAAGCTGGCTTGCTGATCGTCGTGGCGCCCGCCCCCGCTGTTCTGCTGAGCGTCTTGTGCCTGAGGCATCTTCAGGTGCCGAGCGCTGCGAAGATGCTCGGCGAAATGCGATGAGTGATGACCGGTCATGCCTCTGTTTCCAGTCAGACTCCTGGCGTGAGCGGAAAATAAAGTGGCGCCAGCGCTGCCAATGATCGCCCGAGATAGAGTTATCGACCGCCAATGTGACACCTGTACGAAGCCGCGCGACGTGGTGGACAACCCATACCAAGCGTGGTCGCATCAGCCTGCTAAACATTACTGTCATATTTCCCGCTTAAGGGATGCATACTGGTCGGGATCGGCGACGACGCGGTCCGCGACCCGCATGTTCAAGAGTGGGATCGGCAAAGTATGGTGCGTATCGGCAATCAGAGCCGATCCCGGATGATTGCGCGCAGCATCTGCGTGGCTGCATTGATCGTTTGCGCCGCAGCTGTACTGTCATCGTGCAACTTCGTGAGCGTCGGCGCTCCTCCGCCGGCGGAAGTCGACGTGCTCGACAAGGTGCGCTCGCTGGACATTCTGCCGCGGCAGACCCAGAACGTGAACGCCGTGCAGACCAACGCCGGCGAGCGCAGCCGTGCCGCCGTCTATGAGGGGACCATCATCTCCGATGTCGCGGAAGTACGAGCGCAACGGTCGACGACCGGCAACGGCTACGATCTCAATTTCGAGACTACACCGATTGCGACCGTCGCCAAGGTTGTCCTGGGGGACATCCTCAATACCGGCTACACGATCGACCCGCGCGTGCAGGGCACGGTAACATTGGTTTCTGTTCGCCCCGTCGCCAAGTCAGACATCGTCTTTGTACTCGAAAATGCGTTGCGGCTCTCGGGCGTCGTGCTGGTCCGCGACACGGCCGGATATCGCCTGACGCCACTTGGCGATGCCGTCGGCTCCGGACAAGTCGACGCGCAGGTCGCCAATGCCGAGCCGGGCTATGGCGTGTCGATCGTGCCGCTACAATATGTGTCGGCACCGACCATACTGAAGCTGATGGACAGCTTTGCCACCAAGCCCGGCATGGTCCGCGCGGATGCAACGCGAAATCTTCTTCTGATTCAGGGCACCGGCGGCGAGCGCCGCACCGCCGTCGAGACCGCGATGAGCTTCGACGTCGACTGGATGCGCGGCCAATCGGTCGGCATCTTCCCGGTCAGCAACAGTGCGCCGGAACCGATCATCTCCGAACTGGAAAAGATCATGGATTCCGGCGAAGCCGGGCTCAGCCAAAGTCTCGTCAAGCTGCAGCCGATCAGCCGGCTCAATGCCATTATGGTCGTCAGCCGGAAGCCCGCGCTTCTGCGCACGGCCGCGACCTGGATTAAACGGCTCGACCAAGCCGATACCGCGCGCACCAGCGTCCACGTTTACCGCATCAAATACGGCGAGGCCCGCCAGATTGCGCGGGTGCTGACGGAGATGTTCGTCGGCGGATCGTCGGCCTCGCTCGAAAGCGCCGACAATCAGCTCGCGCCGGGATCGGGATCAACGACGTCGTCCAGCCCAGCCGACCGCCTGTCGCTGAACGCGAACTCACCCGCTTCAACCGGCGGCTTCGCCGCGCGCCCGTCCACCGGCACGAGTGGGGCGACGACGCAAGGGTTCGGTCAATCGCAGCAGGCGAACGGCAATTCACCCAATGGCAGCGCGCTGGATTCCCGAGGCGCCACGGGCACAGGACAGCCGCTGATGCCAGGCGTACGCATCACGCCAGACACCGTCAACAACACCCTTCTGATCTATGCCGATCAGGGCAGCTACAAGATCATCGAAGCCACCCTGCAGCAGATCGATCGTCCGGCCCTGCAGGTCGCGATCGACGCCACGATCGCGGAAGTCACGCTCAACAACGAGTTAAGCTATGGCGTGCAGATGTTCCTGACCAGCCGCGATTTCGGCCTGCGGGGGGACAAGGGCTCCGTTCTGAACACCCAATCCTCCCGGGCGCCCGGCACGACAACGAGCTCGGTCGCAGGCGCCGTCACCAATGCGTTTATCAACCGCGCCTTTCCCGGGTTCAACTTCCTGGTCGGTTCAGAGGCGCAGCCGAGCGCTATTCTCGATGCGCTGCATTCCGTCACCAGCGTGAAAGTACTGTCCAATCCGTCGCTGGTCGTTATCAACAACCAGGTTGCAACGCTGCAGGTCGGCGATATCGTGCCGATCTCGACCGGCAGCGCCACGGTGCTGACCACGAACAATACAGTCGTCAACACTATCGACTATCGAAACACCGGCATCATTCTCCGCGTATCCCCGCGCATCAACGTCAACGGCAATGTCCGGCTCGATGTCGAGCAGGAGATCAGCAACGTCTCGCCTGCGACCGCTGCGAGTCTGACGCCGACCGTCTCCCAACGCCGGGTCAAGAGCTCGATCTCGGTGGCAACCGGACAGACGGTATTGCTCGCGGGGCTGATCAGCGAGCAGCAGAACGGCGACCGCAACGGCTTTCCGCTGCTGGACCAGATTCCGGGGATCGGCGATGCCTTCTCGCATCAAGGCAAGAAGGGCACGCGCACCGAATTGATCATCTTCATCCGCCCCCAGATCATCCGCGACAGCCTCGACGCTCACCAGGTAGCGGAGGAATTGCGGTCGAAATTGCGGGGCAGCGTGGGAGCGAGCACCGATGATCTGCGGGTCCCGACGGTACGCTAGGGCATTCGGGCTCGTGCGCCCGCGCCGCTTCGCGGCGAGCCTCATCGTTATCGCCTGTTGCTTGACGGGGACGGCTCCGGCGCGTGCCGACGCGCTTGCCCGCGCCAATACAGCTTACGCGCGGGGAGATTATGTCCGTGCGGTAAATCTGTTGATTCCGCTTGCGCTGAATGGCAACCCGAGAGCGCAGGCTTTCCTGGGATTTATGTCGGAGAACGGCTTTGGCGCACCGCAGGCCTATGATGCCGCTGCTGATATGTACTGTCAGGCCGCGCTGCGCGGAAATCCGTTCGCCCAGGCCATGCTCGGCCTGCTCTATGACAAGGGCCACGGCGTGCCGCAGGATTTCGTATTGGCATATAAATGGCTGAACCTTGCCGCCGCGCGGGCGCCGAAACGCGATCGCGATTATTACGTCCGACTGCGCAACGCGGTCGCCTCGAAAATGTCGCAAGATCAGATCGCGGAGGGGCAGCATCTGGCGCTGCGTTTCGCAGCTGGTCGTCCCTGAACCTGCCGTCACATTGCAGAAACGCGACAGGCCTCGATAGATGTTTGGTGAGCGCAACAAACTCGAACCGCAGACAAGCCGCCGGGTGAGCCATCATCGGTTTATATCCCTCCCACAGGTGATGAATGGATAACCACGCGGTCGCAGATCTCTCCTCGCGCGGAATGACGATGCAATCCGATCCCGGCAACAGCGCGATCCATTCCTCGCCTGGCTTTGCGCCGCCCACGACGGACGCCCGGGATCATCCATCGATCAATTCAGGCTGGGTTCTGATGTCGATCGTCGCCGGCTCCGGCTTCGCGGGGCTTGGCTATGAGATTGTGTGGACTCGCCAGCTGAGCTTTGCGCTCGGCACCGAGATGATGGCGGTGTTGGGCGCGATCGCCGGCTTCTTCGGCGGGCTGGCGCTCGGCGCCTTCGTGCTGGATCAGCCGATCCGCCGCGCCAGATCGCCGCGAATGGCCTACGCCGCATTGGAAGCTATCATCGGAACATGGGGATTGCTCTGCATATGGCTGTTGCCTGCGGCCGGCCGCTCCCTGGCGCCGCTTCTCGGCCCAGAACCGGCGCCAGCGCTGCTGTGGGCGGCCAGCTTTGCGCTGCCGACTCTGATTCTGCTCCCGGCAACCGCGGCCATGGGCGGGACGTTGACCGCGCTCGAGCGCATGGTGAGGGAGGCCCGCCACGGCTCGCGGGTAACCGCCGCCGTCTATGGAGCAAACACCGCCGGTGCCGTGGCCGGAACATTGGTTTCGACGTTCGCCCTGCTGCCGGCTTTGGGATTCTCCGCGACGCTCGCATGTCTCGCCGGCGTGAATGCGCTGTGCGCCCTGGGTGCGCTCATGCCCGGCGCGCGGAACGCTGAAGTGCCTTTGCAAGCCGTGCAGCGACCCGAACGGATGGCGTTGAATTTGCGCCTAACCCTCACCCTGCTTGCAACCGGTGTGCTCGGAATTGGCTTCGAGGTACTTGTCGTCAGGCTCGCGGCGCAGGTACTGCAGGATACTGTCTATACTTTTGCGGGGTTGCTCGCGGCTTATCTGCTCGGCACCGCGGCCGGCAGCCTGGCCTGGCAACGGGCTGGCAATCGTGTCGATAACGCGAGTCTCGGGTTGCTCCTTGCAGGGACCGCGCTCACCTGCCTGCTGACTGCCTTGTTCATGCCGTCGATCGCCCGCGTCGCGGAGAGCCTCCTCGCGTGGGGTCTCGTCGGAGAACTCGCGGTTGCGGCGGCGCTGTTCCTGGCGCCATCGGCCGCAATGGGTGCGTTGTTCGGTCTATTGGCAGAGCGGGTGCGCGAACAGCGCGGGTCGCTGGGATGGGCAGTTGGCGTCAACAGCATTGGAGCTGCGATGGCGCCTATGCTGGCGGCAATCTTGATGATTCCCGCGTTAGGCGCATGGACGGCGCTGATTGCGGTCGCGCTCGGCTATTTGTTGCTGGTCCCACTGCGCCGCGCAGCACTGATGTGGTGCGCGCTACCAGCGACATTCGCGGTCATCCTCCTGCTGCGCCCTCACCCGTCCCTCACACGGGTGCCGCCAGGTGGCGCGCTGCTGGCTGTCAGGGAAGGTCCGATGGTCACCGCGAGCGTTGTCGATGATGCTTCGGGCGCGCGATACTTGGAAGTGAACGGCCGTTTCCGCATGGGCGGCACCAGTTCAGCACGGTCGGACTATCGGCAGGCGGTGTTGCCGCTGCTCCTGCATCCCGCCCCTCATCACGCCTTGTTCCTTGGCATCGGCACGGGCGCCACCCTGGCCGGCGGCGCACAGGTGCCGGGACTTTCGGTGCACGGCGTCGAACTGTCGAAGGAGGTCGTCGAGCTGCTTCCCTGGTTCTCCGATCCGACGCTCAAAGGTCCGGCGCCTCGCATCACGGTGGCCGACGCGCGCCGCCATGTCGCGGCGGACAGCCGTCAATACGATGTCATCGTGGCGGACCTGTTTCATCCGGCGCTGGACGGCAGCGGCGCGCTCTACACGACTGAACATTTCGCAGCGATACGAAACAGATTGGCCCCCGGAGGGGTGTTCTGCCAATGGCTTCCGCTCTATCAGCTCGACTTGCCTTCCTTGCGCGCCATCGTCCGCTCGTTCCTGGAGGTCTATCCGGCCGGATCGGCATGGCTCAACCATTACAGCGTGCGCACGCCGATGCTCGCCCTGATCGGTCCTCGCGACGGCAGCGGCCCCGACCTGAATACACTTGATCAGAGGCTCGCCGAATCCTCCATTGCATCCATGGCGCGACAGATCGGATTGGAGACCGACATGGATTTGCTTGGCCAATATCTCGGAGGACCACGCGCGCTGTCTGCCTTCGCCGGCTCGGGACCTCGGAATACCGACGATCATCCCTTCGTCACATTCGACGCAAGCAGCAACGTAAAGGCGTTGAGCGAGCCACCGTGGAAATTGCTGCTCGCAGTGATCCAGGTGATGCAGCCCGATCCGGCCGAGCTTTTACCGGTGCCAAAACGTGACGCGCTGGGCCCGCGGCTGCTCGCGTATTGGCGCGCGCGCGACCGCTTTCTTGAGGCCGGCGCAATGCTGCCGGGAGATCCTCGCGGCGCTGAACTGATCACGGCAGCAACTCCGGGATTGCTGAACGCGGTGCGTCTTAGCCCGGAATTCGAGCCCGCCTACCGCCCGCTCATCGCGATGGCGCGATCGCTGATGGCCTCCGATCCGGCCGCGGCGACGCGCCTGCTCCATCACATCGAGAAGGCGGCGCCCTCGCGTATCGAGGCGCGCGAACTGCTGGCGCGTCAGCGGTGACGATGCCGGAGCGAACTCCGGCTCAGGGTGCAAAGTTGATGCGATAGCCCCAGCAATCCAGGCTGTCGGGAATGGCGTTGAACGCTATGGTGATGCGCTGTTCGCCCTGGTTTCTCGGCACCTCGTGATACAGATAGCTGGGGAACAGGACGAGATCGCCCGGCTGGGCCTCCGGCAATACGTATTTGCCGGCATTGAACGGTCCAATGGCGGCGGTTCGCGTATGGTGGCGAAAGGAGAAATCAGATCCACCGGGTGGCCGCACGAAAACCGTCTTGCAGGCCGGATGCGACGGCGTGAGGTACAATATGCCGGAAACAAAACTGTTGGCGTGCGAATGCAGTGCCTGACTGCCGCCGTTTTCCAGCATATTCGTCCACATCTCCTTGACCGTCCAGCGCAGCTTCTCGCCGAACAGCAGATAGCCGAACTCCACAAGTTTCGGAATCGTCAGTTCGGCGATCTCGCGGAACAGGTTGTTGTCCCGCGGATCGGCCACCTGCGTATGGAATAGCTGGTCAGAGCGCAGATTATTCTCAATCCGCGCGTTGCGAATTGCCGCGACGGCAGCTTCGTTCAGCGGCTGCGGCAGCAGCCGCGGCGAACGCAACAACGGGATCGGGAAAAGCGGCTCGATCTGATCCATCTTGCAAATCTACCTGTTCTTGGGGCCGGGGCCGACAATGCGCGATCAAAGATGACACAGCGATGACGGCAAGCACGATTTGCCGAGTCCCGTCTATTCGTCGGCCTTGAGCACTTTCAGTCTTTCGCCGGACGCGACGTCGTGGCGCCGTTCGCGGACCTGTTCAGCAGCACGCGCGGCCATCTCCAGGCACTCGTCGAATTCACCATTGCCGGCTTCGATCAGGGCCTGCTGCAAATGGCGCTCGGCAAAGTAGCGGGAGAGATTGTCCGGAGGTAGATCTGTCGCCAAGGTGCGGGCGTTGCCGACCGCAGCCTTGCAATCTTCCAGCGTGGGTTCGTCCGAGGCGGGCGCAACGTCGGCCGCAGCGGCCGTGCCGCAACTGGCGCCAATGACAAGGCACAGCGCGCAGAGACTAATTCGCAAGAAGGAGTGGCACATTTCGCCATCAAAACGTTCTGGCGGGAAGCTGGAGCTTCCCGCCATACGACATCGTTGTACCGTCACTGATGGCCGTCGTGGCGGCCCTCGCCCTGGCCGTTATCGGCCCGACGCGACAGCCCGCGCGCCAATTCAGCGTTGGTTTCGACCAGCAACTTGGGCGAGCCCTCCGGACGGACGAAGATCGGGTTGGCGTAGAACCATACGTTCGAGTAGGCCTGAACGTCGTGAGTCACCTTTTTGACGCCATTCACCGCTTCCAAGTGCGCCGGGCAGGCCGGGTCCGTGCAGCTCACCTGCGCATTGTTGGCGTCGAGCAGCGGATTGCCCGCGGAGTCCGAGACATTCGGTGTGCCAACCGGAATATTGGTTCCACGTGCGCGGATATAGAACGGAGTCTGGCCGGCGGTAAACGTCGTGGTGAACCGCAGCCGGACAGAACCATCGCGACCGCCTTCGCGATGCATCTGCGTCGCATTGATCTGCTGTGCGATCTTCGCTGACGGATTGTACACAATCGACGCACCAGCCGTGCCTGCCGCGTTCGGAACAGCGTACCCCGGAGCATCGGGTGCAATCACGCCCGTGATGTCTCCCGTGATCAGATCGACATGGTCGAGCGCCGGCTTGTCGAGCGGCTGCTTGATCCCCACCGGCACCAGCAGCGGATTGTTGAAGCTGTAGGGGCTGTTATTCTTGGAGGGAATGGTCATCGCCATCTCGAGCGTCACTTGATCGCCCGGCCTCACGACCAGCGTCTCGCCCATGCTCTTCCATTCCTCGCCGCGTGCTCGGGCACGGAACATCAGATCGGGGCCGATGAGGTCGGCGTTAACCGAGTAGGAGTTGCCCGAACGCATGCCATCGATGACCGACTGCGCGGAGGGATGCCCGGCATTCGGAACGTATAGCCTGGTGTACTCGCCTGGGATGAAATCGGCCGTCGTGAACGAGTCGCGCGCGCCGCCCGCGCCGCGGTTATGCCAGTCGGAGCTTACATAGATGAAGAAGTTGCGACCTTCACCCAGCAGGCCATCCCAGAGACCGCCCACCTTCGCGGTGTAAATGCCGCTCATGCCGTAGGTGCCACCGCCAACCGCACCGCTCCCGTAGGATCCGGATCCGCCGCTGAGCCCGCCCTCGGCAAAATGACCGGGCGACTCGATGCCGAACGCGACGGTCGGTCCGGCATTGTTGAAATTGCGGAAGTGCTCGATGTTGTAGCCTTTGGTGCCCGTCGGACTGAACGGTCCCTGGCGCTCGGTGTGGGTGGGAATGACATAGGATTGCAGCGGATAATTCGCCTGCAACCACTTGATGCCTTCCAGCGCCTTCTGGTGGCCGGCCGTGCCCGTATTGTTGACGTTGTCCTTGCCCGGCCAGAGCTGGTTTTCGCCATCCACGGGACCGATCGCGTCGGTATCGGCGCGATCGAATCGATATTCGAACTCCGCCATCTTGTCGGCATTGCCATCGCCCCTCGGGTGCTGGCCGGCAACGACCGCCACGTCGACGTGCTCGTGGCCGGGGGCGATCCACTCGAGACCCTCGATCAGCACCTTGTTGTACATCGGCGCACGATTGGCGATGATCGGATATTCGACCTCCCGGATCGATTGCCAGCGCCACATTTTCGCATTGCTGCCGGTGCCGTTCGGCGTGCCCTTCAGGCTGGTAATCGTGATGCCATCGATGGTTTGGCCCAGCGTCTGATCCCAGGTTCTCGTGGTGTCGCCCGGAAGGTTGGCGCTCGTATCGCTGAAGCGGCAGTCGCGATTACCCGAACCGCCGTGATTGCCGAGAGTGAACCAGTCGAGATCGAAGTTGTTGCCACCGGCGGCCGCGACGCCCCTTGCGACCGAGCGGTCAATCGCATAGCCCGCGGACACCGAACCGTCGGTGCAGGTGTTGTGATTGTGCATGTCGCCGGCAACGTAAGGATTGCCTCTGTGGCCATCGCTGCCCCACTGCTGGGCTTCGGCGCCCTGGGTTAGCGCCAATGACGCCGATGCCGCGGTCAACAGAATCGCTTTGGTAGACGGAAACATCTATCGCCCCTCTTCGGATCTAATTTCGTTGGTGCAGCAGGAATGGAGGAATCTCGAGCGGCGCACCACGCCGCACTTGATTGCACTCTCTGCAGTACGGACAACAGCAGACTACAGAGACAATTGCATGAAGGTTTTGTGTTGGGGCGAAGAGCGCCCACACAGGCCCAGACACTTCCGCTTGCAATTTCCTCTTGCACGAGACACACGATTATGGATGACAGATGGAGAGCTCTGTCGACTGTTGGCGGGCCAACAGTCACCCTGCGGGAATTGTAAAGCTTTTATGTCAATGCCAGCGACACAGATTCAAACGCAGTCCTCTCAAATGCTGCAAGCCGGACGGCCAGAGCATGAGAGTGCGGAAGCTGCGCAGGGCGCGACGCGTTATTCGCGGTCCGTCATCTCAGCGCTCATGCACTTGTCGCGCGAACCGCTACTGCATTTCGCTCTGCTTGGAGGGATGCTCTTCGCAGCCGACGCCGCTCTGCATCCAGCCGCCAGGGACGAAAAGGTCATCACCGTTACCAAGGATTTGCGCCAATCCTTCATCGATAGCTTCGACGAAGATAAGGAACGCGCGCCTTCCGACGACCAGCTTCAGAAACGGATTGACGCCTGGGTCGCGAGCGAAATCCTTTACCGCGAGGGCAAGGCGCTTGCCGTGGACCGCGGCGACGAGATGATCCGCGACCGAATTGCGTTCAAGATGCAGTTGCTGATCTTCGATCAGATCCGAATCTCGAAACCGACCGAGGAGCAATTGCAGGCTTGGTTTTCCGAAAATCACGCCCGCTTCGACGAGCCGGAACGCGTTTCGTTTTACATCACCCCGCCGACGGATCAGACTACGGCGCAACGACAGCTCGAGGACATTATCCAACAGCACGAATCAGTGGAGTTGCAGCAGCAGACTCGCGCAGTTCTCGCTCGGCCCGTCGCCAGCCTGGCCGCATCCTTTGGTGAGGATTTCCGCGATGCACTGCTGACCATGCCGCAGCGGCAGTGGAAGGTCTTGCGGTCCAAGGAAGGTTGGCACGTTGCTCGCCTCGACTCGCGGCGTGAAGGAGCGCTAGCAAGTCTCGAGAACGTGCGGGATGAGGCCGCCAGGATTTGGCAGACGGAAGAAACGCGCAAGCTCGCCTGGGAAGCGGTCAAGCGGCTCAAGGCTTCGTATCAGGTGCGGTACGAGCAGTGATGGCGATCCGGTATTTGCAATTGGCGTTGCTCGTCCTCGCCGTGCTCATTCAACCCCACGCGCTCAGCGCGCACGAGGCCACGCTGGGCGTGCTCGAATTCCGCGAGGTTCGACCCGGCGCGTTCGTCGGCCGCTGGACCATGCAGCCGTCGATCGGCGCTGCGCGGGTCGATCTGCGGGTGCCGCCCCATTGCTTCCTTCGGCTGCCCGAGATGAACTGCGGCCAGAAAGGGCTGGTTGGCCCGATCACCATTACCAACCTCGGCGCCAACATGTCGGCTGTGCTGATCAAGATCATTCCGATCGAAGGTGAGCCGCGCAGCTACACGATTTCGACCGCGAATCCAGTGGTGTCCGTACTCGGCACTGGCGCACCGACGCTTCAGACCTGGATCGAGCTCGCCAAGACCTATGTAAACTACGGAATCGATCACATCCTTCTGGGCGCCGATCATCTGTTGTTCGTGTTGGGCCTGATCTGGATCATCGGCGGCGGGTGGCGGCTGGTGAAAACGATCACCGCCTTCACAATCGGACACAGCGCCTCGCTTGCTGCGGCAGCTTTCGGCCTGGTCGGCGTGCCGGAACGCCCGCTCAACGCCTGCATCGCATTGAGCATCGCGTTTGTCGCAGTCGAAATCATCAAGCAACAGCGTGGAGAAATGGGCCTCACCGCTCGCTATCCGTGGGCCATCGCATTTACGTTCGGGCTCGTTCACGGCATCGGGTTCGCTGGCGCTCTGGCAGGACTTGGGCTCGAAAGCCGTCTGCTGCCGGCGGCGCTGCTCTTCTTCAATGTCGGCGTTGAGATCGGCCAACTTGCCTTTGTGCTGCTTGTGCTCGCGTTGATCTGGGCGCATCGGCGACTCGGCGCTGTTTTGCCTCCCTGGGGAGACGCTCTCCCGGCCTACGCCATCGGTAGTGTTTCGATGTTCTGGTTCTTCGGCCGTCTTGCGCGCATGCTCGCGGCTGTGTGAGGAGCAAGGAGTAGCCGTGTCACCGCGCATCGTAACGTGCCTGGCTGCGCTTGCCGCGCTCTGCCTCACACAACCCGCTCTCGCGCACGAGCAAGCCGGCGTGCAGGGCGGCTTGGTCAGTGGGCTGCTGCATCCCTTGACCGGAATGGACCATCTTGTTGCGATGGTCGCAGTCGGAATTTGGGGGGCGCAACTCGGCGCGCCGGCGATCTGGGTACTGCCCATCACCTTTCCGCTCGTGATGGCGCTGGGCGGCGTCGTGGGTGTGCTGAAGATTCCGCTGCCGGTCCCCGAGATCGTGATCGCGCTGTCCGCGCTCGCGCTGGGTGCTGCGGTCGCGATGCGTCTGAAGCTGCCGTTTTCGGTCGCGGCTGCTGTGGTTGCCGTGTTCGCGATCTTTCACGGACACGCGCACGGGGTTGAGCTTCCGGGTTCGGCCAATCCGCTAGCCTACGGCATCGGCTTTGTCGTTGCCACGGGCATGCTCCACCTCTGTGGAATTGTGATTGGAATCCTGACGCGTTGGCCCGCCGGAGCGCGCGTTGTTCAGGCTCTCGGCGCCGTCATTGCGGCGCTCGGATGCTACTTCCTGGTGCACAGTCTGGGAGCCACTGCATGAGGATTCGGATCGGCGGCGCCTGGATCGCGGCTACCACGCTGGTTGCCTCCACAACCGCGTCAGAAGCGCACATCATCGCCGCGCGACTTGGCGATTTCTACGTCGGTGCCGTACATCCTTTGACCGACCTTCATGATATCGTCCTTTGGCTGGCGATCGGGATTCTCGGAGGCTCGCTGGGAGCTTCGAAAGGACGGTTGCTTGTCCTGGTGTTTCCGCTGGGGCTGCTCGCGGGACTTTTCCTTGTTGCGAGCCTCGGATTCGCCTTATCCGAATCGCCGGCCCTGCCTGCAGCAATGATTCTGCTCACCGGACTGCTGCTGGCGGCGGCAACGCCAGTTCCAGCAACGCTCTTGTGCATCATCGTTTTCGCCTTGGCAGCGGTGCGTGGCGCGGCGAATGCAAGCAATCTCGAGCCGGAAACCAATCGGCTGCTGTTCGCGGCAGGATTGGCCAGTGCGGGTTACGCGGTCACCACATTGATCATGGCCCTTGCGCTCACTTTCCAGCGACCGGCCAGCGACGGCCCAACCGCATGGCGCACCATCGCGGTTCGCGCCTTGGGCGGCTGGGTCGCCGCAATCGGATTGATGATGACCGGACTCGCGTTCGCCTCCTGAATCGGTCGTTGGTGCGGACACCTGAACGTGAGACGAGAGAGGCTCCACGGACTGGGCAACGAGCTAACCGATAACGCGCAGCCATCCCCAGCCGCCCCCTCTTGCTAGCGCATCGATTCCCCCGAGCGGGTCGTCTTGGATGGCGATGGTGATGCGTCGTATCAAGCCGTTTCGTTCGATCTTGCCGTCGTTCCGCATGACATTGTTGTTGAATCGTCATGCCGGGTTGCTACGTGGGTGGGCCGGCTTGGGTGCGTGCAGTGGTCAGCGACTGTATCGGGTATTGTGCGGGGGCGTGTCAGTGCGTGGGGCCTTGTTGTTGCGGATATTTGCCGCCACCACTTCGTCCGTCGCATGGGCGCTCCCGGCCGTGGCGCACGAAGTAGCCACAACAGGTAACTCCAATCAGCTTCCGCCCGTCACCGTAACCAGTGCTGAGCAGCCGTACCGGGTTGCCCGGCCCAAACGGGTCCGAAATCGCGGGACGCGACGCGCGACCGCAGCCCGTTCCGAACTGCCTGTCGAGGCCAGTGCCAACGGCTTCACTGCCGGCGATTCACCCGACAACACCGCTGCCCTGCAGCCCACGGCGGCCAGCGCCATGAAGATCAGCGGCGCGGAAGTGAACGCGGTGCCGTTCGCGCGGGTCGGCGAGGCCTTGGAAGTCGTGCCCGGCCTGATCGTCACCCAGCATTCCGGCGAGGGCAAAGCCAATCAGTATTTCCTGCGCGGCTTCAATCTCGACCACGGGACCGATCTCGCGATCAATGTCGATGGTATGCCGGTCAATATGCCGACGCACGGCCATGGGCAGGGCTATGCCGATATCAATTTCCTCGTTCCCGAGTTGATCCAGTCGGTCAATGTCCGCAAGGGTCCGTATTTCGCCGATGTGGGCGATTTCGGCTCCGCCGGCGCGGTGGCGATCGACTACCTCAACATGCTGCCGAAGAATATCGCGGAGATGACATTTGGCAGTTTCGGCTATCGCCGTGGGTTGGCGGCAGGTTCGACCGCCGTCGGCGATGGCACGCTACTCACGGCGATCGAGGCCACGAAATACAACGGGCCTTGGGAGTTCCCGGACGACGTACGCAAGATCAACGGCGTGCTGCGCTATAGCCAGGGCACCGCCACCGACGGATTTACGCTCACGGGAATGGCCTATTCCAACGGCTGGAATTCGACCGACCAGGTCGCGCAGCGCGCCATCGACCAGGGCATCATCAGCCGTTTCGGCACGCTCGATCCGACCGACGGCGGCACCTCCAGCCGCTTCAGCCTATCCGGCAATTGGGCGCAGTCGAGCGGCTATGGGCAGAGCAGGATAAGCGCCTATGTCGTGCGCTCGGACCTGCAGCTCTTCAACAACTTCACTTACTTCCTCGACAATCCCGTCAATGGCGACCAGTTCAACCAGCTCGATCGCCGTACCTTCGGCGGTTTCGATGCGCGTCACGCGTTCGACTGGCGGTTTGGCGGCTTGGTGACGCAAACCCGGTTTGGCGTGCAGAGCCGCTACGACGACATCCATGTCGGCCTGTTCAAGACGGAACGGCGCAATGTGCTCTCCATGGTTCGCGACGATCGCGTGCAGGAAGGCAATCTCGGGATCTGGACGGACAGCACCACACACTGGAACGACTGGCTGCACACAACTGTCGGCGTCCGCGAGAACATCTTTGCCGGACACGTGCTGAGCGACACGCCACAAAATTCCGGCAATGCGCAGGCGACGATGGCAAGCCCGAAGGCCGGCATCATGCTCGGCCCCTGGTTCAAGACCGAATTCTTTGGCAATGCCGGCTATGGCCTGCATAGCAATGATATCAGAGGCGCAACCATCACGGTCGATCCAAATGACAAGGTGACGCCGCTCGAGCGCGTGCCCCTCCTGGTGCGTTCGCGCGGCGCCGAGCTCGGCATCCGCACCAGGGCGATCGAAGGCCTCACCAGCTCGCTCGCGGTGTTCGTGCTCGATTTCGAGTCGGAACTGCTGTTCGTCGGAGACGCCGGTACCACTGAGGCGAGCCGGCCGAGCCGTCGCGTCGGCATGGAATGGACGAACAAATACAAGCCGATGCCGTGGCTGTCGTTCGATCTCGACCTTGCCTATACCCGCGCGCGCTTCACCGATTTCGATCCAGCAGGCGATCGCATTCCCGGTGCTCCGGCGTGGGTGGCGAGTGGCGCAGTTACCTTCGGCAGCGAGACCGGCTGGTTCGGGACACTCAAGGCGCGCTATTTCGGCCCGCGTCCGCTGATCGAGGACGACAGCGTGCGGTCGCTGTCCTCGCTGATGTTCAATGCCCGCATGGGATATCGATTTGACAACGGCGTCAAGCTGCAGCTCGACGTGCTCAATCTCTTCAACACGCAGACCAATCAAATCGAATACTACTACCTGTCGCGCCTACCTGGCGAGCCGATCGGCGGCATCGCCGATCGCCATATTCATCCCGCCGAACCGCGCGCCGTGCGGTTGACAATAGCAGCTCGGTTCTGACGGTTCGCTTCGGGGGCAGTTGCACTTTCTGCTGATCGAATTGGGCCCAAATGCGGGCCGATTGTCCGAAAGCCGACGTGGGTTCTGAAGGGACGAGAGAATGACCTTTGCGAGCCGTGCGGCTGCTTCTGGGGCACTCCAAAAAGCGAGAGCACCGTCCAGTACCTCGCAATTGAATTTGACAACGCGCGCGCAATAGCAGGGCAGGTCGACATCTGGACTGACTGGGCAGAGCAGACATGCTCTGCCCCTCCATCGCAGCCTGCGTCGGGCCAGAAGCTCGAATAACAATGCTGAAGAATGGAGGCCTTCGGCTGACTGCCGAGAAATTTATCGATCCCTAGGCACCAAAAACGGTCGCAGTGACGGCAAGGCGGCGAAATACCAAAGGCGATACATCCCGGGATAACCGCAACTAAGCTGGAAACGTGCCATGACAGCCTGTGAAACTGTCGGCATCGCAATCAATGAATACTGAGCCTATCCAGCGGCAGCTGAAGTTCGGCGGCTCTCTCCGCGCGATCCTTCTTGCGGAACTCGTTTTCTTTGTGTTCGAACTTGATCATCTCCTGTTGGGCTGCTTCGAGCAGGCGATTGCGTCTAGCTGCGTCGTGCTGCGTACTGTCGGTCATGACCAGGTCCTCTTGCGGTCCCCCTCCTAGACAAATCGGGAGACGGCGCCAAGGTCCGGTGCCTGAAAATTACGGATTCATGACGGCGCGAGATCAGCGTGGCTGTTAGAAGAAGCGCGGCCTTCTTCGGTCGTCCGCCTCTCCCAGGATAAGCCCAGGAGAAGCCGGGGCGCATGATCGGCGTCTGAGTCGGTGTTTCGGAATATCCCGCCAAGACGTGGCGTCTCGAGATGACCACCGCTTCTTTTTTGCGGGCACGGACAGTATTCAGGCTTGGCCCTCGTCGCACTCCAGTGGCGGAGGCGAAGCTACTCTGTTTGATGCTAGCAGAACGCAAGTTCGCCCCTCAGAGTCGATGACCAACTCCACTGCGCCAGCTTCCTTGGCCGCCCGGATCGCGCGAGCAACTTCAGCCTGAGTGACCTTGGCAGGACTTCGAGGCATGGACCGCACCAAGCCCTCGCGTTCGTCAAAACTGTGACGGGAATGCGCCAGACGATTGTAAAAGATTTATGCTGGCTGACCGCAAATAAAGATCTGCCGTACACTTTGGCGCGAAGAATGCTGCTTTCGGGCTACAGCGGGTCTGTTCATAAGGCGGCGCACCTCGTTTGAGCAATTTCAATGGGTTACGCTGACGAATAAGTGCTTTTCAACCCATTCTAAAAAGGAACTCTATTAGATATCAATGGCTCTGAGCCCTTGGTGCGCTCGGAGGGACTCGAACCCCCACGATTTTACTCACTGCCACCTCAAGGCAGCGCGTCTACCAGTTCCGCCACGAGCGCTTTGGGGATGCCGGCTTGAGGCTTGAAGGGCCGGCCGGATCAACGGCGCCGATCTAACAAATCCATCAGAGCGGTACAAGCCTGCAAAGGCCCTGAATTCCACAAGCTTTGCACGAAAGTTCGGGGCCCTCTACCCGAATCGCCCCTTGCCTGGTGCCCAGGCCGCTACCGCGTGCCCGGTGAGCGCGGCAGCATCTGTTTGACCTCGACCGCGATCCGGTTGCGGTCGACCAGCACGACGCCCGAGGCGACCGGCAGATTATTGGCCAAAACCTTGACCTCATCGGCCTCGGTTGCGTCCAGCTCGATGATGGCGCCGCGGGAAAGACGTAATACCTGATGGATCGGCATGGTGGTCGTCCCGAGGACGACCATGAGATCCACGGTGACTTTATCGAGAGTGGGCACTGTCAGGACCGCCGCAACTTGGGACTTTAGGCCAAAGGACTTGGCATTTGCTCCGGAGATGATCACCACGTTATGGTTAGCCAATGGTTAATTCGCCTTCAAACCCCCGCCAAGATCAGCGTCAAGACCTCGATTTGAGGTCGTTTTCCACCGCCACCGGCGAGCCCGTGGAATGGCGGATCTCGGACGTCCCCGTGCCCTATCCGGACGCGGTTGCCGCCATGGAAGCCCGGGTCGCGGCGATCGCGGCGGGCGGGGCTCCCGAGCTGGTCTGGCTGCTCGAGCACCCCCCGCTCTACACCTCCGGCACTTCGGGCAAGGCCACCGACCTGCTCGATCCCAGATTCCCGATCTTTGCCACCGGGCGCGGCGGGCAGCTCACCTATCACGGTCCCGGACAGCGGGTGGCCTATGTCATGCTCGACCTCAGGCGGCGCCGGCCGGATGTGCGGGCCTATGTGGCGAGCCTGGAGGAATTGATCCTGCGCACGCTCGTCGCCTTCAATGTCCGCGGCGAGCGGCGCGAGGACCGGGTCGGCGTCTGGGTCAAGCGGCCCGACAAGGGCGAAGGTTACGAAGACAAGATCGCCGCGATCGGCGTGCGGCTGAAGCGCTGGGTCTCGTTCCACGGCATCGCCATCAATGTCGAACCTGAGCTGGAGCATTTCGCCGGCATCGTACCCTGCGGCGTCGCCGACCCGCGCTATGGCGTCACCTCGCTGGTCGATCTCGGCCAACTCGTGACCATGGCCGATGTCGATATCGCGCTCCGGCGGGCGTTCGAGGAGCTGTTCGGGCCGACCCGCGCGCTGGCGCCGGAAGTGGCGGCTTGAGCGCTCTCCTGTTGGCCGTGCGCCGCTCGCATTCTCCGTGCGCGCCGAATCGGCTATCGTTAATTCCGGCGTGGCCCACGCCTCCCCCCTCCGCCGGGAAAGCAGACGTCATGCCGGGCGATTGATCATCGGACCGACTGTTCGAGCGCCGGGCATAAGGAGGGATTGCGCTTTCTGCTCGCAATGGGAGGTTTTGACGATGAGACTCTCTGCGCCGATCTATCATCTGAAACGACGGGCGAAGCGCCTGTCCCGCGACGAAGGCATTCCGCTGCACGCCGCGCTTGATCGCGTCGCCGTGACGGAAGGGTTTTCCGCCTGGAGCATGCTCGCGGCGAAGGCTGCCGCATTGACGCCGGCCAGCAGGTTGTTTCCGCAATTCCGGCCGGGTGACGTGGTGCTGGTCGGCGCGCGACCCGGTCAGGGCAAGACGCTGATGAGCCTCGAATTGGCCGTTGAGGCCATGAAGTCGGGGCATGGTGCCGCGTTCTTCTCGCTCGAATATACCGAGAAAGACGTTCTGGACCGCTTGCGGGCGATCGGCGTGGATTCCGCGCAATTCGCCGGCACGTTCGAAGTCGATTGCTCCGACGCCATCAGCGCCGACTACGTCGTGAAGCAAATGGCCGCGGCGCCCCGTGGTACAATCGTGGTGATCGACTATCTCCAGCTGCTCGACCAGAGACGGGAAAATCCCGACCTGAACGTTCAGGTGCGTGCGCTGAAATCATTCGCACGCGACAAGGGGCTGATCGTCGTCTTCATCGCGCAGATCGATCGATCCTATGATCCCTCGGTCAAGCCTTGTCCTGATTTCAGCAATGTCCGGCTACCGAATCCGCTGGACCTGAAGCTGTTCGACAAGGCGTGCTTTCTGAACAATTTCGACGTTCAGTACCGCGCGGCGAGCTGAATGCTGCAGGCCGCGGGTGAGATCGTCCACCCGCGGCCCGCGACGTCACGCCGCCTGCGGCGAGACATCGAGCTTGCCGGCGATGTAACGGCGCTCCTGGGTGAGGCCGCCAAAGCCGTAGGCATCGCCCTTGACCTCGTCGACATGCAGATAGGTCTCCGGATGCAGCGGACCCAAAATTTCGCCCATGCGCTTGAACATCGCGGCCAGATAGGCCGCCTTCTCGTCCTTGGTGTTGGTGCCTTCGCTGACGTGAATGTCGATCCAGTAGCTCGCGAGATTCTGCTCGGCCAGCGACTTGCCGCCGGCGAACCAGTCATCGGCGTCCACCGACTTGACGATGATGGCGGTGACCTCTGGATCCTTGTGCAGGATTTTTGCGGTGAGCTCGGACACGGCGCTCGCGATATCGGCCTTCAAGGCCTGCGACTGGCGGGACGAGGTATAGGACACGGTGATCAGGGGCATGGTGGCTCTCCTCGAGATGCTGCGCCGGTTAGCGCGGCGTTGGTGAGAAGCTAGACCTCCCCTCGTCATTCTGGTACCTTATCTCTGTTGATACCAGTGATAATAATTCGTAATGATAGCCACACTCGACATCGCCACCGTCCAGGCCTTCCTGCTGGTCGCCGACCTCCAGAGCTTTACCCGTGCCGCCGAAGCGCTCGGCACGACGCAGGCGGCCGTCAGCCTGAAGCTGCAACGGCTGGAAACGCTGCTGCGAAAACGCCTGGTCGAGCGTTCGCCGCGCGCGGTCCGGCTCACCGCCGATGGCGTCAGTTTCCTCGAACGCGCCCGTGCACTGATCGCGGCGCATGATCGCGCGCTGTCGGGTGAGGCATCGGCCGCGCTATCGCTCTCGCTCGGCATCTCCGATCATGCGGCGGGTCCTGAGCTCGTGCCGCTGCTCGAACGCCTGCACGCGATGTCCTCAAATCTCACCCTCGCCGTCACGATCGGCTTCTCGCGCGAGATGCAGGATGCCTACGACGCGGGCCGGCTGGATGCGGTGATCGTCCGCCAGGAGGGTAGCCGCCGCGGCGGCGAGAAGCTGACCGAGGACGAGTTCGGCTGGTTCGCGTCACGACGTTTCACCCTGCCGAAGGGAGAAGCGCTGCCGCTTGCAACGCTCGCCCCGCCCTGCGGCGTCCGCGCCGTCGCAGTGCGCGCGCTCGATAAGGCCCGCATCGCCTGGCGCGAGCGCTTTGTCGGCGGCGGCGTCACCGCGGTAGTCGCGGCGACGCTCGCCGGACTTGCCATCGCGCCGCTGGCGCGGCGGATCGCGCCTCCGGGCCTGGTCGACATCGGGCCTGCGCACAAGCTGCCGAAGCTTGGCAGCTCGAAGGTGATGCTCCATTCGAAGGTCAGCGATCCCGCAAAACTCGCGGCGCTGCGCGCGGTCGCGGCAACGTTCCGAAGCGGGGCGACTTGATAACCATGGATCACTGGACATCCAGGGCTTCGAATCGCGCGTGACGATCGCCCCAAAGGGATTCCGCCTTCGGGGAACCATCTGGCGCCTGCGGCGTTTGTTCCAGTCGAGGCGGGGTTCCCGGAATGGTTAAAAAGTCCAGTCGACAGAGAGGCTTGTTCGAGAGCGAACGCAGTTTCCGGCTGTTGGTTGAAGGAGTTGGCGACTACGCCCTCTACATGCTCGACCCCACGGGGATCATCACCAGCTGGAATATCGGCGGCGAGCGCATCAAGGGCTATTCACCCGCGGAGATCCTCGGCCAGCATTTCTCCCGCTTCTACACCGAGACCGACCGCGCCAACGGCAAGCCGGCTCGTGCGCTTGGCATCGCGCGGGAAAAGGGCCGCTACGAGGAGGAAGGCTGGCGCGTTCGCAAGGACGGCACGTTCTTCTGGGCCAGCGTGGTGATCGATCCGATCTACGAGGACGGCGAGCTGATCGGTTTTGCCAAGATCACGCGCGACATCACCGAACGCCGCAACGCACAGATCAAGCTCGAGGAGATGCAGAGGCAGCTCGCCGAATCCCAGAAGTTCGATGCGCTCGGGCAGCTCACCGGCGGGGTCGCCCACGACTTCAACAATCTCCTGATGATCATCAGCGGCAGCCTCCACATGCTGAAGCGGGCGGCCCACGACGAGGCCAAGCTTCAGCGCGCGATCTCGGCCATCGAGACCGCCACCAAGCGCGGCGCGGCGCTGACCAACCAGCTCCTCACCTTCGCGCGGCGGCAGAGTGTCAATCCGCAGGCGATCGATTTCGCCGAACGCATCGCTGCCATCCGCGAGGTGCTCGATGCCGGGGTCGGCAGCTCCGTACGCCTGGCCTTCGACATCGGCCGCGACGTCTGGCCAATCAAGGCCGACGCCTCCGAGTTCGAGACCGCACTGCTCAACCTCGTCATCAATGCCCGCGACGCGATGCCCGATGGCGGCACCGTTACGATCGGCGCGCGCAATGTCGCGCTGGACGAGGCGCCCCTCGCCGGTGACTTCGTCGCAATCGACGTCGCCGATAACGGGCTCGGCATTCCCTCCGACGTTCTCGACAAGATCTTCGAGCCGTTCTTCACGACCAAGCCGATCGGAAAGGGCACGGGCCTCGGGCTTTCTCAGGTGCACGGCTTTGCCCACCAGGCCGGCGGCACGGTGAAGGTCGCAAGCGAGCTCGGCAAGGGCACGAGGTTCACCGTCCTGCTGCCGCGCGGGGAAGACGCGCCATTGCCCGGGACGACGGGGGAGCCGGCGTTCCAGGGCAGCGGCACGGTGTTGCTGGTGGAGGACAATCCGGACGTCGCCCTCGTCAGCATCGGCCTCCTGGAGCAGCTCGGCTATCACGTGTGCCGGGTCGCCGATGCCGAGGCCGCCCTGCGCGAGATCGAGAAGAACGGCGTCGACTTCGTGTTCTCGGACATCGTCATGCCCGGCAAGATGGACGGCGTCACCCTCGCCCATCATCTCCGCCAGATCCGCCCTGGCCTGCCGATCCTGCTCGCCACCGGCTATAGCGACGTCGCCGCCGGCGTCCGCGGCGATTTTCCGATCCTGCGCAAGCCGTATGAGATCCATGAGCTGAGCGAGGCGATCGCCAAGCTGCCGCGGTGACTCACCTGTCGTCCGTGAAAAATCCAAAAGCAATTGAGCGGCAAAGGAAAATGCCGAAATTTCCGGGATTGGATTTGCCATTAACCGGCGCTTGGGATGCGGTTTTCTTGCAAAATGATGTTTGTGATTCCCTCGAATCTCGAGCTGTGATTCCCTGCTGCTGGCGGTGACGAGCGGAGGAGTCGATGCGGCCACGGGAGCGTCGGGAGAGCGGCGATCAGGATCTGTTTCGTTCACGGCTCGACCAGATCATCGACACGGAACACGCGCTGGTGAAGCTGGCGCGGACGATCGATTGGGGATTTCTCGAGGCGAAGTTCGGAGCGGTCTACACCGATGACCCCGGCCGTCCGCCGCTGCCGACGCGCTTGATGGCGGGGCTGGCCATTCTCAAGCACACTTATGACCTGTCCGACGAGGTGCTTTGCGAGCGCTGGGTCGAGAACCCGTATTACCAGTTCTTCTGCGGCGAGGAGTTCTTCCAACACCGGCTGGTGTTCGATCGCTCGTCGTTGACGCGCTGGCGCAACCGCATGGGCGAAGAGCGGCTGCAGGCGCTGGTCCAGGAGAGCCTGTCGGTGGCGGCCGGGACCAAGGCGATCATGCCGTCCGACCTGTCCGAGGTGATCGTCGACACCACGGTTCAACCCAAGAACGTGACGTTCCCCACCGATGCGAAGCTCCTGAACCGGGCGCGCGAGAAGCTGGTGCGGCTGGCGCAGCACCAGGGAGTGCGGTTGCGGCAGTCCTATGCGCGGGTGGGCAAGCTCGCCCTGATCCAGCACCAGCGTTATGCCCATGCCAAGCAGTTCAAGCGCGCCAAGAGGATGCTGAAGAGGCTGCGCACCTATCTCGGCCGTGTCATCCGCGACATCGGCCGCAAGATCGAGGGCAATGCCACGCTCGATGAGAGATTTGCCAAGCTCTTGATGCTGGCACGGCGGGTGCATGAGCAGCAGCCGCGCCAACGCGGGCCGAAGGTCTATTCGCTGCATGCGCCGGAAGTCGAATGTATCGGCAAAGGCAAGGCTCACCGGCCTTACGAGTTCGGCGTCAAGGTCTCCGTCACCACCACGCTCAAGCACGCCGCGGGCGGTCAGTTCGTCACCCACGTGAAGGCGCTGCCGGGCAATCCCTATGACGGCCATACGCTGGCGACGGTCATCCCGGAGATGGAGGCGCTGGTCGGCAATACCATCGAGCGCGCCTTCCTCGACAAGGGATACCGCGGCCACAATGCGCCACCCGACTACAAGTTCAGGATCTTCCTCTCCGGCCAGAAGCGAGGGGTGACGCCGCAGATCAAGCGCCAACTGCGCCGCAGGTCCGCCGTCGAACCCGTCATCGGCCATCTCAAGGCCGAGCACCGCATGGGCCGCAACTATCTCTGGTTCAAGCACGGCGACGCCAACAACGCCGTCCTCGCCGCCGCCGGCTACAACTTCCGCCGCCTCATCCGATGGCTCAGGCTTTTGCTGTGCCAAATCCTGGCCGCGCTCTTCACCGAGCCGATCGCCAATCCAGCCTAAAACTAGGGTTCTTCACGCTCGACTCACCTCTCCAGAAGGAAGAGGTGGACATCGCGGTTTTCGCTGGTCCGTACAGCGCAGACCTATACCGTCGGCAGCACCGAAAACTTCTCCCCTGCCTTGCGCAAGTTCAGTTCATCCGCGCCGGCGGTCTCGCTGGTAACACTGTCGACGTGCGCCGATGGCGGGCCATGGCGGCACAGCGCAACCATGTCGGCGACGCGCTTCGGCGTGCCGGCAAACAGCGCTTCCACGCTGCCGTCGCGGCGGTTGCGGACCCAGCCTTCGAGGCCGCTGGTTGTCGCCTGATACTCGACCCAGGCCCGATAGCCGACGCCCTGCACGCGCCCCCGGATCATGACCTGGAGAATCGCCCGGCTCATTTTTTCAGTCCGAGAAAGTCGGCGCTGCGCGCCTTGACATCGGCCTCGCGCATGACGCGCTTGGTCAGCTCCGCTGACGGCAATCCCTTGAGCGCTTTCGGTGCTGTGCCCTCTCGCAACGCCTTCTGAGTCTCGTACACCGCCTGCGTCGCGGCTGCGATCGGCGCATGGCCCTGGAGCGCGATGCGTACGCGCTGGCTCGCGAGGTAATCGAGCGCGTTCAATTCCTCCGGCGCCCCGCCGAGCACGATCGGCAGGCGCGTCGCAGCGGTAACCGCCTCGAGCTCGGCGCGCGATGTGATGCCGGTGAAGAACAGCGCATCGACACCGGCAGCTTCATAGGCCCTGGCGCGGCAGATCGCGTTCTCGATCGAGGTGATCGACGCCGCGCCGGTGCGTCCCATGATGACGAGCGAGGCATCGCTGCGGCCGCTCAGAGCGGCCTTCATCTTGCCGACGCCTTCCTCGAGCGGGATCAGCTCCGTCTTCGCCTCGCCGAAAGCAGCCGGCAGCAGCGTGTCCTCGATGGTGAGGCCGGCGGCGCCCGCCGTCTCCAGCTCCTGCACCGTGCGGCGGACATTGAGCGCATTGCCATAGCCGTGATCGGCATCGACCAGCACGGGCAGCGCTGCGGCGCGCGACATCCGCCGCATCTGCTCGGCAAGCTCGGTCAGCGTGATCAGTGTGACATCGGGATCGCCGAGCACCGCGAGCGAGGCGACCGAACCGCCGAACATGCCGAGCGGAAAGCCGAGATCCTCGGCGATGCGGATCGAGATCGCGTCATAGACCGAGCCGGGATGGACGCAACTTGCGCTCGACAGGACGACGCGCAGTTTTTCGCGGCGGGAACGAAAGGCCATGGTTGGCTCACTCCAAATTCTTCATCCCGAAGAGCGCACTCTTTGCGAGGCTCGAAGGATGAAGGCCCGGCTGGTGGCCTCGCCCTTCGAGACGCCGCGCATGCGCGGCTGCTCGGGGTGAGGGTCTCCTGTAGTGCCCCCGGCGCGCTTTACGCAAACTCCAAAATCAGCGCGTCCACCGCCAGCGTCGCACCGGCGCTGGCATGGACCTTCTTTACGGTGCCGTCCTGCTCGGCGCGCAGCACGTTCTGCATCTTCATGGCTTCGACCACCGCAAGCGTCTCGCCGGCCTTGACCTCCTGCCCCTCGGTCACCGCGATCGAGACCACGAGGCCGGGCATCGGACACAGCAGCTTCTTGCCGGTGTCGGCGGCAGTCGTCACCGGCATCAGCCGCGCCGAGGTCGCTTCCGTTTCGGTCCAGACGTAGACCGGCACCTCGACGCCCTGATGCGCGAGGCGAATGCCGTTGGCGATCGGCCGCGCCTGCACCGCGATGACTTGGCCGTCGATGGTGCCCTGCCAGACCGGATCGCCCGGCTTCCACGGCGACTGCAGCAGATGGGCATTGCCGGCCTTGCCCTCGGCGTCGATGAAGCGCACCGCGATTGCCTCGCCCTCGCGCGCGACCTCGAGCTGGATCTCCTGGCGGTCGAGCCAGACCGCGCGGCGGCGCTCGCGCTGCACGACGCGGCCGCCCATCTGCCCCGAGATCTGCCGCTTGCGCTCGCCGAGCACGTGATCGATGGCGGCGCCGACCGCGGCGATCCGCCGCGCGACCTCGCCTTCCGGCACGCGCACCGCAAAGCCCTTGGGGAATTCCTCGGCGATGAAGCCGGTCGAGAGCCGCCCCTCGCGCCAGCGCGGATGATGCATCAGCGCCGAGAGGAACGGGATGTTGTGCCTGATGCCGTCGACGTAGAACGAGTCCAGCGCGGTGGCCTGCGCCTCGATCGCGGCCGCGCGCGAGGGCGCGTGCGTGACCAGCTTGGCGATCATCGGATCGTAATGGATCGAGATCTCGCCGCCCTCCTGCACGCCGGTGTCGTTGCGGATGGTGATGCCGTCCTTGCTGGCTTCCGCCGGCGGGCGATACTTCACGAGCCGCCCGATCGAGGGCAGGAAGTTGCGGAACGGATCTTCGGCGTAGAGGCGCGATTCCACCGCCCAGCCCGTCAGCGTGACGTCCTTCTGCGCGATGGCGAGCTGCTCGCCGGCGGCGACGCGGATCATCTGCTCGACGAGGTCGATGCCGGTGACGAGCTCCGTGACGGGGTGCTCGACCTGGAGGCGCGTGTTCATCTCCAGGAAATAGAAGCTCTTGTCCTGGCCGGCGACGAACTCCACGGTGCCGGCGGAATCGTAATTCACGGCCTTGGCCAGCGCGACCGCCTGCTCGCCCATCTTGCGGCGCGTAGCCTCGTCGAGCAGCGGCGACGGCGCCTCCTCGATGATCTTCTGGTTGCGGCGCTGGATCGAGCATTCGCGCTCGCCGAGATAGATGACGTTGCCGTGCTTGTCGCCCAGCACCTGGATCTCGATGTGGCGGGGATCGACGATGAACTTCTCGACGAAGACACGGTCATCGCCAAATGAAGCCTTGGCCTCCGCCTTGGCGAGATTGAACCCTTCGGCGACCTCCGCCTTCGAATGCGCGATGCGCATGCCCTTGCCGCCGCCGCCGGCGGAGGCCTTGATCATGACGGGGTAGCCGATTTCGTCGGCGATCCTGACCGCGTGCTTGCCGTCCTCGATGACGCCGAGATAGCCGGGCACGGTCGAGACCTTGGCCTTGGCTGCCGCCTTCTTGGATTCGATCTTGTCGCCCATCGCCGCGATCGCGCCCGGGTTCGGGCCGATGAAGACGATGCCCGCCGCCTCCAGCGCGCGCGGAAACGCTTCGCGCTCGGACAGGAAGCCGTAGCCGGGATGTACGGCTTGCGCGCCGGTCTTGCGGCAGGCCTCCACGATCTTCTCAATCACCAGATAGCTCTCGGCCGCCGCCGGCGGGCCGATCAGCACCGCCTCGTCGGCCATCTCGACATGGAGGGCATCGCGGTCGGCCTCGGAATAGACCGCAACCGTCTCAATTCCCATGCAGCGAGCGGTCTTGATGACCCGACAGGCGATTTCGCCGCGATTGGCGATCAGAATGCGTTTGAACATGCTTTTCGTGAGTCTCGACCTTGGGCGGGACCCTTCCCTGGCCGTTGGGGCCTGTGGGGGACGGGCCGTGTGGCTCCGTGGTACATCAAAATGGGCCGGAGGCAACGGTCTAAATCCGGACCTTCTGGCGTACCAGCGCAAGACCGAAACGGGCTCGGAGAGCCCTGGGGACGTCCTCCGTCGCCCTGGGCCTTCCTGGCCCTGGCCACGTCCCGGACCAGGCCGTGAATGAAGCCCGGCTTGCCGACCGCCGCGGGCGACAGGATGAAGGGATAGAGGTCGCGCAGGCCCATGGCGCGGTTGACGCCGTTCGTGGGGAGGTGAAGGGCAGCCATGCGTTGACCAGCGCCTCGACGTCCCTTGCTCCGCAGGGGTTGAAACCGATGCGTGCCGTCAACTCTCCGTCGCGGTCGACCTTGGGGCGCACCTCCATGCCGAGCGCGCCGGCCATCTCCAGAGCATGCACGATGTGGAGATAGTGCGCCCAGGTCTCGGCGAAGTTTTCCCAGGGATGCGTCGCAGCCCGCCCGGCGGGCGCCTTTTCCTGCACAGTCTGTCTAAGAGATGGCCATCGCGCCCGGTCTGTGTGAATATCGGCCCGGCACGTGCGCACCCGCATGACAACGGCCGACGCCTTGAACGATCCCTTGCCCGAGACCATCGCCGCCGAAAGGCTGCGCCAGCACCTCGAAGACATCGCGCGCGAGCGCGACAATGCCTATCGTGCGCTCCAGGAGCGCGAGGCCGAGTTGGCGCGCATCCAGCGCATCGCAAGGATCGGCGGGCTCGAGATCGACTTCCGCAATGGCGTCAAGAACCGCCGTTCGCCTGAATATCTGCTGGTGCACGGCCTGCCTCCTGAAGCAACCGGCGAAAGCTACGAGGATTGGATCGCCAGGATCCATCCCGAGGACCGCCAGCGGACGGTCGAGCACCTCTTCGACACCCTGAAGAGCGAGAGCTGCGACTATTCCGACGAATACCGCATCATACGGTCGAACGACCGCGAGACGCGCTGGATCCGCGTGGTCGGCAAGATCGAACGGGGGCCGGATGGCCGCGCGCTCCGGCTCGTTGGCGCCGACTTCGACATCACCGACCAGATGCTCGCGCGCGAAACCCTGCGCGAGAGCGAGGAGCGCTTCCGGCTCATCGCAGACAGCGCGCCGGTGCCGATCTGGGTGACCAAGCTCGATCGCAGGCGTTCCTTCGCCAACCAGGCTTATGTCGACTTCGTCGGCCTGCCCTACGACCAGGCCATCGACTTCGACTGGCGCAAGGTGCTGCATCCGGACGACCTGCCGCACGTGCTCCAGCAATCCGTCCAGGGTGAAGCGTCGCTCAAACCGTTCGTGCTGGAAGCGCGTTACAAGAACGCCAGCGGCGAATGGCGCTGGCTGCGCTCGGCATCGCGGCCGCGTTGGGATCCGACCGGCAAGCATATCGGCTTCATCGGCGTCGCCCACGACATCACCGTCGCCAAGCAGGCCGAAATCGAGCTGCGGCAGCTCAATGAGACGCTGGAGGAGCGCATCGCCGAGCGCACCGCCGCGCTCGAATCCAACGAGGCCCGGCTTCGCGCGATCCTCGAGACCAGCAACCAATATCAGGGACTGGTCAATCTCAGCGGCGAGCTGCTCTACGCCAACAAGACTGTGCTCGACGGCATCAAGGCGCGCTCTTCGGATGTGATCGGAAAGCTGCTATGGGACACGCCCTGGTTCAGCGCGACGGAAGGCATGAGCGCGCTGGTGCATGAGGCCTTCCACACCGTGCTCAAGGGTGAAGCCGTGCGGCTTGAGATGCGCCTGCGCCTTCCCGTCGGCGAGCGCGATTTCGACTTCAGCATGCGCCCGGTGCTCGACCGCCACGGCAACATCACCGGCGCCGTGCCCGAGGCGGTCGACATCACCGAGCGCCGCCGCGGCGAGGAAGCATTGCGGCAGTCGCAGAAGATGGAGGCGATCGGCCAGCTCACCGGCGGCGTCGCCCACGACTTCAACAATCTCCTGACCATCATCCGCTCGGCGACCGATTTCCTGCGCCGCCGCGAGTTGCCGGACGAGCGTCGCCGCCGCTATGTCGATGCCATCTCCGAGACGGTCGAGCGCGCCTCCAAGCTGACCGCTCAGCTTCTGGCGTTCGCGCGCCGTCAGCCACTGAAACCCCAGATTTTCAACGTCGGCAGCCAGGTCGAGGGCGTGGCACAGCTGGTCCGGCCGCTGGTCGGCGACCGTATCGAGATCACGGTGGATATCCACGATGCGGACTGCTTTACCGTCGCCGACATCGCCCAGTTCGAGACCGCGCTGATCAACCTCGCCATCAACGCCCGAGACGCCATGGAAGGCGAAGGCCGCCTCATCATCGCCGTGCACAAGGTCTCCGGGATTCCCGGCCTGCGCGCGCAATCGGCGCGCAGCGGCGACTACGTCGCCATCTCCGTCACCGATACCGGCAGCGGCATCGCGCCGGAGCATCTCGACTCGATCTTCGAGCCGTTCTTCACCACCAAGGAGGTCGGCAAAGGCACCGGCCTCGGCCTCAGCCAGGCCTTTGGTTTCGCAAAGCAGTCCGAGGGTGACGTGGCGGTGACCAGCACCCGGGGCAAAGGTGCGACCTTCACCATCTACCTGCCGCAGGTGCAGAGTCCCGCCGTAAGCAACGAAGCCGCGGCACGCATCAGCGAGGCCGCGACCACCGGCCGCGGTTATCGCGTGCTCGTGGTCGAGGACAATGACGATGTCGGCCAGTTCTCGACCGAGCTCCTGGAAGACCTCGGCTATCTCGTCCGCCGCGTCGCCAACGCCAATGCGGCGCTGGCGATCCTCGGCGAGAACGAATTCGCCGTCGACCTGGTGTTCTCCGACGTCATTATGCCCGGCATGAACGGCGTCGAGCTCGCCGGCATCGTCCGCGAGCGCTATCCGGGCCTGCCCGTGGTGCTCACCTCTGGCTACAGCACCGTGCTCGCCGAAAATGCCCATCGCGGTTTCGAATTGATTCAGAAGCCGTATTCCGTGGAATCGCTGTCGCGGATTCTGCGGAAGGCGATCACGGAGAAGCTGTCAGTGGCGCGGTGAGTGCGGGCCACAAACAACATCGTCGTCCCGGACAAGCGCAGCGAAGCAGAGCGTGGATCCGGGGATCCATAGCCACGGGATTGTGTTTGAGGAAGGACGACGACCAGCGTGCCTCAGGAGAGATTCTGCGGTATGGCCCTCGGATCTGCGCTTCCGCTTGTCCGGGACGACAACGGAAGGTTTGGCCGCCTGCACTCACAATGACGACTGAATAGCACCGCGTCAGGTACCCCATGAAACCCGCCGTTCTCTCCGCCTGGCAGACCTGGGCGCTGCTCTCCGCTTGCTTTGCCGCACTGACCGCCATCTTCGCCAAGCTCGGCGTCGAGACCATCAATCCAGACCTTGCCACCTTCATCCGCACCGTCGTCGTACTGCTCGCCTTCTCGGTGCTGCTGTTCTTCACCGGACAATTCGCCGTGCCATCGGCGATCTCGTCGAGAACATGGCTGTTTCTTGTGCTGTCCGGGCTTGCAACCGGCGCGTCCTGGCTGTGCTATTTCCGGGCGCTGAAGCTCGGGCCCGCGACGCTCGTAGCCCCGATCGACAAGCTCAGCGTCGTACTGGTCGCGCTGTTCGCCTTTGCCTTTCTCGGCGAGCGACCGAGCGCGCAGGGCTGGACCGGCATCGCCATGATCGGCGCCGGCGCGGTGCTGCTGGCGGTGAAATTCTGAGCCGGAACAAAGGTGCCCAGACGTGAGTTTCTGCCGGGGCAATTCCGCCTGGATCGGGACATCGATGTCGAGCGAAGGCCCCGATCAGGCGAGGCAGGCCGGCCGCGCACTGGATGCGGCGAATTTCTTCCTGGCCGACGTCCGCGATGGGCTCGGACCCTATCTCGCCGTCTACCTCCTCACCGAGCAGCGCTGGGACGAGGCGCGGATCGGCCTCGTGATGTCGATCGCGACCATCGCCGGCATCGTGGCGCAGACACCGGCGGGGGCGCTGGTCGATGCGACACGAGCGAAGCGGCTCGTGATGGTGATCGCCGCGATCTTGGTGACCCTTGCCTCGCTTTCCCTGCCGTTGTTTCCGAGCTTCGGGCCAGTTGCGATCTCGCAGGGAATCGCCCAGGCGGCCGCTGTCATCTTCCCGCCGGCGATCGCCGCCGTTTCGCTCGGCATTTTCGGCCATTCCAATTTCACCCGGCGGATCGGCCGTAACGAAACTTTCAATCACGCCGGCAACGCGGTCGCGGCGGGGTTGGCCGGCCTTTCCGCCTATTGGTTCGGACCGACCGTCGTGTTCTACCTTCTCGGAGCCATGGCGATCGCGAGCCTCGTCAGCATCCTGGCGATCCCCGAACGGGCCATCGACCACGACCTCGCCCGCGGGCTGCATGATGCCGACACAGATGCGCAGCAGGACGCGCCATCGGGCATCGCCGTGCTCCTGACCTGCCGCCCCCTGCTCGTCTTTGCGGTCTGTGTGCTTCTCTTCCACCTCTCCAACGCGGCGATGCTGCCGCTGGTTGGGCAAAAACTGGCGCTGCAGGACAAGAACATGGGCACCAGCTTGATGTCGGCGTGCATCGTCGCGGCGCAATTGGTGATGGTGCCGTTTGCCATGCTGGTCGGTGCCAGGGCCGACCGCTGGGGCCACAAACGGTTCTTCCTCGCTGCGCTGTTGATCCTACCGATCCGCGCTGCACTCTACACCCTCTCCGACAATCCGTTCTGGCTGGTTGGCGTGCAGCTTCTCGACGGTGTCGGCGCCGGCATCTTCGGCGCGATCTTTCCTGTCGTCGTCGCCGATCTCATGCGCAACACCGGCCGCTACAACGTCGCGCAGGGCGCCGTCATGACCGCCCAGAGCATTGGCGCTGCGCTGTCGACGACGCTGGCCGGCTTCGTCGTGGTCGGCGCCGGCTACGGCGCGGCGTTCATCAGCCTCGGCGTCGTCGCCGCAATCGGCGCCGTCATATGTCTCCTCGCCCTGCCTGAGACACGGCATGGCGCCCCACGCCCACAGAAGGAGACAGCGGCGCCGACATCCGCTATCGCTGCCGAATGAACTCAATTCACATCAAGGGCTGAACGTGCCGTCTGACGCCATCTGGGCCTGGAGCATCATCGTCGTCGCGACCGCTTGCGTTATCATCCGGCCGTTTCGCCTGCCCGAGGCGATCTGGGCCGTGATCGGCGCGAGCGCCCTGGTGCTGCTCGGCTTGCTGCCATGGCGGGATGCGCTCGCCGGCATCGAAAAGGGCGTCGACGTCTACCTCTTCCTGATCGGCATGATGCTGATCGCCGAGCTGGCGCGGCTCGAAGGACTGTTCGACTATCTGGCCGCGTTTGCGGTCGAGCATGCACGCGGCTCGCCGCAGCGGCTGTTCCTGCTGATCTATCTCGTCGGCACACTGGTGACGGTGCTGCTCTCGAACGACGCCACCGCGATCGTGCTGACGCCCGCCGTCTATGCCGCGACACGCGCGGCCGGCGCAAAACCGCTGCCTTACCTCTTCGTCTGCGCCTTCATCGCCAATGCCGCGAGCTTCGTGCTGCCGATCTCCAATCCGGCCAATCTCGTCGTGTTCGGCAAGAACATGCCGCATCTGGGGACTTGGCTGCGCCAGTTCGCTCTGCCGTCCCTTGCCTCGATCGTTCTCACCTATGTCGCACTCCGCCTTGCCTTGCACCGCGAGTTGAGGGACGAAACCATCGAAACGCGGGTGCCTCATCCCAAACTCGGCCGCGGCGGCCTGTTGACGGCCTATGGCATCGGCGCCATCGGGATCGTGCTGATCTGGGCTTCGGCCCTCGATCTGCAATTGGGTCTGCCGACCCTCATCTGCGGCGTGACGACCGCAGCGATCGTGTTGCTGATCAACCGTCAATCGCCTCTGCCCGTGCTGCATGGTGTCTCCTGGAGCGTGCTGCCGCTGGTCGGCGGACTCTTTGTCATGGTGGAAGCGCTGGTGAAGACCGGCGTGATCGGCCAACTCAGCGCTCTGCTCCACCAGGCGGTAGCGCAATCGATCCCGAAGGCGGCCTGGAGCGTCGGCATTGCGACCGCGCTCGCCGACAACATCGCCAACAACCTTCCGGTCGGCCTCGTCGCCGGTTCGGTCGCCGCCAGCGATCATTTGCCGGCGCCTGTCGTCAGTGCCATCCTGATCGGCGTCGACCTCGGCCCCAATCTATCGGTGACCGGATCGCTCGCCACCATCCTCTGGCTGGTCGCGCTCCGGCGGGAAAAGATCGAAGTCGGCGCCTGGCCGTTCCTCAAGCTCGGTATGCTTGTAACCCCGCCCGCCCTGATCGCGGCATTGGCTGCCGCGATCAGGTAATGCGCTGCAGTTAATCGTTCTCGTAGCCGTAGATTTCCGGCAGGATGAAGATCGCGGCGAGCAATCCGATCAGCGGAGAGATCGCGACCATCAGCGTCGCATTCGCCTGCCGGATCGCGGCGAACACCGTCGGGAACAGGAAGTTTTCCGAAACGATCATGCTCAAAGGACGAGCTAAAGCGCGACGACGATTCATCCTGATCTCATCGCGCTTTAGGCGCCGAGCAGCGGCTCGATGCTGCAATCGAGCAGGCGCGGATCGATCCCCGCCTCCATTCCCGTGAATATCGCGTCCATGTAGTCGATCAGCGCATCGCTCGCCTTCACCGCGTCCTCGACGCGGCGGTTCGCCACTGCGTTGAGAATGGCCAGATGGCGATCGATCGTGCCTGATAGCTCGGTCTGTCCCGGCATGAAGCGGTGGTGGATGTAGCCGATGCGCCGGTACAGCGTGTGCAGCGGCCGCAGCGTGTGCACCAGGAACGGCTCGCCGGCCGCCTCCAGCACCAGCGCGTCGATGCGGCGGTCGATGCTGTTGAATTCGTCGAGGCTCAGGCTGGCGCGGCGCTCGCGCAGGAGCCGCTCGATGTGAAGCGCCTGATTGCGATGCGAAAGGCTGGCGCGATCGGCCGCGAGGCGGATCACGAAACGCTCCATGTCGCGGCGCAAGGCCAGCAGCATGCGCTCGCGCGCCAGATCGATCGGCGCAATATGCAGGCCGTGACGCGGACGGATGATGATGAGCGTGTCGGCGGAGAGACGGTTGACGGCATGGTGCACCGGCGTGCGGCCGAAGCCGGTGATTTCCTGCAATTCCAGCATGGTCATGAACTGACCCGGCTTGAGTTCGCAATGGACGAGGAGCTCCTCGATCTTCTGATAAGCCAGCTCGAAGAAGTTGAGGCGGTTGCGCCGTGAGGGCCTGCCCTCGCCGTCCTCGTCGTTTCTCACCACTTCGAGCGCGCGCTTGCGCCGTGCCATGTCGTCCTCCCGTCAGCCCACGCTCTCGTCGCGAGGCGCCGCCGTATTCGTGATATCCCTAAAACATATTGTGATATATTACAAGCAAGCGTATGACTGCCGCCGGCAATGACGGCGCAGAAATGACAACCGCAGAAATGACAAACAAAGCGGGCGCTATGAACCCCGCCGGGAGGATTGCTGCCGTGAAGATCATGTCGATCGAGACCCTGCGCACCGAAGAATTCTCCAACGTCATCTGGGTGCGCATTCACACCGACGCCGGCGTGATCGGGCTCGGCGAGACCTTCTATGGCGCCGGCGCGGTCGAGGCGCAGATCCACGACACCTTTGCCGGCCGCCTGCTCGGCCGCAATCCGCTGCACATCGAAGCGATCCATCGCGACATGCTGAACCTGCCGATGGCGCAGTCCTCCACCGGGGTCGAATATCGCGCGGCCTCCGCGATCGACATCGCGCTGTGGGACCTGTTCGGCAAGGTCTGCCATCAGCCGGTGCACCAGATGCTCGGCGGCCTCTGCCGCGACAAGCAGCGCATCTACAACACCTGCGCCGGCACGCAATATGTCCGCTCGACCAATATCAGCCCGGTCGCGAACTGGAATCTCGGCGCCGCGAAGGGCCCCTATGAAGATCTCGATGGCTTCATGCACCGAGCCGACGCGCTGGCCGAAAGTCTTTTGGAAAGCGGTATCTCCGCGATGAAGATCTGGCCGTTCGATCCGGCGGCCCAGGAGAACAAAGGGCTCTACGTCACCGCCGCCCAGATGAAGCAGGCGCTCGAGCCGTTCGAGAAGATCCGCAAGGCGGTCGGCGACAAGATGGAGATCATGGTCGAGCTCCACTCGCTCTGGAATCTGCCGACCGCAAAGCAGATCGCGCGTGCGATCGAACCCTACAAGCCGACCTGGTACGAAGATCCGATCCGGATGAACTCGCCGCAGGCGCTGGCTGAATATGCGCGCTCGACCGATGTCTGGGTCTGCGCCAGCGAGACGCTGGGCTCGCGTTTCCCCTACAAGGACATGCTCGACCGCGACGCCATGCACGTGGTGATGGCCGATCTGTGCTGGACTGGCGGCCTCACCGAGGGCCGCAAGATCGCGGCGATGGCCGAGACCTATCACCGGCCTTTTGCTCCTCATGACTGCATTGGCCCGATCGGCTTCATCGCCGCCATCCACATGTCGTTCAGCCAGCCCAACACGCTGATCCAGGAATCGGTGCGCGCGTTCTACAAGGGTTGGTACAATGAGCTCGTCACCGCGATGCCTGACATCAAGGACGGTTTCGTCTATCCGATGGAAGGCCCCGGTCTCGGCGTCGACCTTCTGCCTGCCGTCTTCGACCGCTCCGATCTCACCGTGCGCCGCTCCAACGCCTAAGGACCTTCCGATATGAGCACCTCCCTCTTCGATCTCTCCGGCCGCACGGCGCTCGTGACCGGCTCCTCCCGCGGTCTCGGCCGCGCCATCGCCGAGGGCATGGCGAAGGCCGGCGCCAGGATCATCCTCAACGGCGTCGACCCCAGGCGCGTCGAGCAGGCTGTCGCCGAGTTTCGCGCCGCCGGCTATCTGGCTGAAGGCGCCGCGTTCGACGTCACCGACGAGCCCGCGATCGTCGCCGCCTTCAACGACTTCGACGGACAAGGGATCGCCGTCGACATCGTCGTCAACAATGCCGGCATCCAGCACCGCAAGCCGCTGGTGGAGTTCACCACCGACGAGTGGCGCAAGGTGATCGAGACCAACCTCACCAGCGCCTTCGTGATCGGTCGCGAGGCGGCCAGGCGCATGATCCCGCGCAAGCACGGAAAGATCATCAATATCGGCTCGCTCGGCAGCGAGCTCGCCCGTCCCACCATCGCGCCCTACACCGCCGCCAAGGGCGGCATCAAGAACCTGACCCGTTCAATGGCCGTGGAATGGGCCCAGCACGGCATTCAGGCCAACGCGATCGGCCCTGGCTATATGCTGACCGACATGAACGAGGCGCTGGTCAACAATACAGATTTCAACAACTGGCTGATGGGCCGCATCCCGTCGAAGCGCTGGGGCAGGCCGGACGAGCTGGTGGGCGCGGCGATCTTCCTGGCGTCGGATGCGTCCACCTACGTCAACGGCCAGATCATCTATGTCGACGGCGGCATGATCGCCGCGATGTGATCGCGAACAAGGGAACAGCAACCATGCGCGCCGTCGTCATCCACGCCCCTAAAGACCTGCGGATCGACAGCTACCCCGATCCGGCCCCCGGCCCGGGCGAGGTCCGCGTCAAGATCGCCAATGGCGGCATCTGCGGCTCCGACCTGCACTACTACCATCACGGCGGCTTCGGCGTCGTGCGCATCCAGCAGCCGATGGCGCTCGGCCACGAGATCGCCGGCGTGGTCGCAGCCGTTGGTGAGGGCGTCACCAACGTGACGCCGGGCGCGCGCGTTGCGGTCAACCCGAGCAGGCCGTGCGGCCAGTGCCTGCATTGCCAGGAGGGCATGCGCAACCAGTGCCTCGACATGCGCTTCCTCGGCAGCGCGATGCGCTTTCCCCATGTGCAAGGTGGTTTTCGCGAATTCATCACAGTCGAGGCCTCGCAGGCCGTGCCGATCTCGGACAAGCTCTCGCTGGCGGAAGCTGCGGTCGCCGAACCTCTGGCGGTGTGCCTGCATGCCGGCAGGCAGGCAGGCCCCCTGCTCGGCAAGCGCGTGCTGATCACCGGCTGCGGCCCGATCGGTGCGCTGATGATCCTGGTGTCGCGCTTCGGCGGCGCCGCCGAGATCGTGGTGACTGACGTCGCCGAGGCGCCGCTCGCGGTCGCCAGAAAGCTCGGCGCCAGTCACGCCATCAACGTCGCGGCCGATGCCGCAGCGCTGGATCCCTGGCGCGCCGGCAAGGGCGTGTTCGACACGCTGTTCGAAGCCTCCGGCAACCAGGCAGCGCTCCGCACCGCGCTCGACGTGCTGCGGCCGGGCGCCACCCTCGTGCAGCTCGGCCTCGGCGGCGAGATGACGCTGCCGATCAATTCCATTGTCGCCAAGGAATTGCAGCTCCGCGGCACTTTCCGCTTCGACCCGGAGTTCGAGCTCGCGGTGCGCCTGATGGGCGAAGGCCTGATCGACGTGAAGCCGCTGATCACGGCCACCATGCCGTTCGAAAACGCGGTGGCCGCCTTCGAGCTCGCCAGCGACCGCTCGCGATCGATGAAGGTGCAGCTTACTTTTTAGAGGCGTCGGCTGCCTGCTGGCTCTCGATCAGCCGGTCGCTGACCAGCCGCACGGCACCCCGTTTCCACGAATAGTCGGCGCCCAGCCGCAAGCCGCTGTCGCCGCGCGCCAGCACCGCCCCGGTATGGGCATCGCGAACCTGGAAGCCGAGCGTGTATTCGGTGCGGCTGATCCGCCGTACCACGCCGATCAACGATTGATCCGCGCCGAGCTCTTTCGCAATCGCCGCCTCGCAGCCGCCGCAGTCGCGTAAAGTGCGCGCCTTCACCGGCTCGCCGCTCGCGCCGCCGACGTCGACGATGCGATAACCGCCGGATTGGCCGAGAACGTCGCGCACGCCGGCGGTGACCTCGGCCAGGTACGATGCATCCGAAGTGGCCGAGGTGCCCGCCGAGGCGGCGGTCATGTCCTCGAGCTCGAACTCGAACACGGCAAGCGCAACCGGCGCGGGCCGCGCGAGCGCCGCGATGATCTCGCGGGCGACGAACCGCTCGGCGCGGTCCCAGGCCTCGTCGTTGTCGCCGCGGAAAGTGTAGAGCTTCTCGAACAGGACCTTCCTGGCCCCGGTATCGATCACGGCGACTCGCGCCCATTGCACCAGCGTGCTCGTCTTCTGGACGCCGCCGACGACCTTGAATTTTGCCTCGGCTTGTCCCGCGGGCGTGAGCTGATAGCGCTTGTCCGCCCCGACATCCCGCCGCAGCGCGACCATGAACGCGCCCAGCCGCTTTTGATGGGCGGCGGTCTGGTCGACCGGCTCGCCGGACGTGTCCAGATACTGGAAATCCTCGATCGCCACGCCGACCGGCGCTGTCGCGGCCGCCTCGATGCCCGCGCCAGCAGGCTGGATGTCCACGAGGACAGCGAGGAAAAAAGCGGGGAGGATCAGTTGGGAGAGGTGCATGAGCGGGGCCTCGCAGCTGGAGCGGTTCGCAAATTTCGGCGGCAGCCGGAGCCGCTGCAACGGGCACCGTCCCGGCGAGCCGCGGGAAAATTTCACGACATTGCATTGCGGTAGAGCGGAGCGCTTTCCGCGGCTGGCGTTCTGCCGTTTAATGCGCAGGCGACAAACCCGTTCGCACAGGTGCCCCCGATGTGGAACCGTCCGAGATTCGATCTCAAGGTCCGTCTGACGTTGCGTGTGGCTGCGATATCGGCCGCCTGCTTCGCTGCGATCTCCGCCTATTTCCTCGTTACGGCCGAGCGCGCAGCCCATGCGCGCATCGACGGCATCGCCGCGATCGTGGCGAAGACGCTGGAGCTGCAACAGGGCAAGGTTCAGTGGATGGCCAGCCCGCGCTCGGACTTCCCCAACCTCGACCCCGTTTCGGCCTATGTGATGACGCCCGGCCTGTGTCTGGGATTCCGCGGCGTGGACGGCGACATGCTTCAGCGCTTCTGCAGCGGTGCGCCGGCCCCGTCGAGCCCGCCGCCGCAGCTTTTCGCAGCCTTCTATCGCAGCCTGTTCGACCCCGGCCGCGAGGCGGCACGGCCGGTGATCGTGCGCGGCGCGAAACTCGGCGAGACCGTGGTCTCGGTCGACCCGGCCGTACAGACGGCGGAGGCCTGGCACGAGGCCGGCCGGCTGATGATCGCGCTCGCGATCGCGCTGCCGCTGTTGTGCCTGCTGGTCTATGCCGCGCTGGCGCGCGCGCTGCGCCCGACGCGCCTGATCCGGACAGGCCTCGAGCGCATCGCCGCAGACGACCTCGCCGCGCGACTGCCGCCGTTCGACCTCGCCGAACTCTCCGCCATCCGCGACGTCTTCAATCATCTCGCCGAGAGCCTCGACACCGCGCTTACCGAACGCAGCGAGCTGACGCGGAAGCTGATCGCGCTGCAGGACGACGAGCGCCGCCATCTGGCGCGCGAGCTGCACGATGAGTTCGGCCAGTCGCTCGCCGCCATCCGTGCGCTCGCCTCGTCCGCCCGCCAGACCGCCGCGCAGGACTGCCCCGCCCTGCTCGGCGAATGCGACGCCATCGCGCGGACGGCGACCGGCATGATGGAGACGCTGCGCGGCGCGCTGTTCCGGCTCCGCCCGCCCGACGTCGAGGAACTCGGGCTCGTCGCGAGTCTGGAAGGCCTCGTCGCGGGCTGGAACGGACGCAGCCGCGGCGAGACGCGCTTCACGATCCATTTCGACGGCGCGTTCGAGACCCTGCCCGCTGCGATCAGCGCCAACCTCTACCGCATCGTGCAGGAGGCGCTCACCAACGCCGCCAAGCATGCCGGCGCCACCAAGGTCGATCTCAATTTGACGATGGCGGCCAACGAGATCGCGCTTGCCATCGAGGACGACGGCCGGCCGGGCGATGCGTCCGCCAAATCCGGCATGGGCCTGCTCGGCATGCGCGAGCGCGTTGCGGCCTTGCGCGGCCGGATGAACTTTGAAGTCGGCGCCAACGGGGGTTCGGCACTGCGCGTCGTCATTCCGCTCGCCGCCGCCGAGCGGCAATTGCTGGAGCATGCGGCGTGAGCGCCGCCGATGCGTCCATCCTGCTGGTCGACGACCATTCCGTCGTCCGCGAGGGTTATCGCTCCGTGCTCCAGAAGCAGCCGGGCCTGCGCGTCGTCGCCGAAGCCGCCGACGGCGCCGAAGCCTATCGTCTGTACAAAGCCGAGACACCCGATCTCGTCATCATGGACCTGAGCATGCCCGGTATCGGCGGCATCGAGGCCGTCAGGCGGATCAGGCAGTGGGACAAGGGCGCAAGGATCCTGATCTTCACCATGCACCAGAATGTGGGCTTCGCCGTGCAGGCGATCCGCGCCGGGGCCAGGGGTTACGTCACCAAGACCAGCCCGCCGGAAACGCTGGTGCGCGCCGTGATGGACGTGCTCGCCGGCAAGATCGCCATCAGTCCCGACATCGATCACGAGCTCGCGCTGAGCCGGATCGGCGGCGAAAGCTCGGCCGCCGACGTTCTCACGGCGCGCGAGTTCGAGGTGTTGCGGCTTCTGCTCGCCGAACAGACGACGGAGGAGATCGCCGAGACGCTCCATGTCAGCCCGAAGACCGTGGCGAACCTGCATTCCCTGATCAAGGACAAGCTCGGCGTCGGCTCCGACATCGAGCTGGTCCGGCTGGCGCTGCGCCAGGGACTATTGACGCAGGTCGATCTCGGCGAGGCGTGATCGCTTACGCCAGATAACGCGTCAGATGGCCTTCCATCGCGTAGAACGCGCAGAGCGCGAGGCTCGACCACACCGCGGCGCTGAAATACAGGAACATCCAGGTCAGCTCGCCCTTCCAATGCGCGATGTCGTGAGTCACCACCCAACGCGTTGAGACGTCGTGCAGGCCTTCGAGGAAGCCGAGAAACGTATTGCCCTCGGCGTGCCCTGCCCGCCAGCGGCTGAGATACATCGGCACGTCGATGGTGACGAGGAAGGCCAGGAAGCAGGCGATGCCGACGATGCCCGCGATCAGCGCCCAGCGCACCAAGCCCTGGAATTCCGGCATCAAGCGGCACAGCGCGATACCGGCCAGGAAGAAGGTCACCGCCCACAGCGAGTTCTCGATCGCGTTGTAAAGGAAATTGGTCGTCACCACCGCGTACCAGGAGAAGCATTCCGCGATGATGATGATGGGCACGATCACGAGCGCGATGTTCACGGCCGTCTCGGCGCCGGTCATGACGCCGAGCTGATGCAGGATGATAGCCCATTGCGCGGCGAAGCAGACTTCGGCCACCGTCGCGACCGAGCGCCCGACGAAGACGCTGGAGAGCCAGGTGTCGAACAGGCAGATGCGCTGCACGTCGGCACGCGGCAGGAACGAGCGGAATGCGCAGCCGAACACATAGCCGGCGCACAGCAGGAACATCAGCCCGACGTCCGAGCCGCCGCCGACACTGCCCGCGACCGTCGGGTAGAGTTCGCGGTAGAGCATGAACCAGACGAGGATATTGGCGCTGCTCACAAGCGTGAGCGATCCCCACCACCACGCAAGGGGATTTGACCTCGCCTGCCACTGCAACATGAACCGCTCCACAAATTATCGATCTGACATGTCGTCGTAATAATCCTGTCACAAGACACCATGGAATCGCGACAAAAATCTGTGTGTTCGGTCGGTCCAGCGCGTCCTCCAACGCAATGCTCGCGTCATGTCGTTGTCCACATGTCGGACAATTTTACCGTTAATTCGGAACTAAATGGACAGGACCGCTCGCCTTGTCTGATATTTCCGAATGGCTCGGACAGATTCATCCAAACCGCGGCACCCGCTCTCCTCCGCCGCCGCAGTGCTGGCGGAGAGCGTCGATGATGCCGCCTTCGCCACGACGCTGGCAAAGGGGCTCGTCGTGCTCGAGGCGTTCAAGGCCGGGAGCATGCTGCTCGGCAACATGGAGCTGTCGACGCTGACGGGCATCCCGCGGCCAACGGTGGCGCGGCTGACCCACACGCTGGCCGAGCTCGGCTACCTCCGCTATGACGCCGAGCGGGCCAAGTACCGCGTCGCTGCGCGGGCGCTGCGGATCGCGCATCCTCTGCTCGCCGGAATGCAATTCCGCCAGATGGCGCGGCCCATGATGCAGGAGCTCGCGCTCAGCGTCCGCGGCACGGTCTCGATCGGCCTGCTCGACGCCACCTCGATGATCTATGTCGAGACCGCGCGCTCCGGCGACGTCGGTCCGCACGTGCCCGACATCGGCATGCCGATCCCCGTGGTCATGACCGCCATGGGCCGCGCCGCGGCAGCAACCTTGCCGCCGGCCGATGCAGACCGGCTCGAGCGAAACATCGCCGCCGAAGATAACGAGCTATGGTCGGCGTTTCGCGACAACTACCGGGCCGGGATCGCGCAATGCAAAAGCCGCGGCTTCTGCACCTGCTGGGGCGAGTACATGGCCTCGATCCATGCCGTCGCCGCACCGCTGTTTCACGCAAGCGAATCGAAGCAGTCGTTCTCGATCAATTGCGGCATCCCCGCATTCCGGCTCCAGCAGGGTCAGCTGGAGGGTGAGATCGGTCCGCGCATTGCGGCGCTCGCCGACAGCATCCGCGCCGTCGTCGGGCAGGCAGAGCCCACGACGTCGACGCGCAAAACCAAGACAATCACAAGCGCCTGGACATGACATGGCTGGACCGCTCGAGGAGCGAAAGGTGATCTGAACTAACAGGAAGACCAACAACAAGGGAGGACGAGTGGCATCATTCAAGGTCACTCGCCGAACCGTGCTGGGCACGCTCGCAGGCGGCCTCGTCGCCAGCTCGGGCCTGACGGCACTGGCCGAGGATGCCGGGCCCTCGCGCCTGGTGCGGCTGATCTCGCCCTACGGGCCCGGCGGATCGAACGACATCTCCCTGCGTCTGCTCGCCGAAGAGTTCGGCCACAGTCTGCATCCGATGTACGCGCCGCGGCGGCGCTGGCACGGCTCGTAGCATCCATTCCCGCTGAACCGCCGCGCCTCGCCGAAAGTTCGTGGGAACAGGCGCGGGTTCGGGCTGCGATTACCCCTTCATGCCCGCCACATACGCCGCCAGCTTATCCAGCGTCTGGTAGCCATATTCGACCGCGCCGAAGCCGATCATGCCATCGCGCTGCGCGGTGGTCGAAGCCAGTTGCCGCATCATCAGCACCGTCTTGCCGTTGCTCTGCTCGGCGAAGGTGACGGTGAAGCGGAACATGCCGGGATCCTCGTCCTGGTCGACGCCGTGATCCATCTCCATCAGGTGCGGCCGCTCGATGCGGCGGAAACGCATGCGGTTCGGATAGACCGTGCCGTCGGGGCCGATCATGTTGAAGCGCCAGACGCCGCCGACGCGCACGTCGATCTCGAAGGTCTCGACCTTGAATCCCTTCGGCCCGAACCATTGCGGCAGATGCTTCGGGTCGGACCACGCCTCGAACACCAGATCGCGCGGCGCGTCGATCACGCGCGACATCACGATCTCGCGGTCCAGCGACCATTGCGACAGAGCGGGATTGCCAGAACTCGTCATCACTTAGCACCTTTCCGTTTGGTTGTGCGGGACGGCCGCTTGATGGCCGCCCTTTCCTTCTCTTTCTTCAGCGTCATGACGTAGGCCTCGAACCGGTCGAGCCTCGCCTCCCAGATCGCGCGCTGCCGCTGGAACCAGTCCTCCGCGCCGAGCAGCGCGTCCGGGCTGAGGCGGCAGGTGCGAACGCGGCCGGATTTCTCCGACAGAACGAGCCCGCTCGTCTCCAGCACACGGATGTGCTTCATGAAGCTCGGCAGCGCCATGTCGAAGGGATCGGCAAGTTCGCCGACCGAGGCCTCGCCGGCGCACAGCCGCATCACGATCGCCCGCCGCGTCGGATCGGCAAGCGCAGCGAAAACCTGGTCGAGGCGAGGCGATTGGTTAGCCATGAGGCTAACTATAGACGCCCCCGCGCATCCGCGTCAACAATTGTTAGCTCATCGGCTAAGTGAAGTTGCGTCGAGCCCTCAAGCGGCGGTCGAGCCCCCGCCTCAGACCGAGCGCGTCAGACCGCCGTCGACGCGAATGTTCTGGCCGGTGATGTAAGCCGCGCCGTCAGAGGCCAGGAACGAGATCGTCGCCGCGATCTCCTCGACCTTGCCGTAGCGCTTCATCGGCACGCTGTCGCGGCGCGCGTCCTGCTGCGGCAGGCTGTCGATCCAGCCCGGCAGGACGTTGTTCATGCGGATGTTGTCGGCAGCATGGGTGTCGGTGAAGATCTTGGTGAAGGCGGCAAGGCCCGCGCGGAACACCGCCGAGGTCGGGAACATCGCGCTGGGCTCGAACGCCCAGGCCGTCGAGATGTTGACGATGGCGCCACCCTTTTGCGCCTGCATCAGCGGCGTCACCAGCCGCGTCGGCCGGATCACGTTCAGGAGATAAGTGTCGAGGCCGGTGTGCCACTGCTCGTCGGTGATCTCGGTGATGGGCGCGCGCGGCCCGTGCCCGGCGCTGTTGACGAGCACGTCGATCCGTCCCCACTTCGCCATCGCACCGTCGACGAGAAGCTTCAAATCGTCGTTCGACTTGTTCGAGCCGGTGACGCCGAGCCCGCCGAGCTCGGCCGCCAGCGCCTCGCCCTTGCCGGAGGACGACAGGATCGCGACGCGAAACCCGTCCGCTGCCAGCCGCCGCGCAGCCCCTGCCCCCATGCCGCTGCCGCCGGCGGTGACGAGCGCAACCTTTTCTGCTGCCATGACCGATCATCCCTTGAGTTGAGGCGAGCCGTAGGCTCGGCCTATCATGAGGCCTTCTACAGCCAGACTTGTCGGCAGGTCCATGGTCGAAGGACCTCCGTCATGAGCAATGCGAGATGAGCGACTTGCAGATCCGCCGACTCGTCGCCGACGACCGCGCGGCGGCGGAGGCGATCGTGCAAGCTCTGCTGGCAAGCGCGGATGGCGGCGAGGTATTCCTCGACGTCCCCGCCGTCAATCGCGGGGCCATCGCGCTCGCGGAGGCCCTCGGTCTCAAGCCGGTGTTCGAGACGGCGCGGATGTACACGGGAGCAATCCCGCCGCTGCGCATCGACCGCGTCTTCGGCCGGACCAGCTTCGAACTGGGTTAGCTCAGTAGCAGCGCATGATGTTGACGGTGTGCTCGCTGCCGCCGCGGCCGGGCACCGTCACCTGCTCCGTCGGGCAACTCGGCACATAGGGCCGGTCGGACGGCACGACGTTCGGCGGGAAGCGATGCGTCCAGTCCCAGGGAACGTCATAGGTGTAGGTGTAGCGCACGTCGGTGGAGACCGGCTGCCCGGCATCGACGAAGGGCTGGCTGTAGCTGGCACCGTCGTAGAAGAAGGCGCCGCCGCCGGGCCAGTAGACCCAGGGATTGCTGCGCCGGTGGAACCGGGCGCCCGGCGCGATGGACCGACGCGCCATTGCGCCGGAAGGCGCGACACTCAGCCCATGCGGCGCAGCGCCGCCGGGCCTAGCAAAACTGTCATTGGGGTTGAGGAGCAGCGCGGCTGCGCTGAACGAGGCGAGCAAGGCACCGTGCATTCTATAGGTCATGATACGCACCAACTCGTTTGGCCAGGCGATAGCGGCTCCCCACAGCTACGCTAGGCCGGGCCGTCGCCCTCCCGCAAACGTATAATTAATTATTGGTTAAGGCACGGGATTAACGGGGGAACCGGTGCGGCAAGAACGCCGACGGCAACAACAACGGTCCCCTGAGCGGCAACTGTCGCTGGCAAGGCCGCTTGACGCGAGGCCCACCGTCCATGACCGACGGTGGGCCTTCGTGAATCAGCGACCCTGATGTTTGCGCAGCCGACCGCGCCCGATTGGATGTCGGGGCCACAAGCCCTTGCATTGCCCGACGGGCAAAACACGCCAGCGGTGGGTCAACACGCGGCGGCGAAAATATTTCGCTTTACCGAAATTCGGAAACGGCGTATGTGTCGCCGCAACCCGGCCCAAGGAAGAGGGGCGTATCGCGATCGTCACGAACGCGGGCCGGGCGGCGGTGGACGCAGGTGACATCGGCGCGATCGGCTTTTTTGCAGGGCGGGCAACCGTGAGCGAAGGCTTCGCGCATACGACCGGTGTGACCCGCGTACGGCGAAATCGTGCCGTCCTGGCGCCCGGGGTCTGTGCGCCAAGTCTTGCGGTGATGTGTGCGGCCCAACCGGACCGCGCGCATCAGCCATCCGCAAGGCGACGGGGGCAATAGTGCATCGCTCCCCGGGGAGATCACGACATAAGCCGTAAAACCACTGCGCAGGGACGGCCGGGATGTCCTGGCTTCACCTGTATGCCGCTGTGCAGATTTCTTACCAAGACTTCGCACAGTGGACCGCGGGTGCCAGCCGGCTCCCGGCCTTCCCTGCGCCCTCTTTCATTCGAGGGTGACGCGACGAAGCAAAGCTCGGGCGAGATGCGCCGCGAGGATGCGAAGGCGTGTCTGCGAGGCCGTAGGATGGGTAGAGCACTTGCGAAACCCATCACGTTTCAGCGCGAATGAAGTATTGATGGGTTTCGCTTTCGCTCTACCCATCCTACCGCTCGCTCCGCTCGCGATGACGGTGTTGATGCAGGTGTAAGCGAAAACTCCGCTCCCCCACTCTTCTTTGCATAGCTCTCCACACTTGTAACGAAACTGTCATGCAGCGAAATTAAACGAGGCCGAGGCCGCGGTCGCGGCCATGCCGCCTCACCTCAGGGAGAGATCTGATGCGCCGTTCACTGGTGTTGCTGTCCGCCGGACTGACAGTGCTGTCCACCGGACTTGCCTCCGCCCAGAACAATACGCCCCGCAATTTGATCCTGTTCATTCCGGACGGCCTGCGCGCGCTGAAGGTCACCCCCGAAACGGCGCCGGCGATGGCCGAGGTCCGCGACAAGGGCGTCAATTTCAAGAATCCGCACTCGCTGTTCCCGACCTTCACCATGGCCAATGGCTCGGCCATGTCGACCGGTCATTATCTCGGCGATACCGGCGTGTTCTCCAACACGATCTGGACCAGCTACACCTCCGTCCCCGCCGGCAACACCGTGGTGCCCTTCATCGAGAACGACGCCGTGCTCGGCGACATCGACGAGCATTTTAGCGGCAATTATCTCAACGAGGAGACCATTTTGAAGATGGCCCGCGACAAGGGCCTCAGCACCGCGGCGATCGGCAAGGTCGGCCCGACCTACCAGTTCGATCACACCGATCATCCCGAGAAGCCCGGCCAGCATTCGATCGTGATCGACGACTCGACCGGCGGCAAGAATGGCGTCGCGCTGTCCGACGAGATGAAGGATGCGCTCGCCAAGGCCGGCCTCGCCCTCGCCGCCCCCAGCCGCGGCGACAACGGCAAGGCGGGCGATGCCAAGACGCCCGGCACCACGGTCGCCAACGTCGCCCAGCAGGCCTATTTCGCCGACGTCGCCACCAAGGTGGTGCTGCCGATGTTCAAGGCGCGCAACAAGCCCTTCGTGCTGGTGTTCTGGTCACGCGACCCTGACGGCACCCAGCACAATCAGGGTGACAGCCTCAACCAGATCAAGCCGGGCATCAATGGCCCGAGCTCAATGGCGAGCATCAAGAATGCCGACGACAACCTCGCCCAAATTCGCAAGGCGCTGGACGAGCTTGGCCTTGCCGCCAGCACCAACATCATGATCCAGGCCGACCACGGCTTCTCCACGATCTCCAAGGAAAGCAAGACCAGCCCCTCGGCCAAGGTCAGCTATGACGACACGCCGAAGGATTTCTTGCCGATGGGCTTTTTGGCGCTCGATCTCGCCAAGGCACTCGACCTGCCGCTGTTCGACCCCAACGACAAGAATGCGAAGGTTGAAGGCAACAAGCATCCCAGGGCCGGCAACGGCGTGCTCGGCAAGGACCCGGCCAAGCCCGACCTCGTCGTTGCCACCAATGGCGGCTCGGATCTGGTCTATCTGCCGAACAGCGACAAGAAGCTGGCGGCGAAAACGATCAAGGCCCTGCTCGAGCAGGACTATGTCTCCGGCCTGTTCGTCGACGACCGGCTCGGTCGCTTCCCGGGCACGCTGCCGCTGTCGAGCATCAACCTGCGCGGCAAGGCGGCGACGCCGACGCCCTCGATCGTCGTCAACTTCCGCTCCTATGCCAGCGATTGCGGCGAGGCGCCGACCAACTGCTCGGTGCAGGTCGCCGACACCGTACTGCGCCAGGGCCAGGGCATGCATGGCAGCTTCAGCCGCGGCGACACCATGAACTTCATGGCCGCGATCGGTCCGGACTTCAAAGCCGGCTATGCCGACGAGATTCCGGTCAGCAACGCCGACGTCGGCATGACGGCAGCCCAGCTCATGGGCCTGCGCGGCGCGCGGAACGGCGACCTGGTCGGCCGCGTGATGTCGGAGGCCCTGCCCAACGGCACCGTGCCGAAGGCCTATGCCGGCACGCTGAAGTCCAAGCCCGCCGAGGGTGGCCTGATGACCGTGCTGAACTTCCAGCGCGTCGGCAGCCAGCGCTATTTCGACGCTGCCGGCTTCCCCAGCCGCACGCTCGGGCTCGATATGGACAAGCTTGGGCTCAACGCGGAGACCGATAAGCAAAAAACGGCGGGGAAATAACCCCGCCGCTCGATCGCGTCCTCATGAGAGAGACGTAGATGCTACATTCCAATGTCGAACACGTTCGGCAATTGGCCCGCCAGAGGCAGCGCGGTGGCGCCGAGGAAGGTCGCCACCATCGCCATCAGGCGGCGGTTGTTGTGACGCTTGCCGCGCATCTGGCCGGCGATCCACTCCAGCATCTCGCTGTTGACCTTCGAGGCATAGGACGGCGCCCAGCTCTCGATATCGGTGTCCGCCGACAGCGCGACGCTGCGCGGCGGCACCTTCACGCCGGAGGCGCTTGCGGCATAATGGGCAACGGCCTTGGCGAGCAGGTCATCGAAGCGGCCGCCGTCGGTGCGTTCGGTCGCGGCCTCGTTGATCTCGAACAGGGCTTCGGCCTCGGCGCGGCTGACCGGCTGGTCGTTGACGGCCGCTGCTGTCAGGATACGCTTGCACCAGGCGGTGTCATCGGCATCGAGCGAGCGGGAGAAGTGGACCCGGCCCTTGGTGGTCGGGCCTTCGCCCGTGATCACGCCGTCGCGCACGATGGAGAGTGCATGGGCCGCGGTATCGCGGCAGGACGGCTCGAGGGACGACGACTCGACAGATTTAGGCGCAGCGGCAGACATAGTTCACTTCCAGATTTCTTCTGACCGGCCAGCATTTTCATGCCGACGTAAAGGGGTGGTTAACGATTCGATACGGGGGTCGCGACTTTCCTGGATGGTTGCCTGGATGGTTGCCAATTGGTCGCTGTCAGGACCGGTTTGGTTCTAGGAAGCGCAGGGCGAGCGTGATGGAAGTCATAAAAGGCATTATCGGGGCGAGCGAGACCGTGTAAGCCCGGGTGGAGCTGTTTCGCCGCAGGTGCCGCTGTAACAATAAGTTGCTAGAAAATCGGCCGTTCAAGGAAGCAATTCACATTTTACTTGAGGCGGTTCAGTTGACGTTCACTTAGCCTTGTAAGGCCCCTATAATGAGGGGGGACGGCCAGAGACGAATTTTCCAGTAAATTCAACGAGATGAGGTAGAACCATGACACTTCCGATCGGCGCCACCGCCCCCGACTTCGAAGCCGAAACCACCGAAGGGAAGATCAAGTTCCACGACTGGATCGGCAACAGTTGGGCGCTACTGTTCTCGCACCCCAAGGATTTCACGCCGGTTTGCACGACCGAACTCGGCGCTCTCGCCAAGCTGAAGCCGGAATTCGACAAGCGCGGCGTCAAGCTGATGGGCCTCTCGGTCGATCCGGTCGACCGCCATTCCAAATGGTCGGAGGACATCAAGGAGACGCAAGGCGCAGCGCCGAACTATCCGATGATCGGCGACACCGATTTCAACGTCTCCAAGCTCTACGAGATGCTGCCGGCCTCGACCTCGGGCGATCCCCTCACCCGCACGCCGGCCGACAACCAGACCGTCCGCAACGTCTTCGTCATCGGGCCGGACAAGAAGATCAAGCTGGTGCTGGTCTACCCGATGACCACAGGGCGAAACTTCCAGGAGATCCTGCGCGCCATCGACTCGCTCCAGCTCACCGCCAAGCATCGCGTCGCGACGCCGGCCGATTGGTCGCAGGGCGATGACGTCATCATCTCGGGCTCGGTCTCCAACGACGAGGCCAAGACGATCTATCCGCAGGGCTGGAAAGAGCCGAAGCCCTACATCCGCATCGTGCCGCAGCCGAAGTAACTCGTTGTCATTCCGGGGCGGTGCCAAGCACCGGGCCCGGAATCTCGAAATTCTCTGGTGCGCAATTGCGCACCAGAGTTCGGTCCTTTGGGCCGTCCCGCAAATGCACTGCGTCAGATCACGCCGCGCGCACGCGGTCGAGGAAGCCGTCGACCTCGGCCTTCAGATGCAGGCTCTCGCCCGACAGTGCCTGGGCTGATGCAAACATCCGGCTCGAGGTCTCGCCGGTCTCGCTCGCGCCCTTGGCCGCATGACGGACATTGACGGCGACATCGGCCGTGCCCGACACCGCCGCGCGGACGCTGGCGACGATGTTGTGGGTCGCGCTTTTCTGCTGCTCGACCGCCGCCGAGATCGAGCCGGCGATGCCGCTGATGCGCTCGATGGTCTGGCTGATCGCCTTGATCGCGGCGACCGATTCCTCGGTCGCGTGCTGCATGCTCTCGATCTGGTTCGAGATCTCGTCGGTCGCTTTCGCGGTCTGGCCGGCCAGCGTCTTGACCTCCTGGGCCACGACCGCGAAGCCACGGCCGGCATCGCCCGCGCGCGCGGCCTCGATGGTGGCGTTCAGCGCCAACAGGTTGGTCTGCTCGGCGATCGAGGTGATCAGCTTGACGACGTCGCCGATGCGGGCGCCGGCTTCCGAAAGCTGCGCGATGCGCTGGTCGGTCGCCTCGGCCTGCTGCACCGCCTCGGCGGAAATCTCGTTGGATTCCTGCACCCGGCGGGTGATCTCGGAGATCGATTGAGACAGCTCGTCAGAGGCCGACGCCGCCGAACGCACGTGCTCGGAGGCACTTTCGGAGGCGCCGGCGGACCGCGCCGACAGATCGGCGGTGGAGCGTGCGGCGTCGGTGAGTTGCCGCGCCACGCGCTCGAACTCGCCCGACGACGTCAGCACCTTGTCGAGGATGCCGCCGACGCTGCCGCGGAATTCCTCGACGAAATTGCGCAGGTCGGATTTGCGCTGCTCGACCGCTGCGGCCGAGGCCGCCGTCTGCTCGCTGCGCAGGCGCGCCCGCTCCAGCGAATTGCTCTTGAACACCGCGACCGTGCGGGCGATCTCGCCGATCTCGTCGGCGCGATCCTCGCATTCGATCGCGACGTCGCTCTGGCCGTTGGCAAGCGCCGTGAGCGAGCGTGCGACCGAGGTGAGCGGGCGGGTGACACGGCGGACGACCAGCAGGGTCAGGACCAGCACCAGAAGCGCGGCGAGACCGGCGGCCACCGCCATGCTCTCGATCGCGTGGGCCAGCATGCTCTCGTACTGGATCATGGGGATGCCGACATAGAGAATGCCGACGACCTTGCCGGCCGCGTCCACGATCGGAAAGTAGGCGGTCATGAACGTCTTGCCGAATAGCGAGGCCGGACCTTTATAGGCCTCGCCCCGGCGTAGCGCCGCCTGCCCCGGATGATCGGCGGCAAGCTTGGTGCCGACGGCGCGATCGCCATTTTCCTTTTTCACATTGGTCGAGCGTCGCACGAACTGCCCGCTCGCATCGTCGAACACGAACAGGGTCGCATTGCCGCCGACATAGGACACCGCGCGATCAACGATAGCGTGATCCTTGAAGTCGGGCATCTCCGGGATCTCGGCGCGCGCCACCATGCCATCCCGCATCGTGATCTTGGCGGCCGGAACGGTCTCGGTAAACGCCAGCGCCAGCGTGCGCAGATTGACCTCGATGTCGCGCAATGCGCGATCATTGAAGGCTGACGTCAGCGACCAATAGCCGGCACCGACCACGAGCGCCGTATTCACAGCGATCAGCAACACGGCGCACAGAACGGCCTTGGTGCCCAGCTTGAATTGCGGCAGGAACTTCCCAGTCAAGGCGTTGGACATGAATACCCCCGTCATTCCTGCATATTCGTGCAATCGGCTTACGACCCCATTAACGACAATTCATACCGCCGCGCCCGGCATGCTTTCCAAATCGTAAACGAGGACGCCCCTGACCACACCAAGTGCGCCACCCACCATCGTCTGGTTTCGCGATCACCTTCGCATGTCCGACCATTCCGCCCTCTACGCCGCCGCGAATACCAGTGCACTGGTGGTGCGCCTCTACGTCCTCGACGACAGCGTCACGCGCCCGGCGGGCGCCGCAACGCGCTGGTGGCTGGCGCAGTCGCTGCGGGCGTTCGGCGCCGCGATCGCCGCGCGTCGCGCGAAGCGCTGATCGCAAGATCATGCTGCCTGCGAGCGCCGGTTGACGACGAACACCGCAGCCGCGCACATAGCCATGCCGGCGATCGCCAGTGCATCGAGCTTCTCGCCGAACAGCACGTAAGCCATCAACGCGGTCACGGCAGGCACCAGGTAGAACAGGCTCGCGACCGAGGTCGCCGCGGCGTGGCGGATCAGCCAGTACAACAGCCCGATCGATCCGATCGAGAGCGCCACAGCGAGCCAGGCGAGCGCGAGCACGAACTCCCGCGTCCAGTGCACCACGCGGTCTTCGAACAGGAAGGCCCCGATCGCGAAGAAAACAGTGACGGCGACATATTGCACGAGATTGCCGGCGCGCCAGTCGATCTGGTTGCAGTAGCGCCGCTGATAGAGCGTGCCGAGCGTGATGCTGACCAGCGAAACCACGGAGGCGAGCCAGCCAAGTCCGGCCTCGCCGGTCATGGGACGGTCGTGCAGGATCATCACCACGCCGCCGAGGCCGAGCGCGAGCCCGGCCCATTGCAGCGGCATCACCCGCTCCCCAAGCCAGCGATTGGCGATGGTCGAGGTCAGGATCGGCTGAAGGCCCGGGATCAGCGCGGAGAGCCCGGCCGGGATCGAATGCGCGATCGCGATCGCGGTGCCGGCGAGATAGAAGCCGTGGACGAGGATGCCGGCCACGGCGCTGTGCGCGATGCCGGTACGATCCGGCCATTTCGGCCGCGCGACGCCGGCGATCATCGCCATCAGGCCGACCACGATCGCCATGCGGATGGCGAGATAGGTCAAGGGATCGGCGTTGTTGACGACGTATTTGGTGCCGATGAATCCGGTGCTCCAGAGCAGGACGAACAGGATCGGCGCGGCGCGGGCGGTCAGGGCTTCCTGATCATGGTTCATTGCCGCCCTCATTGCCCCACCGGGAGCTCTGCGGCAATGCGAATTTCGTCCGGACGATGCTGCGCTGCGACGGACGACGGCGGCTCAGTTCAGCCGCTCACCACTCTTCCGGACAGGGGTTGATGATCTTCCAGAGCTCGACGCCGTTCTTGATCTTTTTCATGTCGCTGGTCAGCCCGCCATTGCGGCGGATCCAGTCCTTCACCTTGTCGGGGTAGTACGACATGAGATCGGAGGTGCCTTCGGCGCTGGTGACCTTGATGCCGAAGGTGAAGGCCTTGTCGTAATAGGCCTGGTGAAAGCCCAGGCTCGCGCGCGGCGTCACGCAGATCTTGTTCATCGGCACGATGCCGAGCACCAGCGTGCAGGCCGAGTTGCAGATGCCGTCGATAATGACGCGCTCGCCCTTCTCGCGGACGCGCTTGTACTTGGCCTTGTATTCCTCGACATAGCCGCCGTGGTCGCGGATGATGTGCAACTCGGCACGCGCCGGCGCAGCGGCGGCGAGGCAGAGCGACAACAGGCTCAAAAACGTGATGCGCATGGCGAGGTGACGGCGAAAGCCTTCAGGAATGCACCGGCCTCGAAGGACCCCCCAAAAGGCCGGCGACGGGATTCTTAACCGAATTCTCTTTGGTCATACTTGTGTGGGGAATGCGTTAAGCATCCCGAAAAGGCCAAAAATGGGCGGACATTGACGGCGCTTCCGGCAATTCTGTCACACCCACCCTGAAATCTGCGGGATTGGCTCGGGTTTCCGGGCGACGGACAGGTGCCCCGGAGGCCCGAAGCGGCTATAGATGGCTGAACTATTCGCGCGGGTTCCGGAGAATCGAGATGAGCCAATTGAAGCTTGTAGCCGCGATTGCCCTGTCGGCCGCAATCCTGGCCCCCGGCCTTGCGGAGGCGCGAGGCCATCACCGGCACCACCGCTATTATGCCAATCTGCTGCCCTACCGGATCAGCTACGTGCACAATTACGGTCCGGGCATCACCCCCGGCAGCTTCGCCTATTACGACGGCCCGTCGACCAATCACTGCCACCAGAGCGCGGCCGCCTATGCCGGCCAGGACCGCCGCCGGCACCCCTGCTACTGAGAGGCTCTGGCGCGGCCTCTGCGGGCGCCTCTATTGCAGACGCATCTGGAGACGCAGCAGAGGCAGGAACGACGGAGCTTTGCATCCTTTGCCTGTCCCGCCTGCAAGCGGGTACATTTCATCGGCCTTGCTTCCGGCCAACCGATGAGCCCGGAGCGTTGACGGGTGCCATTGATCTGACGGACGTCGTGGCATGACGTCCGCAATACTACGGCCTGAAATTCGATTTACTGAAACGCGATGTTTCGCCATTGATGGCGATGCATCGACGTTCATTTGATTGACGCATTTCGGCAGCCGGCCAGACTCATGTTGTTCGACGCCCTCGCTCCATCCTCCTCGCTTCAACTGATCGGCTTTGCCGACGTCGATGCGTTTCGGCCGGTCGAGTCGATGGAGGACGCAAGAAGCATTCCGCTCGACGTCGCGAATTTCGCCGCGGCCCGCGCCGTCGTCTCCCTGCCGGCCTGCCGCATCATCGTGATGAGATCGTTCGCGCGCATCCTCGACACCGCCTATCGGATGCCGGGCGGGATGGTGATCCTGTCCATGACCGACGGCCTCCAGGTCAACCTCAAGGGCGTGGAGCTCGACGCGCGGTTCTTCGTCACGCTGCGCGGCAACGACGAATGCCACTTCGTCGAGCCCCAGACCAATCATCATGCCATGATCATCTTCTCTCCCGAGCTGCGAGACCGGGGCTGGTTCGATCGCGGCGACGATTTGCGGGCCCATGTCGCAAACCGGCCCGCCCTGCTCCACATGCGGCAACTCCTGCTCGCCATCCTGCGAACCGCGTCAGTGCAGCCACTCCTGTTCGAAACCACCGGGGTGGCCGCCCATCTCCAGGAAGGCCTGCTGCTCGCGCTCGACGATTTGTTCCGGATCGATTCGATGTCCGATCGCAGCGCCTCGGTCCAGGGCGAGCGATCGATCAAGCTGGTGCAGCGGATCGACGATTACGTTGCGGCCCATCCGACCGCGCCGATCTATACCGCCGATCTCGCCGGCGAATTCGGCGTCTCGGTCCGGACGCTCGGCAGCGCGGTCAGCAAGGTGCGTGGCATGAGCCTGCACCAGTACATTCGCCTCAAGAGGCTGTGGGCGACCCGCACCCGCCTCCTCAAGGGCGGCAGCGCCACCGTCGCCACATGTGCGCGGGCCCAGGGCTTCCATCATCTCGGTGAATTTGCCGCAGCCTACCGCGCGACCTTTCACGAGGCGCCCTCCGACACGCTGGCACGCGGGCGGCAAAGTGGCGTCCCTTCCCGCTGACTGACGCAGCGAGCCCTTGCGACTGTACAGCACAGCACCCTTATGTGCGAGACGCAGCCCGCCGTTGGGTGCCCGATGGCGAGGCAGGCGTGAATTACGGGGCGGAAGCATCTGGCTTTAGAAAGGATTTCAGTTCGTCAAGAAAGCGTCCGAATGCCGGCTCATCTTCCAGGATCAAATGGTTTCGGCTCTCGAGCGGAACAAAGCGGGCTCCAGGAATGCCTGCGGCCATTCGCCGACCAGCTTCGAATGGTACTCTTGCGTCGTGTCGCGAGTGCATCACCAATGTCGGCACACTCACCTTGGAAAGAAGCGCCGTCACGTCTGTTTCGCCGGTAGCCAATAAGTTGCGCGCCGCGTCTTCGGGAGAGGTCGAGATGCGCTGTAGTTCGTTGAACCAGTCCGCCTGCTCTTTCGTCCCGCCGGGAACGAACTGCGAAGTGAATATCTGGCGAAAAGCCGGATTTTCCTGGCCCCATCCCAGCCGCACAAGCGTCAGCAGCGCTTCGCCCGCTTCCTTCTCAGCCTGGGTTCTTACCCGTTTTTTCCATCCGACTGCGTAGCCGCCAAAAAGCACCAGACGCGTCACCCGTTCCGGATGCCTGACCGCATAGGCGATGGATACCGAGCAGCCTTGCGAGACGCCAAGAAGAGCAAAACGGTCAACGCCCGCTGCGTCAACGACTGCTTCGAGATCGTCAACAAAATGATCGAAGGAGACGTCGGGGACGTCCCGATCCGAAAGTCCGTTTCCTCGTGCGTCATAGCGGATCAATGCATGGTCGCGCGATAATTCGCGATAGAGACTTCTCCAGATCGGGCTCTCGAAATCGAATTCGAGATGAGTCATCCAGTTGCCCGTCTTGACGAGAGTCGGACCCTTGCCTGTTCTGCCATAGGCCAGCTGCACGCCGTCCTTGGTCTGGCAGAAGTGGATCTCCTGCTCGTCGAGCGCAACCTCATTCGTCGCAGGCAAGGCTATCGCCTCAGGCATAGCAGCGAATTCGAGTGCCCTGATATCCTTGGCCGCCAGCCCGTAAACTCCGACCGCGCGAGCGATATTCTTGACAGTCTGCTCCCCGAGATCGGCGAAAGCCAATGAAAGCTTGTCCCTGATCTGTTCGTTCGCCGCCCGGGAGATGCATACCCCGCCGGGCTCGCACAGCGCTTCGAGACGCGCAGCGATATTTACTCCGTCGCCAAATATATCGCCGCCATCGATGATAATATCGCCAACATTGATGCCCATGCGGAAGACGATCTGCTTGTCTTCCGGAACGGCAGCGTTACGGGCCAGCATCTCCCGCTGAATGTTGACGGCGCACGCAACCGCGTCAACGACGCTTGCGAATTCGACCAGCATGCCGTCGCCCGTGGTTTTGACGATGCGCCCCCGGTGCTCCACGATGGCCGGGTCGGCCAGTTCACGGCGGTGAGATTTCAGAGATCGGAGCGTGCCGACTTCGTCGACACCCATCAGACGGCTATAACCAACGACATCTGCAGCCAGCACTGCCGCGAGCCGACGCTGCATCATTCCCCCCATGATTTCGTCTTGTTCGGCTTACATACCCTTGTTTTCGAGCAAGTGGAATGGGGCGATCGTCGAAACCAGGGGTCGTGCGGAGCGGGTTGCTTGGCCTCGGAGCGCTCCAAGACCGTCACGGCGGATCGGTCTGAATCCCTCCCAAAGCAGGGCGGGCGCTGGTTCAGAGAACAGATGTCCGGAAAGGGTCCATTGACTCCGATGGCGAATGCGAAATGGCGCGCTCGGAGAGATTCGAACTCCCGACCCTCGGAATCGAAATCCGATGCTCTATCCAGCTGAGCTACGAGCGCCCTGGCCCCGGGGCTACCGGGCCACAAACCGAGACATGCCGAACCGGCTGCTGGCGAGCCAGCACACCGGACGGCCGTTCGGACAGGTTTGAGTTAGCAGAGAGATCGGCGAATAAAAAGCCCTCCCCGCCTCGTTTCGAGACGGGCCGAAGGCATTCTCACCAGGTCGTGTTGAAGAGCCCGAAATGCGGCTGCTGGGCCACCAGCATCATCGGTCGTCCCTGCTGCGGCGCCGGACGCGTCCTGGCGACCCTGCGCTTGGCGTGAGCATGGACCGGAGAAGCTTGGGCTGAAGGTTGGGCCTGAGAAACCTGAGCAGCTTCCGGCTTGGCCTCGCGCTTCCTGGCCGCCGCGACATCGGCCTTCGGGCCCGGCGTGAACTGGGCGAACGTCTCGCGCACCCGCGCCTTGGCCGACAGATCGGCGAGAGCTGCCGGCGCGCTGTCCTGCACCGGCGGCTGAGGCGCAACGACAGCGGCGGTCTGCACCGCAGGCGGGACAATCGTCGGCTGGCTGGTGTCGAGCACGACTCGCTCGGGCAGATGCCGATCGGACCGGATTCGGATCAGGGGCTGATCGTTGCTCGCGGTCACAACGGCTTGCGCCACGGGCGCTGGTGGAAAAACGAAATCCGCGGCGAACAGCAGGGCGAGCAAGGCTCCGCCGACAAAAACAAAATATCGAAAGATGGGCATTGGCCGCACTCCGCCCCCCGCATCCCCGCGTGGGCTCTCCACCTCAACATGCGATCTCTTGATTGGTTCCTGGGCTCAGCCGTTCGGTTCAAATGGCGATGCGAGGTTTTTGGCCAAGCACCACGGAGAGTAACTTTTCCGCTACCGAAACATGCCGCCTTCACCCGCGGCGGGCCGCAACCAGCGAACATTTCGCCTGATCAGCGTTCACATTGACGAAGCCGACGGGGATCCGCGCAAAGGTCTTGCGGCTCTTCATGCTGATCGGATCTGCCAGAATACGGCTGCGGTCGGTGAGATGGCTACCATCATGCCGCGCGAAGGCGCAGACGATCTCGACAGCCTTTACGGTGTAGTCATTGTCGTTTCGCAGCGTGAACGTCACCAGGGCTTTTGAGCCAAGGCCGCCGCGGCGCCAGGTCTGCGATGAAATTCTGAGATGACCCAGATCCGCCATGGCCGGCACCTGAGCCTCGGAAACCGGCGAGGCCGCTGTGGACGGATCGTCCGAAGGAGCCGTCTCGACCGCTGCCAACTTCGACTTCACCTGCTCGGCGCTGTTACTTTTGGAGAGGGGTAGCAGCATCCAGACGCCGCAGCCGACAATGATGGCGGCCAGCAGCCACAGCAGGCATCGGCCAAATGAGACACTCGCCATCGTCACGGCCCGCGCCAGTCGCTCGCCGGTCCCGGCGAAGCGCCCCAATCCGATCCGGTCGAGCCTGGCGTTCATCGTTGCATCACCGATTGCGGCCGAAGCCCATCCAACGACGGACTCGGCCACTGCTTACCTTAATCCAGAAGACGAACTAAGGTTCCCGCACGGCTGCGAATCGGCAAGGACGGTGGCGATCACCGGCTCGCGCCGTTAACATGCGCCGCAACATCGAACGACCGCGTTGGGAGAATTGGAATGCCAGTCGTTACTTGGGATCACGTCCATCTGCGCAGCCCCGATCCGGAGGCCACGGCGGCCTGGCTGCGGGACATCCTCGGTGGCGAGATCGTTCGCGCGCCAGGACGGATCGACGTCAACCTTGGCGGCGCCAGGATCTTTATCGCGCCGCTCGAGGGCGACAGCGCCGTCAACCCGCCACCTCCGCACCCACATCAGGGCCTCGACCATTTCGGTCTGACGGTGAAGGACATCGACGCCGTCGCCGCCGAGATCAAGGCCAAGGGTGTCACCTTCACGCGCGAGCCGACGACGATCCGGCCCGGCGTGCGCATCTGCTTCATCCGCGGCCCCGAAGGCATCTCCATCGAGCTGCTCGAGCGCGACAAGAAATACACCTGACACGGCGCGAGCCGCAACGACCGGCCTCGCCTCATCGTCAGACCGTCATGACGGGGTCACGCACAAACCGGGGCAACTACGGTTCGCGGCGGCAATTCCCGTGGCCGGCCGGCAAACTGCCGCGTTGCGCACCGCGATACGCTTTGGCATAAAAGCCCTACCGGTTGCGCCATTGGGCGATGGCGGCCGGCCTGCGGGACGTTATGAAGAACGGCCTCTATTCGATTCACGTGAACCTGCTCGATGGTCGGATCGGCAAGGGCAGCGGCGTGATTGTTTTTCGCGACGGCAAGATCCTTGGCGGCGATGCTTACCTCTATTACACCGGCAGCTACGTGGTGAAGGACAACAACACCTTCAAAGGCGAGGTGCTGGTGCAACGGCATACTTCGCCTCGGGGCGACCACAATCCGCTGTTCGGCGGCCCTGCCCCGGTCGGCATCGGCGTCAGTGGCACCTTCACGGAGACGCGCGCGGAGATGACGGGCACTGCGCTGGTCGGCAAGGCCAGCCAGATTTTCGGCGCGACCCTGCACAAGCTCGCTGAGATCGATTAGCTACTCCGCAGCCTGCTCGAGCGGTGCCGTGCGCGGCAGGATGATCTGGATGCGCGTGCCGCTGCCTGGTTCGGAATCGAGATCGAGCCGCCCGCCGAGCCGGTTGGTGACGATACTGTAGACAATGTGCAGCCCGAGGCCGGTGCCGCCCTGATCGCGCCGCGTCGTGAAGAACGGATCGAAGGCACGGCGGCGGACGTCGAGCGACATGCCGCAGCCATTGTCGGAGAAGATGATCTCGACATTGTCCTTGCCGGACTCGCGCACCTGGATGTCGATCGTCCCCGGCCGGCCGTCCGGGAAGGCGTGCGCCACCGAGTTGAGAAACAGATTGGTCAGCACCTGGCCGTACGGGCCCGGATAGCTGTTCATGGTGAGATCGGGCTGGCACTCGACGTTGAGCGTCAGGTTGTGCTTTCTCAGGCCCGGTCGCAGACTCATCACCACCTGCTCGGTGAGATCGCCGAGATCGAAGCTGCGCTGGTCCGAATAGTTGCGGTCGGCCGCGACCTGCTTGAACGACTGGATCAGCTCGGCGGCGCGGTTGAGATTGGAGACGAGCTGCGAGGAGGCGTCGCGGCTGGTGTGGAGATAGTCGTTGAGCGTGGAGCGGCGCAGCTCGCCGCGCTCGACCTCGGCGGTGAACATCGCGGTCTTGCGCTCCAGCGCGGATGCGACCGTAAGGCTGATGCCGACAGGATTGTTGACCTCGTGCGCGACGCCGGCGACGAGGCGTCCGAGCGCGGCGAGCTTCTCCGCCTCGATCAGCGAGGCCTGCGTCTCGCGCAGGTTGCGCAGCGCGGTCTCGGCCGATTCCTTTGCCTTGCGCATCTCCTGCTCGCCGCGCTTGCGCTCGCCGATGTCGAGCGCGACGGTGACGATCCGCTCGATCTCACCCTCGGCATCGAGCAGCGGCAGCTTGTTGACCAGCCATTGCCGCATGTTGCCGGAGGAGTCCTTGTACTCCTCCTCGTAGAAGCCGAGGCCCTTTCGAAGCTTCAGCACCCTCTTGTCGTTTTCGTCGGTCTTGGCCGCGCCATAGCGCGACATCAGGTCGGCCGTGGTGCGGCCGAGCGCGTCGGCCGGTTCGATGCCGAAAATGCCGGCCATGTAACGATTCATCAGCACATAGCGCAGGTCGCGGTCCTTGACGTTGATCACCGCAGGCACAGTGTCGATGACCTGCTGGAGCAAGCGCCGGCCTTCGGCAATGGCGTCTTCCGCCCGCTTCTGGTCGGTGATGTCGCGCAGCGTGCCCTCGTAGCGGACGATGTTGCCCGCTTCGTCGCGCACGCCGGTGGCGCTGTCGGAGAGCCACAGGATGTTGCCGTCGCGCTGGCGCACCTGATACTCGAACTCGCGCACCATGCCGTCGCGCGCCATCAGCCGCTGGTATTCGAGCCGCGCTTCGGGGTGGACGTAGATCGTATGGGCGATGTCGTTGATGCTGGCGATGAGATGCTGCGGACTGTCGTAGCCCATCATCCGCGCCAGCGCCGGATTGGCGTTGAGGAGATCGCCGGCCGGCGTCGTCACATAGATGCCGTCGACCGAGCCCTCGAACAGTTTCCTGTAGCTCTCCTCGGCGAGGCGCTGCTCGGTGAGCGCGCGCACCGCCGCCTCGCGCGCGGTGTCGGCCTCCTCCAGCGCGCGGCGGAACACCTCGGCCGCACGCGCGATGTCGCCGATCTCGTTGCCGAGGTCGGCCGACGGGATCGAGGTGTCCTTCTGGCCCGCAGCAAGCGCGCGGATGGAGCGCGCGATCTGGGCGAGCGGACGGACCGTCCTGCGCACCACGAACAACGCCGCGCCGATGCCGATCAGAACGCCGATGGTGCCGAGCACGATGCTCTGCCATCGCGCTTCCGTCAGGGTACGGGCAAAGTCGCGCGACAGCACGTGCCCGCGCCGGTCGCTGACTTCGCGCAGCAATTCGGTGACGCGGCCGATCAGCCGCCCCTCGGTTCCCAGCACCTCGCGATCGATGTCGGCGATCTGCCGCTCGCGGACGGCCACGGCTATGATGGCCGCGGCATAATCGTTCACCGCCGACTTCAGCCCGGCATCGCCAATGTTCAGTGCCCGCATGCTCTGGGCGGCCTGTTCCGCCGCGGAGGGGTTGCGCGCGAGCAGCCCGAGCGCGATGCGGCTCTGCGCCTCCGACAGGCGCGAGGCCAGCTCGCGGTCGTCGGTGCCGGAGACGGCCAAATCGAACCGGTCGCGGAGCGGCGGCAGGCCGACGAGCAGTTGGGCGCGGCGGTCGATCAGGGTCGATATCCGCTCGAGGCCGCTGCGATAGGTCGCAAGCCGCTCGGTCACCCCGTCGATCATGTCCTGCTGCTCGGGCGCGAGCTCGATGCGGGTCTTCTTCAGGATGTCGCTGAGCGTCGAGGCCGCCTCGCCCACCTGCTTGAACTGGACGCCGGCGCCGGGATCGGTGACGAAGTCGCGCGCGGCGAGGCGCAATTCGTTCATGCGGCGGTCGATGTCCTCGGCGAGGTCGCCGACGCTCTGGAGCCGCTGCAACTCGGCGAAGGTGGTGTCGATGTGCCGGATCGCGATCACGCTCGCGGCCGAGGTGACGATGATCACCGCCAGCACCAACAGGAAGCTGCCGAAGGTGAGCTGGCCGATGGAGAGCGAGAAGGTTCGCTTTTTCTCAGGGATCGGCGTCAATTCGGCGGACATCGGTGTTTTGGGGGACCGGGCTACTGTACGCCCAATATACGACGTATTCCGCCTCCGGGGGAACATGCCTCGGACTGCCGAATATTCTTAATATCGGGGGCCGGCCGCCCCTCGGACTATGAGATTTTGACGCTCGCCGGCCGCCGGGCCGGGATCGTCATGGCGGCGACGCCAAGGACGACGCAGGCAAGCCCGACCCAGGCGGTCCGGCTCAGGCTCTCGCCGAGGAAGGCGACGCTGATGGCCACGCCAATGGGCACGCGCAGATAGGCCTGCGCGGTGGTGCCGACCGAGCCCATGGTCTGGATCAGGCGGAAATAGATCGCAAACGCCGCGGCCGTCGAGAACACGGCGAGCGCAAGCAGCGCCAGCACCGAACTTTGCGACGGCGACAGCGTCCAGGGCTGCTCGACCGCCAGCGAGGCCGGGATCAGGACCGCCGCGCCCGCCAGCAGCGAGCCGGCCGCGGGCGCCATGGGATCGAGCCCCTTGAAGCTGCGGCCGAAGATCGCGGCGCAGGCGTAGCAGATGGTCGCGGCAACGATGGCGGCCTCCGCGACGAGGCCGCGGCCGACGTCGTGGAAGGCATCGACGCCCACGATAAGGCAGATGCCGGCCATGCCGGCGACCACGCCGAACAGTTTTCGCGGGGTCGTCGCCTCATGGCGGGTGACGACCGCCGTGAGCAGGAAGGTGAAGATCGGCGCGGCCGAGTTGAGGATGGTGGCGAGCGCGGCATCGACATGGCGCTCGCCCCAGGCGATCAGCGTCCAGGGGATGACGCTGTTGAGCACGGCCTGGAACGCGAAGCGCCGCCAGGTCGCGCCGTCCGTCGGCATCCGGATGCCCCGCGCCCACATGACGACGAGCAGCAGCAGGCCCGCGATGGTGGTTCGCGCGGCGATCAGCGTGATCGGGGGAATGGTGGCAACGCCGAGCTTGATGAAGGTGTAGGAGCCGCCCCAGAGGGTTGCGAGCGCGATCAGGAGCGCCAGCTCGACGGCGATGTTGGTGTCGTGTCGGTTGTCCATGGCGCGTTCCGTCCTTGCTTGGGGCGGAACCTAGCGCGACGGTGGACCTCAGTACTTCGTCGGGCGTCGAAGTGTGTTAGCCCACCGCGCCCACCTCGAACACCTCGCCGTCATAGCCGGCTTCGCGGGGGATGCGGAGCTGGCGGCCGGTTTCGGTCCTGGTCATGACCGGCATCACCGTGACGATCGACAGGCTGCGGGCATGGTCCAGAGCGGCACTCACGCCGCCCTGCTTGGCGAGCCGGATCAGGTTGCGCGTGGTCGGGAACGGCAGCTTGAAGCGGCCGCTCTCGCCGCCCTCGACCGCCTCGCGCGGCGAGACCCAGATCGAATCCGTCGACTCCCTTCCGTCATGGGCGCCGAGCTGGTCGGGCGGCGCCGCGGCCAGGAAGAACCAGGTGTCGAAGCGTTTTGGCATGCCCTCCGGCGTGATCCAGTGCGCGTAAGGCACCAGCGTGTCGAGCGCAAGCTGAAGATTGTTGTCGGCCAGGATGCCCAGGAAGCTGACCTTGTGCTCGCACAGCGCGACGCGGTACGCGTCTGCGATCTCGCCGGCGCGCCTGGCATCAACCGGCGTTCCTGAGTCCCTCGACCGCGCCAGCAGGATGCCGCTCTCCTCAAACGTCTCGCGGATCGCGGCGATGCGAAAGCCGCGGTCCGCTTCGCTGAGACCCTCGCCGCCCGAATAGAGGTCGGAGCGGGCGACGATCTCCTGGTCGCCGGCATCGACGCTGCCGCCGGGAAACACCAGCGCGCCCGAGTTGAACTCGATCTGATGATGGCGGACCATCATGAAGACTTCGATTTCGTTTGCCGCGCCGTCGCGCAGCAGCAGGATCGTCGAGGCCGGGCGCGATGCTGATGTCTCGGCCATTGCAACTAACCTGCGGCGCTGGATTGCGGGCCGAGATTGGCGCGCTTGTCGACGCGGGCAACGCGCGACAGCAGGTAATCGACCTCGGCCTTCGCCGTCGCCGTGATCGTCGCGCCGGGCTTGCGCTGCGCGCTGGAGGCGATGATGCCGCGCTTCTGCAGCACGTATTTGCGGATGGTCAGCCCGACGCCGGGCTGCTGCTCGTAGCGGATCAACGGCAGATGGGCATCAAACAGATCATGCGCGGCATCGCGCTTGCCGGCCTTGGAGAGGTTCACGACGTCGATCAGAAGCTCCGGGAAGGCGTAACCGGTCATGGCGCCGTCGGCACCGCGCTCCATCTCGAAGTCGAGGAACGTGCCGCCATTGCCGCAGAGGATCGAGAGCGGACGGAGCGAGCCGTCCTTCTGAAAGCCCCGCAGCGCCGTGATCTTCTCCAGACCCGGCCAGTCCTCGTGCTTGAGCATCACGCAGTTCGGATTGTCCATGACGATCTTGCGGATCACGGCGGGGGTGAACACCACCTGCAACGTGAGCGGATAGTCCTGCAACACCCACGGCACATCCGGACCGATCGCCTCAGCCGCCTGCTTGAAATAGCCGACGATCTGGTCGTCGGTGCGCAAGGACGGCGGCGGCGCGATCATGACGCCGGCCGCCCCCGCATCCATCGAGGCCTTCGCCAGCGAACGCATGGTGGCAAAGCCGGGCGCCGAGACGCCGACGATCACCTGCATCTTCCTGGCGCGCTTGACGTAGCGCACCGCCACCTGCTCGGCTTCAGTGGCGTCGAGCTTCGGGGCCTCGCCGAGGATGCCCAGCACCGTGACGCCGTCGCAGCCGACCTCCTCGTAGAAATCGGTCAGGCGGTCGATCGAGCGCTCGTCGATCCGGCCGTCGTCGTGGAACGGTGTCGGCGCGATTGCGAAAGTGCCCTTGGCGTCGGCGGTGAGTTTCATGTTCGTCTCGTCTCTCTTTTTGTCATTCCGGGATGGTCCGAAGGACCAGACCGCAGGTGCGCAATTGCGCACCGGGGAATCTCGAGGTTCCGGGTGCTTCGCATCGCCCCGGGCCGACAACAACAGCTAGAACCTCCGCGCTCCCATCTTGATCTGCTCCTCGGAGAAGAAGATCTCCTTGGCATGATCGACGATGTCCTGGGCGTTCCAGCCCGAATGCGGCGGTTTCCAGCCTTCCATTTCCATCATCCGCATTTCGCGCACGCCGCGGGGCCCGGACACGCCCAGCACCTTGCCGGTCTGGTCGCCCGACAAGTCGCTGACCATGTATAGCACGGCCGGCGCGATGCCGTCCGGCCCCAGCGCCGCCGAGGGGTTCTCCTTATAGCGGGGCAGGTCTGCGGTCATGCGGGTCAGGGCGCCCGGGGCCAGCGTCCAGATCCGGATGTTGTACTTGCGGCCCTCGATCGCCAGCACGTTGGACAAACCCCAGATGCCGCCCTTGGCCGCGCCGTAATTGGTCTGGCCGAAATTGCCGATCAGGCCCGAGGTCGAGGAGGTGTTGACGATGACGCCGCCGCCGTTTTCCCGCATCCAGCGAAACACCGGCAGGGTGCAACAAAAGGTGCCTTTCAGATGCACCTTGATCACCTTGTCCCAGTCGGCTTCCGACGCCTTCGCAAAGGTCTGGTCGCGCAGGATGCCGGCGTTGTTGACCAGGATGTCGGCGCGGCCAAAGTGCTTGATGGCGTCGTCGAACACCGACTGGCCGCCTTCCATGGTCGAGATGTCGGCGCCGTTGGCGACCGCCTTGCCGCCCTCCGCCTTGATCGCGTCCACCACAAGCTGCGCTATCGACTTGTCGGCGCCGGAGCCGTCACGAGGGCCGCCGAGATCGTTGACGACGACCGAGGCTCCTTCCCGAGCAAACAGCTTTGCGTAGGCCTCACCGAGCCCTCCGCCCGCGCCGGTGATCAGCGCAACCTTGCCGTCGAGTAGTCCCATGGTGGCTTCTCCCTGTTTTTATTGTCTCGTGTCCCGGACGCGATGCAGCGTGAAACGCTGCTTCGCAGAGCCGGACTCAGTTTCTTCGCGGCCATGGGCCCCGGCTCTGTAGCGCATCACTCCGTGCTGCGCTGCGCCCGGGGCACGAGACCGTCACTAACCCAGCACCGTCTTGCCGTTCTTGATCACGGTGACGCCGCGCGACTTCACCTTGGCTTCGAACGAGACGACGTTGCCCTCCTTCCAGAACTCCATGGTCACGGTCTCGCCGGGATAGACCGGCGAGGAGAACCGCGCGACGTGCTGGCGGAAGGCGGAGGCATCGTAGTCGGCGTAGGTCTGCAGCACGCCGCGACAGGTGATGCCGTAGGTGCACATGCCGTGCAGGATCGGACGCGGGAAGCCGGCCTTCTTGGCGAACTCGGGATCGCTATGCAGCGGGTTGCGGTCGCCGCAAAGGCGATAGACCAGCGCCTGGTCGGGACGCGTGGAGATGTCGATGATCTTGTCGGGCGCCCGCGCGGGGATCTTGTGCGGATCGGGCTGGGTCAGGTTCGGCCCGCCAAAGCCGCCGTCACCGCGCGCAAAGCGCGAGGCGACCAGCGTTGCGAGCTTCTCGCCCTTCTCGTTCTTCAGCACGGTCTGGTGAGCGATGACCACGCCCTTGTCCTTGCCCTTGTCGTAGACTTCGACGACGGAGGAGTCGGCAGTAATGTTCGCGGCCACCGGCAGCGGCTGGTGGAAGGTGATGTCGCGCTCGCCGTCGACCACCATGACGCGGTTGAGGTTCATCTCGCCCGGGCCTGCGCCCCACGCCGCGACGGAGGCGAAGGTCGGCACCACCTTGAGCGGCCGCGGCGTCAGCGTGCCCTCATTGACGAAGGCGAGCTCGTTCTCATCCATGGGATCAGCACCAAGGCCGATGCCGTAGGCGTAGAGCATCACTTCGCGATCGGTGTAGGCGTATTTCTGGCCGAGGTTTTTCAGGCCTTTGAGCTCTTCGTATCTGGCGGACATTTTTTCTCGTTTCCTCCCGGAGATTTCCGCGAGCAGCAGTGCCCGTTACTGTGCCCTCTCCCCTTGTGGGAGAGGGCCGCGAGGTGCTCGCAACGAACTCATTTGGGTGAGGGGTTGCCTCCGCATCGAAAGTCTCTCCGCGGAGAGAACCCCTCATCCGGCGCTTCGCGCCACCTTCCCCCACAAGGGGGAAGGAAGAAGAGACTACGCCGGCGCGAAGAACGGCAACGGTGCACCGTCGGTCGGCTTGAACACCACCTTCACCTTCTGGCCGATCTTCAGCGTCGCGAGATCGCAGTCGACGAAATTGGTCTGCAGCGACGGGCCCTCTTTCAGCGTGACATAACCGATCGCGTAAGGCCCGGTCGGCGACTTCCGCATCAGGCTGTAGGTGTAGATCGTGCCCTCGCCCGACGCTTCTTCCCACACCGTCTTGTCGGAGTAGCAGAATGGGCAGATCGAGCGCGGGAAGTAATGCGCTTCGCCGCAGGCGGTGCAGCGCTTGATCATGAACTTGCCCTGCTTCGCCGCGTCCCAGAACGCCGCGGTTTCGGGGTTCGTCACAGGTGCCGGGTACTTTTTCGCTTCGCTCATCACACGCGCTCCAGAATGGCGGTCGAGGCGGCGTGACGGACGCCGAGAAGGCCGCCGGTGCCGTGGGCGATGGCGAGATCGCAATTCTTGACCTGCACCTTGGGATGCGCCTCGCCCCGCAGCTGTCGCACGGCCTCGATGATCTTGGTCATGCCGCCGCGGTTGACGGGATGGTTGCTGCACAGGCCGCCACCGTCGGTGTTGAATGGCAGCTTGCCGACGCCCGAGATGAGGTTGCCGTCAGCGACGAACTTGCCGCCCTCGCCCTTCTTGCAGAAGCCGAGGTCCTCGAGCTGCATCAAGACGGTGATGGTGAAGCTGTCGTAGATCGAGGCATACTTGATGTCCTTCGGCGTGACGCCGGCTTCCTCGAACGCACGCGGACCGGACCAGACGCCGGCGGAATAAGTCAGATCGAGATCCTTGCCGCCGCGCGGGCCCTTCATCGCCTCGCCATGGCCGATCAGCTTGACCAACGGCCTCTTCAGGCTCCTGGCGATCTCGGGCGTCGTCACGATCAGCGCGCCGCCGCCGTCGGAGACGACGCAGCAATCCATGCGGTGCAGCGGATCGGAGATCATCGGCGAATTCAGGACGTCCTCGACCGTGACGACGTCCTTGAGCATCGCATGCGGATTGTATTGCGCGTGGTGCGAGGCTGCGACTTTGATCCAGGCGAGCTGCTCGCTCGTGGTGCCAAAGTCGTGCATGTGGCGCATGGCACACATGCCGTAGGCATTGTGCGTCGTCGCACCGTAAGCGGACTCGAAATCGACCTCGGCGCCGGCCGCACGCGGCGGCATCACCCCGGTGCGCGGCTTGCCGGCGAGCGTGATCAGCGCGATGGAGCACTTGCCCGCGGCGATCGCCTCAGCGGCATGACCGAGATGGATGATGTAGGAACAGCCGCCGGTCTCGGTGGAATCGACATGGCGGAGCTTCTTGGTGTTCAGGCCGAGATAATCGACCATCGGCCAGGCGCCGCCGGGCGCATCGCCCGCGCAGAAATAGCCGTCGACATCGTCCTTGCTGATCCCGGCATCCTCGATCGCGCCCTTGGCGACCTCGGCATGGAGCTGTGCGGTGGATTTGTCCGGCGCATGCCGGGTCGGGTGTTCAAAAATCCCGGCAATGTAGGCCTTGCCCTTGATGGTCAAACTTCAGGTCTCCGCTGGCGTTTCTTCTTGGCTCTTTTTTCTGAACCGCGGTGGCCCGCTTGGCAAGCGCGGAAATATTCCGTCGGGCGAGAGGCTAGCCGGTTGGCGCAAGTGGGGATGAAAACCGCGTTAATAGGACCACCGTCATCCTGAGGTGCGAGTGGCGCGATGCAAGGCATCGCGCCGGGAGCCTCGAAGGATGAACGGCCCGACTATCTCGACCCTCGCGCTGCAAGAGCCGGGCCGTCGCCCTTCGAGGCTCGCCGAAGAGGCGAGCACCTCAGGGTGACGGGCGAAGAGCCGTGAACGCTCCTCCCGGCAGCAACAATCAATAATCAATGATGCATTTCGAGGACAATGATTGGTGACGAAGAGCCGTCTCGCCACACTGACGCCAGATAGCAATAACTGCCGGGATAGGCGTTTAGATCAAAGCTGTCGACGTCGGGAGGCACGAGCCGACATTTCAATTCAGTGTTCCAAAAGGCAAAGCGGTCGGCATGCGGTATCCAGCGCAACGGCTTTCCGACATCAGCAACGACGAAGGTCGATCCATCCTTCAGCAGGTGCGCAATCTCGGCCTCCCCAACTCCTACCGCACGCTGGGCGTGAAGCGGGCCTTGGCTGGTCCAGAGCTCTTCAAGCGGCAGGCCTACGACCAAACGCTGGGCAGCGTCCATCTCTCGCTCATCCTATTCAATTTGAGGACACAGCTTAGCATCCTCGCGGCGTTTCTCGCCCGAGCTTTGCCGCCGTCTTGCTCCCTCAAAAAAACAGAGGGCGCAGGGAAGACCGGGTGCCGGCTGGGCACCCACGGTCCGCTGTGCGCGAAGTGCGCGAAGAACAGGTGCACAGCGGCATACAGGTGCGGCCAAACATCCGGCCTTCCCTGCGCAGTGGTGTTACGGCTTATGTCGCGCTCTCCCCGGGGAGCGATGCACTATTGCCCCCGTCGTCTTGCGAGCGATCGCAAGACTTGACGCACAGACCCCGGGCGTCAGGACCACACGATTTTGCCGTACGCGTGACTGCGCCCGTCGTGCGCGCGAGACGATTGCTCGTGCGACGCAGCCCGCGTCCACCGCCACCCACCCCGCGTTTCGTGACGATCGCGATACGCCCCTCTGACTGGGATGAGGTAACGGCGTGATACGACAATTCCGAATTTCGGTAAAGTGGAATGTTTTTATAACGACGGATTGACCCATGGCATGGGTGTTTTGCCCGACGCAGCGCAAGGGATGGTGTCGTAAGGCGGCAAAGCGAGTTGTCCGCCGCAGCTCGGAAGCGAAGGCGGGAGCGTGCCCACGTCTTCTTCGTCATCAATGGCAGATGGTGGGCACGGCGCTTTGCGCCCTTGCCCATGTATGAGACCGCCCTACTCCGCTGCTATCTGCCTCGGTGCGGGCGGTGGGCTCGCCAGATCGGCGGCGAGTTGGGCGTAGCGGACTTTCGCGTCCGCTACTGCCTTTTCCTTCACCGGCCCGTAACCGCGAATGCGGTCGGGCAGTGAGAGCAATTCCACCGCGGTGTCGTGCGTGAGCGGCGACAACAGGCCGAGCACGGTGGCGACGTCCTTCTCGTAAGCGACGATCAGGTCGCGCTCGAGCTTGCGGTCGGCGCTGCGGCCGAAGATGTCGAGCGCCGTGCCGCGCAGGAATTTGAATTTTGCCAGCACGCGGAAGACGTTGAGCATCCACGGGCCAAAGGCGCGCTTCTTCGGGCGGCCCAGCGCATCGACGCCACTGTTGAGGATCGGCGGGGCCAGGTTGAAGGTGAACTTGAAGTCGCCTTCGAACTGATCGCGAAGCTGCTGCTCGAAGGCGCCGTCGGTGTAGAGACGCGCGACTTCGTACTCGTCCTTGTAGGCCAGCAGCTTGGCGTAGTTCACGGCCACTGCGCGCGGCAACGCACCGCCATAGCCGCCCTTCACCGCGGCGTCGCGCACCTGGTCGACCAGCTTGCGATAGCGCTTGGCGAGACGGTTGTTCTGGTAGGCGGTCAGATGCTTGACGCGATGCTCGATGACCTCATCCAGCGTCATCGCATCCAGCGTCTTGGGCGCAACGACCTCGTCCGTCCCCTTCAGCATATCGGCAAGGTGCTTGGGATCCGCGACCGCAAGGCGTCCGAGGCGGAAGGCCTCCTTGTTCATCTTGATCGAGACGCCATTGACCTCGATCGCCTGCTCGATTGCTTCCGCCGACAGCGGGAACAGGCCCTTCTGATAGGCATAGCCCATCATCATCATGTTGGTGGCGATGGCATCGCCGAGCAGTTGCTCGGCCGGCTTGGTGAAGTCGAAGAACACGGACTCCTTGTGCAGCGCCGTTTCCAGCAGCCCGTTCAGCTTGCGGGTCTGGAAGTTGAAGTCGCGGTTGAGGACGAAATCGGCGGTCGGGATAAGGTGGCTGTTGATGATGCCGCGGGTGCGGCTGGAATCGCAGAGCGAGATCGTGTCCTTGGCGACCGCAACCACTTCGTCGGCGGCGAGCACCACATCGGCCGTGCCGGTGACGATGCGCGAGCAGGTCACCTCGGCCGGGTGATCCGACAGGCGCACATGGCTGAGCACCGCGCCACCTTTTTGCGCCAGACCTGACATGTCGAGAATCATCGAGGCCTTGCCCTCGATATGGGCGGCCATGCCGAGCAGCGCGCCGATGGTGAGAACCCCGGTGCCGCCGACGCCGCCGACCGCAATGTTGTAGGGCTTATCGAGCGTCGGGCGCGACGCGGGCTCGGGCAGCTCGCCGATTTCGCCGAGCTCGCCAGGTGCGCGGTGGCGCGGCGCGCCGCCGTCGATCGTGACGAAGGACGGGCAAAACCCCTTGAGGCACGAATAGTCCTTGTTGCAGGACGACTGGTTGATGGCGCGCTTGCGGCCGAACTCGGTTTCCAGCGGCTCGACCGAGATGCAGTTCGACTGCACCGAGCAATCGCCGCAGCCTTCGCAGACCGTCGGATTGATCATGACGCGGCGCGCCGGATCCTCCATCAGGCCACGCTTGCGGCGGCGGCGCTTCTCGGCGGCGCAGGTCTGCACGAACACGATCGCGGAGGTGCCTTTGTATTCGCGGCACATCTTCATGACGTTATCGAGCTCGTCGCGATGGTACTTCTTCACGCCGGGCGCGATGGTGTCGGCCAGATAGGCCTCAGGCGTTTCGGAGACCAGATAGATCTCGCGGATACCTTCGGCGTGGAGCTGGTGGGTGATCTGCTGCGGCGACAGATCGCCGTCGTGACGCTGGCCGCCGGTCATGGCTACGGCGTCGTTATAGAGGATCTTGTAGGTGATGTTAGCCTTGGAGGCGACCGCCTGGCGGATGGCGAGAATGCCGGAGTGGAAGTAGGTGCCGTCGCCGAGATTGGCGAAGACGTGGTTCTCGTTGGTGAAGGGCGCGATGCCGACCCACGGCACGCCCTCGCCGCCCATATGGGTAAACGTCTCGGTCGAGCGGTCCATCCACAGCGCCATGAAGTGGCAGCCGATGCCGGCAAGCGCGCGGCTGCCTTCGGGGACCTTCGTCGAGGTATTGTGGGGGCAGCCGGAGCAGAAATACGGGGTACGGGAGACAGGGGCGACCGCCTGCATCTGGGTGGCCTGACGACCGTTGAACCAGTCGGCCTTGGCGCGGAGCATCTCCGCGATTTCAGGATTGAGATTAAGTCGAAGTAGCCGCTCGGTGAGCGAGGTCGCCAGCGAGGCGACGCTGAGCTCGGCGGAGAAGGTCAGGAAGCGTTTGTCGTGCTCGTCCATCTTGCCGACGATGCGCGGGCGCACGTCGTCGCGCCAGTTGAACAGCTCCTGCTTGACCTGGTTCTCGACGATCTCGCGCCGTTCCTCAATGATGAAAATCTCTTCGAGCCCGACCGCGAACTGGCGCACGCCTTCCGGCTCCAGCGGCCAGGGCATGCCGATCTTGTAGAGGCGGAGGCCGATCTTGGCAGCGACCTCCTCGGTGATGCCGAGCTCGCGGAGCGCCTGACGGACGTCCTCGTAACTCTTGCCCGAGGCCATGATGCCGAAACGGGCGTTCGGCGAGTCCATGGTGACGCGGTTGACCTTGTTGGCGCGCGCAAAGGCGATCGCGGCAAAGCCCTTGTAGTCCTGCAGGCGGCGATCCTGCTCGAAGCGGTCGTCGGGCCAGCGCAGATTGAGGCCGCCGGGCGGCAGCTCGAAATCGGTGGGGATGATGAACGGCTTCATCTCGTCGGTGAGATCGATCTCGGCGGTGGTCTCCACCGTCTCCGTGATCACCTTCATGCCGACCCAGCAGCCCGAATAGCGCGACATCGCGATGCCGAGCAGGCCCATCTCGATCATCTCGTGGATGCTCGAGGGATAGAGATACGGCATCAGCGCCGACATGAAGGCGTGGTCGGACTGATGCGGGACGGTGGAGGATTTTGCGCCGTGGTCGTCACCGGCAAGGCACAGCACGCCGCCGTTCTTGGCGGAGCCTGCGGCATTGCCGTGGCGGAAAACGTCGCCGCAGCGATCGACGCCGGGGCCCTTGCCATACCAGATGCCGACCACGCCGTCGTATTTGGCGCCGGGCGACAGATTGAGCTGCTGCGAGCCCCAGACGGCGGTGGCCGCCAGATCCTCGTTCACACCGGGCTGGAACTTGATGTTGTACTGTTCGAGATGCTTGCGGGCGGCGAAGAGCTGCTGATCATAGCCGCCGAGCGGCGAGCCGCGATAGCCGGAGACGAAGCCCGCGGTGTTGAGGCCGCTGGCGCGGTCGCGCCGGATCTGGGCCATGGGCAAGCGGACCAGGGCCTGGATGCCCGTGGTGAAGACGTGACCGGTTTCCTGGGTGTATTTTTGATCGAGACTGATCGGACCCTGGTTGATGCCCATGCTGCCCTCGTTTCGCCCTGTTCAGGTCTTGCTGACTTAAGCCGTTGCCTTCCCGTTGTTTTTAGCTAGGGCGCGCCGACCAATTTCACCACTCTATGTCGGATATTTCACGATCCGCATCACAAATCTGGACCAAAGGGAGCGTTGGCTAAAAATCGCAACTTCGTGGCCTGAAACACGCCGGGCATTTTCAATTTGTGTCACCATACCCCACTGTTGCGAAACGAATGACGCCCCTCTCATGCCGGATGCGGGCGATTGGTCGCAGGAGAGGCTTTCGATGCGGACGATTCTGGCCGGCTTGGCTCTTTCGGGCTTGGCGTTGTGCAGTGCGGTTGCGAGCCTCGCCGCCAAGCCATCGCCGGAGCTGATCGCTTACGGCAAGACCCTGGTCGAGGCCGGCGATTGCGCGGGCTGCCACACCGCAGATCCAGCCAAGCCGTTCGCGGGCGGCAAGCGCATCGACACGCCCTTCGGCGCGATCTTTGCGCCGAACCTGACGCCGGACCGCGACACCGGGATCGGCACCTGGCTCGACGCCGATTTCACGCGCGCGCTTCGCACCGGCATCGCGCCAGATGGCTCGAACTATTACCCGGCCTTCCCCTATCCCTACTTCACCCGAATGACGAAGGACGACACGCTGGCGATCCGCGCCTATCTCGGCACGCTCGCACCCGTCACCAGCCGCAACAAGCCGCCGGAGCTGCGCTGGCCGTTCGGCTATCGCGGGCTGATGCGGGTCTGGAACGCTGTGTATTTCAAACCCGGCCTGTTCGAGCCGGATCAGAGCAAGAGCGCGGCCTGGAACAGGGGTGGTTATCTCGTCACCGGGCTCGGTCATTGCGGCGCCTGCCACACGCCGAAGAATTATTTCGGCGCAGACAGGGACGCGCAGGCACTGTCAGGCAATGAGATCGGCGGCTGGTTTGCCCCGCGCCTCGATGGCGCCGCCCGCTCCGGCCTGAAGTCGTGGAGCGAGACGGACATCACCGAGTATCTGCAGAGCGGACGCAACGCCAGGAGCCACGCCGGCGGACCGATGGCGGAAGTCATCGTTAACTCGACTTCGAAGATGAGCGACGCCGACGTGCGCGCGATCGCGCTGTACCTGAAGAGCCTGCCGCCGGCTCGGCGCGAGACGATCCCGACGCCGCCAGACGAAGCCGAGATGAAGGTCGGCAAGGCGGTCTACGCAAAGCTCTGCATCGCCTGCCATGAAGCCGACGGCACGGGCAGCCCGCGCATCTATCCGCCGCTGCCGGGCAACGCACTGCTGCAATCGATCAATCCGTCCTCCACCTTGCGCATCATCCTCGACGGCGCCCACACCGTGACCACCCCGCGCGCGCCCAACAGCGGCGAGATGCCGGGCTATGCCAAGCAGCTATCCGACGAAGAGATCGCGGCAGTGACGAACTACATCCGCAACTCCTGGGGCAATGCCGGCCCGCTGGTGACGCCGGCGCAGGTGGCGAAGGCGCGGAAGCAGGAGCCGTAGTTGGCGCCCTCTCCCCGTCATTGCGAGTTGGGACTCCTACCGCTCCTCTCCCGTGAACACGAACTTCGGCATCTCCCATTTGTACCCCACCGCCAGCAGTCGGAAGCTGAGGCCGAGCACGAAGGTCAAGACCGTCCAGAGCTCGGCGTTGAGATTGAGTCCGAAGGCCGTGGCATAGAACAGCCCGGTCACGACCGAGACGCTGGCGTAGAGCTCGGAGCGAAACAGCAGCGGCACATCGTTGCAGAGCACGTCGCGCAACACGCCGCCGGCGCAGCCCGTCACCATGCCCGAGACGATCACGATCGGAAGCGAGGCATCCATCTGCCAGCCGACATTGCACCCGATCATGGTGAAGACCACGAGGCCGATGGCATCGAGCACGATGAAGGCGAGGTGCAGCCGATGCACCAGCCGCGCGATCAGGATCGTCAGCAGCGCTGCTCCACCCGGCAGCGCGAGGTAGATCGGGTTGGCCACCCATATCAGCGGATAGTGACCGAGAAACAGATCGCGCAACGTGCCGCCGCCGAGCGCGGTCACGCAGGCGAGAAGACAAACGCCGACATAATCCATACTGCGCCGCCCGGCGGCCAGCGCGGCGGTCATGCCCTCCGCCGTAAGGGCGACGAGCGCAAGCAGATGAAGCACGCTGTCCGTCGGCAAGTTCCACATCGATTTGTTTCCTCTCGGCGGCCAAGGAACTTGCGTGACCGCTCCCCGCGCGAACGCCATGAGAGCAATATGCGACGAAAGCATAAAGCCGGCGGAACAGAATCTCGCATCCACGGGTTGTCCGGGCGTCATAACCGAGGAGATCCAATCGATGGCTGACGACCGTTTTCCCAACGATCCGTACCGCCCGAACCTCGCCGACGATGAGTATCTTCGCGCGGGGCGCCGGGATGCCGACCTTCAGGCCGATCCCGCGCTTGGCGAAGGCCCCGCCTCCAGCGGCAAGGTTGCGTTGTTCGCGGTTGCTATCGCGCTGGTGCTGGGTGCCGTGTTCTACGGCCTGAACAACACGAGCACCACCAATCAGGCCAGCAAGGCACCGGTCTCGCAGACGGCGCAGACGCAGCCCGCCAATCCGGCTGCGCCTCCGGGCATGCGCGACGTGACGCCGCGCAACAACACCGGGCCGGGCGTGACCACGGGTGCGGCGCCGAGCAAGCCGGCCCCGAATACGCAGACGCCGTCTGACGGCTCGAAGTAACGATTTGCAACAAAATACGACAGCGGCGGGATCTCACATCCCGCCGCTTTTGTCTGGCCAAGTTGGAGCATGACTGTTCCGGAAAACCGCTGCGCACTTTTCCGGATCATGCTTAGCTGAACATCCTGTTGAGCTCGCCTCCGGGATAGCCGCCGCCGAGCTCGGTGAACGTGCCCTTTTCCGCCATCTCCTTTGCCGCACGCATGAAGCCGCCCCACGCGGCGCGGGCAAGCGAGCCGCCGACGCTGATCCGGCGCACGCCGAGATCGGCGGCCTCCTGCAACGACAGGCCGGAAGCGCCGATCAGCAGGTTGAACGGTTTGGGATGCACCGCCTTCACCACAGCCGCGATGTCCTCGCGGGTCTTCAGGCCCGGCGCGTAAAGGCAATCGGCCCCGGCGTCCGCGTAAGCAGTGAGCCGATCGATGACCAGCTTGAGATCGGTCACGCCCCACAAATAGGCTTCGCAGCGGCCGACCAGCAGCGCCCCGCTGTCGCCAATCGCCTTGCGTGAGGCCTTGATGCGCTCGACCGCGAGCGTGCGCTCGTAGATCGGCTTGTCCTTGTCGCCGGTGGAGTCTTCGATCGACAGGCCGGCAACGCCGGTGCGCACGCAGCGCTCGACATTGTCCGCGACCTTGTCCGGCTCGGCCGCAAAGCCGCCCTCGAAATCAGCATTGACGGGAATGTCGACAGCCGAGCTCAATGCTGCCAGATGCTGACAGACGTCCTCGATTGCGATGTGGTTGTCGGCCTTGCCGATGGTCCAGGCAAAGCCCGCGCTCGACGAGGCGATCGCCTTGAAACCGAGATGCTGCAACGCCTTGGCGCTGCCGACGTCGACCGGATTGGGCAGGATGAAGCACCCGCTCTCGTGCATCTTCCTGAATGCCGCGCGCTTGTCCGCCGTCGTGACGTGCATGTTCTTCTCCCTTGTTGGCCGCGCACACATAGGGGCACTGAGCCCGCAGCGCCAGAGCGCGCCCGGCAGCGCCAGAGCGCGCCCGGCAGCGCTAGTGCGCGTCGTGTACGGCCCGGCTGTCCCTCGGAGCCTGCTCGCGATCAGTCATGCTGTAGTCCCTGATAACGCTGGCAATGCGCAGATGATAATCGACAAAGATCTGCGCCCTACCCTTGGCCTGGGTGCGGCGGTGCTCCATCGTATTGCGCCAGGCCTCGACCGCCGCCTCGTCCCGCCAGAACGACACCGACAGGATCTTGCCCTTCTCGGTCAGGCTCTCGAAGCGCTCGACCGAGATGAAGCCGTCGATGGTTTGCAGGAGCGGCTTCAGATCGGCTGCAAGATCGAAATAATCCTGGCGGTGTTCCGGCTTCGGCCAGACCTCGAAGATCACGGCGATCATGGGCATTATCTCCTGCTGCTGTTTGGCCTACAATACCACCTTGCGCAGGAAGGTGCGCTCTTCGGCGAGGATGAATTTGTGTTCCTCGGCGAAATGGAAATTCGCCATGCCCTCGGCATCCTGCCGCAGCCGGGCGCGATAGGCTTCATAGGCGGCGAGACTCTCGAAGGCGATCAGCGCGAACGCAATGTTGTTGGTGCCTTCATGCGGCATGAAATAGCCGATCAGGTCGCCGCCGCATTTTGGGATGATGCTGAGCCAGCGCTTCGAGTACGCCTCGAACTGCGCGCGCTTGAACGGATCGAGCTGGTAGCGGATGAAGACGGTGACGGACATGATGGGCTCCTGCGTTTTTCACGTCGTCATTGCGAACGTGGCGATCACCAAACGTGGACCTCACCCTGAGGAGCCGCGCGTGCGCGGCGTCTCGAAGGGCGAGGCCACCGGCCGGCCTTCATCCTTCGAGACGCGCGCAAGAGCGCGCTCCTCAGGATGAGGGTCGTGTAGTGAGCGGGACTTCGCCGTTCGCTCGCAATGCGTGTTCGTGCCAACACACTACGTCCTTGCCTCACAACAATGCTTCGGCTACCATCGAAGCATGAAATCAGGACCCGATATCGCCATGGTCGCGTCGCTGGTCGGCGACCCCGCCCGCGCCAACATGCTCACCGCGCTGATGAACGGCCGCGCGCTGACTGCGAGCGAGCTGGCGCAGGAGGCCGGCATCACGCCGCAGACGGCGAGCTCGCATCTGGCCAAGCTCGAGGCCGGCGGGCTGGTCGAGCCGGAGAAGCAGGGCCGCCACCGCTATTATCGCCTCACCGACGACGACGTCGCCGGCGTGCTCGAAGGCCTCGCCGGGCTTGCCGCGCGGACCGGCCACATGCGGGTGCGCACCGGGCCGAAGGATCCGGCATTGCGGCGCGCGCGGATCTGCTACGACCATCTCGCCGGCGATCTCGGCGTGCAGATGCTCGACTCCCTGCGCGAGCGGAATCTGGTCAGGCAGAAGAAGCAGGACATCGAGCTGACGGCCGAGGGCGAGCGCTTCCTCGTTAAACATCTGCAGATCTCGCCCGACATGCTCACCCACCCGCGCCGTCCGGTGTGCAAGGCCTGCCTCGACTGGAGCGAACGGCGACATCACCTCGCCGGCACGCTGGGCGCTGCCATGATGCAGCGCTTCGCCGAGCTGAAATGGGCGGCGCGTGACGCCACGCCCGGCAGCCGCGTCGTGAATTTCACGCGCACCGGCGAGAAGCAGTTTGCCGCACTGTTCGGCAACGGAAAGGATTAAGCTCCGCGCGCGCAACTAGCGGGAGCCGGTGCAGACTTTTCCGGCCGTCTGCGCCAGTTGCTGTCGTCCCAGACCGCATGTGGCGAATGTTCATGCCGCATTCAGGTCATGATTGGCAGGTTTGGATCGCGCCGTGCCGATGTGTTGCAAGCTTTGACATGTCGAATCGCGTTTCTTGATTCATTGTGCGCCGCGAGCGCCCCCCAACTCTTGCCCCCAGGACGAGAAGGAAGATCAAATGAAATACCTGTTCGCCGCCGCCATGCTCGCCAGCGCAGTCGTCGGTTTCAGCGAGGCGGCCAGCGCGGCCGAGGGCTGCGGCCCCGGCTTCTATCGCGGTCGCTATGGTCACTGCCGTCCGATGCGCGGCGCGGTCGTTGTCCGCCCCGGCCCCGTGGTGGTCGCCCCGCCGGTCGTCGTCGTGCCGCGCGCGCATGTGTGCCGCTATGGCTTCCGCTGGTACGCCGGCCGCTGCCGCCCGTTCTGATCTCCCACATCGCAAAGATGGCCGCGCGGCTGAAGCCGGCGCGGCCATTTTCGTTTTGGACTTGAATCAAGGCTGAATCGCGTGTTCAGATTTATTGTGCAGCCGAGAGTGTCTGCTGCCTAATTCGAAAACTCCTGCGCCAGCACCAGCGTCTCGCGCGTGCGCTTCACGTCGGGCCAGTCATGGTTGAAATCAGCGACGAGCTTTTGCAGCGCGTCACCCTTCAGCATCGCCGCGAGCTTGGCCTCATCATCGAACTGATACATCGCCTGGTGCACCGAGGGATCGTCAAGGCTCCAGAATCGCCAGGCTTTGCGCGTACCGAACGCCTTCACGGCGTCGGGCAGATGTTCCGTCTCGTACCATCTGTCGAAGGCGGCTCGCTTTTCGGCGGCGGCGACGATGGCGCGGACGACGAAGAAGGCTGCTGGCATCGGGTTTCCTCCTGTTGTTTGGAGCGAGCCTAATCGGTTAAGTCGCCCGCGACAAAAAACTGGCTCCGATGTCGGGACGCGCGTCCGTCGTTCGTCCTCTGCTCTGAATCGGAACAAGGAGATGGAGAATGACCGACCTCACCCTGACCACCTTCGATTGGGTTCCCGAAGCGCCGCGAGGCTTCGTGCGCGACCTGCGCGTGCGCTGGGCCCTCGAAGAGGCGGCGCTGCCCTATCGCGTCGCCAGCGTCCCGTTCGACGATCGCGGGCCTGCGCACCTCGCGCACCAGCCGTTCGGCCAGGTGCCGTGGCTGACCGACGGCGACATCTCGATCTTCGAGACCGGCGCGATCCTGCTGCATCTCGGCGGGCTGAGCGAGAAGCTGATGCCAAGAGATCCTCGCGCTCGCAGCGAGGCGACGGAATGGGTGTTCGCGGCGCTCAATTCGGTGGAGATGGCCAGCCTGCCCTGGGGAATGTCGAAGTTCATGGGACATCCGACCGACACGGCGGCGTGGAAATTCGTGGACGACTTCCTCAAGCTTCGGCTCAAGCATCTCGAGCCGGTATTCGCGGAGCGCGAATGGCTGGCGGGCTCTTTCTCCGTCGCCGACATCCTGATGTCGGACGTGCTGCGCGTCGTCGATCAATTCGGCGGGCTGACGGACAGTCCCGCCTGCCGTGCCTACGTCGCGCGCGCCACCGGCCGCCCGGCGTTCGCCAAGGCGCACGCCGACCAGATGGCGCATTTCGCCGCGGCGGATAAAGCACACGGAACGTGATGCGCCTCACACCATCAATCCCGTGCCCGACATACAGTCGCCACCACCGGAACGAAGCAGTTCGAAAGGTGATCCATGGTCCGCATCGAATATCTCAAGCAACAGATCGCCCGTGCCGAGCGGCTGGCCAAAGCCATCCTCGACCGGCAGACCGCCGAGCGGCTTCAAGCCTTTGCTGCGGAATGCCGTACGGAGTTGTCGGAGCTGACGCTCAAGACCGCCGCATGAGGCGTGCCGCCGCTGGTTACGTCACACCAGCTTCAACGGCGCATCGGCGACGACACGGAGGTCAATGCTGCCGATCAACGCCGCGCGTCGCGCCTCCGCAGCACTGATAGCGTCCTCCGTCTGCCGCAGCGTGGAGACGTTCGAGCCGAGCGACACAATCCCGCCCAGCACCAGGGCGATCGATCCGAGCGCCGCGGTCTGACCAAGTCCGAACACACCGAGGATCGTCACCAATAGCAGCGCGGCCCCGCCGCCGATGGCGATCTTGGATGCCAGGATGTACTTGCGGCACCGCTCGGCGATCTCGGCGAAGGCCTCGATCCGTGCTTCGATGTCGGAGATTTCGTCAGTCGGATCGTCTTCGGCCATTGGGTACGAGATTGAGCCTGTCGCGGCATGAACTGAACTTACATATAGCGCGGGTCAGGCGAAGCCGTAACCCACCGATCGCAAACTCGCTAGATCGCTGATTGCGGCCCGCCCGTCACTTCCACCTGTTTCGCGAGGAGCCAGCCGGACAATCCGTAGGAAGACGAGAGTTCGAATCCTCGGATGCCCTTAGCGCCGAGCATTGCGCCAGCCGAACTGAGATCCGCGGCCCATGGCCCCGGCGCTCCTGACATCCGATAAGAGTCATTGATCTCAGTTTGATGATCGAGCAGAAGCTTTTCGACCGGAACTTCCGTCAACGAAAAGATGATGTTGCCAAACGCGTCGCCTTCAAAATGGTAGCCTTCCACACCGTCAAACAGGACGACGCGGTCCAACGAGGGGCTGATGCCGGGATGCGGCCTGGTATCAGGCCGCGTGCGCAACGTGATGCGGCGTGCCTCGCAATGGACTTCATAAGAAATCAGAAAATAGTCATGGAGCGACGGCAACACGATCTACACCTGATGTCTGGTTCGCAGGCACGTTCCTCTCGACCGGCAGCCCGCATGAGCGCAGCGACATGCGGGACTAAAACGAAACCCGCTTTCGCTCATCCGGGCCAGCCTATTCACAACGGCAAATTGTCGTGCTTCTTTGCCGGCGCTTCCACCTTCTTGTCCTTCAGCATCGCCAGCGCCCTCGCGATGCGCTTCCGCGTCGAGTGCGGCATGATGACGTCGTCGATATAGCCGCGCTCCGCCGCGATGAACGGCGACAGGAAGCGGTCTTCGTATTCCTTCGTGCGCGCCGCGATCTTGTCGGGGTCGCCGATGTCGCTGCGGAAGATGATCTCGACCGCGCCTTTGGCGCCCATCACCGCGATCTGGGCGGTCGGCCAGGCGTAGTTCATGTCGGCGCCGATCTCCTTGGAGGCCATGACGTCGAAGGCGCCGCCATAGGCCTTGCGGGTGATGATGGTGACCAGCGGCACGGTGCACTGCGAATAGGCGAACAGGAGTTTCGCGCCGTGCTTGATCAGACCGCCATACTCCTGGGCGGTGCCGGGCAGGAAGCCCGGCACGTCGACGAAGGTGACGATCGGGATGTTGAAGGCGTCGCAGAAACGGACGAAGCGTGCGGCCTTGCGCGAGGCGTCGGAGTCGAGCACGCCGGCGAGCACCATCGGCTGGTTGGCGACGAACCCGACCGTGCGGCCCGCGATGCGGCCGAAGCCGGTGACGATGTTCTTGGCGAAGGCGTCCGCGATCTCGAAGAAGTCGCCCTCGTCCACGACCTTCAGGATCAACTCCTTCATGTCGTAGGGCTTGTTCGGATTGTCGGGGATCAGCGTGTCCAGGGACATGTCGACGCGGCCGATGTCGTCGAAGCTCGGCCATTCCGGCACGCCGTCGGTGTTGTTGGAGGGCAGGAAGTCGATCAGGCGCCGCATCTGCAACAGCGTTTCGACGTCGTTCTCGAAGGCGCCATCTGCGATCGAGGAGCGGGTGGCGTGCACCGAGGCGCCGCCGAGCTCTTCGGCGGTGACGACCTCGTTGGTGACGGTCTTCACGACGTCGGGGCCGGTGACGAACATGTAGCTGGTGTTCTTCACCATGAAGATGAAGTCGGTCATCGCGGGCGAATAGACATCGCCGCCGGCGCAGGGGCCCATGATGACGGAGATCTGCGGGATCACGCCGGAGGCGAGCACGTTGCGGCGGAACACATAGGAATAGCCGGCGAGCGCCGCGACACCCTCCTGGATGCGGGCGCCGCCCGCGTCGTAGAGGCCGATGATGGGCGCCCTCGCCTTCATCGCCATGTCCTGCAGCTTGGTGATTTTCAGCGCGTGCGTTTCCGACAGCGAACCGCCGAACACGGTAAAATCCTTGGCAAACACGAACGTCTTGCGGCCATTGACGGTGCCCCAGCCGGTGACGACGCCGTCGCCGGGGATCTTGGTCTTCTCCATGCCGAACTCGATCGAGCGGTGCTCGACGAACATATCGAACTCCTCGAACGATCCCTTGTCGAGCAGCAGCTCGATGCGCTCGCGCGCGGTCAGCTTGCCGCGGGCGTGCTGCGCCTCGATGCGCTTCTCCCCGCCGCCGAGCTTTGCGCCGGCGCGACGATCTTCAAGGGCGTCCAGGATGTGTTTCATTTGCTCCCGCCAGTTCTTGGATGATGCGGCGTTCTAACACGGCATTTTGCGGGCCGGAAAGCGCCTTTCCGCGCCGCAGGGCTGCCCTGAAGCAGCGGGAAAACGCAAGGAATTCCAAGTTTTGGCATGAAGAGGCGGACCATGGATGAGGGCGTAACCGAGACGGTACCGCGACCGGCGGCGTCAGGCTGCTCTTGGCTGGAGGGGCTGACGCTGTTTGCAGGCATGACGTTGCTCTACGCCGGTCGGGGGGCTTCTGGACGCAAACCGGCGGAACCCTAAGAACCGTTGTCCGGTTCGCGCGTTGGAACGGCCAAATCCGCTACGATGGAGGTCGGCAAATGACTGGATATGGTATCGCGCGGGCCGGCTTACTTATGACGGCGCTGTGCCTTCCTTGTGGTGCTGACACAGCCCAGGCTGCGGCGTCTCCGTTCGTCGCCATGGCCGGCAGATGGTCGGGTAGCGGTACGCTGAGCACAAGCGATGGCGGGCAAGAGCGGCTGCGCTGCCGCGCAGCCTATGACGTCGCCCCAGGCGGCACCGAGCTTCGGCTCAATCTGAGATGCGCCAGCGCAAGCTACAATTTCGATCTCGCGGGCGATGTCGAATATCGCGGCGGCGCCATTTCCGGCTCATGGAGCGAAGCTACGCGCAACGCATCGGGCACGATCTCGGGGCGCGCGATCGGAAACCATGTCGACGCCGCCGCGCGCGGCGACAACTTTTCGGCCAATCTGTCGCTGACGACGCGGGGAAACCACCAGAACATCTCGATCCGCCCGCAGGGCACCAATGTCACAGACGTTTCGTTGGCGCTCAATCGGCGCTAGATCGCGCCGATCGCCGATCTCGTCGCGCGGCGGTGCGACATGAGCGAGCGCGCAATGTGACGGCTGCGGCGAGAACGCCGAGGGTGGAACGGCGGGTGAGCAAGCGAAATGTCCGCTATGAAAGTTGCCGTGACCATGCGGCCGCTATCGTGGTGGAACGATGACGGGCGTCACCGCCCTCGGCCCGACAGCCGCAGCACGAACACCAGCACTTCGGCGACCGCCTTGTAGAGATCCGGCGGGATCTCCTCGCCGAGCTCGACCTTGGAGAGTGCGCCGGCCAAAACCTCGTTTTCCTCGATCGGGATGCCGTGGGCCTTGGCGACCTCGACGATCTTCTCGCCGATCGTGCCCTTGCCCTTGGCGACGACAACCGGCGCGCCAGAGCCCCTCTCGTAATGCAGCGCGATCGCGAGCTTGGATGGATCGCTCATGTGGCGCGATCCAGAAAGTGGCCGGCGCGAGCGGGGGCCGGTTGCGGTGGCGTGCCCTCGCGAACCACGATATCGCCGGGCTTGAGTTCGGCCCTCATCAGCGCCTGATTGAGCTCACCGACGCCGGCGCGGAGTTGCTGCACGGTCGCCGGCCGCTCCGCCCACATTCGCACAAGAGTCTTGTCGCCGTTCAGCGTGATCAGCGCATGCACCGGCCCGGCCGGCTCGACATCGAGCGAGAAACGCGCGCGCCAGGCTTGCTTGGCACGATCGGTGGATTCGTTGCCACCGTCACGCGAGATCTCGAACTGCGCCATCGCGGTGCCTTGCAGTGTTGCAAAGGGAATCTCGAAATTCCACTGCGGCACGGCGGGATCGACGCGATGACCACTGGCGTCGGTGCGATCGGGGAGCGAAGCGACCTGGAGCAGGGTCTGCCGTGCGATCGCGGCATCGGTATCGTCGAGCAGGCGGTGCACGGTCGCAGCCAACGGCGTATCCGGCGCGAGCGATGGCGAGGCAATGGATTGCGCAGATGGCAGCGCGCCCCGGAACGGCGGCGGTGTCGCGCGCGCCGCTGCCTCGAAGATGTGGCTGTCGGGCACGGCCTTGTTGGTGCCGGGCACGTTGCCGGTCAGGCGCGGCAGGTTTTGCGTGAGCTCCTGCAGGAGGCTCGCGGCAAGGCCGGCGGACATCCGCGGCATCGCCTTTTGTGGCACGTCGGACGGCACGGCGGCCGCAACACCGCCGCCGCGCGGTGTTTGCGGCCGTTGGGCGATTTCGGGTGCGATCGACGGCGATACGGCGTGCGCGATCTCACCTGCTGACTGAGCCGGCGCGACAGCGACTTGCGGTATTGTCGCGGTACTGGCCGGAAGCGCGGCGGCTTGCGCCTGCGGCGCGGCGGATTCGAGCGTGACCAAGGTCTGGCGCAGCACCAGCAACGCCGACTTCAGGTCGAGCATCGCGCCGGGGGGCGGCGTCGCGCCCGCGGCCAGCGAGGCCTCGAGGAACAAGCCTGATTTCTGAAACGCGGACTCGATGCCGGCACCGTCGAGGACGGAATTGAGCGGCGTCTGCTGCGCCAGCACGTCCAGCATCGCCCGCTTCAGGCCCGCGGGCAGATTGCTGCCGGTGACGACGGACTCCAGATTGGCGAACAACGGCGCCTGGCTGCCCTGCCTGGTCGCGGCCTCGGCCGAGGCCGCTGTGACAGCCACCTGCTCGATCGGCGTCAGAGCATTGCGTACCGCGTTGACCGACGGCGCAGGCGGCGGGCTTTCCACCAGCGAGGTCGCACGCGGCGTCAGCGTGATCTGATCGGTGGCCGCCTCACCTGCCCCGCCCAACACGGCAAGACGGATGGTGCCGTCGTTCTGGGACACCGCCAGCTGGAGATTCTGCCCCGGCGCCAGCGCCACCTCCGACATCGCGTCGAGGGAGAGATTTGCGATCGCGATCCGCACCAGATTGTCGGCGAGCACACTGACCACCCTGGCATCGACGACGCTGCCGGCCTGAAGCACGAGGTCAGGCGCCATTGCATCAGCCGCGGGGCTGGCGGCACTGACAGGAATGATGGAAGTGACCGGCGTCGGCATCTCAGGAGCCCAGGGGAGCACGGGCCACCGTAACGCCTGCGTCGTAAACCTCTCGTTAAGAACCTTCGGCCGCGGGCGCCTTCGCGGCCGCCAGAACCGCCACGGCGGCCTCGAAATCCCTGAAGCGAAGGGCCCGGCGGCTAGCTGCCTCCTCGTCCACGCCCCATTGCTCGGCGTTCCAGTCCTCGTCGACGTGCGCGGCGGCCCAGACCTGGCCGGCATCTCGCGCGCCATGCGCCAGCGCCAGCGCCAGCAGCGCCGAGCCGGTCAGGGTCGTCACCATGTGGAGCGCGGCGACCGACCAGGCATCCGAAGGCAGCGCGGCGCGCGCCGCTTGAAGCGCCTCGTCCGGCTGCTTCACATGCACGATGCCCTCCGACAGGATGAAATGCGCCCCCAGCGCCTCCGCCGCCCAGAACAGCACGGGATCCCAATGCGCGGCTTCGCGGGCGACCAGCCCCTCGGGATGGCCGGCACGATAGAAGAGCAGATCGGACTGGAAGTATTTTGCGAGGTCGTCGCTGACGAGTTCGACGCGGTCGACGACGCCCTCCACCACGCTGTTGGCGATCCGCGTCAGCGGCATGGTCACGGGATCGATCGTCTCGCCCTGCGCTGCCCATTCGGCGGCCACCGCATCGGCCAATGCGCGCGAAGGGATCACCACCTGGCGACCGGACGGCGTGCGGATCGGCTTGCCGTCGAGAGTGATGGCGAAGCCGCCTTCGGCATCAGTGACGCCGGCCTCCTTGTACAAGCGCTTGCGCTGCGGCGGGCGCGCTGCCTGCCGGATCGCGCCTTGCGGATCGGGCGGGGTCAGTCCCGCGGCTTCATCGAACAATTCGCGCATATCGGTTTCCTTGCTGCCGGGTCTTTTAAGATAAGACCGACGGCCGGCAAAGCGAGCGGCGGGCCTGAGGGAACCTGCGGGCATCTTGGCCCTGCTCGCCGGGCTTTGGCTGGCTGCGGCGCCAAGCCCTATTCCTCCGGCGCGTTCTCGATCGGATCGAACCGGCTGGCATCGAGCCCGAGCAGATTCCACGACTGCTGCATATGCGGCGGCAGCGGCGCGGTGGCGTCGATCACGCCGCCGCGCGGATGCGGAATGACGATGCGGCGTGCCAGCAGATGCAGCCGGTTCTGCAGGCCGCCCGGCAGTTGCCAGTTCTCGATGTTGAAATATTTGGGATCGCCGACGATGGGATGGCCGATATGGGCCATGTGGGCGCGCAGCTGGTGGGTGCGGCCCGTCACCGGCTTCAGCGACACCCAGGTCAGCTTGTTGCCGGCGGTCTCGACCACGGCGTAATACGTCACCGCATGGCTTGCGCCCTCGTCGCCATGCTGGGCGATGCGCATGATGGTGTCGTCCTCGCTCTCTTCCTTGGCCAGGAAGGTCGAGATGCGGCCCTGCTTCGGCTTCGGCAGGCCCGGCACCAGCGCCCAATACACCTTGCGCGCCGAGCGCGAGCGGAATGCGCCGGTCAGATGCGAGGCGGCAAAACGGGTCTTGGCGACCAGGAGGCAGCCCGACGTCTCGCGATCGATGCGGTGCACGAGGCGCGGCTTCTGGCCCTTGGAATCGCGCATCACCTCCAGCATCTGGTCGATGTGCCGCGTCATGCCCGAGCCGCCCTGCACGGCAAGGCCGGCGGGCTTGTTCAGGACGAGGACGTCGTCATCCTCAAAGATCGTCATCTCCTTCAGCGCCTTGAGCGTCTTCTGCGCGGCCTCCGAGAGTTCGCCGACGGCCTTCGGCGCATCGAGCTTCAGCGGCGGAATGCGGACGCTCTGGCCTTCCTCCAGGCGATCCTTGCTGTCGACGCGCTTGCCGTCGACCCGCAGCTCGCCTTTGCGCACGACGCGCTGGATGTGGGAGAACGACAGGCCGGGAAAGCGCGCTTCGAGGAAACGGTCGACCCGCATGTTGTTCTCGTCGGCCGTCACCGTGACGGTCTGCACCTTGGTCGGCAGCAGCGGCTCGACGGGTTTTGCCGGCGCGGCCCTTTCCGGTGCTGCTTTGGGTGCGTGCCGGCCGGTGCGCTCGCTCGTAAAGCGCAGCGGCTTGCTAGCTGCCTTGCCGCCTGGCCGCGGCCCAGCCTTTTGCGCGCTGCGAGCCTTCAATGGACGCGCGTCCTTGCGCTCGTCGCGATCGCGTGGTTTTGGATTCATTCTCTTGATGCGACGGCTCATGCGGTTTTTCCAAGCTTTCGTGTCAACTGCGCGTTGGCGCGGCGGGGCAGCGACGCAACCTGAGCGCCCACCTCCTTCTCCGCCAGTCGCAACTCATATTGCTGTTGCAGATTCATCCAGAATTGCGGGGTGGTACCGAACCAATGACCAAGGCGCAGCGCCGTATCAGCAGTGATGCCGCGCTGACCGTTGATGATGCCGGTCACACGATTCACTGGCACGTCGATTTGACGCGCCAGTTCCGCGGCGGTGATGCCGAGCTCGCGCAGCTCTTCAGCTAATTGCTCGCCCGGATGGATGGGGCTACGGGGCATGACGCCTTCCTTCAATGATAGTCGACGATCTCCACATCGATCGGCCCTTGTGATTCTTCAGGCCACGCGAAGCAGATGCGCCATTGATCGTTGATCCGAATCGAGAATTGTCCCGCGCGATCACCCTTCAAGGCTTCCAGCCGATTGCCCGGCAATGCCGCCAGGTCAGCTAAGCTGGTCGCCGCGTCCAATCGATCGAGTCGCGTCTCTGCCTGCCGGACAAATCCCGAGAACTCCTTGACGTGCTGGCCAGCGGCAAATCGCTCCGTGCGCTTGTCGCGGTAGCTGACGATCATGCCTCATTACTAACGGAAATTACGCGTTACGTAAACAGTAAATTCCGTTCGGAAACCTACGTCCCGCCCCTCTCTTTGCGCAGCTTCGCCCAGTAATCCAGCCGCTTCCTGATCTCGCGTTCGAAACCGCGCTCGGGCGGGTCATAGAAGGTCTGGCGTCCCAGGGCTTCCGGAAAGTAGTCCTGGCCGGAGAAGGCGTCCGGCGTGTCGTGGTCGTATTCGTAAGCTGCGCCGTAGCCTTCCGACTTCATCAGCTTGGTCGGGGAATTGAGGATGTGCTTGGGCGGCAGCAGCGAGCCGGCCTGTTTTGCGACCTGCATCGCCGTGCCGAAGGCGGTGTAGACCGCATTCGATTTCGGCGCGGTGGCGAGATAGACCACGGCCTGCGCGATGGCGAGCTCACCTTCGGGATGGCCGAGAAAGTCGAAGGCGTCTTTCGCCGCATTGGCGATCACGAGCGCCTGCGGATCGGCGAGCCCGATGTCCTCGACCGCCATGCGCACGACGCGGCGGGCCAGGAACAGTGGGTCCTCGCCGGCATCGAGCATGCGCGCGAGATAATACAGCGCGGCATCGGGATCGGAGCCGCGCACCGACTTATGCAGGGCCGAGATCAGGTTGTAATGGCCGTCCGCCGATTTGTCGTAGATCGGCGCGCGGCGCTGCAGGATCTCCTGCAACTGCGCGGCATTGAAGATCTCGTCCGCCCGCGCAGAACGCCAGACTTCCTCGGCCAGCGTCAGCGATGCCCTTCCGTCGCCGTCGGCCATGCGCACCAGTACGGCGCGCGCCTCCGCATCGAGCGGCAGCTTGCGGCCTTCCACCTCCTCGGCATGCGCGAACAGTTTTTCGATCGCGGCCGCATCGAGCGAGCGGAACACCAGCACCCGCGCGCGCGACAGCAGCGCCGCGTTGAGCTCGAAGGACGGGTTCTCGGTGGTGGCGCCGACCATGATAACCGTGCCGTCTTCCATCACCGGCAGAAACGAATCCTGCTGGGCACGGTTGAAGCGATGCACCTCGTCGACGAACAGCAGCGTGCCCTTGCCCATCTCGCGGCGGGCGCGCGCGGCGTCGAAGGCCTTCTTCAGGTCGGCAACGCCGGAGAACACCGCTGAGATCTGCTCGAAATGCAGGTCGGTCGCATCCGCCAGCAGCCGCGCAACCGTGGTCTTGCCGGTGCCGGGCGGACCCCAGAACACCAGCGAGCCGAGCGTGCGCGTCTCCAGCATGCGCGTCAGCGCGCCGTCGGGCCCGAGGATATGGTCCTGGCCGACGACCTCAGACAGCGCGCGCGGGCGCAACCGATCCGGCAGCGGGTGCGGAGCCTCGTGATCGAGCCCCGCCGCGGCAAACAGAGTTGGCGTCTCCTGTGGTCGCTTCGGACTCATCCGCCCAGCGTGACGTTGATCTGTTGGCCGCCGCGCACCAGCGTGATGCGCCAGATCCGCGGGTGCTCGCCTGCCGCCCTTTCGAGGTCGCCGGACTTGCTGATCTTCTGGTTGTTGACCGCGAGAATGATGTCGCCCTTCTGGAAGCCGACATTCGCGGCTGCGCTGTCGCCGCCGAGATCGGTGATCACGACGCCTTCGGTGTCGGCGTCAAGATGCAGCTCGTCGGCGAGAGCCGGCGTGATGGTCGAGACCTTCGCACCCTGGAACGGCGAGCGCGCAGTGACGACGAGTTCGTTGCGGCCCTTATCGGGCGCGGTCTCGAGCGCCACCGTCAGCTTGAGCGGCTTGCCGTTGCGCTGCATGTCGATCTGGGCCGTGCCGCCGAGCGGACGCGTGGCGAAGCGATAGTCGAAAGCGTTCGGATCGTCCACGGTCTGGCCGTCGATTCCGGTAATGAGGTCGGAGGATTTCAGGCCGGCCTTCGCCGCCGGGCTGTTCGGCACCACGCTTGCGACCAGCGCACCGGTCGGCGAGCGCAGGCCGAGGCTCTCGGCGATCTCGGGCGTCACCGCCTGCAACCTTGCGCCTAGCCATGGCCGCTTGACTGCCTTGCCACCGCCCTTGGCGGAGGCGACGACGACGCGCACCATGTTGGCCGGGATCGCGAAGCCGATTCCCTGCGAGCCGCCGGAGCGCGAGTAGATCGCGGTGTTGATGCCGGCGAGCCGGCCGTTCATGTCGACCAGCGCGCCGCCGGAATTGCCGGGATTGATCGGCGCATCGGTCTGGATGAAGAACTGATAATCGGTGATGCCCACCTGCGTGCGCGCCAGCGCGGAGATGATGCCGTGGGTCACGGTCTGGCCGACGCCGAAGGGATTACCGATCGCCAGCACAACGTCACCGACCTGCAGCTCGTCGGAATTGGTGAATTCGAGTGCCGGAAACTTTTCTTTCGAATCCTTCAGACGCAGCACCGCGAGATCGCTGCGGGAATCCTTCAGCACGATCTCGGCCTCGAATTCGCGCTTGTCCGACAGCGACACCTTCACCTGGTCGGCGCCCTCGATGACGTGGACGTTGGTGACGACGAGCCCGGACGCGTCGACGATCACGCCTGAACCGAGCGAGCGCTGCACCTGCTCCTGCTGCTGACCAGGCACGCCGAAGAAGCGGCGGAAGATCGGATCGTCGAGCAGCGGATTGCGGTTCTGCACCACCTTGGCGGCATAGACGTTGACCACGGCCGGCTGCACCCGGTGCACGATCGGTGCATAGGACAACCGTAGCTCGGCCGGCGAGGACGGGACCCTACGGTCCTGCGCCGCAACCGGATCGGACGGGGCGGAAAAGGCTATGCACAACGCGGTGACGGCGGCAGTCCAGGTCGATCGAAACATTCCTACCTCTCGGAAAAGACGACGGAATATAGGCGCGTTCGTTCCGCAATAGAAGGGCGCCGGGCGGCAATTCGGCGCCCTTTCCGGTGTGTCCGGCGCGCCAGCTCGGCCTACAAATCGGCAATTTGCGTGAGGGTTCGATTGGCATGATGCGCGTCATCCCGCATGGTGGTGTCGAGCGGATTCGGTTGCAGCGAATTTGCATCAGCAGGAACCCACGAAACCGGGCGCAGCGTCGCGGAGCAGTCATCGATCAAACCTAGGCTCCCGTTGCGACCTTGAGGAAGTTCGTCAAACGATGGAGGCATGACGTGAGCAGGACAAGACTTGCAGCCACGGCGATTGGTCTCGCCGGCGCGCTGGCGGCCTCGCAGGCCCAGGCCCAATCGGCCAACAGCAGCGAGCAGGAGATCGCGCTGCTGAAGCGGCAGTTGAAGATGCTGGAGCAGAAGCTCGACAAGCTCCAGAGCCAGACCGCCGCGAACACGGCGGCTACGGCAAGGGCAAAGGCCGACGCGAAAGCCGAAGCGCGGTCGGAGGCAAAGGCGGTCGTGGCCAATGCGAATGCGGCGATGCCGCTCAAAGGACCGGCACCCGCATCCGGTGTCGTCGTGACCATGCCGAACAACCGGCCGACCATCTGCACCGCCGACCAGGCCAACTGCGTCGCCATCACCAGCCGCGTGCACTGGGATGTCGGCGGCTATGACTATCGTCCCGACACGGCGGCCACCGTGCCGCAGAAGCTCAACAGCGGCGAGAACGTCCGCCGCGCGCGCATCGGTGTCACCGGCAAGTTCTTCAACGATTGGAACTTCGCGCTGATCTACGACTTCGGCGGCTCGTCGGACGGCTTTGGCGGCGCGGCTCCAGGCTCCCTGCCCGGCGGCGGCGTCTCCGGCGTCGAGAACGCCTATCTCAGCTATACCGGCTTGAAACCGTTCGGCGGACGGATGGCGATCGAGGCCGGCATCATGGACCTGCCCTACACCATGGACGAGGCGACGAGCTCCAACGACATCATGTTCATGGAGCGGGCCTCGCCCGGCGTGATCGCGACCAACATCGCCGCGGGCGACTTCCGCTCCGCGGCCGGCACGCGCTGGTTCACCGACCAACTCTGGATCGGCGGCTATGTCACGGGACCGTCGACCGGCGCGATCCATTCCGCCTCGAGCGCGGCTCCGGCGGGCACGAGCGAGCAATATGGCGCCGTGGCGCGTGTCGCCGGCAATCCGATCAGCGGCAAGGACTACTCGGTGCATATCGGCGCCGACGCGCAGTGGCTGATCCAGCCGCCGCGCAATCTGATCGCCAACACCCAGACCGTCGCGCTCAGCGATCGCCCGGAATTGCGTCTCGACCCGACCACGCTGGTCTCGACCGGCGCGATCGCCAATGCCTCGGGCGCACAGGTCTACAGCGTCGAGGCAGCCGCGACCTACGGTCCGCTCATCGTTCAGGGCGAGTACTTCTGGTACAATGTCGACCGCACCGCCAACACCGGCGTGCCGCTGGCCGGCGCATCCGGCCTGAAATTCCAGGGCGGCTATGCACAGGCCGGCTACGTGCTGACCGGCGAGGGCCGCACCTATAACGCGGCGAACGCCGCGTATAACGGCGTCAAGCCGGCGCATCCGTTCTCGCTCGACGGCGGCGGCTGGGGTGCCTGGGAGATCGCGGGGCGCTTCTCGACGATCGATCTCAACAATCAGTTGGGAACAGCGACCGGCATCGCCGGCGGCCGGCAAACCGTCTACACCGCGGCGCTGAACTGGTACGTCAACGGCAATATCCGCTTCATGCTGGACTACCTGCATGGAACGGTGTCGAGGCAGGCCTCGCCGGTCTCGACCGCCGACGTCGGCTCGAAGTTCGATGCCGTCGCGATGCGCACGCAGTTCGCGTTCTGACGCGATGTCGTCCGGGAGCGGGGGTCCGCTCCCGGACACTCATGCCGCGCGTTTCGGCTTCTTGACGGGCTCGACTTCAGGCGCCGGCGCGCAGGACAGCCGCTCCTGATGGCCTTCGCCCCACGCTTTCAGAATGTCGATCACCGGCTTGAGGCTCTCGCCGAGCTCGGAGAGACAATATTCCACGCGCGGCGGCACCTCGGCATAGACCTTGCGGATGACAAGCCTGTCCTCCTCCAGCGCGCGGAGTTGCTTGGTCAGCATGCGCTGGGTGATGCCGGGCATCCGGCGGCGCAGCTCGCCGAAGCGCTGGGTGCCGCTCTGCAGGTGATAGAGGATGACGCCCTTCCACTTGCCGTCGATCAGATCCAGCGTGGCCTCGACCGAACAACCCGGGCGCCGAGCAAAATTGCGCCGTTTCATGCATGTTTCCCAATAGTATCCAAACAGGGACTATATCCCCGAATTTACAGTACTTGCCAAATCGGAGCCAGAGCGACAGTTAGCAGGTCAGGCGCGTTTCCCAAGCGGCGCGCCATCTGATGGAGACAAGCCATGAAGGCCGTCGGCTACAAGAAATCGCTTCCCATCGAGCACGCGGATTCGCTGATCGATTTCGAGACCGCAAAGCCCGAGCCCGGGGGGCGCGACGTCCGCGTCGCCGTGAAGGCGATCTCGGCCAATCCAGTCGATTACAAGGTGCGCAAACGCGCCGCACCGCCCGACGGCGAGACCAAGATCCTGGGCTACGACGCGGCCGGCGTGGTCGATGCCGTCGGGCCCGACGTCACGTTGTTCAGGCCGGGCGACGAGGTGTTTTACGCAGGCTCGATCCTGCGCCAGGGCACCAACTCCGAATTCCACCTGGTCGACGAACGCATCGTCGGCAACAAGCCAAAGTCGCTCTCATTTGCGCAAGCGGCCGCCCTCCCTCTGACCTCCATCACTGCGTGGGAATTGCTGTTCGACCGGCTTGGCGCGGTACCGGGCAAGAGTGTCGATCCGCGCACGCTGCTGATCACGGGGGGCGCCGGCGGCGTCGGCTCGATCCTGATCCAGCTCGCCCGCCGCCTCACCGGGCTGACAGTGCTCGCCACCGCGACGCGGCCGGAGTCGCAAAAGTGGTGCCTCGATCTCGGCGCGCATGCGGTGATCGACCACGGCAGGCCGATGAAGGAGCAGATCGAGGCATTGAAGCTGCCGCCGGTGGCGCTGGTGGCGAGCCTCACCTTTACCGATCAGCATTACAAGGCGATCGCAGACTTCATGGCCCCGCAGGGCAAGTTCGGCCTGATCGACGATCCCCCGGAATTTGCCATGAGCACGTTCAAGGGCAAGGCGGTCTCGGTGCATTGGGAATCGATGTTCACGCGCTCCTCGTTCCAGACGCCCGACATGATCGCGCAGCATCATCTGCTGGGTGATGTCGCCGACCTCATCGACAAGGGCGTCCTGCGCACCACGCTCGACCAGACCTTCGGCACGATCAACGCCGCGAACCTCAAGCGCGCGCATGCGCTGCTCGAAAGCGGCAAGTCGCGCGGCAAGATCGTGCTGGAGGGGTGGTAGGCCGAAGGCTCAGGCGGGCGCTGTCGTCGCCTTCGGCGGACGCGTCGCCCGCTCGACAAAGCCTTTGGCGAGGGCATGATAAATGCCCTCCTCGCAGACCGTTCGCGAGGTCGCGTGCGCAATCAGCGCGGCCGCCATCAGCGGAACGACCATGCCGTGATTGTCGGTCATCTCGGTCACGATCACGAACGCCGTGATCGGCGCCTGCACCACGCCGGCGAAGTACGAGACCATGCCGAGCAGCATGATTGCGCCGAGCGGCGCATCATGGAAGAACGAGGCGATGTTGCTGCCGATGCCGGCACCGACGGCGAGCGACGGCGAGAAAATGCCGCCCGGTATGCCGCTGATCGCGGCAAAGGCCGTCGCCAGGAGCTTGAGCACGCCGAAGTCCTGCGGCAACGGCGAGCTGTGCTCCAGCGCCGTCTTCACCTGCTCATAGCCCGTGCCGTAGATCGTATCGCCGGACACCAGGCCGCAGATCGCGACAGCGATGCCGCACGCGAATGCGAACCAGAGCGGGTGGCCCTTGATCGCGCGTCCGAGCGGATTCTTGAACCCGTACGCCATCGCGATGACGATGCGGCTGAACAGGCCGCCCGCGAGGCCACCGGCCACGCCGCAGAGCGGAACGGCCAGCCAGTCCGCTCCACGCGCCAGTGACATCGCGCTGCTGCCGAAATATGAGTAATTCCCTGCCAGCGCCAGCGAGGTCAGGCCAGCCGCGATCACGGCCGCAATGATGAGGCTGGACGTGCGGGTCTCAAAAGCGCGGCTCATCTCCTCGATGCCGAAGACGATGCCGGCCAGCGGCGTGTTGAATGCTGCGGCAACGCCGGCGGCGGCGCCGGCCAGGATCAACCCGGGCTGGCGGCGCGGCGAGACGCGACCGAGCGCGAACATGATGGATGCACCGACCTGCACTGTCGGCCCTTCCCGGCCAACGGAGCCGCCGCACAACAGACCGAACAGAGTGAGGATCGTCTTTCCGATCGCAATCCGGATCGAGACCAGGCTCTCGCGCGCGCCCTGATCGGTCAGATGCCGTGCGGCGATCGCTTGCGGGATGCCGCTGCCCTGCGCGTTCGGGAACAGACGAATGGTCAGATAGGCCGAGAGCACGAAGCCGAGTGGCGTCGCCGCCAGCACGGCATAGCGGGACTTCGCAAGCAGCAGCGCGAAGGCATGCTGCGCGAGATCGGCAAGTTGTGCCAGCGCCACCGCTGTGGCGCCGACCCCGATCCCGCCGAGCAGAAAGATCGCCCGCCGCTGCCATCGCGCGGAGGTCAGCCTGAACAGGCGTTTGTGACGGGTCGAGAGGGGCCAGAGCATAGGGCTGGGTTTTAGCCTGTTACGCTCCGGATTAAAGCGACAAGTGGACAGACCAGCTAGGCTGAAACCGTCCCCTCGACGAACATGAGCCGCCGCTCCAGCGCCGTCTGCCGCAGCTTGAGCGCTTCGGCATATTCGGCAGAGGCGTACCATTCGCGCGCGCGGGCCATCGATGGGAATTCCACGATGATGATGGTCTTCGGTGGCGGACCGCCCTCCACGACGTCAGCGGCGCCGCCACGCGCGAGATAGCGGCCGCCATACAGCGCGATGGTTTGGGCGGCGAGCGTGCGATAGGCCTCCATCGCGGCCTGATCGCGCGCCTCAGCTTCGGAGATGACGTAGGCGGGCAAGCGCGACCTCACGCAATGGTGTTGACGATGCCGCCCTCGGCGCGCAGCGCCGCGCCATTGGTCGCGGAGGCCTCCTTCGAGGCGACGTACACCACCATGTTGGCGATCTCCTCGACGCTGGCGAAGCGCTGGATCAGCGAGCTGGGCCGATGCTGCTTGACGAAATTGGCGGCGGCCTCATCCACCGACTGGCCGTTCTGCCTGGCGAGATCCTTGACGAAAGTCTCGACGCCTTCCGACATGGTCGGGCCCGGCAGCACGGAATTGACGGTGACGCCGGTGCCGCGGGTAAGCTGCGCGAGGCCGCGCGCGACCGAGAGCTGGGCCGTCTTGCTCATGCCGTAGTGGACCATCTCGACGGGAATGTTGAGCCCGGACTCCGACGATATGAAGACCACGCGGCCCCAATTGCGCTTGAGCATACCCTTCATGTAGGCGCGCGACAGGCGCACGCCGCTCATCACGTTGACCTCGAAGAAGCGCGTCCAGTCCTCGTCGGGAATGTCGAAAAACTCCTTGGGCTGGAAGATTCCGGCGTTGTTGACGAGGATGTCGACGTCGGGAAGCGCCGCCACGAGCGCCTTGCAGGCTGCCGCCGTCGAGACGTCGGCGGCGATGCCACGGACCTTGGCGCCCGTCCCTTCCAGCTTGCGCACGGCGGCATCGACCTTGTCCTGGCCGCGGCCGTTGATCACGACATTGGCGCCGGAGCTCGCGAGACCCTTGGCAATGGCGTGGCCAATGCCGGCGGTCGAGCCGGTCACGAGTGCAGTCTTTCCGGAAAGGTCGATGTTCATGCGTCGTCTCCATGGAGGTTGGCGGAGATATCGTACGCTGCACAAGCAGCTTCAATCGTCCCTCACCGACGCGTGAGGAAATCCAGTCGCGCGCCGGCAGCGTCCTCGGAAAGGCGACGATGCCATCGAGATTCCATGCCGTCATGGTGGCGTAGGCAGCATACGCGATCGGCGGCTTGAGCTTGTGGCCGTCGCGCGATGCCTGGCGCAATCGCACGTTTGATTTCGTCGTCGCTCGATGGTCAGGAGATAACGACCGCGCACGACGCAAAAAAGCGGCGCCCAGGGGCGCCGCTTTCTGAAAAACTCAGTGCCGATCCGGCCTACGCTGCCTCGGCTTCCTTTTCCTGCACCGGGCCGGAGTTCTGGCCCTTGGCGTCGACATCGCGATCGACGAACTCGATCACGGCCATCGCAGCGTTGTCGCCGTAGCGGAAGCCGGCCTTGATGATGCGGGTGTAGCCGCCCTGGCGGTCCTTGTAGCGGGGCGCCAGCGTCTCGAACAGCTTCTTGACCTGATCCTTGTCGCGCATCTCGGAGATGGCCTGGCGGCGCATGGCCAGCCCGCCCTTCTTGCCGAGGGTGACCAGCTTCTCGACGATCGGGCGCAATTCCTTCGCCTTGGGCAGCGTGGTGACGATCTGCTCGTGCTTGATCAGCGCGGCGCACATGTTGGCGAACATCGCCCTGCGGTGCTCGGCCGTGCGGTTGAGCTTCCGATGAACCTTGCCGTGACGCATGTGACTATTCCTTACGTAAAAACTGCCGCGACGGTTCGTCGGACATGTTGCTCAGGTGGGCTGCCTGCGTTCGCCCTGTCAGTCATTCCGGGGCGGCTCGCAGAGCCGAACCCGGAAATCTCGAGGTTCCGGGTTCGATGCTCCGCATCGCCCCGGAACGACGAATTCTCAGTAGTGATCCTCGAAGCGCTTGGCCAGCTCGTCGATGTTCTCCGGCGGCCAGCCCGGCACTTCCATGCCGAGGTGCAGACCCATCTGGGCCAGCACTTCCTTGATCTCGTTCAGCGACTTGCGGCCGAAGTTCGGGGTGCGGAGCATTTCCGCTTCGCTCTTCTGCACGAGGTCGCCGATGTAGACGATGTTGTCGTTCTTCAAGCAGTTGGCCGAACGCACCGACAGCTCGAGCTCGTCCACCTTCTTGAGGAAGGCCGGGTTGAAGGCGAGGTCCGGGATGATCTCCTGGGCGACTTCCTTGCGCGGCTCTTCGAAGTTGACGAACACGTTGAGCTGGTCCTGCAGGATGCGCGCAGCGTAAGCCACCGAGTCATCCGGCGAGATCGCGCCGTTGGTCTCGATCGTCATGGTCAGCTTGTCGTAGTCGAGGATCTGGCCCTCGCGGGTGTTCTCGACCTTGTAGGAGACCTTGCGGACCGGCGAATACAGGCTGTCGACCGGGATCAGGCCGATCGGCGCATCCTCGGGACGGTTGCGCTCGGCGGGCACGTAGCCCTTGCCGGTAGCGACCGTGAATTCCATGCGGATCTCGGCGCCCTCGTCGAGGGTGCAGATCTGCAGATCCGGGTTGAGCACGACGACATCGCCAACGGTCTGGATGTCGCCGGCGGTGACGACGCCCGGGCCCTGCTTCTTCACGACCATGCGCTTGGGGCCCTCGCCCTGCATCTTGATCGAGATGTCCTTGATGTTGAGCACGATGTCGGTGACGTCCTCACGGACGCCCGCGATCGAGGAGAACTCGTGCAGCACGCCGTCGATGTGCACCGACTGCACCGCCGCGCCCTGGAGCGAGGAGAGCAGGATGCGGCGCAGCGCATTGCCGAGGGTCTGGCCGAAGCCGCGCTCGAGCGGCTCGGCGACGATGGTCGCGAAACGGTTCGAATCGCCGCCGGGCGTCACCTGGAGCTTGTTCGGTCGAATCAGTTCTTGCCAATTTTTCTGGATCGTCACTGTTTCACCCATACAGGCCAGTCAATTTGAAAACTCAAATACTGGCGTTGGAGAAAGGCCGCAGATCAATTCCCGCGGCTTCGCAAAAAACATTCGCGGGCGCCGATGCGCCCGCAACTTCGTATCAAACGCGACGACGCTTGCGGGGACGGCAACCGTTGTGCGGGATCGTGGTCACGTCACGGATCGAGGTGACGGTGAAGCCTGCGGCCTGGAGCGCGCGGAGCGCCGACTCGCGGCCCGAACCGGGACCGGCAACTTCGACTTCCAGTGTGCGCATGCCGTGCTCCTGCGCCTTCTTGGACACGTCCTCGGCGGCAACCTGCGCGGCGTATGGGGTCGACTTGCGCGAACCCTTGAAGCCCATCGTGCCGGCAGAGGACCAGGCAATCGTATTGCCCTGCGCGTCGGTGATGGTGATGGTCGTGTTGTTGAACGACGAGTTCACGTGCGCGACGCCGGAGGCGATGTTCTTGCGCTCACGACGACGAACGCGGGTGGCTTCCTTGCCCATTGATTACCTTTCCTGGAGATCTCAAACGCCGCCGTAGTGCCAGCGGCTACACCTGTGGAACGAAAAGCGCGTGGCGAACGAGGTCTCCCTCTTCGCCACACGCCGCGATTGGATTCGAAAACTTACTTCTTCTTGCCGGCGATGGCCTTCGCCGGGCCCTTGCGCGTGCGCGCATTGGTGTGGGTGCGCTGGCCGCGCACCGGCAGACCGCGACGATGACGCAGGCCGCGATAGCAGCCGAGGTCCATCAGACGCTTGATGTTGATGCCGACCTCGCGGCGCAGGTCGCCCTCGACGAGATAGTCGCGGTCGATCACTTCGCGGATCTGGAGCACTTCGGCGTCGCTGAGCTGATTGACGCGACGATCCTCGGGGATCTTCACCTTCTCCATGATCTCGCCGGCGATCTTCGCGCCAATGCCATGGATGTACTGGAGCGCGATCAGCACGCGCTTGTTGGTGGGAATGTTCACGCCGGCAATACGGGCCACGGCCTTCTCTCCTGTTGCCGATCCTCGTCAGGACCGGCTTTAAGTGCTTGCTTTCTCGGGCAGGTGTTCACAAACGCGAACACGACGCCCACCCCCGGTCTTCCTGGGGCCCGGCATCGTCTGAAACTATCCGACTTGGATGCGGGGCTTATTAGGGGATTCCGGGGGCTTTCGTCAACCGCTGCTAGCGCTTGGCTTGCTTTTTCGTGACCTTTTTTGCAGCCTTCCTGGCACTCTTTTTGACAGCCTTCTTGACAGCCTTCCTTGCGGTCCTCTCGGCTGCCGTTTTGACGGTTCTCTTGGCTGCTCTCTTGGCTGCCTTCCTGGCACTCTTCACGGCCTTCTTGGCTGCCTTTCTGGCGGTTTTGGCCGATTTTGTGGCCTTTTTGGCTGCTTTCGCCGGCTTTCCGGTCGTCTTCGCCTTCTTTGCCGCCCTGGCCTTCTTGGCCGGCGCAGCCCTGGCTGCGCTTCTGGCCTGGGTCCTGGGCTCGACCGCCCCCAACGCCAGGAGCTGGCGATGGATGGCGCGGGTGACTTCGTCGATGGCCATCATACCGTCGATGGTCGAGAGCTTCCGCCGCTCCGAATAGTAGTGAATCAGCGGTTCCGTCTGGCTGCGGTAATTGGCGAGCCGCCTGGTCAGGACCTCCGGGGTGTCGTCGAGCCGGACCTCCTCTCCGCGCTCCCGCATCTGGGCGACGCGAGTCTCGACACGGCTCAGGAGCGCGCTCTCGTTGACGCGGAGCTCGATCACGGCGTCCAGCTTGAGATGCTTGTGTTTGAGAAGCTCGTCGAGCGCCTCGGCCTGCGGCACGGTGCGCGGAAAGCCGTCGAGGATGAAACCGTTTCTGGCGTCCGGCTGGTCGATCCGATCGGAGATGATTCCGACCACGACGTCGTCGGGCACGAGTCCGCCGCTGGCCATGATCTCCTTGGCCTTCAGTCCGACCGGCGTTCCCGCCGCAACCGCCGCGCGGAGCATCTCGCCGGTCGAGAGCTGGACGATGCCATAGCGCCGCACCAGGAGTTGCGCCTGGGTCCCCTTGCCCGACCCCGGCGGTCCAAGAAGTATAATTCTCATCGCGTTCGCCCCCCCGGATTGGTGAGCGACACGTCGCGCACCCGTGTTTGAAGATCAAGAACGGTGCAAACCACAATCAGCGCCGCACCGCTACCCATATCATAGGGGAGCGAATGGGCGGACGCCAAGAAGGCTTTGAAATCAGGGATTGCGCACAGTTGGAGCGGCTCTGCCGACGCGGCCGACTGGCCCGCCGATCGCGGCAGCGGACACCGCACATTGCTCCCGCCGCGAATCGACGGCGCATTCGCGCCGCCCTAAAGCATGATCCGGAGAAGTGCGCAGCGGTTTTCCCTCGCAACAAACGCGGGACGCGTTTACGCGGAGATCATGCTTAAACAACAACCTGAAGCGCGATGACGATTCATCCTGATCGCATCGCGCTTCAGGAGGACGCGTTTAGCGGCGGCGGCCGCGCAGCTTCGACTTGCGGATCAGGCCTTCATACTGATGCGCCAGCAGATAGCCCTGCACCTGCGCCACCGTATCCATGGTCACGCTGACGACGATCAGCAGCGAAGTACCGCCGAAGTAGAACGGCACCGAGGCGTAGGAGATCAGGATTTCCGGGATCAAGCAGACGATCGCCAGATAAATCGCGCCGAGCACGGTGATGCGCGAGAGCACGTAATCGATGTATTCCGCGGTGCGCTCGCCGGGACGGATGCCCGGAATGAAGCCGCCGTGTTTCTTCAGATTGTCCGCGGTCTCGGTCGGGTTGAACACGATCGCGGTATAGAAGAACGCGAAGAACACGATCAGCGCGAGATACATGATCAGGAACAGCGGACGGCCGTGACCGAGCTGGGTGGTAATCCACTGGAACCATTCCGGCCCGCGGCCCGCGTTGAAATTCGCGACCGTGGTCGGCAGCAGCAGCAGCGAGGACGCGAAGATCGGCGGGATCACGCCGGAGGTGTTGAGCTTGAGCGGCAGATGCGAGGACTGGCCCTCGAACATCTTGTTGCCGACCTGGCGCTTTGGATACTGGATCAGCAGCCGGCGCTGCGCGCGCTCCATGAACACGATGAAGGCGATCACCGCGACCGCCATGATGATGACGACCAGGATCAGGCCGGTCGACATCGCACCCTGGCGGCCGAGCTCGAGCATGTTGGCGAGCGCGGCAGGCAGTTCGGCGACGATGCCGGCGAGAATGATCAGCGAGATGCCGTTGCCGATGCCGCGCGAGGTGATCTGCTCGCCCAGCCACATCAGGAACATGGTGCCGCCGGTCAGCGTGATCGCGGTGGACAGACGAAAGAACATGCCAGGGTCGCTGACGACGTTGCCGGCGCCCTCGAGGCCCACCGCGATGCCGTAGGACTGGAAGGCGGCCAGGAGCACGGTGAGATAGCGGGTGTACTGGTTCAGCAGCTTGCGGCCGGACTCGCCTTCCTTCTTCAGCGCCTCCAGTTGCGGCGAGACGGTGGTGAGGAGCTGGATGATGATCGAGGCCGAGATATACGGCATGATGTTCAGCGCGAAGATCGCCATGCGGTGGATGCCGCCGCCGGCGAACATGTTGAACATGCCGAGGATGCCGCCCGCCTGGGAACGGAACACCTGCTCCCAGATATTGGGATCGATACCGGGGAGCGGGATATAGGTCCCGAGCCGATAGACGAGCAGCGCACCCAGGGTGAACCAGATGCGCTTCTTCAGTTCGTCAGCCTTGGCAAACGCACCGAAATTGAGATTGGCTGCCAGTTGTTCCGCTGCAGAGGCCATCTTGGACTTTCTCCCGCCGCCTATTGCGCCGTCATGCCCGCGGCCGGGCTACCAAAGCGCGACGATGAGATATCTCGTCATCGCGCTTTAGGTTGTTGTTTGAGCATGATCTCTTCGGAAAACCGCTTCGCACTTTTCCGGATCATGCTTTAACGGACGCCGGACATTATCTGGGGCTCGGCTTCGATAAGTCCACGTTCCGCATGCGTAAAGGCCCGCGAGCCGCGGGCCGATGACGCAGTTGTTACGCCGCCTCGCCTTCTTCCTTGGCAGGGGCGAGGATCTTCACCGAACCGCCGGCCTTCTCGACCGCGGCGATCGCGGTCTTGGTGGCGCCGTGCACTTCGATATTGAGCTTGGACTTGAGCTCGCCGCGGCCGAGCAGCCGCAGGCCGGCCTTGGCGCGGCGCAGCACGCCGCCCTTGACCAGGGCCTCGACATTCACGACGCTGCCGGCGTCGATCTTCTTGGCATCGACCGCCTCCTGGAGCCGGTCGAGATTGATCTCGGCGAACTCGACGCGGAAGATGTTGTTGAAGCCGCGCTTGGGCAGACGGCGATGCATCGGCATCTGGCCGCCTTCGAAACCCTTGATGCGCACGCCCGAACGCGCGGTCTGGCCCTTGCCGCCGCGGCCGGACTGCTTGCCCTTGCCCGAACCGATGCCGCGGCCGACGCGCATACGCTTCTTGCGCGAGCCGGCATTGTCGGCGATATCGCTGAGCTTCATCGCCCTTCTCCTTGTGTCTTGCGCACGATCTTCACCGAAAACGGGTAGCCCGCTTCTCGGGATCGCACGCGCTTCTTACTTCTCGTCGACGATGCGGACGAGATGGTGAACCTTCTCGATCATGCCGCGCACTGCCGGGGTGTCCTGCAGTTCGCTGATGCGACCGATCTTGTTGAGCTTGAGCCCGATCAGCGTCGAGCGCTGCGAGTGATGGCGGCGGATCGCGCTGCCGGTCTGCTCGAGCTTGATCGTCTTGCTGGCCTTGGCCATGGGAGTCTACTCCAGAGCTTCCGTTAGTCGGCAGCCGCCTCGGCATCGCCACCGATACGGCGCGACTGCAGAGTGGACACCTTGATGTTGCGGCGGGCGGCGACCGAACGCGGCGAATCCTGATGCTTCAGCGCGTCGAAGGTCGCGCGAACCATGTTGTAGGGGTTGGACGAGCCGATCGACTTGGCGACCACGTCCTGGACGCCGAGCGTCTCGAACACGGCGCGCATCGGACCGCCGGCGATGATGCCGGTACCGGCAGGAGCTGCACGCAGGTAGACCCGGCCCGCGCCATGACGGCCGGCGATGTCGTGATGGAGCGTGCGGCCCTCGCGCAGCGACACGCGGGTCAGGTTGCGCTTGGCGGACTCGGTGGCCTTGCGGATCGCCTCGGGCACTTCGCGCGCCTTGCCGTGACCGAAGCCGGCGCGGCCCTTCTGGTCCCCGATCACGACCAGCGCTGCGAAACCGAAACGCTTGCCGCCCTTGACGACCTTGGCCACGCGATTGATGTGGACGAGCTTGTCGACGAACTCGCTGTCGCGCTCCTCGCGCTCCCTGCGTTCGCGTCCGCCGCCGCGTTGATCGCGTCCACCACGTTGTTCGCGTTCAGCTGCCATGGTTTTTCCAATCCTTCAGAGGCTTACGCCTCAATCCTCAAATTCTGTTAGAAGCTCAGCCCGCTCTCACGTGCCGCATCGGCAAGAGCCTTGACGCGCCCGTGATAGAGGTAGCTGCCGCGATCGAACACGACTTCCTTGACACCCTTCTCGGCGGCGCGCTCGGCCAGCAGCTTGCCGACCGCCTTCGCCGCATCGATGTCGGCGCCGGTCTTACCGCCGTCGCGCATCGACTTCTCGAGCGACGAGGCAGAGGCCAGCGTCTCGCCCTTCAGGTCGTCGATGACCTGGGCGTAGATGTGCTTGGACGAGCGGAACACCGACAGGCGCGGACGGCCGCCACCGGAGCGGCGCAGCTTCAGCCGCACACTCCGCTTGCGCCGGGCATTCGTAACCTTGGCTTTCGACATGACCGGCTCCGTTACTTCTTCTTGCCTTCCTTGCGGAAGATGAATTCGCCAACATACTTCACGCCCTTGCCCTTGTAGGGCTCCGGCGGACGATAGGCGCGGATTTCGGCCGCGACCTGGCCGACGCGCTGGATGTCGCTGCCGGTCACCGTGATTTCGGTCGGCTTCGGCACCGTGATCGTGATCCCTTCCGGGATCGCATAGACCACGTCGTGGCTGTAGCCGAGCGCGAGCTGCAGGTTCTTGCCCTGCATCGCGGCACGGTAACCGACGCCGGTGATCTCGAGCTTCTTCTCGAAGCCCTTGGTGACGCCTTCGACCAGATTCGCGACCTGGGCGCGAGCGGTGCCGTACAGCGCCCGCGCGCGATTGGTCTCGACCCGCGGGTTCACCTTCACCTGGCCGTTCTCAAGCTTCACCTCGACGTCGTCATGGACGACGAACTGAAGCTGGCCCTTCGGGCCCTTCATCTTGACGGTCTGCCCATCGACGGTCGCGGTAACACCCGACGGTACCGCCACAGGCCTCTTGCCAACACGTGACATGGATCAAAAATCCTTCTCAGAACACCGTGAAGAGGACTTCACCGCCCACATTCGCGTCGCGCGCGCTGTGGTCGGCCATGATCCCCTTCGGCGTCGACAACACCGAAATGCCGAGCCCGTTGTTGACCCGCGGCAGGTTCTTCACCGAGGCGTAAACACGACGCCCGGGCTTGGAGACACGTTCGATCTCGCGGATGACGGGCTCGCCGTCGAAATACTTCAGCTCGATCTCGATCTCACTGCGGCCCGAGGAGTGTTCGAGCGTGGCGTAGCCGCGAATGTAGCCCTCGGACTTGAGGACCTCGAGCACGTTCTCGCGCATCTTCGAGCCAGGCGTGGAGACCTTGGTCTTCGCGCGCATCTGCGCATTGCGGATACGGGTGATCAGATCGCTGATTGGATCGTGCGTAGACATCTAAACGACCCTCCTTACCAGCTGGACTTCACGAGGCCCGGGACCATGCCCTTGGAGCCAAGTTCGCGCAGCGCGATACGGGACAACTTGTTCTTGCGGTAGTTCGAGCGCGGGCGGCCCGACAGCTCGCAACGCAGGCGGATGCGGGTGGCCGACGAGTTGCGCGGCATTTCCGCCAGCTTCAACGTCGCAGCGAAACGCTCCTCCATCGGCAGCTTCTTGTCGGCGATGATCGCCTTCAACCGCTCGCGCTTGGCGGCGGCGTTCTTCACCATCCGCTTGCGCCGGTTGTTCTTCTCGACTGAACTCTTCTTTGCCATGCTTGGCTCCTGGGTATCCGCGTTTGAGAGGCTTTAGGTCAGCGTCTCACTGCCGGAACGGGAAATTGAAAGCGGTCAACAAGGCCCTCGCCTCTTCGTCGGTCTTGGCCGTGGTGCAGACGGTGATGTCCATGCCGCGGGCCTCCGAAACCTTGTCGAAGTCGATCTCGGGGAAAATGATGTGTTCCTTGATGCCGAGCGAGTAGTTGCCGCGGCCGTCGAAGCTCTTCGGGTTCAGGCCGCGGAAGTCGCGGACGCGCGGCAGCGCGACCGTCACCAGGCGATCGATGAACTCGTACATGCGGGCCTTGCGCAGCGTGACCTTGCAGCCGATCGGCTGGTTCTCGCGCAGCTTGAAGGTCGCAATCGCGACGCGCGAGTAGGTCACGATCGCCTTCTGGCCGGCGATCTGGGTCAGCTCGGCAGCGGCGGTTTCGGCCTTCTTGCGGTCGTTGACGGAGTCGCCAACGCCCATGTTCAGCACGACCTTGTCCAGGCGCGGAACCTGCATCACGTTCTCATAACCGAACTTCTCGGTCATGGCCGTGCGGATCTTCGCATCGTATTCCGCGCGCAGGCGCGGCGTGTAAGCGGCCTCAGCCATCGATCTCAGCTCCCGAGCTCTTGGCGATGCGGACCTTCTTGCCGTCCGCCAGAATCTTGAATCCGACGCGGGTCGGCTTTCCGTCCTTGCCGACATACGCGATGTTGGACAGTTGGATCGGCGACTCCTTCGAGATGATGCCGCCCTCCTGGGCCTGCGTCTGCTTCTGGTGACGCTTGACCATGTTGATGCCGCGCACCAGCGCCGTGCCGGCGTCGGGACGCACTTCGAACACTTCGCCGGTGCGGCCCTTGTCGCGGCCGGTCAGCACGACGACCTTGTCGCCCTTGCGGATCTTCGCAGCCATCACAGCACCTCCGGCGCGAGCGAGATGATCTTCATGTGGTTCTTGGCGCGCAGCTCGCGCGGCACGGGCCCGAAGATACGGGTGCCGACCGGCTCGGACTGGTTGTTGATCAGAACGGCGGCGTTGCGGTCGAAGCGGATGACCGAACCGTCGGCGCGGCGAATGTCCTTGCGGACGCGCACCACGACGGCCTTCATCACGTCGCCCTTCTTCACCTTGCCACGCGGAATCGCTTCCTTGATCGAGACGACGATGATGTCGCCGATCGTGGCGTAGCGGCGCTTGGAGCCCCCGAGCACCTTGATACACATGACACGGCGTGCGCCAGAATTGTCGGCCACGTCGAGGTTGGTCTGCATCTGAATCATTGATGCACCTCGTCCTCTTTCTTTGCGCCAGCCCAGCCGGCGCTCAACATTTCCCTGAAGTCAGTCGGCTAACGCCAACAGATCAGGCGCTTTTCTTGTGCTCGCCCCGGATCACGACCCAGCGCTTCAACTTCGAAATCGGCTTCGATTCCTCGATCCACACCATGTCGCCCGGCTTGAACTGGTTGCTCTCGTCGTGCGCGTGGTAGTTCTTCGAACGGCGGATCGTCTTCTTGTAGATCGGATGCGTGAAGCGGCGATCAACGCGCACCACGATGGTCTTGGCTTGCTTGTCGCTGACGACCACGCCCTGCAAAGTACGTTTCGGCATCTTCGTAAGCCTCTTACTTCTTCTTCGCGCGCGTCTGCGCGGCGACGGTCTTGATCCGGGCGATGTCACGGCGGGCCTCGCGCAGGCGCGAGGTGTTCTCGAGCTGCCCGGTGGCGCGCTGGAAGCGCAGGTTGAAGCGCTCCTTCTTCAGGTTCAGGATGGCGTCATCCTGCTGGTCGGGGCTCATCGCGCGGATGTCTTCGATCTTCATCTGGGCCATGGCCATTACTCCGCAATGCGCTCGACGAAGCGCGTCTTGATCGGCAGCTTGGCGGCCGCCAGGGTCAGCGCCTCACGCGCCGTCTGGGTGTTGACGCCGTCGATCTCGAACAGCACCCGGCCCGGCTTGACGCGCGCGACCCACAATTCCGGCGAACCCTTGCCGGAGCCCATGCGGACTTCGGCCGGCTTCTTCGACACCGGAACGTCCGGGAATACGCGGATCCAGACGCGGCCGGCGCGCTTCATATGACGGGTCAGCGCGCGGCGAGCGGCTTCGATCTGGCGCGCGGTAACGCGCTCAGGCTCGGTCGCCTTCAGGCCGAACTGGCCGAACGCCAACGTCGCGCCCGAAGACGCAACACCGTGGATGCGGCCCTTATGCGCCTTCCGGAACTTCGTTTTCTTAGGTTGCATCATGGCTTTAAGCCCTCAAATTCGCAGGTCAATCAGGCTGCAGCCGTATCGCGGCGCTGACGGCCACCACGATCGCCGCCACCGCCCGTCTCGCCTTCGGCCATTCTCTTGTCCTGGGCCATCGGATCGTGCTCGAGGATCTCGCCCTTGAAGATCCAGACCTTGACGCCGCAGGTGCCGAAGGTCGTGAACGCGGTCGCAACGCCGTAGTCGATGTCGGCGCGCAGCGTGTGCAACGGCACGCGACCTTCGCGGTACCATTCCATGCGCGCGATTTCCGCCCCGCCCAGACGTCCCGAGCAATTGATGCGGATGCCTTCCGCGCCGAGACGCATCGCCGACTGCACGGCGCGCTTCATGGCACGGCGGAACGCCACGCGGCGCTCGAGCTGCTGTGCGATCGACTCGGCCACCAGCGTCGCATCGAGCTCCGGCTTGCGAATCTCGACGATGTTGATGACGACGTCGGACGAGGTGATGTCCGCAACCTTCTTGCGCAGCTTGTCGATGTCGGCGCCCTTCTTGCCGATCACCACGCCCGGACGAGCCGAGTGGATGGTGACGCGGCACTTCTTGTGCGGACGCTCGATCACGATGCGGGCGACGGCCGCCTGCTTGAGCTCCTTGTGCAGGATCTCGCGGATCTTGACGTCCTCGTGCAGCAGCTTGCCGTATTCCTGCTTGGCGGCGAACCACCGGGAATCCCAGGTACGGTTGATGCCGAGACGCAGACCGATCGGATTGATCTTTTGACCCATCGTGTTCTCCTGCGCCCTTAAGCGGCTGCTTCGGCTTCGACCTGACGAACGATGATCGTCAGCTGCGAAAATGGTTTGTAGACACGGCCCGAGCGGCCACGGCCGCGGGCGGCAAAGCGCTTCATCACGAGGCCGTTGCCGACGAAGGCCTGCGCCACGACAAGATCGTCGACGTCGAGGTCGTGGTTGTTCTCGGCGTTGGCGATAGCCGATTCCAGGCACTTCTTCACATCGACCGCGATCCGCTTGCGCGAAAACTGCAGATCGGCGAGCGCAGCAGCAGCCTTCCGGCCGCGAATGAGCTGAGCGACCAGGTTGAGCTTCTGCGGGCTCACCCGCAGCATCCGGGCGACCGCCTTGGCCTCGTTGTCGGCGAGGCTCCGTTCGCGCTTAGGTTTGCTCATCGTTTAATCCTCAAGCCTTCTTGGCTTTCTTGTCGCCGGAGTGGCCATGGAAGGTCCGGGTCGGCGAAAACTCGCCGAACTTGTGACCGACCATTTCCTCGTTGACGGCCACCGGCACGTGCTTCTGACCGTTGTAAACGCCGAAGGTCAGGCCGACGAACTGCGGCAGGATCGTCGAGCGACGGCTCCAGATCTTGATGACGTCGTGACGGCCGGACGCGCGCGCGGCATCTGCCTTCTTGAGCAGAGAACCCTCGACGAACGGGCCTTTCCAGACTGAACGAACCATGTCCGGCGTTCCTTACTTCTTCCGCTTGTGGCGGCTTAGGAGAATGAATTTGTTGGTCGACTTGTTGGTGCGGGTCTTCTTGCCCTTGGTCGGCTTGCCCCACGGAGTGACCGGGTGGCGGCCGCCCGAGGTACGACCCTCACCGCCGCCGTGCGGATGGTCGATCGGGTTCATCGAAACACCGCGGTTGTGCGGCTTGCGGCCCAGCCAACGGTTGCGGCCGGCCTTGCCGATCGAGGTGTTCATGTGATCCGGGTTCGACACCGCGCCGATCGTGCCGCGGCAACGGCCGTGCACCAGGCGCTGCTCCCCCGAGTTCAGGCGGATGATCACGTAGTCCTGGTCGCGGCCGACGAGCTGGGCGTAGGTGCCCGCGGAACGGGCGAGCTGGCCGCCCTTCCCGATCTTGACCTCGATGTTGTGGATGATCGTGCCGACCGGCATGTTGCCGAGCGGCATGACGTTGCCGGGCTTCACGTCGACGTAGTTGCCGGCGATGATGGTGTCGCCCACGGCGAGGCGCTGCGGCGCCAGGATGTAGGCCTGCTCGCCGTCCTGATACTTGATCAGCGCGATGAAGCCGGTGCGGTTCGGATCGTACTCGAGCCGCTCGACGGTCGCGGGGACGTCGATCTTCTCGCGCTTGAAATCGACGGTGCGCAGCGTCCTCTTGTGGCCGCCGCCGCGGAAGCGCACGGTGATGCGACCGGTGTTGTTGCGGCCGCCCGAGGAGTGCTTGCCCTCGGTGAGCGCCTTGACCGGCTTGCCCTTGTAGAGGGCCGAACGATCGACCATGACCAGCTGGCGCTGGCCCGGCGTCGTGGGGTTGAATTTCTTCAGTGCCATCGTCGTACGACCCTACAGACCGGTGGTGACGTCGATCCGGTGGCCCTCTTCGAGGGTCACGATCGCGCGCTTGGTGTTCGACTGCGAACCGAGATTGCCGCGGAAGACCTTGGTCTTGCCCTTGCGGACCAGCGTGTTGACGCTCTTGACCTTGACGTCGAACAGCTTCTCGATCGCTTCCTTGATCTGCGGCTTGGTCGCCTTTGCGGCTACCTTGAACAGCACCTTGTTGTGCTCCGAGGCGATCGTCGCCTTTTCGGTCACGACCGGCGACACGATCACGTCGTAGTGGCGAGCCTCGATGTTCTTCGTCATTTGAAGCGCGCCTCCAGCGCATCGATGGCGGCCTTGGTCAGAACGAGCTTCTGACGGCGCAGAATGTCATAGACGTTGATGCCCTGGATCGGCAGCACGTCCATGTTCGGGATGTTGCGGGCCGCAGCGGCAAAGCCGTTGTTGAGTTCGGCACCGTCGATGATCAGCGCGTTGGTCAAGCCCAGACCCGAGAAATGACCGAGCAGCGCCTTGGTCTTGGCGGCTTCCAGCGCGGCCTTGTCGATCACGACGAGATCGCCGTCCTTGGCCTTGGCCGAGAGCGCATGCTTCAAAGCGAGCGCACGGACCTTCTTCGGCAGGTCGGTGGCATGCGAGCGCACCACCGGACCGAAGGCACGACCGCCGCCGCGGAACTGCGGCACGCGGGCCGAGCCGTGACGAGCACCGCCGGTGCCCTTCTGCTTGTACATCTTCTTGCCGGTGCGCCAGATTTCCGCGCGGCCCTTGGCCTTGTGCGTACCAGCCTGGCGCTTGTTGAGCTGCCACTGCACGCAACGTGCAATGATGTCCTGACGCGGCTCGAGGCCGAAAATGGTGTCGGAGAGCTGGACCGAGCCGGCTTCCTTACCTTCGAGGGTGGTGACCTTCAATTCCATCTCACGCCTCCTGCGCAGCCGGAGCGGCTTCCGCGTCGCCAGCAACCTTGAACTTGCCGGGCTTCGGAGCTTCCTTCGGCAGCGGCTTCTTGACGGCGTCGCGCACGCGGATCCAGCCGCCCTTGGAGCCGGGAACGGCGCCTTCGACGAGGATCAGGCCGCGCTCGACATCGGTCTGGACGACGCGAAGGTTGAGCGTGGTGATGCGGTCGACACCCATGTGGCCGGGCATCTTCTTGTTCTTCCAGGTCTTGCCGGGGTCCTGACGGCCGCCGGTCGAACCGATCGAACGGTGCGAGACCGACACGCCGTGGGTGGCACGCAGGCCGCCGAAGTTCCAGCGCTTCATGCCGCCGGCGAAGCCCTTACCGACCGAGGTGCCGGTGACGTCGACGAACTGGCCGACGACGAAGTGATCGGCAAGGATCTCGGCCCCGACGGGAATCATCGCGTCTTGCGAGACGCGGAATTCCTCGACCCGGCGCTTCGGTTCGACCTTGGCGACCGCGAACTGGCCGCGCTCCGCCTTGGGCATGTACACGGTCTTGCGGCTGCCAGAACCGAGCTGGAGCGCGACGTAACCGTTCTTCTCTTCGGTACGGTGGCCTACGACCTGGCAATTGCCGAGCTTCAGCACGGTCACGGGGATATGTTCGCCGGCCTCCGTGAAGACCCGCGTCATCCCGACCTTTTGTGCGATCACTCCGGAGCGCATCGGCTTGCTTCCTGTTCTTTCTGTCCGCTTACGCGAACGGGATCCAAAATCTTAGAGCTTGATCTCGACGTCGACACCGGCGGCCAGATCGAGCTTCATCAAAGCGTCGACGGTCTGCGGGGTCGGATCGACGATGTCGAGCAGGCGCTTGTGAGTGCGCATCTCGAACTGCTCGCGGCTCTTCTTGTCGACGTGGGGCGAACGGTTGACGGTGAACTTCTCGATGCGGGTGGGCAGCGGAATGGGTCCGCGGACCTGCGCGCCGGTGCGCTTCGCCGTGTTCACGATCTCGCGGGTCGACGTATCGAGGATACGATGGTCGAACGCCTTGAGACGGATACGAATGTTTTGGCCGTTCATTGCCGTGCTTTCTCTAGTGAGTGGCGAGTAGCGAGTAGCGAATAGAATTCCCTATTCGCCACTCACCATTCCCTATTCGCTTGTTTACTCGATGATCGAGGCGACGACGCCGGCGCCGACGGTGCGCCCGCCTTCGCGGATCGCGAAGCGGAGCTTCTCTTCCATCGCGATCGGCACGATCAGGTGCACTTCCATCGCGATGTTGTCGCCCGGCATCACCATCTCGGTGCCTTCCGGCAGGTGCACGACACCGGTCACGTCGGTGGTGCGGAAGTAGAACTGCGGACGGTAGTTGGTGAAGAACGGGGTGTGGCGACCGCCCTCTTCCTTGGTGAGGATGTAAGCCTCGGCCTTGAACTTGGTGTGCGGCTTGACCGAACCCGGCTTGGCCAGAACCTGGCCGCGCTCGACGTCTTCACGCTTGGTGCCGCGGAGCAGCGCACCGATGTTGTCGCCGGCCTGGCCCTGATCGAGCAGCTTGCGGAACATTTCGACGCCGGTGACGGTCGTCTTCTGGGTCGCACGCAGGCCGACGATCTCGATTTCTTCGCCGACCTTGACGATGCCGCGCTCGACACGGCCGGTCACGACGGTGCCGCGGCCAGAGATCGAGAACACGTCTTCAACCGGCATCAGGAACGGCTGGTCGATCGGACGCTCCGGCTGCGGGATGTACTCGTCGACATTCTTCATCAGCTCGAGGATGGCGTCGTGGCCGAGCTTCTTGTCGGAATCTTCGAGAGCGGCGAGCGCCGAGCCTTTGATGATCGGGATCTTGTCGCCCGGGAATTCGTACTTGGAGAGCAATTCGCGGACTTCGAGCTCGACGAGCTCGAGCAGTTCCGGATCGTCGACCATGTCGCACTTGTTGAGGAACACGACGAGCGCGGGCACGCCGACCTGGCGGGCGAGCAGGATGTGCTCGCGGGTCTGCGGCATCGGGCCGTCAGCGGCCGACACGACCAGGATCGCGCCGTCCATCTGGGCGGCGCCGGTGATCATGTTCTTGACGTAGTCGGCATGGCCGGGGCAGTCGACGTGCGCGTAGTGGCGGTTCGGCGTCTCGTACTCGACGTGCGCGGTCGAGATCGTGATGCCGCGCGCCTTCTCTTCCGGCGCCTTGTCGATCTGGTCGTACGCGGTGAACGTCGCACCGCCGGCTTCGGCGAGAACCTTGGTGATCGCCGCCGTCAGCGACGTCTTGCCATGGTCGACGTGACCGATGGTGCCGATGTTGCAGTGCGGCTTGTTACGTTCAAACTTTGCTTTGGCCATTTGACTCTCCGTTCAATCGTCAGCTTGAGACCGACGATAATCAGGCAAACTTCTTCTGGACTTCTGCCGACACGTTGGCCGGCGCTTCTGCGTAGTGGTCGAACTGCATGGTGAAGGTTGCGCGACCCTGGCTCATCGAGCGCAGGTTATTCACGTAACCGAACATGTTCATGAGCGGCACCATCGCATTGATGACGTTGGCGTTGCCGCGCATGTCCTGCCCCTGGATCTGACCGCGCCGGGAATTCAGGTCGCCGATGACCGAACCGGTATAGTCTTCCGGGGTCACCACCTCGACCTTCATGATCGGCTCGAGCAGGACGGACTTGCCCTTCTGCAAGGCTTCGCGGAACGCCGCGCGCGATGCGATTTCGAAGGCGAGCGCCGACGAGTCGACGTCGTGATACTTGCCGTCGACGAGCTGAACCTTGACGTCGACCACGGGGAAGCCCGCGACCACGCCAGAGCTCATCACGCTGTTGAGGCCCTTTTCAACGCCGGGAATGTATTCCTTCGGAACCGCACCGCCGACGATCTTGGACTCGAACTCGTAGCCCTTGCCGGGCTCGTTCGGCTCGACCACGATCGACACTTCCGCGAACTGACCGGTACCGCCCGTCTGCTTCTTGTGGGTGTACTTGACCTCGGCCTTCTTGGTGACACGCTCACGGAACGCAACCTGCGGCGCGCCGATATTGGCGTCGACCTTATAGGTGCGCTTGAGGATGTCGACCTTGATGTCGAGGTGGAGTTCGCCCATGCCCTTGAGGATGGTCTGGCCGGACTCCTGGTCGGTCGACACGCGGAAGGACGGATCCTCGGCGGCGAGCTTGGCCAGCGCCACGCCCAGCTTCTCCTGGTCGGCCTTGGACTTCGGCTCGATCGCGATCTCGATGACCGGCTCGGGGAATTCCATCTTTTCGAGGATCACCTGCTTGTCGGGATCGCACAGCGTGTCGCCGGTGCGCGCTTCCTTCAGGCCCGCCAGCGCGACGATGTCGCCGGCATAGGCTTCCTTGATGTCTTCGCGGTTGTTCGCATGCATCAGCAGCATCCGCCCGATGCGCTCCTTCTTCTCGCGCGTCGAGTTCACGACGCCGGTGCCGCTCTGCAGGATGCCGGAGTAGATGCGGCAGAAGGTGATGGTGCCGACGAACGGGTCGTCCATGATCTTGAACGCGAGCAGCGCGAGCGGCTCCTTGTCGTCCGCCTTGCGCACGACCTCGTTGCCGGAATCGTCGGTGCCCTTGATCGCAGGCACGTCGACCGGCGACGGCAGATAGTCGACGACGGCGTCGAGCAGCGGCTGCACGCCCTTGTTCTTGAAGGCCGAGCCGCACAGCACCGGATAGAAGGCACCGGTCAGCACCGCCTTGCGGAGCAGGCGCTTCAGCGTTGCCTCGTCCGGCTCGTTGCCGTCGAGATAGGCGGCCATGGCGTCGTCGTCGAGCTCGACGGCGGCTTCCACCATCTTCTCGCGGTATTCCTTGGCCTGGTCGACGAGATCCTCGGGGATATCGACATAGTCGAACTTCGCGCCGAGCGACTCGTCGTTCCAGACGATGCCCTTCATCTTCACGAGATCGACGAGACCCTTGAAGTTGTTCTCGGCACCGATCGGAAGCTGGATCGCGATCGGCTTGGCGCCGAGGCGGTCGACGATGTCGGCCAGGCACTTGAAGAAGTCGGCGCCGGTCTTGTCCATCTTGTTGGCGAAGACGATGCGCGGAACCTTGTACTTGTCGCCCTGGCGCCAGACCGTCTCGGTCTGAGGCTCGACGCCCTGATTCGAGTCGAGCACGCAGACGGCGCCGTCGAGCACGCGCAGCGAACGCTCGACCTCGATGGTGAAGTCGACGTGGCCAGGGGTGTCGATGATGTTCAGGCGCTTGCCGGCCCAGAACGCGGTGGTCGCAGCCGAGGTGATCGTGATGCCACGCTCCTGCTCCTGCTCCATCCAGTCCATCGTCGCGGCACCCTCGTGCACTTCGCCGATCTTGTGGCTCTTGCCGGTGTAATAGAGGATGCGCTCGGTCGTCGTGGTCTTGCCGGCGTCGATATGCGCCATGATACCGAAGTTACGGTAGTCCTCGATGGCATGTTGGCGGGGCATGGGTCGTTCCTTACGGGTCCGAGTGTGTCGCCGTTACCAGCGATAGTGCGAGAAGGCGCGGTTGGCTTCCGCCATCCGGTGCACGTCTTCACGCTTCTTGACGGCGTTCCCGCGATTGTTCGATGCGTCCAGAAGCTCGGCGGAGAGCCGCTCGGTCATGGTCTTCTCGTTGCGGTCGCGTGCAGCCGAGATCAGCCAGCGGATGCCCAGCGCCTGACGGCGGGTCGAGCGAACCTCGACCGGAACCTGGTAGGTCGCGCCGCCGACGCGGCGGGAGCGAACCTCGATCGTCGGCATGACGTTCTCGAGTGCCTGCTCGAACACGCCGAGCGGGTTCTGCTTGGTCTTGGATTCGATGATGCCGAACGCACCATAGACGATACCTTCCGCGACCGACTTCTTGCCGGCGTACATCACCGAGTTCATGAACTTCGTGACGATGATGTTCCCGAACTTCGGATCGGGAAGGACTTCGCGCTTTTCCGCTGAGTGGCGACGAGACATGGACCTGGTTCCCGCTTACTTCGGACGCTTCGCGCCGTACTTCGAACGACGCTGCTTACGGTTCTTGACGCCCTGGGTATCCAGCACGCCGCGGAGGATGTGGTAGCGCACGCCGGGCAAGTCCTTGACGCGACCGCCGCGGATCATGACCACCGAGTGCTCCTGGAGGTTATGGCCCTCGCCGGGGATGTAGCCGATCACCTCGAAGCCGTTGGTCAGGCGCACCTTGGCGACCTTACGAAGCGCCGAGTTCGGCTTCTTCGGGGTCGTGGTGTAGACGCGCGTGCAAACCCCGCGCTTCTGCGGCGACTGCTGCAGCGCCGGCACCTTCTTGCGCGACTTCTGCACTTCACGCGGTTGAGCGATCAGCTGGTTGATCGTCGGCATCCTGGCCTTACCCTTTGTTCTGTCGCAGACCCCTCCGGATCCGCTGTCTTGCCGCAGCCCGTTGCCGGGACTGCAAATTCTTTCGAGCTACCCGCCCGACGAGGCCGCCTTCTGCGGAACAATCCGCACAAAGCGAAATCGCGCCAACCGCCCCATCAACGGGCGGAAAGCGCTTCGACGCCACAGAGGACCGCAGTATAGAGGCCGGTCAGCGTAAAGCCGCGGCCGCCCACTGAGGTCATGCATCCGAATTCGATCTCGAGAGAACGTGCTCAAGAGAACTAAAGTCGCACTGGCATTGCCTAGCTATGATCGACAGCGTTTGAGCGGCATTCGTCGAGGTTGGTGCCCGCCTTGAGCGACCCCTTGTGGATCTCGTCCTTGGGGATCTAACGGGTGGCCCGTTCCGACGCTGGCGATGCTCACCGCCTGTCGTTAAGTGAGGCGCTTTCTATAAGTGAGAGTCGATCAAGTCAAGGCGAAACGACAATCGCGAAGCGCTTCAGGAGCCAGTCGAAATCGCTGTTTGCCGCCTCCCCGCGCGCCTCCGATATGGGACTACAGCCTTCATTTCCCTCGGCTGCCGGCAATTTATATCCGGGTGAAAAGTACTTTTATAACCGGGGAACAGGCTTTTCTGCTTGTAAACGCCAATCTGTCCGCTTCGGCACTAATCGGCGGCGGGCTTTCACCATCATCGACGGAGAGATTGTCGGCTTCGACCAATCCGCATGAGAGCCATCCGACTGAGATTTCGAATCGAAGAACGCATCGTCACGTGCAGATCGAGCGAACATCGATGACCGGAATCGAACATCGATGACGGGAATCACAGAATCGCTGCGGCCCCAGTCACTCCTCCTCTTCCTCTTCGTCCTCTTCGTCCTCGAGGTCGTCTTCGTCGTCATCGTCTCTGCCGTCGTCGGCCGGAGCCGCCGCGCCATGCGGCTGGTGGACTTGGTCGTTCCACAGCTTGCGATAGGTCCCGTTCTTGGCGAGCAGCTGGGCATGCGAGCCGCGCTCGATCGCCCTGCCCCCGGAAATCACGATGATCTCGTCCATCTCGACCACAGAAGTCAGGCGGTGGGTCGACCAGATCATGGTGCGGCCCTTGGCGACCTTGAGCAGCGTGCGGTTGATCGCGGCTTCCGTGGTCTGGTCCAATGCCGATGTGGCTTCGTCCAGCAGCAGCACCGAGGGGTTGCGGATGATCGCGCGCGCGATCGCGATGCGCTGGCGCTGGCCGCCCGACAGGGTGTCGCCACGCTCGCCGACCGGCGTGTCGTATCGCTGCGGCAGGCTCATGATGTAGCGGTGGATCTCGGCCTTCCTGGCCGCCTCCTCCACCTCCTCGTCGGTCGCGCCCTCCTTGCCGAGCCGGATGTTCTCGCGGATCGACATGTTGAACAGCATGTTCTCCTGGAACACCACGGCCATGCTCCGGCGCAGTGAACCCAGCGTCACCTTGCGGACGTCGACGCCGTCGATGGTGACGCGGCCCTCGTCAGGCACGTAGAGCCGCAGGATCAGGTTGAGCAACGTGCTCTTGCCGGAGCCGCTCGGGCCGACGATCGCGATGCGTTTACCCGCATTGAGCTTGAGACTGAGATTGTCCAGCACCGGCGTCTGACTGCTCTCGTACTGGAAGGTGACGTGATCGAAGGTGATGTCGTTGGTAATGCGCGGCAGGTCGGGGGCGCCCGGGCGATCGGCGCCGCGGGTCGGTTCGTCCAGCAGTTCCTGGATGTGGCGGATCGCAGCGGCCGAGGAGATCGACACCGGGATGAAATGCATCACATGGGCGATGTTGTAGGACACCTCCCAGAACGCACTCTCGAAGGTGACGAAGGTGCCGATGGTGATCTGACCCTTGGTCGCCAGGTACGCGCCGAGGGCCAGCACGACCAAGTGCAGCAGCAGCACCGAGATAGTGACCGTCCGCTCCACCATGGTCGACAGGAAGGCGGCTGAGGCGATCTTGTTGCGCGTCTCGTCGTTGCGGAAGGTGAAGAAGCCGAACATCTTGCGCTGCAGGCTGAACGCCTTGATCACGGCCTGCGCCGCAACGTTCTCCTGCACCATGCCGAGCAGTGCGCTCTCGTTGAGCTTCTGTTCGTAATTGGCCTGCACCGCCTTGGGCGTCAGGATCCGCGGGCCGACCAGCGTGATCGGGAACACGAGCAGCGCGACCGCCGCGAGCTGCCAGTTCAGGAACATCATCAGGATGATGCCGGCGATCAATTCCAGAAACGGCAGCGCCGCGCTGTTGGCAAAGGTCTTCACTGACCCTTCGAAGGCCGAGAGGTCGACGGAGAAGCGCGACAGGATCTCGCCGCGCCTGGTGCGTCCGAAATAGGCAGCCGGCAGGTCCTGGACATGCTCGAACAGGCGCTTGCGGACGTCGGAGATGACACAGGCAGCTAGCCGCGCATCCCAGCGCTCGTACCAGACAGCGACGATCGAGGTGAAGATGCCGGCGACGGCAAGCGCGCCGAGAATCTTGTACAGCGCCCGGAAGTCCTCCTCGCCGAGCGCGTCATCGATCAGGAACTTGAGGCTGAGTGGCATGATGACGTTGAACAGCGTCTCGACGAAGACGCCGAACGCCACGAATGACAGCATCCGCTTATAGTTCGCCAGGAAAGGCTTGACGAAGCCGACGACGGTCGCGAGCGCGCCGGCAGCTTCGCGAGCGGTAAAGACGACGAGGTCCTCGTCCTCATCGTCGTCGAGTTCCAGCTCGTCATCCGCCTCGGCATCCTCGTCGTCTTCGAGGTCCGGTTTGGCAGCCGCGACGAGCTTGTCGTCGAGCTCGGCCGCGTCTTGCGCAGCGAGCTTCTGTTTGTCGGGCGAGAGAGGCTTGGACGCCATGAAACCAACCGATGCTGACGGCCGGCATGACCGCAGAGAAAGCAGGAAATAGCGGGGGCCGCTATTGCGCCGATTCTATGCGATCAAGATGACTTCGGCAAAACAATTGGCGAATCCATTCGATCCCGCGGCTAGTCGTCGTCCTCATCCTCGACCTTGTCGAAGAAGGAATAGCGCAAGCTGTCGGCGTCGGCGTACCACTGCCCTGGCCCCTTGTTGGCGGCAAGCGTCGCCTCCCAGAGCGCATCGGTGCAATCCTTGCGGTGCATCGAGAGGTCGAAACCATTGCCGAAGAACAGCTCGGACCATTCCCACCAGGTGCCGAGTTTCTTGACCCCGCGCAGGAGATCGTAGCGGTCGATCAGCGCCGGAGCCATGTCCGAGGTGATCGAGCCGAACACGAGGCCGGTCTTGACCACGCGGTTGAGCTCGCGGATCGCGCGGACCACCTGCTTCGGGGAAACATGGCAGAGGCTGGTCTCGAACACGAAGTCGAATGCGCCGTCGTTGAAGGGCATGTCGGCGATCGAGCCGAGCTTGTTGTACTTCTCGAGCGTCTTCGGCGTCCTGGCGTGGATGGCGCGGTTGTTCTCGATGCCGAAGGCATCGATGCCGCGATCGCGCAGCGCACCGACCAGCTCGCCGCTGGCCGAGCCCGCGACGAGCAGCTTGGCGCCCTTCGTCCTGCCCCAGACGATGTCGAGCAGCCTGATGAGATAATCGGGGTCGGTGAAGTGGCGCCACGCCTCGTGATAGGGACCGAGGCCGCGATAGTTCTCGAAATAAGCGCGATCGATCTTGTCGGAGCGCGGCTTGTCCTCCGCGCGTTCCCGGCGCAAACGCATCATCTCGGTCAGGATGATGTCGGTGGCGGCGTCCGAGGAGTCGAGCAAGCCGTTCAGCGTCGAATCGAACAGATAGTCGCCGACCACCACGATGCCCGGATGCTCCTTCGGCTCGGGCCGATGATTGGTCATGACGTCGCGCACGGGCAGACCGCCCGGGATCGCGTTCACCGACGACAGCCAGCGGTGGATCTTGCCTTCCATGAAATGCGAACGGGCATCGCCGAGCGAGGCCGGCAGCGACTTCAGCGCGGCGTCGATCAGCTCCTGGTCCGACAGGTTGGCGAAGGCCAGCGCGTCGGAGCCGGGAATGAGCCAGTTCAGCACGCCGTGCTTGCCGACGTCGTGACGCGCGCCCTCATTGTAGACGCAGCAGCCGCCGAAGGCTTCCGACATGAACCAGGCGCCGGAAATCTTCTCGCCCCAGAACGGCGTGTCGAACAGGATCGAGACGCGCAGGTAATGCGCGGGACGGTCGAAGTAAGAGACGTGCTTGACCATCGACTTGCGCAGCTGCTCGCCTTCCCAGCCGACGGTGGCGAGCCAGGAATGCGGCAGGCAGACCAGCACGAGATCGAAGTCGCGGGTCTCCGGCCCCTTGCCGTTCATCATCTTGAGCTGGTAGCGGCCGGTCGGCGCCTTGCCGACGGTGAGCACGCGGTGATTGAGCTGGATGTCGGCGTTGACCTCCGACTGGAGGCACTCGATCAGCTGCTCGTTGCCGTTCTGGATGGAGTAGAGGCCGATATAGCCTTCGACATCCATCAGATAGTTCTTGAGTGCGTTGAGGCCGTTGGTGTTGTGGCTCTCGGTCGCGATGTCGGAGCGCGCCATCACCTTGAAGAAGCGCTTTGCCGTCTCGTCCTCGACCTCCTCGTCGAGCACCTGCTCGGCGGTCTTGTAGGCCCAGGGATTCTCGTTGTCGTGCGCGCCGACACCCTCGTAATATTCCATTGGCGTCATCGCCTCGGCGCAGCGCTTGCGGAACGCCTCGATCGCGGTCGCGGTCCTGGCGCCGTATTTGCGGCGCATGCCGGCGACGTCGTTGAGCAGCTCGCCGCCGAACTGCACCTGTTCGGCATCCATCGGAATGGTCTGCAGCCCGAAATGCTGAATCAGCTCGCGCAGCGGATCGGGGCCGGTCATCGAGTAGTCGTAGATCTCGGCAACGCCGGCCTCGTACATCGCGGGTGCGGAATCGAACTTGCGCGTGACGACCTTGCCGCCGAGCCGGTCGGAGGCCTCGTAGATGGTGACGCGACAGAGATCGCCAAGTTTGCGCTTCAGATACCAGGCGCTCATCAGCCCGCCAGGGCCGCCGCCTACGATTGCAAGATCGAGCATGTGAGTTCCGAGGTCTCCGGCCCTGCCCCCGTCACGGGATCCACCGGTCTAAACACGCCTAGCAGAAGCGCTTTTGCGCCTGAAGGAAAGATGAACAAGGGTTGGTTCTGCATCGCAGCAAGTCAAGAATGCAACAAAAAGGCCGGCTTGCGCCGGCCTTTTCACTGTCCTCGGTATTCCTACGGATGAACCATCATTCCGCGGGCGGCAGCGCCATCGGCTCCGCCTCCGGTGCGGGCGACACGACCGCCGCCTGCTTCTCGCGCTCGTCCAGGATCAGCTTGTCGCGCTTCATGGCGACTTCGCGAATCTTGGCCATGGAGGCGCCGGTGCCTGCCGGGATCAGCCGGCCGACGATGACGTTCTCCTTGAGGCCCTCGAGCGGATCGACCTTGCCGTTGACCGCCGCTTCCGTGAGGACGCGGGTGGTCTCCTGGAACGAGGCCGCCGAGAAGAACGAACGGGTCTGGAGGCTCGCCTTGGTGATGCCGAGCAGAACCGGCGTCCCCGTGGCGGGCTTCTTGCCCTCCTCCTTGGCCTTCTCGTTCAGCGCGTCGAACTCGATCTTGTCGACCTGCTCGCCCGAGATCATGTCCGTATCGCCCTGGTCGGTGACTTCCACCTTCTGGAGCATCTGACGGACAATCACCTCGATGTGCTTGTCGTTGATGAGCACGCCCTGGAGCCGGTAGACTTCCTGGATCTCGTTGACCAGATAGGCAGCCAGTTCCTCGATGCCCTTGACCGCCAGGATGTCGTGCGGCGCCGGGTTGCCTTCCACGATGAAGTCGCCCTTTTCGACGACGTCGCCGTCCTGAAGGTGGATGTGCTTGCCCTTCGGGATCAGGTACTCGCGCGGCTCGTCGGTCTTGTCCATCGGCTCGATCGAGATACGACGCTTGTTCTTGTAGTCGCGTCCGAACCGGATGGTGCCCGCGATCTCGGCGATGATCGCCGCATCCTTCGGACGCCGGGCTTCGAACAATTCCGCCACCCGCGGCAGACCGCCGGTGATGTCACGCGTCTTGGCGCTTTCGGTCGAGACACGGGCGAGGATGTCGCCCGGATTGACCTTGGCGCCGACGTCGACCGAGAGAATGGCGTCGACCGACAGCATGTAGCGGGCATCGCCGCCACGGGCGAGCTTGAGCACCTTGCCGTCCTTGCCCTTGACCACGATGGCCGGACGCAGGTCCGAACCGCCGCGGGTCGAGCGCCAGTCGATGACCACGCGCTTGGCAATACCGGTTGCCTCGTCGAGCGTTTCCGAGATCGACTGCCCCTCGACCAGATCCTCGAAGCCGATGGTGCCTTCGACCTCGGTGAGGAGCGGACGGGTGTAGGGATCCCACTCGACGATGCGCTGGCCGCGCTTGACGTTGTCGCCCTCGTCGACGTGCAGGCGCGAGCCGTACTGGACGCGATGCGTCGCACGCTCGGTGCCGTCGGCATCGACGATCGCCACCACCATGTTGCGCACCATCGCGATCAGATGGCCTTCGCTGTTGCGGGCGATGGCCTTGTTCCTGATCACGATCTTGCCGTCGAAATTGGCTTCGACGAACGACTGCTCGTTGAGCTGCGCCGCACCGCCGATGTGGAAGGTGCGCATGGTGAGCTGGGTGCCAGGCTCGCCGATCGACTGCGCCGCAATGACGCCGACCGCTTCGCCGTGGTTGACCGGCGTGCCGCGGGCGAGGTCGCGGCCATAGCACTTGCCGCAGATGCCGTTGACGAGTTCGCAGGTCAGCGCCGAGCGGATCTTCACCTCCTGAACACCACCCTGCTGGATGGCTTCCAGATGGCTTTCTTCCATCAGCGTATCGCGCTTGATGATCACCTTGCCCGAGCTGTCACGAATGTCTTCGCAAGCCGTGCGGCCCAGGATGCGCGAGCCGAGCGAGGCGACCACGGTGCCGGCATCGACGATAGCGCGCATCTTGATGCCGAGCTTGGTGCCGCAGTCGCTCTGCGTGATGATGCAGTCCTGCGCAACGTCGACGAGACGACGGGTCAGGTAGCCCGAGTTCGCGGTCTTCAACGCGGTGTCCGCGAGGCCCTTGCGGGCGCCGTGGGTCGAGTTGAAGTACTCGAGAACCGAGAGACCTTCCTTGAAGTTCGAGATGATCGGCGTCTCGATGATCTCACCGGACGGCTTGGCCATCAGGCCGCGCATGCCGGCGAGCTGGCGCATCTGGGCCGGCGAACCACGGGCGCCGGAGTGAGCCATCATGTAGATCGAGTTGATGTCGGCATCGGCCCCGCTCGCCGTCTTCTTGGTCGAGGAGATCTCCTTCATCATCGCCTTGGCGATCTCTTCGGTGGCCTTTGACCAGGCGTCGACGACCTTGTTGTACTTCTCGCCATGGGTGATCAGGCCGTCGTTGTACTGCTGCTCGAAATCCTTCGCCAGCGTACGGGTGGTGTCGACGATCTTCCACTTGCCGTGCGGCACGACCATGTCGTCCTTGCCGAACGAAATGCCGGCCTTGAACGCGTTGTAGAAGCCGAGCGCCATGATGCGGTCGCAGAAAATCACCGTCTCCTTCTGACCGCAGTGACGGTAGACCTGGTCGATGACGCCGGAGATCTCGCGCTTGGTCATCAGCTTGTTGATGATCTCGTACGAAATCCGCGGGTTCTTCGGCAGCAGATTGCCGAGCATGACGCGACCAGCGGTGGTCTCGATCCAGCGCGTCGAGACCTTGCCGGTCTCGTCCATGCCCTGCCACCGGTATTTGATCTTGGTGTGGAGGTGGATGACCTTCGCGTGCAGCGCGTGCTCGAGCTCGGACATGTCGCCGAATATCTTGCCCTCGCCGGGCAGACCTTCGCGCATGATCGAGACGTAGTAGAGGCCGAGCACGATGTCCTGCGACGGCACGATGATCGGCTGACCGTTGGCCGGATGCAGGATGTTGTTGGTCGACATCATCAGGACGCGCGCTTCCAGCTGCGCTTCGAGCGACAGCGGGACGTGCACGGCCATCTGGTCGCCGTCGAAGTCGGCGTTGAACGCGGAGCAGACCAGCGGGTGAAGCTGGATCGCCTTGCCCTCGATCAGCACGGGCTCGAACGCCTGGATGCCGAGACGGTGCAGCGTCGGCGCGCGGTTGAGCAGCACCGGATGCTCGCGGATGACCTCATCCAGGATGTCCCAGACTTCGGGCCGCTCCTTCTCGACCAGCTTCTTGGCCTGCTTCACGGTGGTGGACAGACCCTTGGCGTCGAGCCGCGAGTAGATGAACGGCTTGAATAGCTCGAGCGCCATCTTCTTCGGCAGGCCGCACTGATGCAGGCGCAGTTCGGGACCGACCACGATGACCGAACGGCCCGAATAGTCGACGCGCTTGCCGAGCAGGTTCTGACGGAAGCGGCCCTGCTTGCCCTTGAGCATGTCGGCGAGCGACTTCAGCGGGCGCTTGTTGGCGCCCGTGATGACGCGGCCGCGGCGGCCGTTGTCGAACAGCGCATCGACCGCTTCCTGAAGCATGCGCTTCTCGTTGCGGATGATGATGTCGGGCGCGCGCAGCTCCATCAGCCGCTTCAAGCGGTTGTTGCGGTTGATGACGCGGCGGTAGAGGTCGTTGAGGTCCGACGTCGCGAAACGGCCGCCGTCCAGGGGAACCAGCGGACGCAGGTCCGGCGGGATCACCGGGACCACGGTCATGATCATCCATTCCGGCTTGTTGCCGGAGTGGCGGAACGCTTCCACGATCTTCAGGCGCTTGGCGAGCTTCTTGTGCTTGATGTCGGAGTCGGTCTCCTGCATCTCGATGCGCAAGGAGGCCTCGAGCTTCTCGAGGTCCATGCCCTTGAGCAGCTCGCGGATCGCTTCCGCGCCGATCATGGCGGTGAACGAATCCTGGCCGTACTCGTCCTGCGCCTTCAGATACTCGTCTTCCGACAGCAGCTGGCGGTCCTTCAGCGCGGTGAGACCCGGCTCGAGCACGACGTAGTATTCGAAGTAGAGGATCCGCTCGAGGTCCTTCAGCGTCATGTCGAGCAGGAGGCCGATGCGCGAGGGCAGCGACTTCAGGAACCAGATGTGGGCGACGGGGGCTGCGAGCTCGATATGGCCCATGCGCTCGCGCCGGACGCGCGACAACGTGACCTCGACCGAGCACTTCTCGCAGATGATGCCCTTGTACTTCATGCGCTTGTACTTGCCGCACAAGCACTCGTAGTCCTTGATCGGCCCGAAGATGCGGGCGCAGAACAGGCCGTCGCGCTCGGGCTTAAAGGTCCGGTAGTTGATGGTCTCCGGCTTCTTGATCTCGCCGTAGGACCAGGACAGAATCTTCTCTGGAGACGCGATCGAGATCCGGATCTGGTCAAAGACCTGAGCCGGCGTCGTCGGGTTGAAGAGATTCATAATTTCTTGGTTCATCGTCTTCTCCTCGCGTGCCGGTCGCCTCCGGCCGCAAATTCGAAAATCACTAAGCGGGGCACCCTGCCCTCAAGGCCTCGGGCGGGGCACCGGTGCCCGGCCGCGAAGGCCGGGCATGACAGGTCGAATTACTCGGCCGCTTCCGACGTCGGCGCCGGTCCCATCTTGGAGTTGTGCAGGTCGACGTTGAGGCCGAGCGAGCGCATTTCCTTGACCAGCACGTTGAACGATTCCGGAATACCGGCCTCGAACGTGTCGTCGCCGCGCACGATCGCCTCGTACACCTTGGTACGGCCGGCGACGTCGTCCGACTTCACCGTCAGCATCTCCTGGAGCGTGTACGCTGCGCCGTAAGCCTCCAGCGCCCACACCTCCATTTCGCCGAAGCGCTGGCCGCCGAACTGCGCCTTGCCGCCCAGCGGCTGCTGGGTGACGAGCGAGTACGGACCGATCGAACGCGCATGGATCTTGTCGTCGACCAGATGGTGCAGCTTGAGCATGTAGATGTAGCCCACCGTCACCTTGCGATCGAAGGCATCGCCGGTGCGGCCGTCATAGACGGTCGACTGGCCCGATGCGTCCAGACCAGCCAGCTTCAGCATCTCCTCGATGTCGGCTTCCTTGGCGCCGTCGAACACCGGCGTCGCGATCGGCACGCCGCGGCTCAAGTTGTGGCCGAGCTCGATCAATTCGTTGTCGTTGAGCGACTTGATCGTTTCGTCCTCGCCATAGACCTTCTTCAAGGTTTCCTTCAGCGGCTTGATGTCCTGCTTCGACAAATAGGCATCGACCGTCTGGCCGATACGCTTGCCGAGGCCGGCGCAGGCCCAGCCGAGATGGGTCTCGAGGATCTGTCCGACGTTCATGCGCGAGGGCACGCCGAGCGGATTGAGCACGATGTCGGCATGCGTGCCATCTTCGAGGAACGGCATGTCCTCGATCGGCACGATCTTCGACACCACGCCCTTGTTGCCGTGGCGGCCGGCCATCTTGTCGCCGGGCTGGATCTTACGCTTCACCGCGACGAAGACCTTGACCATCTTCATCACGCCGGGCGGCAATTCGTCACCGCGCTGAAGCTTCTCGACCTTGTCGAGGAAGCGCTGTTCCAGCCCCTTCTTCGACTCGTCGTACTGCTTCCGCATGGCCTCGATCTCGGCCATCAGTTTGTCGTTCGGCGAAGCGAACAGCCACCACTGCGACTTCGGGTACTCCTCGAGCACCGCGCGGGTGATCTTGGTGTCCTTCTTGAAGCCCTTCGGACCGGCAATGCCCTGCCGTCCCTCGAGGAGCTCGGCAAGACGGTTGTAGACGTTGCGGTCCAGGATCGCCTGCTCGTCGTCGCGGTCCTTGGCCAGACGCTCGATCTCTTCCCGTTCGATCGCCAGCGCACGCTCGTCCTTGTCGACGCCGTGACGGTTGAACACGCGCACTTCCACGATCGTGCCCTGCACGCCCGGAGGAACGCGCAGCGAGGTGTCGCGGACGTCGGACGCCTTCTCGCCGAAGATGGCGCGCAGGAGCTTCTCTTCCGGCGTCATCGGGCTCTCGCCCTTCGGCGTGATCTTGCCGACGAGGATGTCGCCGGCGCGCACTTCCGCACCGATGTAGACGATACCGGCTTCGTCGAGGTTCTTCAGCGCTTCTTCCGAGACGTTCGGAATGTCGCGGGTGATTTCCTCAGGTCCGAGCTTGGTGTCGCGGGCCATCACCTCGAATTCCTCGATGTGGATCGAGGTGAAGACGTCTTCCTTCACGATCCGCTCGGAAAGCAGGATCGAATCTTCGAAGTTGTAGCCGTTCCACGGCATGAACGCGACGAGCACGTTGCGACCCAGAGCGAGCTCGCCGAGATCGGTCGACGGACCGTCGGCGATGATGTCGCCCTTCTTGACGATGTCGCCGACCTTCACCAGCGGCCGCTGGTTGATGCAGGTCGACTGGTTCGAGCGCTGGTACTTCATCAGCCGGTAGATATCGACGCCCGACTTGGTCGGATCGAGATCTTCGGTGGCGCGGATGACGACGCGGGTGGCATCGATCTGGTCGATCACGCCCGAACGGCGCGCCGCGATCGCGGCGCCCGAGTCACGCGCAACCACGCCTTCCATGCCGGTGCCGACGAACGGCGCCTCGGCGCGAACCAGCGGCACTGCCTGGCGCTGCATGTTCGAGCCCATCAGAGCGCGGTTGGCGTCGTCGTTCTCCAGGAACGGGATCAGGGCCGCGGCAACCGAAACCAGCTGCTTCGGCGACACGTCCATGTAGTCGACCTTGTCGGGCGTCACCGGCAAGACTTCGCCGGCGTGACGGCAGACCACGAGGTCTTCGGTGAAGCGGCCCTTCGGGTCGAGCGGCACGTTGGCCTGCGCGACCGTGTAGCGGCCCTCCTCCATCGCCGAGAGGTACACGACCTCGTCGGTGACGCGGCCGTCCTTGACTTTGCGATACGGCGTCTCGACGAAGCCGTACTTGTTCACGCGCGCGAAGGTCGCGAGCGAGTTGATCAGGCCGATGTTCGGACCTTCCGGCGTCTCGATCGGGCAGATGCGGCCGTAATGCGTCGGATGCACGTCGCGCACCTCGAAGCCGGCGCGCTCGCGGGTCAGACCGCCCGGTCCAAGGGCCGACAGGCGGCGCTTGTGGGTGATCTCCGACAGCGGGTTGGTCTGGTCCATGAACTGCGAGAGCTGCGAGGAGCCGAAGAACTCGCGCACGGCGGCAGCGGCCGGCTTCGCGTTGATCAGGTCCTGCGGCATGACCGTGTCGATGTCGACGGAGGACATGCGCTCCTTGATCGCGCGCTCCATGCGCAGGAGGCCGATGCGGTACTGGTTCTCCATGAGCTCGCCGACCGAGCGCACACGGCGGTTGCCGAGATGGTCGATGTCGTCGATCTCGCCCTTGCCGTCGCGCAGGTCCACCAGCGTCTTGATGACGGAGAGGATGTCTTCCTTGCGCAGCGTGCGCTGGGTGTCGGGCGCATCGAGGTCGAGGCGCATGTTCATCTTGACGCGGCCGACCGCGGAGAGGTCGTAGCGTTCGGCGTCGAAGAACAGCGACTGGAACATGGCCTGCGCCGAATCCAGCGTCGGCGGCTCGCCCGGACGCATCACGCGATAGATGTCGAACAGCGCGTCCTCGCGCGTCATGTTCTTGTCGGCCGAGAGCGTGTTGCGGATATAGCCGCCGACGTTGACGTGGTCAATGTCGAGCAGCGGCAGCTCCTTGTAGCCCTGCTCGTTGAGCGCCTTCATCAGCTTGTCGGTGATTTCCTCACCGGCCTCGGCGTGGATCTCACCGGTCTTCGGGTTGACGAGGTCCTCGGCGACGTAGTTGCCGACCAGCTCCTCATCGGCCATGCGCAGCGCCTTCAGCCCCTTTTCCTGGAGCTGGCGGGCGGCGCGGACGGTGAGCTTCTTGCCGGCTTCCAGCACGACCTTGCCGGTGTCGGCATCGATCAGGTCGTTGATGGTCGAGTAGCCGCGGAAACGGTTGGCGTCGAACGGAACGCGCCAGCCTTCCTTGGTCCGCTTGTAGAGGATCTTCTTGTAGAACGTGCTGAGGATCGCCTCGCCGTCGAGGCCGAGGGCGAACATCAGCGACGTCACCGGAATCTTGCGGCGACGGTCGATACGCGCATAGACGATGTCCTTGGCGTCGAACTCGATGTCCAGCCAGGAGCCGCGATACGGGATGACGCGGGCCGCGAACAGCAGCTTGCCCGAGGAATGGGTCTTGCCCTTGTCGTGATCGAAGAACACGCCGGGCGAGCGGTGCATCTGCGAGACGATGACGCGCTCGGTGCCGTTGACGATGAAGGTGCCGTTCATCGTCATGAGCGGGATGTCGCCCATGTAGACGTCCTGCTCCTTGATGTCCTTCACCGACTTCGCGCCGGTTTCCTCGTCGATATCGAACACGATGAGGCGCAGCGTCACCTTGAGGGGAGCCGCGAAGGTCATGCCGCGCTGGCGGCACTCGTCGACGTCGTATTTCGGCTGCTCGAACTCGTAGCGGACGAATTCCAGCATCGAGGTGCCCGAGAAGTCGGAGATCGGAAACACCGAGCGGAACACCGCCTGCAGACCCTCGTCGAGACGGCCGCCCTGCGGTTCATCGACCATCAGGAATTGATCATAGGACGCCTTCTGAACCTCGATGAGGTTCGGCATCTCGGCGACTTCCTTGATGTGTCCGAAGAACTTGCGAACGCGTTTGCGACCGGTGAATGTCTGCTGCGCCATCGTGGCCTCTCATTTTCGTCGCCCGCTCCGGGCGCGCCGTCCGGGACGCGGCTGCCACCGCTCCCGGGTTGAATTTTTCCAACCCGTTTTGGGGCCGGAGACTCAGCGTCAGGCGAGAATGTCCTGAATCCGTTCTTCAGACCTTCAAAACGCAAAACGACGCGCGGGGCGCTGGAGCGCGCCCGCCCGTCACAACGATCGTCTTCACGGACTGCAAAAGCCCGAAATAGCTTGTTCTCCCAACGGCTTACAGGGAAATCCGCTATCCCCGCCCACCGCGCTATCGTGCTGCCGACCCGATATGGGGCGACAATAGTGCAGATTCGAGGGTCAAACCCTCAAATCCCCACACTTTTTCGTGTTCGGCCTGCGTCGGGACGTTCCGTCGCACGCCTTTTGCATCTGCGCCGCTTCGAGGGCGGAGCAAGATCCCGGGCTTTGCCGATGGCTCGCCCGGGATCTGGGCCAGTAAGCAGCGCTTACTTGAGCTCGACCTTGGCTCCAGCCTTCTCGAGCTGGGCCTTGATCTTGTCGGCCTCATCCTTGTTCACGCCTTCCTTGACAGGCTTCGGCGCGCCCTCGACGAGGTCCTTTGCTTCCTTCAGGCCCAGGCCGGTGATGGCGCGGACTTCCTTGATGACCTCGATCTTCTTGTCGCCGGCGCCGGCGAGAACGACCGTGAACTCGGTCTTCTCTTCCACCGGAGCGGCGGCAGCGCCACCACCAGCCGGGCCAGCCACGGCGACGGCCGCGGCCGCCGAAACGCCCCACTTCTCCTCAAGGAGCTTCGCCAGTTCAGCAGCTTCGAGCACGGTGAGGCTCGAGAGGTCGTCAACGATCTTCTGCAAGTCAGCCATTGTTCAGTTTCCTTACGTGTAAGTCTGGTTCGGGTTTGAGTTTTGCGAAGGGCGTCAGGCCGCTTCGCCCTTTGAGGCATGAGCCTGGATGACGCGCGCGAGCTTGCCCGCGGGCGCATTGGCGAGCTGAGCGATCTTGGTCGCCGGGGCCACAAGCAGGCCGACGATCTTGCCGCGCAGTTCATCAAGCGACGGCAGCGAGGCAAGCGCCTTCACGCCGTCGACATTCAGGACGGTCTTCCCCATCGATCCGCCGACGATGACGAACTTTTCGTTCGCCTTGGCGAATTCGATGGCGACCTTTGGCGCCGCTACCGGATCGTTCGAAGTGGCGATCACGGTCGGTCCCTTCAGCATGGGGCCGATGGCAACGACGTCAGTGCCTTCAAGAGCAATTTTGGCGAGACGGTTCTTCGAGACCTTCACCGCGGCGCCCGCCTGCTTCATCTGCTGGCGCAGCTTCTGCATCTGGCCGACGGTGAGGCCGGAATATTGAGCAACGACCGCGACGCTCGTGGTCTTGAAGACCTCATTGAGCTGTTCGACCGCCTCTTTTTTTGCCGCTCGTTCCACAGCAAGCTCTCTCCGGTTGGCGGTCATCGCGAAAAGCGGGACCGCCGGGTTGCACACATCGTCCCGCCCAAACCTGAACCTCGGGGGCAAATCCCCCAGGACACGCCGGGCAAGACGACAATTCAAAGCCTGCCCTCCGGAAGCGCCTGAAGGCGCCTACGGCGTGTCGAGGTCCGAACCAGACCCGTTTCGCGAAGCCAGCACTTGAAGCTGGATGCGAAGTGAAATCCGGTCTTCACCCGTCTATGCAGGCCATGCGATTAAGCCGTTGAGAAATCGAAATTTCCCGCGGGCGCCTGCAGTCTTGGACAGGACAAGGTCAGCCGGCGAACCGCCCGACCTCTGCCCGCATTCCACGAACCGACGGGTTTTCCTTCCTTTTCCGGCAAATCCTTACGGACGTCCTGAAAAGGAATGATCTCCTATCGTATCGGGTTTTCGGAATGCGTGCACGGACGCGCCAGCCGAGGCCGGCGCGTCCGGAAGCGGTTCTTTAACCGCTCGAAGCCGGCTTGCCAAGAGCAAAATTCACACCAGTTCCAATCCGTTGCCGCGAACCGCCTGACCCGGGCCGGTAATGACCGATTCAGGCCGATTTGACCGCATAAGGCAGCGGCTTGCCCTCGAAAAATGAGCTCAGGTTCGTCAGCACGCAGTTCTGCATGGCGACGTGCGATTCGAGGGTGTGACCGCCGATATGCGGGGCGAGCACCACGTTCGGCAGCGCCGTCAGCGCGTCGGGCGCATGCGGCTCCTTCTCGTAGACGTCGAGGCCGGCGCCGGCGATCGTCTTGTCGGTCAGGGCCGCTACGAGGGCCTTCTGGTCGATCACCGAGCCGCGCGAGATATTGACGACGTAGCCGTCGGCGCCAAGGCGCCTCAAGATATCGGCATTGACGACATGATGGGTCTCGGCACCTGCCCGGACCGCGATCATCAGCACGCTGCACCAATCGGCGAGCGCCTCGAGCGTCGGGAAATATTGACAGGGCAGATCGTATTGGCTGCGGCTGAAATAGCCGACCTCGCCTTCGAAGGCGGCGCAGCGTGCCGCGATCTTACGGCCGATCTCGCCCATGCCGTAGACGCCGATGCGGCGGCCGGGCATGCCGGTCTGCGGCCGCATCATCGGCGAGGGTTTTGACGCGGCCCAGTCGCCGCTGCGGACATATTGGTCGGCCACCAGGATCCGCCGCGTCGTCGCCAGCATCAGGGTCATCGCGATATCGGCGACCGAGGCCGCATTGGCGCCCGGGCTATGGCCGACCGCAATATTGCGAGCGGCGGCCGCCTTCAGGTCGACGCCGTCATAGCCGGTGCCGTAGCAGATGATGGCGCCGAGCTTCGGAAACAGGTCCATCGCCTCCGCCCCGAGCGGCGTGCCGCCCGCCGTCAGCACCGCGCGAATGCCGCCGAGTTCTTCGGCCGAAAACACCTCGCGCGCAGGCTTGCCGCCGGTGTCGAGGAGCTCGAACCGCTCGGCGAAGCGCGCCATCATGGTCTTGGGAAAGCGCGAATAGATCAGGACCTTGTCAGCCATTGTTCTTGTTTCCGATGAAAGCCTTCACAAACGACGAGGGGCGGAATCGGTTGCCCAATTCCGCCCCTCGCCTCATGCAATTTCCAAACCTCAGCCGAGGCAGGCCTTAGCCAAGGATCGTGCCCGGCTCGACCTTCACACCGGGGCCCATCGTCGAGGACACCGCAACGCGCTGGATGTACGTGCCCTTGGAGCCGGCGGGCTTGGCCTTGGAGACGGCGTCTGCCAGAGCCTTGATGTTCTCGACCAGCTTCTCCTCGGAGAACGAGGCCTTGCCGACGCCAGCCTGCAGGATGCCGGCCTTCTCGACGCGGAACTCGACCGAGCCGCCCTTGGCACCCTTCACCGCGCCGGTAACGTCCATGGTCACGGTACCGATCTTCGGGTTCGGCATCAGGCCGCGCGGACCGAGCACCTTACCGAGACGGCCGACCAGCGGCATCATGTCGGGGGTGGCGATGCAGCGGTCGAAATCGATCGAACCGTTCTGCACCTTCTCGACCAGGTCTTCGGCGCCGACGACATCCGCACCTGCAGCCTTGGCCTCATCGGCCTTGGCGCCACGGGCGAACACGCCGACGCGGAGCGTACGGCCGGTGCCGTTCGGCAGGGTCACGACGCCGCGGACCATCTGGTCGGCGTGACGCGGATCGACGCCGAGATTGATCGCGACCTCGATGGTCTCGTCGAACTTCGCTTTCGCCCGTTCCTTGACCATCTTGATGGCGTCCGCGAGCGGATAAAGCTTTTCGCGGTCAACACCTTCGCGGGCTTTGTTCAAACGCTTTCCGATTGCCATGACCGCTTACCCCGCAACTTCCAGACCCATCGAGCGGGCGGAGCCCTCGACCATCTTCATGGCCGCTTCGATGGAATCGCAATTGAGATCCTTCATCTTCTTCTCGGCGATCTCGCGCACCTGCGCCTTGGTCACCTTGCCGGCCTTGTCGCGGCCCGGGGCTTTCGAGCCGGACTGGATTTGGGCGGCCTGCTTGAGGAAGAAGGACATCGGGGGCGTCTTCATCTCGAACGTGAACGAACGATCGGCGTAGATCGTGATCACGACGGGAATCGGGGTGTTCTTCTCTTCCTTCTGGGTCTGGGCGTTGAACGCCTTGCAGAACTCCATGATGTTGAGACCGCGCTGACCAAGCGCAGGACCGATCGGGGGCGAAGGATTCGCCGCACCGGCCGGGACCTGAAGCTTCAGGTATCCGGTCACTTTCTTTGCCATGTATCACTCCTGTTGTGCCGGCGTGTCGCCGGCGGTTTCAGGTTCGTGGTCGGGATCTCGAGCGGCTGGCAACCGCCCTCGTCCTCCCACGGCCTCTTGCTGCGCAAGACCGAAGTCTCGCGCATACCCGGTCAGACCTTCTCGACCTGACCGAATTCCAGCTCGACCGGCGTGGCGCGGCCGAAGATCGACACCGCGACCTTCACGCGCGAGCGTGCCTCGTCGATTTCCTCGACCACACCCGAGAACGAGGCAAACGGGCCGTCGGCAACGCGCACATTCTCGCCGATCTCGAACGACACCGACGCCTTCGGCCGTTCCACGCCCTCCTGCACCTGGTGCAGAATGCGCATGGCTTCGGCTTCAGAGATCGGCATCGGCTTGTTTTCGGCGCCGAGGAAGCCCGTGACCTTCGGCGTGTTCTTGATCAGATGAAACGCTTCGTCGGTCAGCTTCATCTTCACCAGCACGTAGCCCGGGAAGAACTTGCGCTCGGCGTCGATCTTGCGGCCGCGGCGCACTTCCGTGACCTTCTCGGTCGGCACCAGCACGAGCTCGAACAGCTCCTCGAGCCCGCGCTGCTTGGCCTGCTCGCGGATCGATTCGGCGACCTTCTTCTCGAAATTCGAGTAGGCGTGGACGATGTACCAGCGCTTGTCAGACAGTTGTTGAGCGGTTGCTGTTGCCATCAGTGAATGCCCAGAAGGAAGGTGATGAGGTAACGGATGATCTGATCGGCGGCGAAGAAGAAGATCGAGGCCACGGCGACCATGACGAACACCATGATGGTGGTGATCGTGGTCTCGCGGCGGGTCGGCCAGGTGACCTTGGCGGTCTCCGAGCGCACTTCCTGCAAGAACTTGAACGGGCTGACTGCCATCGTTTTGATGTCCAACGTCCGTCGACAGACGCGAATGAATTTCAGGGATCCGAACAGCCGCCGTTGGCCCAGCCCTCTGTCTCGAAGGATGAGCCGGAAACCGGGCTCGATTGTTCGGGGATTTCAAAGCCGCGCCGGAGATCCGCGTCTAACGGGCCGGCTGCGAGTGCGGCGTATCTACTGCGGATGGGACCAAAGGTCAAGATATGGAGGGCTCGCCTGGACGAGCCCCCCTTCCCCGGCGGTACAGCAGAGCCCAGGCGGATCAAGGGTTTATCTGCCCACCTCGCAAGGCGCGACCGCAGCTTCCAACCGGTTCCTCAGGACGCTCCACTGGAACGCCCGCCTCTTCGGCCCGCTTGCGCGATCAATCGGCCCGGTCGACCATTGAAATGCCCGGCAGCGGCACCACGAACTTCCCACCCTCGGCGAAATAGCCGGCGTGCTTGGCCCGGATCGGGTCGACGTAGCGCCAGGCGAAGACGACGACGAACGCCGGCTTGCGCTCGTAAAGGGCGGCGGGGGGCAGGATCGGGATGTCGTAGCCCGGGCCGGCCATCACGTTCCCCTTCTTGGGGTCGTCGTCCACCAGGAAGTCGATCTTGTTCTCCAGGCCGAACTGCGGCAGCAGCGTCGTGGTGCCGACCGAGACGCCGTAGCCGGCAACGAGCTGCCCCCGCGCATGGGCGGCATCAGCCATCGCGACCAGCTCGTCGCGGATAGCGGCGATCCTCTTCACATAGGGCGCATAATAGGCCGGCTGATCGACGCCGAGCCGTTCTTCCTCGGCAACGAAGCGCGCGACCTCAGGCGATGGTTTCTTGGCACCGCCAGCACGCTGCACGGTGACCCGGATCGAGCCACCCTTGGTCCAGATGTGCTGGACGTCGATCAGCTCCATGCCGAGCCGGGCAAAGAAACGGATCAGCGGCTTGATGTTAAAATAGGACAGATGCTCGTGATAGACGGTGTCGAGCAGGTTCTTCTCGGTGACATCGACGCCGTATTGCGTTTCGAAGACGAACAACCCGTCCGGCGCAAGCACGTCACGAACACCGATCACCAGCGGATCGAGATTGTCGACATTGGCAATCATGTTGTTGGCGATCACGACGCTCGCCGCACCGTGGCTCTGCAGGATGCGGTGACCGATGGCATCGGTGAAGAAATCGCCGATGGTCTCAATCCCCGCCTCCGTCGCGCGCCGTGCGATGTCGACGGCCGGATCGACGCCCAGCACCCGCATCCCGCGCTCCCTGAAGAAGCCGAGCAGCGATCCGTCGTTGCTGCCGAGTTCGACGACCAGCGAGCCCGGCGCGATGCCGAAGCGGCTGACGACGTCGTTGGCATAGCCTGCGAAGTGCTCGCGCAGGCCGAGCGAGAGCGACGTCGTGTAGACGTAGTTGCGGTACTGGATCTCCGGATTGCCGACATGGAGAATCTGCAGGTGACCGCAATCCCTGCACAGATGCAGCGCCATCGGCACCGCGGCGCGGAACACCGGATCGTCAACGCTGGCGTCCGGGACCTGGAAGTTCGGTGTGCCGATCGGCATGCCTGCCATCGGGACGACCAGCTCTTGCTTGTCCGAATGACAGAGGCGGCAGGTTTGGCGGACGTAGAACAGATTTTTCATCGTGGAACCGAAAAATGAGATACGCGATCGGGTGAGACAATCCCGCCCCGTGAAGACCAGACCGGCAGCGACGGGCTCACGTCGGTCATGGATGGCTCGCTACTTCCTTGCCCAGCCCGTCGTAGCCGGGGGCTTCCTCCGCCGCCTTGGCGGCCTTGTCTGCGGAATACGATCCTCGCTCCGGGCTTGCCAGCCAGATCGCACCGCCGATGAGCCCGATAATCACGCTGATGGCGCCCAGCAGAAGCGAGACCGACAGCGCTTCCTCGGAAGGAACGCCCGCCAGACCGAGGCAGGCGACCATCGCCCCCTCTCGAACCCCCCAGCCGCTGATCGAGATCGGAACCGCCGTCAACAGCACGACCGGCGGAATCAGGACGCCTGCGTCCGCCACCGAGAGTTGCGCGCCGACACCGCGCGCCAAGGCGTAGCAGGCCGCCGCAGTCACGAGGTGGATGAGCAGCGCCGATCCGAACAGCAAGGCGCGGCGCTCGGACTTCAGAAGAAGAAACCTCACCAGCACTCCGAACCGGACGAAGCTTGCGATCGCGGGATGCACGATGAGGCGCTTGGGCAGACGGTCGAGCGTCAACAGGACCGCAGTGCCAGCGACGCCTGCGAGCGTCAGCCCGCCGATGGCCAGGATCGCGGCCTGATCGGACACGCGTGACATCAGGAACGGCAATCCGGCCACCATCAGCGCGATCAGCCCGATCAATGCCGTGAAACGATCGGCTGCAACGCCCTTGACCGCCTCCGGCCACTGCACGCCGCGCTGGCGCAGCAGCCACATCCGTACCGCATCCCCGCCGACCGACGACGGCAGCACCTGATTGAACCAGAGGCTGATCATGAGGATCCGCCATCCGGCGAGCCAGTCCAGCGACACGCCGAGCGCACGCATGATCAGCTCCCACCGGCCGTTGAGCACGAAGGTCTGGAAGAAGATCAACGCCAGCGCGACGACAAACAGGAAGGGATCGACCGAGACGAGATGGCCGCGCAACCGCTGCAGGTCGAGACCGCGCGCGATGTAGACCAGCACGGCAATCGACAGCAGCAGCTTTACCGAAAACAGGGCCGCCTGCTTGAACCGCGATTGCATCGGATGGCCGCCTCAGGATGCCGGATATTCCGCACGACCAATGACGAGGTCGATCGCGGCCATCATCCAGAACTGGTGCGTGGTTTCGACAATGTTGTAGCTGCGGCTGTCGACGAAAAAATTGACATCGCCGAGCTTGCGCAGGGGATTGTCCGCATTCATCCCGGACAGCGTGATCACGTCGAGCTTCATCGATCGCGCTTGCGAGACTGCATTGAGGATGTTCTTCGAGCGGCCCGACGAGCTGATCGCGACGAGGCAGTCGCCGGCACGGGCGCTCAGCCGCACGGCGTGCGCGATCCAATCCTCGAACCCGTAGTCGTTGGCAAGGCACGACATCATGCTCGCGTCGCTGAAGCAGAGCGCGGGCACCGAAGCGTTCTTCGCCAGATCGATCGCCAGATGCGAGGCGATGCCGGCCGAGCCGCCGTTGCCGATGAAGATGATGCGGCCGCCCTGCTCGCGCGTGCGCAGCCAGGTGGCGCGGGTGGCGGAGATCGCCGCGAAAACGCGATCGTCGACCGCCGTCGCGCGATGGAGGCGCCCCACGTAGTCGTCGAGGAAAGCCTTGTGATCGGGATCGACGGACTCGACCGGCATGGACTGGCTCGATTGCAACATGACCGGGGTGATACCGGCTATTACCAAGGATTGCAAAGGTATAATGCTTGCAAAGTCGGCGAGCGGCTGATAGTCGGCTTTCGGGTTTCACTCAACATTGCGGGCCTGTTTCGCTGGCATTCGCGTCACGGATGTTCCCCATGAAATGCATTGTCACCGGCGGCGCAGGTTTCATCGGAAGTCACCTCGTCGATCGCCTCCTCGATGACGGCCATGAGGTCATCGCGCTCGACAATTTCGTGATCGGCCGCCCCGAAAATCTGGCCTCGCGCGCCAATTCGAGCCAGTTGAAGGTCGTGCGGGCGGACGTCACCGAACCCGAATCGATCAAGCCGTATTTTCACGGTATCGACTGGGTCTTTCACCTTGCCGCGCTGGCCGACATCGTTCCCTCCATCGAATCTCCGATCCCGTATCATCGCGCCAATGTCGACGGCACGGTCAACGTTCTCGAAGCGGCGCGGCATGCGGGCGTCCGCCGCTTCGTCTACGCCGCGTCGTCGTCCTGCTACGGCATTCCCGACGCCTATCCGACGCCCGAGAGCGCCGAGATCCGGCCGATGTATCCCTACGCCCTTACCAAGAATCTCGGCGAGCAGTGCGTCATGCACTGGTGCCAGGTCTACAAGCTGCCCGCGGTCGCGCTGCGCCTGTTCAACGTGTACGGGCCGCGTCATCGCACCACGGGCACCTATGGCGCCGTGTTCGGCGTGTTCATGGCGCAGAAGCTCGCCGGCAAGCCCTTCACGGTGGTCGGCGACGGCGAGCAGACGCGCGACTTCACCTTCGTCAGCGACGTCGCAGACGCCTTCGTGACCGCCGCGCGCTCCGATATCTCGCACGAGATATTCAACGTCGGCTCGGACAACACCTACAGCGTCAACCGGCTGGTCGAGCTTCTCGGCGGCGACAAGGTCCACATTCCCAAGCGTCCGGGCGAGCCCGATTGCACCTACGCCGACATCACCAAGATCAAACGGGTCCTGAACTGGACGCCGAAGGTGAAATTCGAGGACGGCGTTGCGACGATGCTGAAGTCGATGGATCAGTACAAGGATGCGCCCCTGTGGACGGTCGACAAGATCGCCGACGCCACCAAGGACTGGTTCAAATATCTCGGTGACGACGACGGCTCGCCGCGTACGGCAAGCCGTTGAGCAGATTCGTCCGCCCTCGACATTTGCCGCCAGCCGATCATTTCCGGGGCGGCCAACCAAGACCTCCCGGCGCTTTGGGTAATTCATATGGGTAATGCTCCGACAGACAAGCCGACCGGCCATCCGGCACCGCACGAGAAGATCAAGACGATCGAGGATCTCGGCGCGATCGCGCGGGCCGTGCAGGCGAAGGGCCAGACCGTCGCGCTCTGCCACGGCGTGTTCGATCTGGTGCATCTCGGCCACGTCCGGCACATCCTGGCGGCGCGCAACGAGGCCGACGTGGTCATCGTGACCGTCACCGCCGACCGCTTCGTCAACAAGGGGCCGGGACGGCCGATCTTTCCGGAGAACATGCGCGCCGAAATGCTGGCCGCGCTCGGCACCGTCGACTGGGTCGGCATCAACCAGACATCGAGCGCGGAGACGATCCTCGATATCGTGCGCCCCGACATCTACGTGAAGGGCTCGGACTACGAAAATCCGGAAGACGACGTCACCGGCAAGATCGCCATCGAGCGTGAGGCGGTCGAACGCCATGGCGGCCGCATCGTCTTCACGCGCGACGTGACGTTCAGCTCGTCGTCGCTGATGAATCGCTACTTCGACATCTACGATCCGCCGTTGCGCGACTACCTGCAGAAGGTGCGCGAAAGCGGCGGCGCCGAACGCCTGCTGAAGCTGATCGACAAGATCCAGGACATGCACGTCGTGCTGGTCGGCGACACCATCATCGACGAATACCAGTACGTCACGGCGCTCGGAAAGGCTTCGAAGGAGAACATCGTCGCTACTCTATTCAAGAATGGCGAGCAATTTGCGGGCGGCGTCATTGCCGCGGCCAATCACGTGGCGAGCTTCTGCAAGTCGGTGGAGATCGTCACGACGCTGGGCGGCAAAGACTACCCCGAGGAGTTCATTCGCGCGCATGTTCGCCCGAACGTCACGCTCACGCCAATCCGCATTCAGGGCCGTCCGACGACCCGCAAATTGCGGTACGTCGAGATGGGCTATCTGCACAAGCTGTTCGAAGTCTACACCATGGACGACACGCCGCTCGACGAGACCGAGCGCAAGGAGATCGACCGCATCACCGCCGAGCGCGTGCGCGGCGCCGACGTGGTGATCGTCACCGATTTCGGTCACGGCATGATCGCATCCAGCACGATCGACACGCTGATCGCGAACTCCAAGTTCCTGGCGGTCAACGCCCAGAGCAACAGCGGAAACCACGGCTACAATCTGATCACGAAATATCCGCGCGCCGACTACGTCTGCATCGACGCGCCGGAAGCGCGCCTGGCGGCCACGGACAAGTTCAACGACATTGCGTCGGTGATCGAGAGCAGCCTGCACGCCAAGATCGATTGCGACAACATGATCATCACGCACGGCTCCTTCGGCTGCTATCCCTTCTCGTCGAAGACCGGCGTCGCGCGCGTGCCCGCCTTCACCAAAACCGTCGTCGACACCGTCGGCGCCGGCGATGCCTTCCTGACGATTACGGCGCCGCTGGTGGCCGCCGGCGGCAATATCGAGGACGTCGCCTTCATCGGCAACGCCGCGGGCGCGATCAAGGTCGGCATCGTCGGTCACCGCAGCTCGGTCGAGAAGGCACCGCTGGTCAAATTCGTCACCGCGTTGTTGAAGTGACGCGAACGAGAAATCTGGAGAACGACAGTGATTGATCAGAAATGGAATGTAATGGTCACCGGTGGCGCCGGCTATGTCGGCAGCGTGCTGGTTCCCCAGTTACTGGCGGCCGGCCACAAGGTCACCGTGCTCGACCTGTTCATGTATGGCGAATCCGTCTTCGACGCGGTTCGCAGCAACCCGAACCTGCGCCTGATCAAGGGCGACATCCGCGACGAGGCCGCGATCAACGAGGCCCTGCGCGGCAACAACGCGGTGATCCACCTCGCCTGCATTTCCAACGACCCCTCGTTCGAGCTGGATCCGGGGCTCGGCAAGTCCATCAACTACGACTGCTTCCGTCCGATGGTGCGGGCCGCGAAAAAGGCCGGCATCAAGCGTTTCATCTACGCCTCCTCGTCGAGCGTGTACGGCATCAAGGACGAGGCCGAGGTGACCGAGGAACTGTCCTGCGAGCCGCTCACGGACTACTCGAAATTCAAGGCGATGTGCGAGACCGACCTCGCCGAAGAGGCCGCCTCCGGGTTCGTCACCTGCACGGTTCGTCCCGCCACCGTCTGTGGCTACGCACCGCGCCAGCGGCTCGACGTCGTCGTCAACATCCTGACCAACCTCGCGGTCAACACCGGCCGCATCCGTGTGTTCGGCGGAACCCAGAAGCGGCCCAATCTGCACATCGAGGACATGTCGGCGGCCTATCTGTTCCTGCTGCAGCAGGACGACGCGAAGATCGACGGCAAGACCTACAACATCGGCTACGAAAACCACTCGCTGATGAGGATCGCCGACATCGTCAAATCGGTGGTCGGAAACAATGTCGACGTCGCCGTCGAGCCGACCGACGATCTGCGCTCCTACCACGTGTCGTCGGAGAAGATCCGCCGCGAGCTCGGATTTGCGCCGACGCACACCATCGAGCAGGCCGTCTCCGGACTCGTGGACGCCTTCAGGGCCGGCCGCCTGCCGAATTCGCTGAGCGATCCCCGGTATTTCAATATCAAGATGATGCAGAACATCAGCCTGAAGTGAGCGGCGTGCGGATCGGCATCGATTTCGACAACACGATCATCTGCTACGACAAGGTCTTTGCCGCTGTCGCGCGTCAGCGCGGGTTGGTGCCCGAGGACTGGGCCGGGCTGAAGGCCGAGGTGCGGGATCTCTTGCGGTCCCGCGCCGGCGGTGAGCTGGCCTGGCAGGGGATGCAGGGCTTCGTCTACGGGAAGGGCATTGGCGGCGCCGAGATCTATCCCGGAGTCCGCGAGTTCCTCGCAGCATGCCGCAAGGCCGGCGCGAGCGTCTACATCGTCAGCCACAAGACGCAGTTCGGCCATCAGGACCCCGACCGCGTCGACTTGCGCGAGGCCGCGCGCGGCTGGTTGAAGAGTGCCGGCCTCATCGAGGCCGCCGACGCGGCGCTGGCAGCGGGCGATGTCTATTTCGAGGACACGCTGGTGGCCAAGGTCGAGCGGCTCGCGAACCTGCAGCTCGATATCTTCATTGACGATCTCGTCGATGTCTTCGAGCAGCCGCATTTTCCGCGGGCGACGCGATCGATCCTGTTCACGCAGTCGCGGCTTCCTCATCCCGACCATTGCGAGCCGTTTGCGACCTGGGCGGATATAGCCCGCGGAGTGTTCGCGCAATGAGCGAGCCGGACCTGAACGCGCAGGACGCGATCTCGATCGGCAGCCGCCTGACCGGGGCACAGGTCGCGGCCGCCCAACCGGCGCGGTCCGGCGGCAACAACAGGGTGTTCCGGCTGGAGATGGCGAAGGGACCGCCCCTCGCCCTCAAGCATTACCCGTCCGACGGGCGCGATCGCCTGGGACAGGAATACGACGCGCTCACCTTTCTGTCGCGCCACGGCATCCATGCGACGCCGCGGCCGATAGCAAGGGACGCGGATGCGTTCTGCGCGCTGTATCAATGGTTCGACGGTGAGGCGGCGGTTCTGCGTCCCCAGGACGACGATGCCGACCAGCTGGCCGATTTCCTGATCGAATTGCAGAAGCTGCGCGAGGCCGAAGGTGCGCGGACTTTGCGGAACGCCTCAGCCAGCATCTCTTCGCCCGAGGAAGCCGTCGCCCAGTACGAGCAGCGTCTCGACGGATTAAGGCGGGCCTCGGACGATCATCCGGACCTGCGGGCGTTCATCGACGACAGTCTGGTTCCCAGCACCGCCGCCGCCATTCGGCGGCTCCGTCGACGCTATGCGGAACTGGGCCGGGATCCGGCGGCGGACCTAGTGCCCGCTCATCGCGCGTTGAGCCCGTCGGATTTCGGACTGCACAACGCGCTGCGCGCCGAAGACGGCAGGCTGCGCTTCATCGACTTCGAATATTTCGGCTGGGACGATCCGGTCAAGCTCGTGTCCGACACCGCGATTCACCCAGGCAGCGATCTGCCGCAGGCCAGCGCGAATCGATTGATCGAGCGGCTGTCGCGTGCGTTCGAAGCTGGGGATGACGCGTTTGCGATCCGCCGGGACGTGCTGTATCCTGTGTTCGGGGCGATTTGGTGCCTGATTGTCCTGAATGCCTATTTGCCCGAAAGCCGCTCCCGGCGCGCCCTGGCTGCGCAAGGTGGCGATCTGACGGTCCGCCTTGCCGGTCAGCTCGACAAAGCCCGCCGGCTTCATCAAACGATTTGCCAACGTGATCCAGATCTCACCCCACGCTGAAGCCGCCCTCACCTGCACGCTGGACGAGCGCAGCCTCTATTTGCGCCGCCTGGTCCTCGGTTCTGTCCGCTCCGCTGGACGCGGCCATGTCGGTCCGGCGCTATCGCTGATCGAGATGGTCCGCGTGCTCTACGACGACGTGCTGCGGATCGACCCGAACAACCCGCGCGATCCCCATCGCGACCGCGCCATCCTGTCCAAGGGACACGGCTGCCTCGCGCTCTACGCGCTGTTGGCCGATCGCGGCTTCTTCCCGCTGTCGGAGCTGGAGGGCTTTTGCGGCTCCGACAGTATTTTGGGCGGACATCCCGAATACGGCATGGTGCCGGGGGTCGAGGCCTCGACCGGCGCGCTCGGACACGGCCTGTCGATCGGCGTCGGCCTTGCGCTTGCCGCCCGCATGCGCGAGCGCAGCTACCGGACCTTCGTCCTGCTCGGCGACGGTGAGATCAACGAGGGATCGGTGTGGGAGGCCGCGATGGGTGCGGCCAAGCACGGGCTCGATAATCTGGTCGCGTTGATCGACTACAACAAGCTCCAGAGCTACGGGCCGACCGACTACGTACTGCCGCTGGAGCCGCTCGCGGACAAATGGCGCAGCTTCGGCTTTGCCGTGCAGGAGCTCAACGGCCACGACGTCGGCGCCCTGCGCACCATCCTGAAGCAGGTCCCCGCCGTTCCGGGCAAGCCCACAGCGATCATCTGTCATACCGTCAAGGGCAAGGGTCTGCCGGCCGCAGAATCCAACGCCGATTGGCATCACAAGAACAAGCTGACCGACAGCGAGCTCGACGCCATCCGCGTCGCCGTCGGCGATTTTTGATCGGCTCCCCATGCGCAACACCGCCATGAACATGGTCCACAAGCTCGCCGCGCGCGACGAGCGTGTGCTCTACATCGGCTCCGATCCCGGTGCCGGCACGCTGCGCGCGATGAGCAAGGAGTTTCCCAAGCGCCATCTGATCGAGGGCATTTCGGAAGCGCACATCATCGGCATGTCGGCCGGTCTGGCGATGGAAGGCTTCGTGCCCTACGTCAACACCATCGCGACATTCCTCACCCGCCGCTGCTACGAGCAGGTGGCCGTCGATCTCTGCCTGCACAATCTGCCGGTGCGGCTGATCGCCAATGGCGGCGGGCTCGTCTACGCACCGCTCGGTCCCACCCACCAGGCGATCGAGGACATCGCCATCATGAGGGCACTGCCGAACATGACGGTGGTCTGCCCGTGCGACGCCGACGAGGCTGCGCGGCTGATGGAAAAAACGCTCGACTGGACCGGACCGATCTACATCCGGCTGGGCAAGGGTGGCGACGCGATCGTCTCGAAGGCCGAGCACGGCTTTGAAATCGGCAAGGCCGTCCTGATGCGGCCGCCGGGCGACGTCCTTATGGTGACCACCGGAATCATGCTTCAGCGCGCGATCGCCGCAGCCGACCTGCTGGCTGCGCAGGGCATTCGCACCGGCATCCTGCACATGCATACGGTGAAGCCGCTCGATACCGAGGCACTGCTGCACGCGATCCGCGGCATCAAGCTGTTGGCAACGCTGGAGGAGCACGTGCCCTCCGGCGGCCTCGGCAGTGCCGTGGCCGAAACGCTGATCGACAAGCTCGGATCTGGCCTGCCGGCGATGCTGCGGCTGTCGTTGCCGGACCGTTTCATGCACAATTACGGCTCGCAGGATTCGCTGCTGAAGAAGCACGGCCTCGCGCCCAGTGCCATCGCGACGTCGATCGAGCACGCGCACGCGGCATCGCGCACCTCCGCTCCTCAACTTCATTCCACCTGACGGGTCACATGTACGACGTTCGATATTCCTATCTGCTCGAGCAATTCTCCGACCCCGCCCCAATTCTCGCCGAGATCGGCCGGCTGGTTGCGACCGGTGACTTCACCCTTGGCAAGCCCGTTGCCGAATTCGAGAAGCGCTTTGCCGAACTGATCGGTGTGCGTCACGCCATCGGCGTCGGCTCCGGCACCGACGCGCTCAAGCTGCCGCTCAAGGCGCTCGGCATCGGTCATGGCGACGAGGTCATCACCGCCGCCAACACCTTCATCGCCACCGTCGGCGCGATCGCGGAGACCGGCGCGACACCGGTGCTGGTCGACTGCGACGATTCGTTCTGCATGAACGTCGATCAGGTCGAGGCCGCGATCACCGGGAAGACCAAGGCGATCATGCCGGTTCAGCTCACCGGCGAGGTCACCGACATGGGCAAGCTGATGCCGATTGCACAGCGTCACAACCTGCCCGTCGTCGAGGACGCCTGCCAGGGCATCTTGTCGGAGTTCGCGGGCAAGCGCTCCGGCACCCACGGCATCGCGGCCGGCTTCTCCCTGCATCCGCTCAAGAACCTCAACGTCTGGGGCGATGCCGGGGTCGTCGTCACCAATGACGACGGCATGAACGAGAAGCTCCGCCTGATCCGCAACCACGGCATGAAGAACCGCGACGAGATCGCGATCCTCGGCTGCAATTCGCGGCTCGACTCCCTCCAGGCGGTCGTCGGAAACTGGCTGATCGGCCAGACCGGCGAGATCACGCGGCGCCGGATCGAAAACGCGGCCTATTACGACGCGGGCCTTGCCGGCCTGCCCGGCCTGCGCGTCCCGCTGCGTCGGCCCAACGTGAAGCACGTCTACCATCTCTACATGGTGTTCGCCGAGCGCCGCGACGAGCTCTACAAATACTGCCTGGAGCACGGCATCGAGGCCAAGATCCACTATCCGATCCCGCTGTATCAGCAGGAAGGACTCAAGCATCTCGGCTACGCGCCCGGCACCTTCCCGGTCACCGATCGCCACGCCAGGGAAGTCATCAGCTTCCCCGTCGACCAGCATCTGACGCGCGCGCAGCAGGACCGCGTCATCGAGACCGTCAGGAAGTTCTGCCATGGACGCTGACACCGGCCGCCGGCGCATCGGTTACGTCAATCTTCCCGCGCAATTCGAGGAAGAGCGCACCGAGATCATGCAGGCGGTCGAGGGCGTGTTCACGCGCGGCGACTTCATCGGCGGCGCGGCGGTCGGAAAGCTCGAGGAGGAATTGTCCGCCTATCTCGGCTCGCTACATGTCGTGACGTTGAATTCCGGCACCGACGCGCTGATCCTCGCCATGCGGGCCCTCAACATCGGTCCCGGCGACGAGGTGATCACCCCGCCGAATTCGTTCGTGGCATCGACTGCCGCGATCGTTGCGGTCGGCGCCACGCCTGTCTTTGCGGACGTGCTGCCGGACCAGAACATCGATCCGGCTGCGGTCGAGGCCGCCGTCACGCCGCGCACCAAAGCGATCATGCCGGTGCATCTGACCGGGCGCATGGCCGACATGAACCCGCTGATGGCGATCGCAAGCAAGCACGCCCTCGCCGTGATCGAGGACAGCGCCCAGGCGATCGGCTCGACCTATGACGGCCGGATGAGCGGCACCATCGGCACGTTCGGCTGCTTCTCGGCCCACCCGTTGAAGAATCTCAATGCCGCCGGCGACGCCGGTTTTCTCGTCACCGCCGACGCCGAACTCGCCGCACGAATCCGCCGGCTGCGCAACCATGGCCTGATCAACCGCAGTGACGTCGAGGAGTGGGGCGTCGTGTCACGGCTCGACACGCTGCAGGCCGAGCTGCTGTGCATTCGCCTGCGCCACCTGCCCTCGGTGATCGAGCGCCGGCGGCGCAATGCCGCGCAATACCGCGCCGAGCTCGCAGGGCTTCCTCTGTTCATTCCGCCCTGCCGCAACATCGAGTTCAACACCTTCCACACCTTCGTGGTGCAGACCGACCGCCGCAACGACTTCCAGAAATATCTTGCCGACAAGGGCATCGAGACCGCGATCCACTATCCGGTTCCGATCCACCTGCAGCCGGCGGCGGCGCATCTGGGTCATGGCCGCGGCGCGTTCCCGGTGACCGAGCGGCAGGCGGACCAGATCCTCACGCTTCCCATCAACCAGTTCCTGTCGGCCGCCGATATCAGCTATATCTGCGCAACCGCCCGGGAGTATTTTGCATGACGGATACGGACTTCCTTCAGGCCGACGAGCAGGCGCTGGCGCAGCGTTTCATCGACGACGGCTTCGTCACCACCCCGTCCGACGATCGCGCCGGACTCGATCGGATCCAACGGCGTGCCGCCGAGCTCGCGGCGGACTATCTGAAGCTGCCGCACAGCAACGATCCCTATGCGATGCTCGACACCATCCACACGCGGGTGGGCGTCGGCGACCTCAACGGCCTGCGGCTGCATGTCTTCAACGGCCTCAACGCCGAGCCCTGGTTCCGGCCGACCTACTTCCGCCTGGCGCGCTCGACGATCGAGACCATCGTCGGCAACGAGCTCTGCATGCAGCGCCGCGTCAATCTGAGCATCCAGATGCCTGGCGACGATTCCTCGCTGCTCGCCACCCATTCCGACGTCTGGTCGGGCGACTCGCCGTTCGAGGTCGTGGTGTGGGTCCCGCTGGTCGACGTCCACCGCACCAAAGCGATGTATCTGCTGCCGCCGTCCGTGAACGGCGAGATGCAGGACCGGATGGCCGAATTGCGCAGCGCCGAGGAGCTGTACAGGACCATCAAACCGCACGCGACCTTCATCGAGATTCCATACGGTCACGTCATGCTGTTCAACCAGACCCTGATGCACGGCAATCGCGTCAACGAGGAGCCCGGCACGCGCTGGAGCATGAACTGCCGCTTCAAGAGCATCATGTCGCCCTACGCGGACAAGCGGTTCGGCGAGTTCTTCGAACCGATCCTGCTGCGCCCGGCGACACGGGTCGGCATGCAATACAAGCTGCCGGGAGGCTTCCATGGCTGAGCGCACCGGCCATCGCGGCTACATCGGCGCCAGGCCGCTGAACGGCAGCCGCACCCCGCAACACGTCCAGAACATCGTGATCCGCGACTATGCGCGGCGCAAGAACCTGCAATATCTTCTCAGCGCGGCCGAGCACACCATGCCCGGCAGCTACATGGTGCTCGAGGATATCCTTGACGAGCTGCCGCAGCTGCTTGGCCTGATTCTCTACAGCATCTTCATGCTGCCGCCCGACGAGGCACGGCGGCGGGAGATCTACGACCGCGTGCTGCGCGAAGGCTGCGACCTCCACGCGGCCGTCGAGGAGATCACGCTGGCGTCGCGGAAAGACATCCAGACCATAGAGGACATCCTGCTGGTCAACAAATACGCGACCATCCTGTGATGATGCCGCGGACCGGTTGGGCCCCATGACCGAGATCAACCTGCTCCAGCCGATGCACGCATCGACCAGCCGGAACTACGTTCAGCGCGTGGTCGAGCATGACAAGGCGGAATCCGCCACCGTCGCGCGGCAATGGGGGCGCGACTACTGGGACGGCGACCGCCGTTACGGCTATGGCGGCTATCGCTACGACGGACGCTGGCGTCCGCTCGCCCAGGTCCTGATCGATCGCTACGGCATCAAGCCCGGGATGAGCGTGCTCGACGTCGGCTGCGGCAAGGGCTACCTGCTCTACGAGTTCACCCAGCTCGTCCCCGGCCTCACCGTCGCCGGCATCGACATCTCCGACTACGGCATCGCCAATGCCAAGGAGGAGGTGCGGCCGCAATTGAAGGTCGGCAGCGCGGTCGAACTCCCCTACCCCGATCACAGTTTCGATCTCGTCGTGTCGCTCGGCGTGCTGCACAACCTTCCGCTCGAGGACGTGTTCCGCGCCGTGCCGGAGATCGAGCGCGTCGGACGCGGCGCCTCGAAATATCTGATGGTGGAATCCTTCCGCAACGAGCGCGAAAAGGCCAATCTGCTCTATTGGCAGCTCACCTGCCTGAGCTTCCACGGCCCGGAAACCTGGGCCTGGATCTACGACAAATGCGGCTACCGGGGCGACCATGGGTTCATCTTCTTCGAATGAGGCGACAAGCCCGCGCCGGCCGACGTCGCTGCGTGCGCAAAATCCGGAAGTCTATTATTCGGATGACGCCATCGTCACGGCGAATGACGCCACGATCGCGGAGCTGAAGCGCATCGCTGCCGGCAACCCGCGTCTGCGCAGCCGACTGTGCACGCATCCCGATCCCTCGTCCGGCCTGCATGAGATGCTGATCGTGCATCATCGCGAGGCTTATGTGCGGCCCCACAAGCATTTCGGCAAACCGGAATCATTCCACGTGATCGAAGGCAGTGCGCAGGTGGTGATCTTCGAGGACGATGGCCGGATTCGCGACGTGCTCGAAATGGCACCCTACGGCCAGGGCAAGCACTTTTACTACCGGATGCCCGAGCAGGTGTTCCACTCGATCCTGATCACCTCGGAGTGGCTGGTGTTTCACGAAACCACCGCCGGTCCGTTCGACCCTTCACGCACGGCATTTCCCGACTGGGCTCCCGATGGCAATGATGCCGCCGAAGTGCAGGACTACGTCACGCAGATCGGCAGGCTCGTCATCGAACATCAGGGCCGAGATGCGAGGGCCTGAGGCCATGATCGAAGCGGCCATTCCCAACGGCTTCCGCTTGAGGACGATCCCAAACGCAGCGCTTTCCTATATGCGCGAACGAATGGGTATCGGATATGTCTGGGTCGGTGTGGCTCTTGCCCTTGGTGCGAGCTTGCCTGCACTGTTCGCACGCGAGGTCTTCGGCGACGACTGGAGCGTTTACTACATCTACTGGACTCAGGGGATCCCCGGACTTGTCCGCTTGCTGTGGGAAGCGGCCCATGCCGGCTTTGCCGTGCCGATGACGCTATTCGTCGCGCTCTTGCCCGATATGCCGGACGTCGCAGCGCGGCTCGCGGGTCTGGGTTGCCATCTCGTGAATGGCCTGTTGCTCTACTCCATCCTCCACAGGTCACCGCAAACGAAGCCGATAGCGGCACTGTTTGTGGCCCTCTTCCTGCTCAGCCCATTTTACGTCATTCGCCTCACACAGAACGCCGTCTATGACGTCCTCCTGCTTTTCTATTTGTTGTCTTACGAGTTGAGCTATTCGAAAGTGCGGGCGCTTCGATGGGCCGCACCGTTCTGCCTGCTCTTCTCTTTGTCGCTGGAGACCTTGATTGCCCTCGAGCCACTCCGCGGGGTGCTGGCCCGATCTGCCGGCGAACGTTGGACGCGGACGCTCGCGCGTCTTGTTCCGTTCTGGTTGGCCATTGCGACCATTATCTTGCTGCGGCTGACGATTTTGGGGAAGCACGGTCACTACGCCGGACAATACAGTTTCGTGTCCGACCCTGCCGTCGTGCGAGAAGCGTTGCTGGCCCATCTCATGGCCTTCAAGACCGGCCTGGAACACGCCTACTCCCGCGGGTTCGCGCTGCTAGGAAGTCGCATCTCCATCGCGCTGACATTGGCCGCTATGGCCGGCTCCGCCCTGCTCGCTACGAGCGCATTCTGGACACCATGGCTGCTGAGGAGCTTCGTCTCGTCCGCCAACGCGATGCTGCTGTTGGTGTTGGGAGCAGCAATCGCCGTCCTCGGTGCAATGCCTTACGCCATTGCCGGACTTCATGGCGACGTGATGCGAGGCGAATCGAGACTGCTCTTTCCGTCGCAGTTCGGCATCTTGATTCTGATAGCGACGTTCATCCAGGCGGTTCCGGGCGCACGATTGCGCGCCGGCTTGGCCGGCGCCCTGCTCACCGTCTTCGCGCTGTCCATGGCGCAGGACTCCAAATGGCTTCTGTACGACGGGCTGATCAGCTCGGATCTCCAGCGGCAAGTTCGGGCAGCCTTGCTCGCTGACCCCGAACCAAAGGTCGTAAAGCTCCAAATCGAAAACGCCCACATGATTTCGTATCGCTTCCGCTGCCTTGGCGCGAGTGACATGAATGTCGCTCAGATGACGCTGCGCGATGAAGATCGAAAGCGATCGTTCGTGTACACGGATTATTGTGGAGATTTTGACAGTTCTGGCGCTGTCCGGAATGAGGCCTGTACAGTCTCCTACCTCGAGTTTTTTCCCTGCCCCCCACGCCGAGAGACCTGGCGCTACCGCGCTGCGCCGGGAATTCCGCTGCCCGACCGCATCGGACTCCTCGAACTCATGAGGACCGTCCTCAAGGATGCGCCGTCGGCCACGCAAGGTCGCGGTGAGCTCGTGCAATTGAAAGACGACGTGCCGATTCCCTTGGCAAGAGCAGAATACCGGCCGCCCTGCCGCCGGCCTGGAGTCCGTGGAGCCGCCTGGCTGCTGGCGTTACCCGCGCCAGCCTGCGAAGATTCCGGCTCGCGAGCTCGATAGGCAAACAGCGATGCTCACACCAAGACTCCCCTTGATCCTCCTCGCAGGTTCCCCCGAAATGGACCAATTAGATTCGAGCCATTGCACCCATGCTCGCCAGAGCTAGTGCCGCAGTTCCCCATTGCCCTCTCCGGCGGGTCGCAATCGGCCGATGTGCGAAACCGGGAAGGACTGGCTGCCGACAGGTGGAACGGGCTGGCGATGGTTCCTGGTAGGAAGACAATCATTGTCCTGACCAAGTTCATGGTCTCAGCCGGCATCATCCTTCTGGTCGCACGCGACCTGGATCTTTCCTCACTCAAGGCCGACCTTCTCGCGGTTAAATTACACATGCTCGCGCTGGCGATGTTGCTGCTGTTCGCGCAGACGTTCGCCCTCTGCAACCGCTGGATTCTGATCCTTCGCGCGATCGGCGTGTCCCTGGATTTTATGGCCGGATGGCGCATTGTTCTTGCCAGCGCCTGGTTTAATCAGGTGTTGCCCTCCGGCGGCGAAGCGGTCCGGATCTGGATGTTGCGGCGACACGGAATAGAGTGGTCGCAGACCCTGAGCAGCATTGTCGCAGATCGGTTCATCGGCCTTCTGGCCCTCGGCCTGATCATTTTGGTTGGAATGCCCCTCTTGATCTCGCGCATCCATGACAATGCCTTGCTGCTCGCCGTCGCAGGTATTGTCGCTGCCGCTTACTGCGGCGCAGTCGTCCTCGTGACATTGAATCGGTTGTCGGCTCGAGTGACCGCGGTTCTTCCCGTCAGGATCCTGCAGTTTGCGGAACTCCTCAAGGCGCCGCTACTCGCGCGAGCAGGACGCAGAGCATTGTTCGGTTCGGCTATCGTTGTTCATCTCCTGACCGTTATTGCTTGTTATGCCCTCGCGATTGGGTTGGACGCCGGGTTGTCCGCAGTTGACACATTCGTCCTCGTGCCGCTGGTGATCATGGCGGCTGCCGTCCCGCTGTCCATCGGAGGATGGGGCATTCGTGAGGGAGCGATGGTCGGTGCGCTGGGGCTCGTTGGCATCGCATCCGACAAGGCGCTTGCGATATCGATCCTGTTCGGGCTCGGCAATCTTGTCGTAGGCGTGATCGGGGGTGCTGTGTGGCTGCTGGCGCCGGAGCGTGCGACGTACAGCGCCGGCCAAGCGCGAGTTCAGCGCCGAACAGGATGATGCTGCTGCGCCCCTCCATCAATTGCGCGGACCTGAGGCGCGTCGCACGGAACTGCAGCCGTGTCTGGGACGGGCCGGATGCTTTTGCTCAAAGCCTACCGTGCAACACCACGCTGGTCCGACCGCTGGTGGACAGGGCAACTTAGGAATTGTGACCTCGGCTGGGCCACTATATAGGCTTCAGTTGCGTTGAGTTTTCACCCTGGGGGCTGTTGTTCCCCTGCCATTCCTGAACAGGCTCAGACCCGTGCCCGACCATTGCCGCCTTTGCCATTCGACCAACCTGCGACCGGTGATCGACCTCGGGATGATGCCGATTGCGCATCGGCTTCGGCACAGCCGAAACGAGCAGGAGGAACGGTATCCATTCGAGGTGCTGGCCTGCGGCGAGTGTGGCCTGCCGCAGATCGTCAAGCCGATCGATCCGGACATTCTGTACCGCCAGTTCAACTACAATTTCAGCAGCTGGAAGCCGGAGCCGCACCAGGCGAACGAGCTCGATACCATCGCGAAATTCTCGAAGCATCGGTCCGTGTTCGAGATCGGATGCAACGACGGCCTGTTCATGGACAAGCTGCGCGAACGCGGCGCGAAGGTCTTGGTGGGCGTGGAGCCCAATCCCGTGTCGGGCAAGATCGCCCGCGAGCGCGGCATCAAGGTCTATGCCGACATGATCAGCCCGGCGCTGTGTCACGACGCGGTCGCCGAGGCTGGCAAGTTCGACCTCGTCGTCTCGCGCCAGGTGCTGGAGCACATCGTCGATTTCGAGAACTTCTTCGACTGCATCAAGATCGCGCTCAGCGACGACGGGCTGCTGTTCATCGACGTGCCTGATTTCGCCCCTGGGTCGACGGCGGGAGACCTCTCCGTCCTCTGGGAGGAGCACGTCAGCTATTTCACCGAACCGACCCTGCTCGCGCTGCTGGCGCGCCACGGCTTCGAGGCGGTGTCCGTGAAGAAGTACAATTTCAGCGGCGGCAGCCTCGCGATCGCAGCCCGCCGTGCCAAGGGCGACGTGACGCCGCCGCCTGCGCCATCCGGCGTCGGTGAGAAATTCGGTCAGCGCGCCAGAGACTATGGCGCGCGTCTCCGTCCGATTCTCGCGAAAGCCCGCGCCAGCGGCGCCGAGATCGCCATCTACGGCGCCGGTTGCCGCGCCTGTACCTTCACCAATGCCCACAAGCTGGCGGATCTCGTCGACCTCTCGGTCGACGACCAGAAAGAGCGCCAGGGGCTGTTCCTGCCCGGCACCGGCATCCCGATCCGTTCGCCCGAGGATCTCGCCGGCAAGTCGGATCCGCTCGTCTGCCTTCTCGCTGTGAACCAGGAAAACGAAGCCGCGGTCACTAGGCGGCTGCGCGAGAACGTGAAGCGTCCGCTGCACATCGTTTCGATCTTCGCGCCGTCGGATATCTGGGGTGAACTCGATCACCTTGATGCGATCTCGGGTGGGTGAATGGCCGAGGGCAAACTCTTTCACTATTATGAAACGCAGAATGTCCTGCCGACGTTCGGCAATCTGAGATCGCCCGCGGAGCTCGAAACCTATGCAGCTCAGCGGCGCGAACTGTTCGCAGACAAGCTGTTGCTGCCTCCCGCACAATTTCGCGGCGCTGACCTGCTCGAATTCGGTCCGGACTCCGGCGAGAACGCGATGGTCTTTGCCGGCTGGGGCGCCCAGCTGACGCTGGTCGAGCCGAACCGGCATGCGCACGAGAAAATCCGGGCCTATTTCTCCCATTTCCTTCTCACCGATCGTCTGAACGAGCTGTTGCTGACCGACGTCGAGGGTTTCAGCACCGGCCGCACCTTCGACATCGTCGATGCGGAAGGATTCATTTACACCGTACAGCCGACGGAAAAATGGCTCCACATTTTCCATAGGCTGCTCAAGCCGAATGGCTACGCGATCGTATTCTACTACGAGCGCTGCGGGGGTTTCTTCGAGCTGGCCCTCAAGGCGATCCATGCCGCCGGTAAGCAGTTGGTGGACAGCTCGCCGCTCGAAGCGGCAAGGCGCCTGTTCGGCAAAAAATGGAATAGCATCCCGCATACCCGCAGCTTCGAATCCTGGCTGATGGACGTGTTGGAAAATCCCTTTGTCCGGCACCGCTATTTCATCGACGCTGCAAGCCTTTGCAGCGCCGCACACGAGATTGGATTCGACATCCATTCGGCTTGGCCTTCCTACCGCGACGGCCTCGAGGTCTATTGGCACAAGAAAGTCTTGTCGCACCAGGAGAAGCTGCACCGGACTGTACGCCATCTCAGCCGCAGCCGCCTCAGCTTCCTGGGCGGGCGGAAGCTCTATCTGGTGGGCAACACGGACGCAGCGGGGGCAATCTCGGCCTCCATCGAGGAACTGGTCCTCGACGTCGACAGGTTGATCGATGATCCCTTCGGCGAAAGCCTTCCCAACGTGGTTTCCAGACTGACCGCATTGCGCGAGACGATTGGCACCACGACGCTTCTCGCCGACGATACCGCCGACATCGCCGCCATCACGTCGACACTCGATAGTTTCCATCGCATCTTCAACGCGATCGCGAGGCGAGATGCGTCCGCGCTCACTGCGCTCACCCAGTCCGACCCCGCGTTCATCAGCAACTGGGGACAGCCGGCGCATTTCGTCGTCCTCCGCAAGCGTCCCGAGGTCGATCGAGAGGGATAGGTTCGAATGCGTCCGGGCATCGGCATCATCGGAACAGGCATGGTGGGCCAGATGTGCCATCTTGCCAATTTCGCCGCCAATCCCGCATGTCGCGTTGTCGCGATCGCCGACCTCCGGCCGGACCTCGCCGCCGCAGCGGCGCAGAAGTTCGGTATCTCACGGGTCTACGCAACACACCGGGAGCTGCTTGCAGACAGTGAGGTGTCTGCCGTCGTCGTAGTGACCAAGCGTCGCGCCACCGGCGCGATTGTTCTGGACGCACTGAACGCTGGCCGGCACGTGCTGTCGGAAAAGCCGATGGCCTACACGACGATCCAGGCGACCTCACTGGTCGAAGCCGCGCGGCGACACGGTCTCGTTTACAGCATCGGCTATATGAAGCGCCACGACGCCGGAGTAGCGCGCGCGATGGCCGAATTGGCGAGCATCGGAACGAACCAGTCGCTTGGTCGCATCGTAGGCGCGCGCGGCTGGTGCTTCGGCGGCAACACCGGCACATCACCTGACACGTTCGTCATGACCGGCGAGGCCCGGCCGGACGGGCTCGCGCTGTGGCAAGACGGACCGGATTGGATGCCGGCTGATATGCGGCCCGGCTACGACGGCTTCCTGAACGTCTTCAGCCATATCATCAACCTGGCCCGTTACGTGCTCGGGCCTGCACCGACAGTCGCTGAAAGCAGTATCGAGCCCTCGGGTGCCGCACGCGTCACGCTCGACTTCAGCGGCATCGCCTGCATCCTGGAACTCGCGCACGGATCGGAAGGGGCCTGGCGCGAAGGTCTGACGATCAATTTCGAGCGCGGCGCGATGACCATCGAATTGCCCCCTCCCTTCGCCGAAGGCGAGGCGCAGATCATCCTCGATGAGTATGGTCGTATCACGCGGCCGAAGCCCGGCCAGAGCTGGGCATTTCGACGTCAAGCCGATGCGTTCGTTTCCGACATCGTCGGACGAAGGGCCCCCATTGCGTCCGGTGAGGATTCGATCACTGACATCGCAATCGCGGAAGCGATCTGGAAGCGGCAGGTCAGCGGCTAGACGGCGCCAGTGTGTTCGGGGCGTCGAGCTGCTTGATGCCGGCAATGGGTCCCAACACGATGCTGACATCCGCAAGCCCGGCAAGCAATTGCGAAAGCTCGCAGCGCCCGAGCAGCCGACACGAATAGTATCGTTTCACCAATGCCGGGTTAGGTGCTGCGTTGGGGCCAGGCCGAAGCAAGATAGTAGCTTGCGGGCCAGTCGGATCGAAATGATGGAACGCGCTGCCCTCCATCCGCCGGGCCGCATCCATTTCCTGCAAGATCGTCGGCCGTTCGGCCCTGCCGGTGAATCCGAAGAAGGGCTTGTTGCCCCAAGCGAGCCGGATCATGCCGGTCACTTCCGAAATGCCGAACGGCGTATGCGGCGATGGATAATCCAGAAACCCGTCATCCAGATCGAAGACCGTTGCCGCGGGTTGCCGCATGGCCGCGAGATGGCTGTACAAGGCTTCCTGCTTGAGAGCCCTCGCCTGCTGAAAGACATATCCGTTCCAGAGCGCAGCGACCCAAACCACCGCAGCAGGACCGAACACGATCGCGAACGCCACGCGTCCCCCGGCGAAGACTTCCACCAGACGCTTGAGGGTAAGCAGGCCGAGCGCCGACGGCAAGCCAAACATCAGCAAATGGCGAGTCTCATAGAAATGTCGCGAAGGACGAAGGCCGGCGATGAGATAGGGCAGCGAAAGCATCAAGAACAGTGCCGCGGCAAGCAGCAACGGCGCTGCAATTGACCGCCTTCCATCTGCGCGGTGTCGTTGGTCCGAAAGCAGCATGAGGAAAGCCGCGCCGACCGCAACCACCGCCAGCGCAAGGATCCTCGGATCGTCCAGCGCCATGTGAACCGTGTCGCTCACCACGTCCCAGTAGCTCAAACGAAAGAACACCTTCCACCCGGTGATCAGCTCGGGCAGGGAGGGAAAATGAGCGTTGTAATGCGCGGCATACGCGCCGACGCGCTTGAACCAGATGTTGAGCACTGCCCAATAGGCGACTGGAAGCAAGACAAACTCGGGATAGGTGATCGCACAACGCCATGCCGATGCGACCAGGCGACGAATGGGTCTCGGTTCATCACCGCTGGTACGCAGCACGGCGATGAACAATCCCAGCATCGCAAACGCAAACAGCACCATCGTCGAGTTGAGGGCAAAGCTGAAGAAGTAGGTCAGCGCGGCTCCGATGCGATAGAGGATCCGCGCTGCCCCCTTGGCTTTCCACATCTGCGTCAGCAGATATGTCGCGATGCAACTGAGAGCGAAGCTCGCAATGTAGCCCGTGTTGCCTTTGCAGGTCCAAAGCACGTAACCCGGATAGGCCCAGACGATCGCCGAAAATCCCACCGCCTCGACGGACGTGAGCAACCCCGACACGATTGCGGCTCGCAGCAGACAAACGCCGCCACTCACGATCGCGACGAGCCCTACGATTTTCATGAATAGGATCGGGGCGCCCGTCAGGTTGGCGAGGCTGTAGAATCCGAAAATGATGGGATGACCTGCGCCATTCAACAGGAAATCGAGATCGACGAAATAGTCCGGGCGCGGCTTGAGCACCAGCCAATCGTCCATGACGAGACTGTCATTCAACCAAAGCGGCGCGTGCGCAACCAGCAGCAAAAGTGCGATGATCCAGAAAGGACGAGCGCGCATCACACTACATTCTAACAGGGGAATCGCCGCCGCGCCGAGCGCTCGCGTCCGTTCCGCCGAGGGTAAGGTTGACCGGGTGAATTCGACGCCCTATACAGGCTTTGTTCGGGCATGCCAACTATCAAGGACGAGGAGAGGCTTGCCGATCGGACTATAATGGTCGGCTCCCGATGAATCTTCTGCCAGCACCGATGCAATGTGTTGCCCTCGCGCTCGGCGCATCGACCCCCGTCGTCCTGATCGTCTGCGCGAAGTTCACGCGAGTGCGTGGTGCCGGTGCGGGATATCTGATCGGCTCCCTGATCTCCATCGCGATCTTCGTTGCAATCGCCTTGATCCTGCCAGGCGCGCGAGATGCGGTTGACCTGTTCAGCGGCTTCTTGCTTCTGCTGGCTGCCTTGCTGTTCTGGAACGTCCCGTGGAATCTGCTTGCCTTCGGATTTACGCTGACGCTGCTGACGGCGCTCGTAAAGTTCGGTCGGCCTGCGACGCGCAGCCAGTGGATCTCTGCATACATGCAGGGATCGGACCTGGAAAAGTTTGCACAGAACCGACTGCAACTGCTTCTTGGCGCAGGAATGGCGACCATTGATCGGAACGATATCGTCGCAACCCGTATCGGATTCGTCTGCGCCAATCTGGTCCGGATGACCCGCCTGCTCTGCGGCGTGCGGTAATTCCCATGTTGTCGCTTCTCATTGGCCTGCTTGCAGTTGGTCTCTTCATTATGATTGCTGCGCCGATGCAGGCATTGGCGCGGCGACTTCTGCCATCGACGTCTCCAGTCGTGTTCCTGGCCGCCGCGGCGGTGATCGCTCATCTGACGACTTCCCTGCTGGCCGCAAACCTGGTGTCCTCGTTCCAATATTGGACTGCCACCTCGGTGTTCTGCTTCGCGGGGATGATCTACGTTCAAGTGTTTGGAGCAGTCCTCAAATCCGTTTCACTGGGGATTCTACTCGACTTGACGAGCAGGCCCGACGGCAGGATCGATTTGGACGAAATCTTGTTGCAGCGGCTTCCGCGGATATTCGCTGAGCGATGCGATATCCTGATTGCGACGGGCATGGTGGCTCGCGAGCAAGATGCGTTCATTCCGACCGATGCCGGTCGAAAACTTGCCGCGCGGGTCTCTCGGCTGAGGCGACTGCTTGGGATCGGCGACAGCAGTCTGTACAACTTCAATTCCGCCGCCTCGTGGAACTCGCGCGTAGCCGACCGCACAGAAAACTGAGGAAGTTTCGGCTCGCGCCGCCGAACCGGCTCAATTAGAGGTAGCAGATGCGTTCCATCCCCAGAACTCTTACGATCATCATACCGGCCTTGAACGAGGAGGCCAAAATCGCCGATACGATCAACGCGGTTTTGCCTCTCGCGCGCGATCTGCTCGATGATTTCGAAGTGGTTCTCGTCAATGATGGGAGCACGGACGCCACCGGCTCGATCATGGAGCGGTATGCCGCCGATCCGCATGTCTCAATCATTCATCACGAGCAGCGTCGCGGTCTCGGCTTCGCGTTCATGGAGGTGTTGAAGCAGGCCAGATGCGACTCGATCGTCCTGATCCCAGGCGACGATGCCTATCAGCACGACGGCATCGCGAGGATGTTCAGAGCCGTCGGCGCCGCCGATCTCGTGATCTGTCACCGCGACAACCAGTCAGACCGTTCCTTTCTTCGTTCCGCTCAGTCGCACGCCCTTCGCGTGATCTTGAACGGCCTGTTCGGTTTCGGCCTCTTCGACTATCACGGTATTCCAATCTATCCGGTGAAATGGGTCCGCAGGATCGCCCTCGACGCGAACGGATATGCTTTTCAGATCTGCGCGCTGATCTCCCTGCTTCAGCTCGGCCTCACCTACGTGCAGGTACCCGTGAGTCTGAATGCGGAACTGAAGGGTTCGTCCCGCGCATTGAGGCTCGGGACCTATCTTGCACTCGGCAAAGCCGTCATCGCGCTGCTCCGCAGAGTGCCGATCCGCGACATCGACCCGAGTCTCGCTCCGTCGAACGCGCCGCGCCCCCCTGCACGTTAGAGGGGCCACGAGAGGGGCCACGCCAGCGGTGGCAAGCTGGAGGACTACCCTATCCGGGGCCCGCTATGCCCTGCCCGAATGCAACTCGCCGGTTGGTTGTGCCTGTGTGGGAACTGTCGGGACACCGGTATTGTTCACTGCCTCTCGGTCGCTTAGAATTGAAGTTGGGGCTTGAACAGCACCGGGCAACGGCGGCTAGAGATGACACCTTCCAGGGCGGCAAAAGGGCTTACGATCGTCATTCCTGCACTGAACGAGCAGGACAGGATTGCCGACACCATCGACGGCGTGTTGCCGCTCGCCCGCGAGCTGCTCGACGATTTCGAGATTTTCCTGATCGACGACGGCAGCACCGACGCCACCGGCGCGATCATGGATGAGTTCGCGGCTGGCGAGCCGCGCATCATCGTGCAACATAACGCCGAGCGGCGGGGTGTCGGGGCCGGCTTCGAATACGCCCTGTCGCGCGCGAAATTCGATGCCATCACGCTGATTCCCGGCGATCACGCCTTTCAGAACGAGGGCATTGCCCGGATGTTCAAGGCAACAGGTGCCGCCGACCTCGTCATCACCTATCGTGACAACCAGTCGGACCGCTCCGTCAATCGCTCGGTGCAGTCGCATTCGCTGCGGTTCATCCTGAACTGCCTGTTCGGCTTCTGGCTGTCCGACTATCACAGCATGATCGTCTATCCCGTGAAATGGCTGCGCCAGATCCCGGTCAAGGCCGACGGCTACGGCTATCAGATCTGCGCGTTGATCTCGCTGCTCCAGCTCGGCCTCAGCCATGTTCAGGTGCCCGTGAGCCTGAATGCAGAGCTTAAGGGGTCGTCGCGCGCGCTGCGCCCCAGCACTTATTTGCAGCTCGGCCAGACAATCATCTCGCTGCTGCGCCGCGTTCCCATCCGGGACATCGATCGCAGCGGGGTTCCCACCGACGCAGAGCGGGCGCCCGCGCGCTAGGCGACGCCTTGCCCGCGCGCTCCTTCGCCTGAACAGCAGTGAATGTTGCGTTCAATGGCCGTTGCGTCGGGACTCTATAAGCTCCCTTGCAGGAACTCGCTTCCTGGCCCTTCGTTTACAGGAATCGATCAAAAAGGGAGAGAGACGGTGCTTATCCAAGCCATGATACTGGCGCTGAGTGCCCTTGGGCCAATATCGGCCGCGCCTGCCCAAGAGTCTCTAATTCAGCAAGTCCAATTCCCGGGAAGAAATGGCTCATGTCCGCGTGGCTATGACTTCAACTATTCGAACGGCTACTGCTTTCCCAATGACTATCACGCCCCCGGCCTCTACGTGAGACCGGTGCCGCACTATCCACCATACCGTTATTACCGACCTTACCGACACAGGTACCGGCCAGACTATTATGAACGCTACTAAGGCGCCCCTCGCATAGAGAGGGCCGGTCAGCCTTAGCCCGTGCCCCTCGTGGCACCAGCCCTGATCCTGGAAAGGGCGTGCCGGTGCACACGGTTGCCGGGCGGATCGGCGATGATCCGGCGGTGCCGCTCAGAAACCACGCGAAGCGCAAACGCAAGCAGATGGCGGACGCATCGGCCGCGTCGCTATCGACAACCTCTCTGCGGTAGTTTTGGGGTCCCGACCCATTGGGTTCGGGCAGGGTCCAGTTCAACCTCTTGGAGGCAAAGAGCAGCTTAAGCCATTGAATTGTCTGGGAATTATCTGGCAGGAGTGGCAGGGCTCGAACCTGCGACCCCCGGTTTTGGAGACCGGTGCTCTACCAATTGAGCTACACTCCTACAGACCCTGCGTCGCCTTAGGATCAGGCGCGCTTTCAAGCACAGAGAGCGGCCGGATTGCAAGGGTGAACCGCGCCGGCTTCGCTTGTTTGTACCGGGGTTTCTGGGTCACAGTCGCTTTCCGACAATGAAGAGCAATTGGGAGCGCCCATGACCGTCAAAGCGACCGCACCAGCCGGCCCACAGGCCACGATCGTGCCGCACACCCCATCCCTGCCGGAGGCCCGTCCGGAGACGCTGGGGCTGTCACGCCCCCGCCTCCAGGCCATGTCGGACGCCTTCAGGCGCGAGATCGACAAGGGAACCGTTCCCGGCGTCACCGTGCTGGTGGCCCGCCGCGGCCAGGTCGGCTGGTTCGAGGCACTCGGCAAGCAGAGTCCGGCGGCCGCCGCACCGATGGCGCGCGATTCGATCTTCCGGATCTTTTCGATGACCAAGCCGATCGTCTCGGTCGCCATCATGGCGCTGGTCGAGGACGGCCATCTCCTGCTCGGCGACGCCGTCGCGAAGTTCATCCCGGAATTTGCAGGCCAAAAGGTCGGCGTGATCAAGGACGGCAAGCTGGAGCTTGTGCCGCCGGCGCGGCCGATGACCGTGCAGGACTTGCTTCGTCACACTTCGGGTCTCACCTACGAGCACCAGGGCGACGGCCCCGTGCACAAGCTCTACCAGGAGTCCCGCGTCCGCAGCCGCAAGATCACCAGCGCCGAGCACGCCGCACTGGTGGCGAGCTTCCCACTGGTCTGCCAGCCCGGCGCGGAGTTCAACTACAGCCGCTCCACCGACATCCTCGGCCGCATCATCGAGGTCGTCAGCGGCAAGTCGCTCGGCACGTTCCTCGCCGAGCGCGTGCTCGCGCCGCTGCAGATGGCCGAGACCGGCTTCTCGACGAGCGAGTCCAATGCCGGCCGGCTCGCCGAGCCGTTCGCAACCGACCCCTGGACCGGCGACAAGGTCGCGCTCTTCAACATGCTCGAGCGGCCGGTGATGGAGTCCGGCGGCGGCGGCCTGGTTTCGACCACCATGGATTATGCCCGCTTCTGCCTGATGCTGCGCAACGGCGGCACGCTCGACGGCAACAGGATCATCGGTCGCAAGACGCTGGAGTTGATGGCGTCCGACCATCTCGGCCCCGGTGTTCCGACCAACGGCACTCTGCTCTCACCCGGCCACGGCTTCGGCCTCGGCTTCGCGGTGCGCATGCAAGCCGGCATCGCACCGTTTCCCGGCAGCGTCGGCCAGTATTTCTGGAGCGGCATTGCCGGCACGTTCTTCTGGATCGATCCGAAGGAGGATCTGTTCGTGGTGTTCATGAGCCAGGGCCCGGGCCAGCGTGATTTTACGCGAACGCTGGTGCGGGATCTGGTTTACGCGGCGGTGGAGTGAGGCGGATCCGTGAAATCGAACAGTCGAGCGCCACGCTCGGTATAACCTCTCCCGCTTGCAGGAGAGGTCGGCGCGTAGCGCCGGGTGAGGGCTTTCTCAGCTAGGGGACCATTCCTTTGCGGAGGCACCCTCTCCCCAGCCCTCTCCCGCAAGCGGGAGAGGGAGCGCAGCATGCGCTGCCGCGACATCTCCACTCTCAACTGATCGTCGCGCCGCCGTCGATCACCATGGTCTGGCCGGTCATGAAGTCGCCGGCCTTCGATCCCAGGAACACTGCCGCGCCCGCGATCTCGTCGGGGACGCCGATGCGCAAGAGCGGCGAGCGCGAGGTCGAGGCCTTCAAGTTCTCCGGATTGTCCCACAGCGCTTTGGCAAAGTCGGTCTTGATCAGGCCGGGCGCGATGCAGTTCACGCGGATGTTGTGCTTGCCGTATTCGCAGGCGAGGTTGCGTGCGAGCTGCATGTCGGCGGCCTTGGAGATTGCATAGGCGCCGAGGATGGTCGAGCCCTTGAGGCCGCCGATCGAGGAGACGATGATGACGGAGCCGTCCTTGCGCTCGATCATCTGCGGCACCACCATCGAGATCAGCCAGTTGTTGGCGACAATGTTGTTGTCGAGAATCTTCCTGAACTGATCGTCGGAGATTCCGGCGAGCGGACCGTAATACGGGTTCGAGGCGGCGTTGCACACCAGCACGTCGATCTTGCCGAAGGCGCGGTTGCTCTCGTCGACGAGGTTTTGCAGGTTCTCCTTCGACGAGATGTTGGCGGCGACCGCAACCGCGGTGCCCTTGCCGAATCTGTCGTTGATGCCCTTGGCCACCTGCTCGCAGACGTCGGCCTTGCGCGAGGAGATCACGACCTTGGCGCCGTGCTCGGCCATGCGCTCGGCGATCGCGAGCCCGATGCCGCGCGTCGAGCCGGTAATGACCGCAACTTTCCCCTTCATATCGAACAACGTCATGTCTCTCTCCCAGATTGATCTTTATCTGCAACGTCATTCCGGGGCGATGCGAAGCATCGAACCTGGAATCTCGAGATTCTCAGGTGCGCAACTGCGCACCGTAGTCCGGTCCTGCGGACCGTCCCGGAATGACAGGCTCGCTCAGGCAAGCTTCTTGACTTCCGGTCCCGCAGGCTGGTGCATCGCTGCATGCGCAGCGTCGGCGATCCACGGCTGCTGGTTCACCATCGGCAACCGCCAGACCGTGCGCTCGGGGCTTGCGAAATGATCAAGCCGCGTTACCGACACATTGTCGATGTCGAATGCGAGCCCCTGCTCCGGCAAGTCACCGAGCGCGAGGCCGACTGCCGCCTTGATCGTGCCGCCATGGGCGACCGCGATGATGTCCTGCCCGGCCGCCTCAACGTTGATCCGCTCGATGGTGCGGCGCGTGCGGTTGTAGAGATCCATGAAACTTTCGCCGCCGGGTGCGGGCTCGTTGATGTCGGCGAACCAGCTCGTGCCCACGGGCCGGCTGGCGATGAACTGCGCGCGGTTCATGCCCTGCCAGCGGCCGAGATTCTGCTCGGCGAGGTCCGCTTCCCGTTTCATCGAGGCGGGCCGCGGGAAGCCGGCCGCCCAGATCGCCTCCGCGGTCTGGTGCGTGCGCATCAGGTTGCTCGAATACCAGACCGCCGCGCGTGGCAGCACCTTGGCAACAGCGTTGAACACGTAGGTATCGCTGGTGTCGCAGGCGATGTCGCTCTGTCCGTAGATGTTGCCGCCGTCGTTGCGCACCGGCGCGTGCCGCACCCACCACCATCGCGTGACGACCACATTGGGCTTGTCTGCGCCTGCCATCGAAACCCTTCCATCCCGTTTGATGTCGCTGTACGTCAGTAGCGAACGTGTCTCAAGACACTTTACCGTTTGAAATCTTGTTTGAAATTCCGTCGCGCGGCAAGGGCCGCGCACAAAGCAAAGGGAGAACCGCATGGGCCGCCTGCAAGGCAAATCCGCCATCATCACCGGCGCCGGCAGCGGCATCGGTCGCGCTGCTGCGCTGCTGTTCACCAGGGAGGGCGCCAAGCTGATCGCGGTCGACCGCACCGAGGCGGTGAAGGAGACCGTCGACGAGGTGAAGAAGGCCGGCGGCATCGCGGAAGCCATGATCGCCGACGCAGGCTCCGAGACCGACGTCGTCGCCGTGATCGACAAGGCGGTGAAGACACATGGCCGGCTCGACGTGATCTGGGCCAACGCCGGCATCTCCGGCGGGCTCGTCCCGCTCGGCGAGCAGACGGTGGAGCACTGGCAGGAGATCTTGCGGGTCAATCTGATCGGACCGTTCCTCGCGGTGAAACACGCGATGCCGCACATGGTCAGGCAGCAATCCGGCGCGATCGTGTTGACCGCGTCCGTCGCGGGTCTCAAGGCCGGCGCCAGCGGGCACCCCTATGCCGCGAGCAAGGCCGGCGTGATCAGCCTTGTGCAGACCACTGCCTATTCGCTCACCGGCACCGGCGTGCGCATCAACGCGGTGTGCCCGGGCCTGATCGAGACCGGCATGACCAAGCCGATCTTCGACCGCGCCAGGGAGCGCGGCACCCAGGACAAGATCGGCCAACTCAACCCTCTCAAGCGCCCCGGCCAACCGCACGAGCTCGCGGCAATGGGTCTGTTCCTGGCCAGCGACGAGGCCTCGTATGTGAACGGCCAGGCGTTCCCGGTCGACGGCGGCTTGACGGCCTCGATGCCGTATACCGGCAAGCCGGTGTAGCGGGAGAGGTCTCGTGTCCCGGACGCGCCGCAGCGTTCTCACGCTGCTGCGCAGAGCCGGGACCCGGGAAGCGACACGGATCGCTGCCGCATGGGCCCCGGCTCTGCAGCGCATCGTCGAAGGGACGCTGCGCTGCGTCCGGGGCACGAGCTTGTGGTTTTAGGTACACCTGCATCAACACCGTCATCGCGAGCGGAGCGAGCGGTAGGATGGGTAGAGCGAAAGCGAAACCCATCAATACTTCATTCGCGCTGAAACGTGATGGGTTTCGCAAGTGCTCTACCCATCCTACGGCCTCGCAGACACGCCTTCGCATCCTCGCGGCGGATCTCCGCCCGAGCTTTGCTTCGTCGCGTCACCCTCGAATGAAAGAGGGCGCAGGGAAGGCCGGGAGCCGGCTGGCACCCGCGGTCCACTGTGCGAAGTCTTGGTAAGAAGTCTGCACAGCGGCATACAGGTGAAGCCAGGACATCCCGGCCTTCCCTGCGCGGTGGCTTTACGGCTTATGTCGTGATCTCCCCGGAGAGCGATGCACTATTGCCCCCGTCGCCTTGCAGATGGCTGACGCACGGGCCCGGTTGGGCCGCACACATCACCGCAAGACTTGGCGCACAGACCCCGGGCGCCAGGACGGCACGATTTCGCCGTACGCGGGTCACACCGGTCGTATGCGCGACACTCTCGCTCACGGTTGCCCGCCCTGCGAAGCCCTTCGCGCCGATGTCACCTCGCGTCCACCGCCGCCCGGCCCGCGTTCGTGACGATCGCGATCCGCCCCTCTTCCTTGGGCCGGGTTGCGCCGACACATACGCCATTTCCGAATTTCGGTAAAGTGGAATATTTTCGTCGCCGCGTGTTGGCCCACCGCTGGCGTGTTTTGCCCGTCGATCGACGCAAGGGCTTGTAGCCCGCGCCACCGTCATTCCGGGGCGCGACGAAGTCGCGAGCCCGGAATCCATTTGACCGCGCGTGATGCGGCCCGATGGATTCCGGGCTCGATGCTGCGCATCGCCCCGGAATGACGGTGGCGGACTTCATTTGCCCATCTGGCCGACACCTTGGTATGGTCCATGCAGGCATCTCAGCCTTCCTCCTCCCCGAAGAACGTGACAATGCAGAGCTCAAGACCCGACCGCATCCGAAGACTCCTCGCCGACCTCGTGTCGTTCGACACCGTCAGCGATCGCACGAACCTCCCCCTGATCGCGCATATCGAGAACTATCTCGCCGCGCTGGGCGTCCCGAGCGAACGCATCGTCGATGAGACCGGGCAAAAGGCCTCGCTGTGGGTCACGATCGGTCCCGAGGACCGCCCGGGCCTCGTGCTGTCCGGACATACCGATGTCGTGCCCGTCGTCGGCCAGGATTGGAGCCAGGATCCGTTCAAGCTGGTCGAGCGCGACGGCCGGCTCTATGGCCGCGGCACCACCGACATGAAGGGCTTCGTCGCGGTGTGCCTCGCCATGGTGCCCGAGATGGTGGAGGCCAAGCTCAAGACGCCGATTCATCTGGCGATCTCCTACGATGAGGAGATCGGCTGCGTCGGCGTGCGGCCGATGCTGCGCGAGATCGCGAAGAAGCGCGTCAAGCCGCTCGGCTGCTTCGTCGGCGAGCCGACCGAGATGAAAGTGATCATCGGTCACAAGGGCAAGCACGGTGTGCGCGCCACCTTTCGCGGCCTCGCCCGCCATTCCTCGATCGCGCCTGATGGCGTCAACGCGATCGAATATGCGGCCGAGCTGATCGTCGAAATCCGTCGCCGGGCCGTCCAGCTCGCCGCCGCACGGTCAACGGACAGCCTGTACGACGTCCCTCACTCGACGCTGCTCACCAGCATCGTCCATGGCGGCGCCGCGCTGAACATCGTGCCCGATACCTGCACGGTGGATTTCGAATGCCGTGGCATCGGCATCACCGAGTCGCGCGAGGTCACGGATGCGATCGTCGCCTGGGCCAGGGCCGAGCTCGAGCCGGCGATGAAGACACGGCATCCGGAGTGCGGCATCGATTTCGAGGAGATCCTCGACTATCCCGCGCTCGATACGGCCGCCGACGCTGCGATCGTCACCCTCGCCAAGAGCCTTGCGGGGCGCAACGACCACGCCAAGGTCGCCTTCGGCACCGAGGCCAGCCTGTTCGCCAGCATGGCCGATATCCCCTCGGTGGTGATCGGCCCCGGCTCGATCGCGCAGGCGCATACGCCGGACGAGTTCGTGGAGATGGCCGAGTTGGAGAAGTGCGCGGGATTCGTAGAGAGGCTGATCGCGCATTGTGTGAAAGAATAGCCGGAGTTCGTAGTTGACTGGGTCCCGGCTTTGCGCAGCAACGCTACGCGTTGCAGCGCGTCCGGGACACGAGAGCACAGTTTAAACCATGCTGCGACGATAAAATATGAGACCGGGAAAACCGGTCTCGTGTCCCGGACGCGGTGCGGCACGAAGTGACGCTCCGTAGAGCCGGGACCCAGAATGAGAGCCGGGACCCAGAATGCTTGGCGATATCTCACATACATGCAATTATAGGTAGCGACACCAGTCAATACCGATTGCCCGGACATGCCATACTTCGTCTACATCCTTGCGAGCAAACGAAATGGAACACTCTACGTCGAAGTTACAAACGATCTCGCGCGCCGCATAATGGCACACAAGGCCAAGGTCATGCCCGGCTTCACACGGCAGTATGATGTAACTCTGCTGGTCTATTTCGAAACCTTCGAGTCGGTGCTCGAAGCGAGATCCCGCGAGCATACGCTGAAGCGTTGGCGGCGCGCCTGGAAGCTCAAGCTATTCGAAGGGCTCAATCCGGATTGGCGCGATCTCACTGACGAGCTGAATACTCTGGCGTCCTGACTGGGTCCCGGCTCTGCGGAGCAGCACTGTGTGCTGCACCGCGTCCGGGACACGAGAGAGTGCTAATGAAAAAAGCGCGGCCATATCGGCCGCGCCTTCCTCGTCCTTACACCGCGCCCGCCTTCTGCGCGTAGTCCCATGACGCCTGCGAGAGCGGCACGGTGCGCTTGGCGGATTCGAGCGCCTTGGCGTTGGCGGCAGTGCCATCGCGGATGCGGCCGGCGATACCCTGCGTGATGCCGGCGAGGCGGAACAGATTGTAGGAGAAGTACCAGTTGAGATCAGGCACGTTCATCTTGGTGACGTTGCAGTAGATCTGCGCGGCCTCTTCCAGGCTCGGGATGTTGAGCGCCTCGATATCGACGCCCTGCAGGCCTGGCATGATCCACTGCATCAACAAATAGGTGAAGTCGGCCATGGGATCGCCGAGCGTCGACAGCTCCCAGTCCAGCACGGCCTGCACGCGCGGTTCCGTTGCGTGGAAAATCATGTTGTCGAGGCGGTAGTCGCCGTGGACGATCGAGACGCGTGCCTGCTCCGGTACGGTCTTCGGCAGCCATTGGGCGACCTTCTCGAACTCGGGAATGTGCTGGGTCTCGGAGGCGCGATACTGCTTGGTCCAGCGGTCGATCTGCCGCGCGAAATAATTGCCGGGCTTGCCGAAGTCGCCGAGCCCGATTGCCACGGGATCGTACATGTGCAGCTTCGCCAGCGTCTCGATCTTGCTGGTGAAGATCTTGCGGCGGTCCTCCGGCGTCTGGCTCGGCAGCGCCGGATCCCAGAACACCCGGCCCTCCTCCATCGACATGATGTAGAAGGCGGCGCCGATGACGCCGTCGTCCTCGCACAGCGCATAGGCGTGCGCGACCGGAAAGCCCTGCTTGCCGAGCGCCGCGATCACCCGGTATTCGCGATCGACCGCATGCGCCGACGGCAGCAATTTGCCGAACGGCTTGCGGCGCATCACGTAGGAACGGTTCGGCGTGTTCAGGCGATAGGTCGGGTTGGACTGACCGCCCTTGAATTGCAGGACGACCAGCGGTCCCTCATAACCTTCGACGTTGTCGCGCATCCAGGCTTCCAGGCGCATCTCGTCGAAACGATGCCGCTCCTCGACCGGCTTGGTGCCCGAGAACTCTTCGTCTTTCCTGACGCCGTCAGCCACGTGACGCTCCCTCTTCAGTCGAGCATGATCCTAATCGGTAACCGCTGACGCACTTGCGTCAAGCGGTCACCGCATCAGGCCCGGTCGTTTCTTCAGATCGGGAGCGCCTCTCGGCCCTCCCTCTCAATGATTGGGAGAATTTGCATACTTCCGAACCTCAAGCCTGGCAATGGCGCGATTGTGCACCTCGTCCGGACCGTCGGCAAGACGGAGCGTGCGGATGTGGGCGTAGTCCTTGGCAAGCCCGGCCTCGTCCGAGACACCGGCGCCGCCAAAAGCCTGGATCGCCTCGTCGATGATCTTCAGCGCCATGTTGGGCGCGGCGACCTTGATCATGGCGATCTCGGCCTGCGCGGTCTTGTTGCCGACCTTGTCCATCATGTCGGCGGCCTTGAGGCACAGAAGACGCGTCATCTCGATGTTGGTGCGGGCCTCGCCGATGCGCTGCTCCCACACACTGTGCTCGACGATCTTCTTGCCGAAGGCGGTGCGCGAGGAGAGCCGCTTCACCATCTTCTCCAGCGCCTCCTCGGCCTTGCCGATGGTGCGCATGCAGTGATGGATGCGGCCCGGGCCGAGGCGGCCCTGCGCGATCTCGAAGCCGCGGCCTTCGCCGAGCAGGATGTTCTCCTTCGGCACCCGCACGTTGTCGAGCAGCACCTGGGCGTGGCCGTGCGGCGCGTCGTCGAAGCCGAACACCGGCAGCATCTTCTCGACCTTGATGCCGGGGGTGTCGAGCGGAACCAGGATCTGCGACTGCTGCTGGTGCTTGGCCGCCTTGAAATCGGTCTTGCCCATCAGGATCGCGATCTTGCAGCGGGGATCGCCGACGCCGGACGACCACCATTTGCGGCCGTTGATGACGTAGTGATCGCCGTCCTTCTCGATGCGGGTCTCGATGTTGGTGGCGTCCGATGAGGCGACCGCCGGTTCGGTCATCAGGAAGGCGGAGCGGATCTCGCCGTCCATCAGCGGGCGCAGCCATTTGCGCTTCTGCTCCCTGGAGCCGTAGCGAATGAACACTTCCATGTTGCCGGTGTCGGGCGCGGAACAGTTGAACACTTCCGAGGCCCAGGTGATGCGGCCCATCTCCTCCGACAGCAACGCGTATTCCAGGTTGGTCAATCCCGCGCCGCGGAATTCGTCGTCCTCATGCTCGGACGGCGGCATGAACATGTTCCAGAGGCCTTCGGCCTTCGCCTTCTTCTTGAGGTCTTCCAGGATCGGGATCACTTTCCAGCGCTCCCCACTGTGATCCTGCTGATCGTAGATCGGCACCGCCGGGCGCACATGCTTGGTCATGAAGGACCGCACGCGGTCGAGCCATTCCTTCTGCTTGGGCGACAGATCGAAATCCATGGGACGCTCCTCGTCTTGCTTTGCGAACCTGTTTGCTTCGCGAACCTGTTTTGCGCCGGACTGTCCTCCCGCTGCGCGCAGCCCGCAAGCACGAGCTTACGGATGCTTCGGAACCGGACGTGCGAGTTGCGAACGGGTCCCGATTGCGGATTGACATCTCCGGCCTTCAAACGATAGTTTCATACAACTGTTTGAATTGCAACTCCCTCCTTGGAGGCGTTCATGGCCAGCGATCATACGAGGTCTGCCATTCTCGCCGCCGCCGAACGGCTCTATGCCGATCGCGGCTTCGGCGACGTGACACTGCGCGACATCGTCGCGGAGGCGGGTGTCAATCTGGCGGCGGTGAATTATCATTTCGGCTCGAAGGACGAGCTGATCGCGGAATTATTTGTCACCCGCTCGATCGCGACCAATCGCGAGCGCCTGCGCGAGTTGAAGGCGGCGGAAGAGCAAGGCGGCGGCCGCGCGCCGATCGAGGTAATCTTGCGCGCACTGGTCGGGCCGACCTTGCGCGGCTGTCTCGGCCCCGAGAACCAGCGCTCCACCGCGGCGCGCTTCATGATCCGCGCCTCGATCGAATCCGTGCCGCCGATCCGCCGCATCAAGAACCGTGAGATCGACCATCTGCGCAAATTCGCCGGCGCGATGCGCCGCGCCCTGCCCGAGCGCAGCGACGTCGATATCTATTGGGGCCTCAACTTCGCACTCGCTATGGCGCACCACACCATCCGCGAGAGCGAGCGGCTCACGAAACTGTCGGAAGGCAAATGCGATCTCGACGACGTGGATGACGTCGTCGCCCGCGTCGTCAGCGTGGCGACGATGGCGCTGACGACGGGACGGGCGGAGGCGAAGGCGCCGTCAAGAGTGGCGGCGCGCTAACCTCACATCATCGCGATGCAGTCGATCTCGATGTCGAAGGGGCCGGTCCATTCGGGGATGCAGACAAAGATTCGTGCCGGCGGCTGGTCCGGGAAGTAGCGCGCGTAGATCGCATTGAAGATGGCGAAGTGTTTTGCCGAGGTGCAATAGACGTTGCACTTCATGACGTTGTCGAGCGAGGCGCCAGCCGCCTGCAGGCACAGCTTCATCTGCTCCATGACGAGCTCGCTCTGCCGCTCGATCGGGACCTCCGCGATCTCGCCCGTCTCGGGATCGAACGGCGGCAGGCCGGAGACGAAGATCATGTTGCCGGCGCGCGTCACCGGCGAGGCCGGCGCCTTCCAGAGGTCTAGCCAGGACGAGATCGGTTCGACGCGGAGCGCTTCGCGTTTCATCGGCAGCCACCTTCGGTTCGAGCGAGAGTGGCGCCTTGCTACATCATGTTGCAGCCGGCACGCTTCGCTTCTGATCGAAGTGTGGTCAACGGGTCAGCCCCGCTGCGGCATCTCCTCGGCCTCTTCCTTGGCGAGCAGCAGCAGCATCTCGATGCCCATCTCGCCTTCCTGCGGCGAACGGATGAACTTTATTTCGTCGGCACTTTGCCGCAGCGCAGCAACGATGGCGACCGCCTGATTGGCGGTGGCCGCCTCGGTCGCCAGAATTGCCTTCTGGTCCTTGGCCTGGAACCCGATCGTGTAGGACATTCACTTTCCTCCCCGAACTCAAGTGGAGAGATCGAATCAGAGTCGCGGGCGAAGCGAAAGCCTGTGCGACTACGGACCGGAGTTATCTGGGGATTGCGGGCAAGCCTCAGGTAAGGCTTAGCCTCGCAGGCGCAGGTGACGATGGTTTTGGTCAGGCGCTGTCGCGGCGAGCCCCTCTCCCACCAGGAAAGCTCGCGCGGCGCCTCGTCGAAGCTAGATAGTGCCCTGCTGCTTCAACTCCTCGATCTTGCCCGCATCATAGCCGAGCTTGCCGGCCAGCACCTCCGCCGTGTGCTCGCCGAGCAGCGGCGGGGCGCGATATTCGGTGATGGGCGTGCCGGAAAGGGTCAGCGCGTTGCGGATCAGCGAGAGATCGGGCTCGAACTTGTGCTTCGTCTTCACCCGCATGCCGCGCGACTGGACGTGCGGATCGGAAAATACCTGCTCGAAATTGTTGATCGGCCCCGACGGCACGCCGGCCTCCTCCAGCTTGTCCAGCCAGTAGGCCACCGGCTTCTTCAGGAACAGGCCGGCGAAGATCGCCATGATCTCCTTGCCGTGCACGACGCGGTCGTTGTTCTTGATGAAGCGCTTGTCGTTGGCGAGTTCCGGCTCGCCGAGCACGGCGCAGGTGCGCTGGAACTGGCCGTCATTGCCGACCACCAGCATCAGTTCGCCATCGGTGCAGCGGAACACGCCGGCCGGCATGCCGCCATTGCCCCAGGTGCCGCGACGCGGCGGGGTCTTGCCGTTGACGAGGTAGATCTGCAGCCAGTGCGACAACGATGCGATGACGGTATCGAACAGGCAGACGTCGATGTGCTGTCCCTGCCCGCCATTGACGTCGCGATGGTAGAGCGCCGAGAGAATCCCGATCGAGGTGTTCATCCCGGTCATGTAGTCGACGATCGACGGGCCGACCTTCATCGGGCCCTCACCCGGCTCGCCGTCCATATGTCCGGTGACGCTCATCAGGCCGCCCATCGCCTGCAGGATGGCGTCATAGCCGGCACGGGGCGCGTAGGGTCCGGTCTGGCCGAAGCCGGTCACCGAGCAATAGACGATGCCGGGATTGATCGCCTTGATCGTCTCGTAGTCGAGGCCGTAGCGCTTGAGATCGCCGACCTTGTAGTTCTCCATGAAGACGTCGACGTCCTTGGCGAGTTCGCGGATGATGGCCTGCCCTTCGGGCTTGGCGATGTTGACCGTGACCGACTTCTTGTTGCGATTGGCGCAGAGATAGAAGGAATTGTTGTTGTTGGCCTTTCCTTCCGGATCGGTCAGGTAAGGCGGCCCGAACGCGCGCGCGTCGTCGCCGGTGCCCGGCCGCTCGATCTTGATCACCTCCGCGCCCAAATCGCCCAGCATCTGGGCCGACAAGGGCCCGGCAAGCACGCGCGTGAGGTCAAGGATCTTGATGCCTGAGAGCGGCAAGGCCGACATGTCGATTTCCTCCGGGGAACTGATCTTGGCGCAGCCGCTCAAAGCGGCCCGCGCTCCCTGCCGATACACCATTTTTGTGCCCCGAGCACTGCACTGGCGGCATGCGGCCATCTCCTGCCGGGCACGAAGGCCATTGCCATCAGCACTTTCCGCGCCGCGAATATTGCCTCATCGGCTCAGGTCACGGCCACCGCGGCCAGCCGCGGCCGCCGCCGCCCGAGCAGGATCAGGATCAGCACCGTCGCGCAGGAGAACACCAGGGTGAGACCGAGTGCGCCGCGGCTGCCGAATTCGGTGAGCAAGCCGACAAGGAGCGGCGGCGAGATCGCGGAGGCCAGATTGAGCGGCAGCGCGATCATCGACATGGCCTTGGCGAACTCGGCCTGGTCGTAGAACACGAGCGGGATGGTGGCCCGCGCGACCGCCATCGCACCGCTGCCGGCGCCATAGAGCAGGATGAAGACCGCGACAGCCCAGGTCGCCCCCTCGCTCATCATCAGCAGCAGCATGGCTATGGGCAGCGCCGTGCCCGCAACGAGCCCGGTCGTGATCCCGTCCCACCGCCCGCCGCCGAGAAAATCCAGCCCGCGGGCGCTGACCTGGATCACGCCCAGCATCGAGCCGAAGGCCAGCGCCTGCGCCGGCGCCAGCCCCTCCGCCCGCAGCAACTCGATCAGAATGGCGCTGATCCCGAAATTGACGAAGGCGTTCAGCGTGATCGCGGCAACGACGAGGCCGAAGGTGCTGCGTGGAATCGCAGGGGGCGGCGACGACTTGACCGGCTCGCCGCCATCATCCCTCGCGATCTTGCGGCGTGGCGCGAACGCATAGAGCGGAAGGCTGACGACGAGCATCATCGCGGCATAGACAAGGCACGTCCCCCGCCAGCCGAGCTGCCCGCTCAGGAACGAGGTCGTCGGCCAGAAGATGCTGCTGGAGAGGCCCGTGACCAGCATCAGGGCCCCGATCGCGTTCTTGGCCTGCCGCCCCGCGATCTCGTTCAGCATGATATAGGCGCCGGTCGACAGCGTGGCGCTGCCGGCGATACCGAGGACGATCCAGGCGGCGAAATAGAGCATCGGCTCGCGCGCGAAGGACAGCAGCACGAAGCCCGGCGCGGTGACGACCGTGCCGACCATCATGACCGTCCGTGCGCCATGCCGCGCAAACGATTTGGCGAGCCAGGGCGCACACAGCCCCATCGAGACATAGAGAACGGACGTCCCGGCGAACACCGCCGGCAGGCTCATGCCGAGATCGGCGGCGAGATCGCGTCCGACGATGGCGGGAAGCCCGATCGTGCCCCATCCGACCAGTTGCGTGATAGCGAGCACCAGCAGGACACCGATCAGCCTGCTGTCAGATGTCAAGAACCGCATTCCAAACGTTCGCCTGCCCGGCTGGCGCGGATCGCGCCGGTTGCGACCAGTCTTAGCCGGAGACTCGGTTCATGGACATGTCAGTTCCGAATGGCACCGCGGCGCCAGAAGCAGAGCGCGTCTGCTCAGGACGTGTGGCCGGGATCGATATGCTTTGGCGTCTTCTTCTCGCGCTGCGGCGTCATCTTGGCCGGATCCGGCGCACCGGGCACCCCGCGCGGACCGAGTTGGTCCCGCTGGATGTCGTCCTCGGATCGCGACGGCTCGACACCGTTTGGTTCACGAGGCTTGGTCATCGTGGCTCCTTCTCTCGAATGCCGTTCTGCGCCCGGGCGCTCTGGATACCGAGCGCGGCCTCGCCGGCCTCGCGGCCGGGCACACTGACATGAACTTCGTGTCCCTCGCGAAGCGCGAGGGACGCGGCGGCGACCGCCGATTCGAACGCGGCTTCCTTGGTGGCGTATGTGCTCTTGACGTCGCCGTCGTGCAGCACGCCCCATTCGTCCTGCACCGGCACGATGGCATATTGAGCAAGGCCCATTGTCCGACTCCTCGATCTGTCTATCGCTGTGTGAGCTGCGGATGCGCGGCGGTCACGCGCCACACCGTGTTGCCACTGTCGTCTGCGACCAGCAAGGCGCCGGTCTTGTCGATGGCGACGCCGACGGGGCGGCCACGCGCCTGGCTGTCGCCGTTCAGAAAGCCGGTCACGACGTCCTGCGCCGGTCCGCTCGGCTTGCCGTCCTTGAACGGCACGAACACGACCTTGTAGCCGTTGAGCACCTGCCTGTTCCAACTGCCGTGCTCGCCGACGAAGGCGCCGCCGCGATAAGCGGCGGGCAGGCTGGAGCCGGTGTTGAAGGCGAGCCCGAGCGGGGCGACATGCGAGCTCAGCGCATAATCCGGCACGATCGCCTTGGCGACGAGATCCGGCCGCTGCGGCTTGACGCGGGGATCGACGTGCTGGCCGTAATAGCTGTAGGGCCAGCCATAGAAGCCGCCGTCCTTCACCGAGGTCATGTAGTCGGGAACGAGATCGGGACCGAGTTCGTCGCGCTCGTTCACCACCGTCCACAATGCGCCGGTCTGCGGCTCGAAGCTAAGCCCGTTGGGATTGCGCAGGCCGCTTGCGAACACGCGCCAGCGGCCGCTGGCGCGATCGACCTCGAGGATCGCGGCCCGATTATGCTCCGCTTCCATGCCGTTCTCGGTGATGTTGCTGTTGGAGCCAACGCCGGCATAGAGTTTTGAGCCGTCCGGGCTGGCGACCAGGCTCTTGGTCCAGTGATGGTCGATCGGGCCGCCCGGCAGCGGCGCCAGCACCGTGCCCGGCGCGGTGATCTTTGTTTCCCCTTCCTTGTAGGGATATCTGACGATGGCATCGGTGTTGGCGACGTAGAGGTCGTTGCCGATCAGCGCGACGCCGAACGGCGAGTTGAGATGGTCGAGGAAGACGCTCTGCGTGTCCGGTACGCCGTCAGCATTGCTGTCGCGCAGCAACGTGATGCGGTTGCCCGGTCCGGTGTCGCCGCCGCCGGACGTCGCCCAGGATTCGATATATCCCATGACGATCTCCTTGGGTCGCTTGATCGCGGCGGCCTTCGGCGCCTTGGATTCCACCACCAGCACGTCACCGTTGGGCAGCACGTAGAGGAAACGCGGATGCTGCAGGCCGGTCGCGAAGGCCTTGGCCTGCAGACCCTGCGCGACGGTCGGCGTCTCGTTCTTCTTCCAGCCGACGATACGCGCGATGTGCATCGGCGGCAGCAGATATTGCTGGATGTCGGGGAGCTTCGGGCTGGCACCGATTTGCGCCTTGGGATCGCCGCTGCCGTCGTCGCAGGCGGCGAGCCAAAGCAGCGAGGAGCACAACAGCGCGCGGGCAAGCTTCGATATCATCGAGCAACTCCGACGCCGTGGCGATAGACCATGGCCCAGCCGAGCCAGCCGGTGATGGGCAGGATCAGGACAGTGATCACGGACAGCACGAATCCCGTCGGCCACACCGAGGTCCAGGCATCGCGCGTGTGGACCAGCGCATTGACGGTCCCCAAGATCAGCACAACGGCGTTGCCGATCAGATGCGGCCAGGCCGGCGGCTGCGCCCGCACCAGGCGATTGCCGAGAAAATCGGTCAGGCCCGCGATCGCTGCCAGCACGCCGAAGACGACGCCGACGCCCAGAAGCCAGGCGGAAAAATCCGCCCACATGATCTCGGCGCTGGCGACATAGGCAATGTCGGTCAGCAGCGTCCCGACGAAGCACGCGATCGGGATCGGCACCAGCATCGGATGAATGGGATGACCCGCGATCTCAGCGGTGCTGCGCACACGCACGTCTTGTTGCACGGTCGGCCTCGTGTGGCTTTCACCCCGCCCGACCGGCCAACTCGCGCTTGCGGTGATGGTTCCTAGACCCAGGCCTTCCCCGGCGCCGACACCTCATCGGGTCACCGCTCGATCGTTCCGGTTCGCCGAATCTTCTTCTGAAGGAGCACGAGTCAGTAAAGCAGGGCTTCAGCCGTCGGAGGACAGCCGGGCACATAGATGTCGACGGGCACGATGCGATCGCATCCGTGCACGACCGAGTACGAAGAGTGACAGTAGCCGCCCCCGTTTGCGCACGATCCCATCGAGATGACGTAGCGCGGCTCCGGCATCTGGTCATAGACCTTGCGCAAGGCTGGTGCCATTTTGCTGCAAAGCGTACCCGAGACGATCATGACGTCGGACTGTTTTGGCGATGCGCGAGGAGCTGCGCCAAACCGCTCGATGTCGTATCGTGGCATCGATACCTGCATCTGCTCGATCGCACAGCACGCTAGGCCGAAGGTCATCCACATCAGAGAACCCGATCGTGCCCATGTGATGAGGTCGTCAGCGGGGCTACGAAGTAGCCAGGGTCACCGAGCTGGTCCTGGACATCCTCGAAGGGAGCGTTTTCGAGATGGTTCGTGGCGGGATCGCTTCGCAAGCCCCGCCTGATGCTGCACGCATGGCTTCGCCTTGCTGTTCCTAATTTCCTTTCCTGTTTCCTCGGCCTCGAATTCAAATGTCATCTGCGTCCCAATTGGCAAGGAACAGTCTTGCGGATAGGCGGTTGCCCGCCAATCCGGAACCCGGGTGAGGACCAGAACATCCTGCACGAAAGCCTGGAGGAGGAGAAGGAGGCCGACGCCATGCTGACGATGCTCGCGAAGGGCGAAGTCAATCTCGACGCTCTGGCAGCCTGACTGGAGTGTCGCCGGTGAGTCCTTGCTGACGGCCACGCGACTTCGGTGGGAGGACCCGGCCAGGTGCAGATGCGGCGGGCGGTCGAGGGTCCCCCGCGCAGATCGCAATGGGCCCCATCTTTAAAACCAAGGCCTTCAAACAAGGACCCCGCCGGTTACCGAAGTAACCCGACGGGGCTTTGTGAACGAATCTTTGACCTGGTTTATCCGCAGCTTTCGCTTTGGCCTCGCCGTTTCATCGATCGCTCACTGACCAACTAACCGACGACCTCAATGGACGTTCCGGACGGCGGCCATTTTTAATGTTTCTGATCGTCCGTGCTGGCGCAGCAGCATAAGGCATCGAGCGGAGGGCCGGATTCTCCAGAAGATGGAACAGGGGCCTGCGCTCACCCTTCGGGCGGATGCGTCCAATTGGAGCGGGTGAAGCGCGCCAAGTCAAATGCGATACGGGCAAAAATGTAGAACGATCTTTACCTTTCGCACAGCAACTCCGCAGCACGTTGGCCATCAGCACCGCTGATCGATGCGAATACCCCAAAGCGAACCAGTTGGAGCCGATCAATGAGCCATGTTCACAGGCGCGCTGGCGCCGTGCTATCCTTGATCAAGCTGACTGATGGTTTGGGGAGCAATCATGGGCGAATTGGCACGCCGGTCTTTCGTCTCTGCGGCAGTGGCGGCCGTATTTTTCGGTGGCGCCGCGGCGGCGCAAAACGTGACGCCAAACGCCGCCCCGCGCGTCGCACTCAAGGGCTACGACCCGGTTTCCTATTTCACGGACAGCAAGCCGGAACAAGGCTCGGCCGAATTCACTTTCGCCTTCGACGACACCACCTATTGGTTCAAGAGCGCCGAACACCGTGCTAAATTTGCCGCCGACCCTGAGCACTACGCCCCGCAGTTCGACGGTTTCTGCGCGGTGCAGCTCTCACGCGGCCGCAAAGTGGAGGCCGATCCGGAGAATTGGACCATTAACGACGGCAAGCTTTACGTGTTTTCGGGAAAACACGGGTTACCGATGTTCAATGCACATCCGGTCGATATTGCCCAAAGGGCCGGCGAGAATCTGAAGCAACTTCGCTAGAGCCCGGCTCTTTTGAGTGCGGCAACGAGTTTCCGCTGCAATTCCGGCTTGCGCAGCAGTGTGCCGAATTCCGCGGTGTCGAAGCGTGCGTCGAGCCGCCGCACCGTGTCGGCTTGCCGAGCGGCATCCGTCTGCCGTCCGGCCTGCGCGTAGGCAGCGGCCAGAATCGCATTCGTGTAAGGGTCGCTCCTGTTGCGCGCGACCGAATTTTCGAGGATGCGGATGGCGTCATCATTGCGATCGGAAAGCACATATGCGGTGCCGAGAATGAACGTCTCGTTCGCCGAGGCCGTGAGACCCAGCTTGCGCGAGATCTCGAAGTTCTTCAGCGCTCCATCGACGTCGCCTGACCAGAGCTGCGCTGTTGCCAACCCGGCATAGCTAGCCGGGTCGCTGCTGTTCAGTTCCACCGCGCGCCGCATCTCGTCCAGCGCCCGGTCGTAGTCCGCATAGCGGATATAGATGCTCCCGAGCAGTGCGTGGGCGCCGGCGCTGGTCGAATCGATCGCGGTCGCCTTTTGGCCGAGGCCCTCGGCGCGTTGCAGGGCGGCATTGGGATCGGCAGTCCATCCTTGGATAACGCCGTTCAGCTCGACCCGGGCGAGGCCAATGTAAGCCGGGCTATAACCCGGGTCGAGCTCGATCGCTTGTTTGAACAGCGAGCGCGCCTGCGAGTTGGCCGTGCGGTTGACGCGGTTGAGAAGATCACGGCCGCGCAGAACCGTATCGTAAGCTTCCATATTGCTCGGCGGCTTAGTCGCAGCCTTGGCCAGTTCAAAATTGGTCAAACGGCTGGCCAGCGTTCCCGCGATGCGCCGCGTGATGTCGTCCTCCACCGAGAATATCTCCTTCGGCGCCACGTCGTAATTTTCCGACCACAGCAAGGTGCCGCGCGTGGCGTCGGTCAGGCGAATCGAAATACGTATGCGCTCGGGGTTGCGGCGGATGCTGCCTTCCACGATATAACGCACGTCAAGATCGCGGCCCACCTCGTCGGGCCGCGGCGTCTTGCCTTTGTAGGCGAAGACGGCGTTGCGCGAACGGACGACTAATTCAGGAAATCGCCCGAGTGCGGAGATCACATCTTCGGTCAGGCCATCGGCGAAATAATCTTCCTTGCTGGCGTCCGCCAGCGTCGCCAGCGGCAGCACAGCGATCGATGGGCGCGACCCCGATGACACCGGCGTGCCGGCTACTTGCGGGGAGGATGGCGCGCGCATCGTCCACCAGGCCGCGGTGCCGGCAACAATCAGCAGCAGCACCAGTGCCCCTCCCAGGAGCGCGCGATTGCGCGACCTGGGGCGTGCAATGCGGCCGGGCGACAGCTCCGGAGCCTCGGCGATCGCCTCTGGTGACAGGGCGAAGACGCGCACGGGGCGGGCAATATTCTTGACCTGCTGCTCGCCGCCATCCGCAAACGCCAGCGGCAGCTTGCCGCGGACCTGGTCGCAGGCAAGGTCCGAGATGCACAGGCCGCCCGGTTCGCAGATCGATTCAAGTCGGGCCGCGATATTCACGCCGTCGCCGAAAATGTCCTTACCGTCGATGATGATGTCGCCGATATTGATGCCAATGCGGAAAACAAGTCGCTTGTTCTCCCCGATGTCGCGGTTGCGCCGGACCATGCCGCGCTGAATGGTGACGGCGCAGGTCACTGCGTCGACGACGCTTGGAAAATCCACCAGCAAGCCGTCGCCCATGGTCTTGACGATGCGTCCGCCGTGAGCGGCGATGGCGGTATCGACCAGGTCCTTGCGGACGGCCTTGAGAGCACGCAGAGTGCCGACTTCATCGACCCCCATCAGCCGGCTATAGCCGACGATATCCGCCGCCAGAATCGCGGCAAGTTTGCGCTCAACGTGCTCGTGCTTTCCCAAAGGGAAGACCTTCATTGCTATTTTGATCTGTTGCGATCAGGTTATCTTATCCTGAGAAGATCTGCACGGGTGTGGAATAACTGCCGTAGGCTTCGGGATCGCAGACAGCGTCGCGGCGGCCGCGTCAGCTGGGGTCGCATCGCCTCGAGCAGCTCAGCTCTTGGAGACAAACTCGACCTACACCAGCTCGAGCTAACGCGACCTTCGCGCCCGGGAGCCTGAGCGCGACCATCCAGCGAACGCGATCGCAGAAAATCGTAGGAAATCGTGGATTGGAGCGGGTGAAGGGAATCGAACCCTCGTATTCAGCTTGGAAGGCTGCTGCTCTACCATTGAGCTACACCCGCATTACGGGCTGCCTAACACGGCCGGGCTTCGGTCTCAACTGTCCAGGAGGTCGCTTTCCGACGTCGTCCCGGCCCTTGCGAACCGCCTCGGTTCCTGCGGAGCCGCCCGCCCCTTAACAGCGGCGACGACGCCGCCTATATTGAGGTCTTCCGAAACCAACGAAAGGAGGTGATCCAGTGTCTTATCTCAAGCGCTGTCACCTCGCTGGGATCGCCCGCTAAGCTTCGTTTACAGGCTTGGCATCGGGGCGCTCTCAGCCCTGGACCAGCGAGCACGAAATCGGGCGCGACGGGGCCTCCCCGCCGCGCCTTTTCTTTTGCGATTCGTTGATCGGGAAGCAGGGTCGGCCGGTCAGCCCGCGCCAAGCCGCTGCCGCCTCCAGCAGAAACCTTGTTGTTTGTGGTCATCAGTCGCAACCGCTTCCGGCGGCGTTCACGCGGCAAGACCGCAATCGCGTTTCGGGACGGTTTCGTCGCTTGCCGGTCACGCAATATTCTGCTTCGGGATTGTCGGCGCGGACTGCCGTGCTACGTCCTTGAGACTTGCACAGAAAACGACGAGGTGACGATGCTTTACGCCATCCTGGCCTATCACGTGGAAGACGAGATCTTGTCCTGGACGCCGGAGCAGGACGCCGCGGTCGTGGCCAAAGTCATCGAGGTTCAGGCACCCTTGCGGGCAAGCGGGCAGTTCGGGCCGGCCGCCCGCCTGGACGAGACCCGAAAGGCCCGCACCTTGCGTGGCCCCGGCGCGGGCATGGTGCTGGACGGTCCGTTTGCCGAGACCAAGGAGCAGCTTCTGGGCTTCCACCTGATGGAATGCGCCACCGAGGGGGAGGCGATCGCGGCGGCGCGGAAGCTGCGTGCGGTCAATCCGACTGCGGTCTACGAAATCCGCCCGGTCAAGCTTTACGTGCCGGCCGACGGGTTCGGCGCGACACCGGGGTGAGCCGACTTACGTGTCCGGCCCGGTCCGCGCACCGTAGAAGCGCTGGATCACGAGGCCGCCGAAGGCGATGGTCCACACATAGGGCGCGATGTGCGGCGCGAATGCCGCCACGATCGTGCCCGGAATGAACACCAGCAGGGGAAACAGCGAGGCCATCATCTCCTGGCGCCAGCCGCCCACGATCGTCCACCATAGCCAGGCATTGAGGCCGGCTATCGCGGTGAGGTGCAGGCCGTAGAGCACCGCGACCGCGCTGCTCACGCCGTAATTGGTGTAGAGGCCGTTGGTCACCGGCAGCAGCACGATCGAGAGCAGGAAGAACAAATTCAGGATCACGGCGCCGCGGCTGCCGACAGGCTGGCGCGCCAGCCGGCGGTGATGGCTGATCCAGAACACGCCGGCGATGATGAAGCTGAGCGCGAAGCCGGCGAGCTTGCCGGAATAGACATGGGCGAGATCGCTCCAGCCGGGCGCGCTGGTGAACACCGCGGCCTTGGGCAGATCGTAGGCCAGGAGCGTCATGGCGACACCGAAAATGGTGTTGCTGAGCGATTCCAGCCGCCGCATCTCGAACTGGTCGGACTTGAGCTCGGTCATGCCGGGTGCGCTTTTCGGACTGGAACTTCGGGCGGTCTTTCCCCCTAAATCCTAATCCCGGTTTCGTCCAGCCGCATTGCGATTCGCGATGGGATCGCCGACTCTCGTTCTTTCACCGGGGCGATTCGTGGCAACATATCTGGACACGCTCAATGCGGAGCAGCGCCGCGCCGTCGAGCATGGCGTGGCCGAGGGCGCAACCGTGGGCGCCCCCCTGCTCGTCATTGCCGGTGCCGGCTCCGGCAAGACCAACACGCTGGCTCACCGCGTCGCGCATCTGATCGTCGCAGGCGCCGATCCGCGCCGCATCCTGTTGATGACGTTCTCGCGCCGCGCCGCGGCCGAGATGGCCGGCCGGGTCGAGCGGATCGCCCGCAAGGTGCTTGGCGAGAACAACGCCGCGATCATGCGCGATGCGCTCACCTGGGCCGGCACCTTCCACGGCATCGGCGCGCGCCTCTTGCGCGAATATGCCGAACGGATCGGCGTCGACCTTTCGTTCACCATCCACGACCGCGAGGACTCCGCCGACCTGATGAATCTGGTCCGGCACGAGCGCGGACTGTCGAAGACCGAGAGCCGCTTTCCGGCCAAGGGCACCTGCCTGTCGATCTACTCGCGCTGCGTCAACGCCGAGATGGAGATCGAGAAGGTGCTCGGCCAGCACTATCCCTGGTGCGCGGGCTGGGCCGCCGAGCTGAAGAGCCTGTTCGCCGCCTATGTCGAGGCGAAGCAGGCCCAGCACGTGCTCGATTACGACGACCTGTTGCTGTACTGGTCGCAGATGATGAGCGATGCGCTGATCGCGGAAGAAATCGGCGGCCGCTTCGACCACGTGCTGGTCGACGAATACCAGGACACCAACCGCCTGCAATCGTCGATCCTGCTGGCGCTGAAGCCCGACGGTCGCGGGCTCACCGTGGTCGGTGACGATGCCCAGTCGATCTATTCGTTCCGCGCCGCCACTGTGCGCAACATCCTGGACTTTCCGCAGAGCTTCTCGCCCCGCGCCGAGCTGATCACGCTCGACCGCAACTACCGCTCGACGCAGACCGTGCTGGCGGCAGCCAACGGCGTCATCGGCCTTGCGCGCGAGCGCTTCACCAAGAACCTCTGGACCGACCGCACCGCCTCGCACAAGCCGCAGCTCGTCACTGTGCACGACGAGGCCGACCAGGCCCGCTACATCGTCGAAGAGGTGCTGGCGAACCGCGAGCAAGGCGCGCTGCTCAAGCACCAGGCGGTGCTGTTCCGCACGTCCTCGCATTCCGGCCCGCTCGAAATCGAGCTGACCCGCCGCAACATCCCCTTCGTCAAGTTCGGCGGGCTGAAATTCCTCGATGCCGCGCACGTCAAGGACGTGCTGGCGCTGCTGCGCTTTGCCGAAAATCCGCGCGACCGCGTCGCCGGTTTCCGCATCCTGCATCTGTTGCCGGGCATCGGGCCTGCGACCGCACAGCGCGTGCTCGACCAGATGGCGGAGAGCACCGATCCGCTCGCCGCACTCGGCCAGCTACCGGTGCCGGCGCGCACCGGCGCCGACTGGACCGACTTCGTCCGCACCGTCGAGAATCTGCGCTATTCGGAATGGCCGGCCGATCTCGAACGCGTGCGGCTCTGGTACGAGCCGCATCTCGATCGCCTTCACGAGGATTCCGAAACGCGCCGCGCCGATCTGATGCAGCTCGAGCAGATCGCGAGCGGCTATGCTTCGCGCGAGAAGTTCCTGACCGAGCTCACGCTCGATCCGCCGGATGCGACCAGCGATAAATCAGGGCCACCCTTGCGCGACGAGGATTATCTGATCCTCTCCACCATCCACTCGGCCAAAGGCCAGGAGTGGAAATCGGTGTTCGTGCTCAACGTCGTCGACGGCTGCATGCCCTCCGATCTCGGCGCCGGCACCTCTGCCGAGCTCGAGGAGGAGCGCCGCCTGCTCTATGTCGCGATGACCCGCGCCAAGGACGATCTGCACCTCGTCGTGCCGCAGCGCTTCTTCACCCACGGCCAGGCCGCCAAGGGCGACCGCCACGTCTACGCCTCGCGCACCCGCTTCATCCCGGAACAGCTGATCCACCTGTTCGAGCGCACCGCCTGGCCGAAGGCCGCAGCGGCTGGCGTGCGCGCCGCGTCGCAAGGTCCCAAGATCGACATCGGCGCGCGGATGCGGGGGATGTGGCGGTAGGTCCGGGCCGGATTGAACAACGGCTGTTCGACGGTGCGGGAATGATGAGCTGGCTGGCTTCGGGCTACGACGTCACGCCTTGCTTCATCAGCCCGAGCCGGCTGGCGCCGACATAGAGTGCGAGCACGGCGGCATTGGAGACGTTGAGGCTCTTGATCTCACCGGGCATGTCGAGCCGCGCCACGACGCTGCAGGTCTCGCGGGTCAATTGCCGCAAGCCCTTGCCTTCGGCGCCAAGCACCAGCGCGAGCGGCTCGCGCAGCGCGACGCTCGAGAGATCCTCGCTGCCTTCGCTGTCGAGGCCGACGGTCTGGAAGCCACGCTCGTTCAGCGCAGTCAGCGCACGGGCAAGGTTCTGGACGGTGATGAGCGGCACGAGCTCGAGCGCGCCGGAGGCGGCTTTCGCGAGCACGCCGGTGGCTTCGGGGCTGTGACGCGCGGTGGTGACGATCGCCTTCACCGCAAAGGCCGCGGCCGAGCGCAGGATGGCACCCACATTGTGGGGATCGGTGATCTGGTCGAGCACCAGCACCATGCCTTCCTGCTTCAGAGTCTCGATGTCAGGCGAAGGCAGAGGGTCGGCTTCCGCGAGCAGGCCTTGATGCACGGCGTCGGGCGAGAGCAGCCGGTCGATCTCCTGAGGTCGAACGATCTCAGGCGTGACGCGGGTCTCGATGTTTTCTTCCGCCAGCCGCCGCGCAGCATTCTCGGTCAGCGTCAGCTTGCGGATCCGCCGCTCCGGATTCGCCAGCGCCATGGTGACGGTGTGCCAGCCATAGAGGATGACGGGGCCGTCGCCGTGCGAATCGCGGTCGCGCCAGGCCGGCCGGCCGGTCGATTTTCCGGGCCTGTTGAAGGGCTTAGCTCCCCCGCGGGGGCCTTTGGGAGTGAATTTTCGATCCTTCATGGGCTCGCTTGTGTCACGGGTTCCGGAATATGGCAATTTGGGTGGCTTGGAAGGCGATTTTAGCTGTTCGCCTCGGTTGACTTTGCCCTATCGGATCGCCCATAACCGCGCCCGGTCGCGCCCCCATCCGGGCTGCCGCGGCCTTCACGTTCCATGGCCGTCTTCGGTCCGCCGGCAAGGTCCGGCCCGATTGTGCTGCCGTCGAGCGGGGGAGTGTCCCGAGTGGCAAAGGGAGCTGACTGTAAATCAGCCGCCTCATGGCTTCGCAGGTTCGAGTCCTGCCTCCCCCACCAGCCTTCGCTCGCTTCGCGAGCTACGGCTAGGCAAGCCAGTTCAGGACATCATTAAGCGAAAGAGCGAAGGCTGCCACGCCGTAGCCGGTAGGCGTAGGCGGGCTGTAGGCGGGCTGACGGCCCAAACCGATTTCCAATCGCGACTGCGGCACGCTCCCACCAAACAAAACGCCCGTCCGCATCATACGGACGGGCGTTTCGTCGGCTCAACCGATCGGAGATCAGTAGTAGCGGCGCAGCACGCGGTGGCCGCCGTAATAGTAGGGCGCAGGCGCGCGGCGATGGGCGTAGCCGTAGCGCGGACCGTAGCCATAGTGCACGCGCGGCAGATAGCCGTAGCGCGGGCCGTAGCCGTAGCGATACGGACGGTAGTACGGGCGCTGATAGGGAGCCACTGCGGCACGATAGCCGTAGCCGTAATTGGCGGGCGCGACGACCGCGTCTTCACGGTAGGTCGGATACGGCGCGAAGGCGCCCGGACCGGTATAGGTCGGGCCCTGGTTGACATAGTAATACTGTGTGGTCGGCTCGGCGAGACGCTCATAGGCGCCATAGCCATAGCCGCCGCAACCGGTGTTGCAGCCGGAATAGACCGGCGCAACCGGCTGGCACGGGTTGAAGCCGCACGCCGCGGCCGGCGCGGTGGCGGCGAACATCACGGCAGCCGCCGCGACCAGTCCCGAAATCATCTGACGCATTACTCTCTCCTGTTGATTTTCGTTTGTTGGATTTTGACGTTTCTTAACCCGGCGGCCTGCCGGGCGCTTGGACATGCGGCCGCGGTCGCGGGGACCGCGGACGATCGTTGATCTCGGGCGCGAGGATCACCGGCGGCGGATCGACGGGCACATCCATCTGCGGCGGCAGCGGCGCCGATTGTGCGCCCCAGCTCCGGAGGTAGCTCTCGGCCGGCTTCGGCAATTTGCGGTTCGCGGGCGGCTCGACCTCAAGCCGGCCGTAGCCGGGCCGCAGACCCAGCGTCGGATAATAATGGCCGACGTCGTCGGGCTGTCGCTCGGCGATGTAGCGCCCGCCATAGATCGTGGGCTGCACCTGCTGGTTCTTGCCAAGGCCCCAGACACCCTCGACAACGCTGTAGGACGCGTCGATGCTGTTGATGATGATCGGCACGCCGGGCCGGCCGGGAACGACGATGTCGAAACCGCCGCCGGCAAACGCCGTCGCGGGCAGTCCGATCAGAAAGGCGGCAAGCGCCACAGCGCGCATGAGGAGACCCCGGTTATGCGGCGACAACCTACCCGATCGCGGCGCTGAGAGGGTTAAGGCCCGCTCACCAACTTCCGGTAAGCCTAATGTGTAACGATTGCGCGCCGCTCAAATGCTGCAAGGCGAGCTAGCGAAGCGTTAACGGCACCGCGCTCACCGATCGGAACTACGCCCATAGGCTCACATCCGTGTGACCGTCCGGCTGCGAAAATCTGCCGGTTTCACCGGAACGTCCGGCGCGTTCGGCATTTAGCTTCCGTCAATCACAACGGGAGCCAACAACCATGAATATCAAACTCCTCGGCGCCGTCGCGATCGCGACCACCACACTCGCGGGCTCCGCGATGGCACAGACGGTGGTCAATAATCCCGCCCGCTGTTCGGCCGAATTCCCCAACGCCAATTGCCGGAGTCTCGGACCGGGACAAACGTATACCGAGAGGGGTTATCGCCATCATCGCCGCATGTCCTACCGCCAGACCAACGCCGATCGGAATGACGACTGGAACAGGAGCCGCACCGGCTTCTGGCCGACCGACGTCGCCGCCGGCGTAGCTGGCGCTGCGATCGGCACCGCAGGCGCCATTGCGACCGCACCGTTCCGCAGCTGGAATAATTCCTACGCCTACGACAACCGCGGTTGGGATACCCGCACCTACGCCCAGCGTAACGGCTTCGTCTGTACGCCCGGGACGTGGTTCAAGGGCCAGGACGGCCGCCGGCACATCTGCCAGTAAGGCGATACAAGTCGAACGCGAGACATCGGGCGGCCTTCAGGGCCGCCTGATTCATGTCTCGCGAGAACGACCTTCGGGTTCTGGCACTTTCCGACCAAGTCTGGTATTGCGGCGCGCACGGGTGGACGGCCCCGGCCCATGCCGGCCCTGCCCGCGTCTTCAGGCGTCGCCGGCTTAGCTCAGCGGTAGAGCAGCGGTTTTGTAAACCGAAGGTCGGGGGTTCAATCCCCTCAGCCGGCACCAGTGTCTACAATGGCTTAGCGGAAAAATGTAGCCCCACTCTTCCAATCCACCTCTCGCAAGTGGCGCTGTGGGGATACATGGGGCTACAATAATCATGGAGTCCGTGGGGCAACATACGTCAGTCGCCCGACGGATTTCCACTCCAAGATTTGGGCGAAATATCCGCACCATCATTTCCTTGTTGCGCGTGACGGCTCGCCGAGTCGTGTCGTAATGAATCTTGAATCTTCCAGCAAACTATTCGCAGGACTCCCGGCGTACAATCGCCGGATGCTCCTTATATGAGAACTCTTTCTAGTTCGCACGGCCCTGAAGCGCTGGTCGCAGGGATGGTGTCTCAGTTTGGATTGGGGTTATTCATAGAGTTCTTCTTGTAGGGGCCGCGAACCGGGTTGGCGGGATCAACATGGCAACCACGTCCGTCATCTTCATAACGCGGTCAACCAGACCAGCCGCCATTGCCGGGGTCGCGCCAAGCATCTTATGAACGCGGCAAAAATTGTAGAACATGAAATAGCGCGCCAGCGCGTGGCAGCGGCTCTCAAACTTCTTGCTGAACGCATTAGTCAGGCGGGTGAACTGGCGCATTGACATGCGCATGGTGAGGTTCTGGCGCTCGGCAAACGACGTTTTGATCAGCTCCGGGTCGGGGTTGCCCATAATCGGGGTCTTGATCGCACTGTAGCGGCCAGCGCCAGCATAGTCGTTCGCGAAAATCTTGTTCAGCATCGCATAGTCGGCATCGAATCGACCTCCGCAACGGCCTTCAAATAGGCCTTGTGGCCGTCCGTGGTGAGCTGGACGCGGTTGGCAGGCGAGCCTTCAAGTCCTCCATGAACGAAATATCGGTATGCTGGCTGCGGTTGCCACCATGCCAAGACACGATCAGCTTGGAGTCGGCGTCAATTGCCGTCCACGTCCAAACGTCGCCAGCGGCTTCAGTGCGGCCTTCGCGAATTTAACGTTCTTGGTGTAGCTGAACGACCAAATCTCGTCGCACTGAACGGCCTTTGCAGCCACGCCGCGCACTGTCTTGTCGTGGAAGGCCGCGCAAGCCAACCCGGCGTCTATCAGAAGCTTGGATACGGTATTGATGGAAACCCCAGTAATGCGGCTGATGGACCGCATGTACTTCAAGCCCAACATAATCCCTCCTCGCAAATGACCGCCGTGACCTCATCAAGGATTGGATCTGGTTCGTAACTTGGCGCGGGTGGTCGAAGGCGCCGCCCTGTCGCGACGTGAAGGCTCACACGAGGCCAAGCGTGGCGGTCGCACATCTCGATTGCGTGTTTTACCCTCGGCGGCTTGGCAGTGGGTGCGACATGACGACACGTGGAGATCACGACGGCGGCGTCAGAGAACTCGGAGCACTTCGGCCGCGCCGTCATCACCGGCCACCGCGTCTGCTGCGGTCGGCTCTCCTTCGCCTCTACGTCGGCGTAAAGGTGGTCGGCAACGCCTTCCTGCAGAAGCCCATAGGCCCTCGTTGCATCGGATCGTGGCACACCCCTTCACCCCTTCCGCCGACCAGACGGCGTCTCGTCGGGCGCGGGCAGCAGCTGGCGCTATCGTGGGACCGCCCCAATTCGGGGCAAGTCGGTGCCGTCACACTACTCGAAGGCCTTGTTGCGGAAGGCCGCGGCCTGGGCGGGAGTCAGACGAGCGCGCACCTCGTCGCCGATGAGAGCTGCCACGGAGGGCTCCAGCCTGCCTTGCTCGAGCAGGTCCCACACGGCGCGGCCCACCACCCCTTCGCGAATGCCCTGTTCCCGCGCCGACGCTTCGTGCAGCTTGCGCTTCTCCTGAACGAGGGCGAGGCGGAGGGCCGCGAGCCGCTGCTCCGATCGCGCGACGGCGCTGCGGCGTTGAACACGTAGGGCCTCGTCCCCGCCACCGTCGCCGGGGGCTTCGTCAGGGATGGCGCCATCAGAAAGGAAAGTCATTAGGATGCTCCATTAGGCTTGGATTGCAGGAGCCCCCCATTATTGTCAGGATCCTGCAACGATCCAGAGCCTCGTTTAAGCTTTTCGTCGCCCAGGCGCCGTGCCGTTCTCGTCGCCACCAAGACTGCGATCAAGGACTTTCGCTCAGGCTGGCATCGGTGCAAGCACTTCCCTCATCACGGAGCCCTGACCACGATCCAACGGGCGGGCTAGAGTTCGCCCGTTGGATCGAAGTCCAGGACAGGACGGTTTTTGCAGCCTTCCCTCTTGCAAGCTCGGCCCATAGGCTCCTCTGCAGCTTCATCTATACATTGGGTCAAACGTGAGCGATCACTTCGGTCTAGATCTGAGCGTGGTACAGCGCAGCCGTGGGCAGACCGCCATGGAGCGCTCTCTCTATCAGCTCCGCGGTTCTGCACGGCTGCCCGATGGTTCTGTCGTGGACTATTCGGATCGAACTGATCACGTCGCGCACTTCATCGTCGCACCCGACGATGCGCCCGCTTGGGCCACCAACTGGAAGGAGTTGTGGACTAGGGCTGCCGCCGCAGAGACGCGGGCGAACGCGCAGGAGGCGCGTCTCATTGAACTGTCGCTGCCGCGCGCGCTGGCGCGAGAGGATTGGATCGAAATCGCCCGGCGGGTGGCCAAAGCTCTCGCGAAGCGCGGCATGGTGGTACAAGTGGATATCCACTGTCCGATCGCATCTGACGGAGGCCTGAATCCCCACGTCCACTTCATGCTCACAATGCGCGAAATCAAGGATGGAAAATTTGCGCAAAAGAAAGCTCGCCACTGGAACCAGGAGTTCTACGGCAAGGCGTCCGTCATCCGCCGCGAAATGGCGGAGGTCTTGGACCGGTACTGCCAGAAGCGAGGCGTCGACTACCACGCCGATCACCGCTCGAATCTCGAGCGGGGCCTGCCTCCGGCTGAGGTCCGTCTGGCGCGCTGGAACGTGCTGCACTACAAGCGGACCGGAAAGAAGACCCCTGCCCTGGAGCGGCGCGACCGGGAGCGCGCAGCCAAGGCGGAGCTCGCCCGCCTGGAGGCCGAATGCCGTGAAGTCGAGCGCGAGCTGGAGCTCGCCCGAGCGGAGGAGGCGGCGCCCATCGCCCCCATGAACTCGCGTGAGCCGATGACCTGGCCGGTCCGCCCCTCCGTCAAAGCTATGACCGCGCGCGCGACGCCCGATCGTCCTACTAAGGCGTTCGCGGCTCTCATGTCCTCGGTTTCTATGGATGAACCGTCCGCTCCCCGGTACAGACCGTAGCTGTTAATCGGCGTGGGGTCCCGGCGCAGTCGGTCCGAAACATCGCCTCGCGAACCTTCCCTGGATACGCAAGGCGCCCCAGTTTGGAAGTCGCTGATCGGCGGTGAGAACCGAGTTACCTGATTCACCTCGCTCATTGGAGAGTTGTTGCAGTGGCGGTTTCACACTCGCGCACCGTCCAACCGATCAGCTCCTTGGCGATGCGCGCAAAGGCCGCGTCGAACGCTGCGACTGCCGCGGCCGGTTCGATCTTGTCGAGCTTCTCGCTGGTCGCGACGAGGCGCGAGGCGATCACCTTGCCGTTCTTGTCGACGACCCGGGCCGACAGTCCGATCTCGACCCGGGTCTCACCCTCTGTGGCGACCCGGAAGCGCCTGATGTCGATCAGGAGCTGATAGTCGGCCTGTCCGAGATCGGTCGTTCGCAACGGCGCGTGAGCGATGTCGTAGTTCTCGAAGCTGTCGATCAGGCGGGCCTGCACCAGCTTCGGAATGCTGTCGGCCCAGAGGAAATCGGCAAAGCCCGGATTGTCGCCGCCAGGCGCAAACAGCATGCGCTGAGTCTGGAGCATCGCGACCGCGGTCGGCTCGGGAATGGCCAGTGACGCCGAGAGCGTCTTGCCGGCCGGCCCCAGATTCTGCGGCGTGCGCAAATCATAAGTGATCTTCTGCACGGGCGCGCCGCCGCCGGTCATCTTCTCGAGGCCCGCCAAAATGCCGTCGAGCTTGCCGGCGTTGCGTGCGAGCCCGTCGGAGAACGTCTTGAGATTGGCGATGGTATCCTTCAACGGGCCGGAATTGTCCTCAAGCACGGTGTCGACCCGCCGCAGCGCATCGCGCGCGGCCTGCGTCATGCTCTGGCCGACGCCGGCCTTGGCAATCAAGGTCACGGGCTCGCCGGCCTTGGCGACCATCATGCCGCCCTCCAGCGTCACCACCGGCACGCCGGTCAGTCCCTGGAAATCGAGGCCGACCTTGCTGTCGGCACGCACCGGCGTGGTCGCGGCAACCGAGATCGTCGCGTTGACGAAACGCGGATTGTCCGGCGCGAGCCGAAGCTCAGTCACCTCGCCGACACGGATTCCGTTGAACAGCACGCCGGCGCCGACCAGCAGGCCCGGCACGGGTCCCTGGAATTGCACGTGGTAGGCCGTGCGCGGCCCGATGCCGCCGGTGTTGTTCAGCCAGTAGACGAAGCCGAACACCGCGACGATCGCGGCCAGCACGAAAGCGCCGATCAGCACATAGGAAGCGCGGGTTTCCATCTCTCATCTCATCTCGTGTTGCAGCATCTGCGAGCGCTTGCCGTGGAAATAGGCGCGCACCCAGGGATGTTCGGATTGCAGCAGGTCGCGCATCGGGCCGATCGCGACGATCTTGCCGTCGGCGAGCGCGGCGACGCGGTCGCAGACCGTGGTCAGGCTCGCCAGATCATGGGTCACCATGAACACGGTGAGGCCCAGGGTCTTTTGCAGCGTCTTGATCAGCCCGTCGAAATCACCGGCGGCGATCGGATCGAGGCCGGAGGTCGGCTCGTCCAAAAACAGGATCGGTGGATCGAGTGCGAGTGCGCGCGCCAGTGCCACGCGCTTGGTCATGCCGCCGGACAGTTCCGCCGGATATTTATCCGCGTCCTGGGCGCGCAGCCCGACCATTTCGAGCTTGGCGATCGCGATTTCGTCCATCAGCTCCTGCGACAAGACGAGATTTTCGCGCAACGGAAACTGGACGTTCTGGCGGACCGTCAGCGAGGAGAACAGCGCGCCCTGCTGGAACAGGATGCCCCAGATCATGGCTGCGCCGTGAGCAGGGCCGCTGATGGGTTGTCCCATGACTTCGATGGTGCCGCCTCGGCGCGGGATGAGGCCGATGATGGTCCGCATCAACACCGACTTGCCGCCGCCGGACGCCCCCACCAGCCCGAGGATCTCACCCCGCGGGACGTCGAGCGACAGACGATCCAGCACGGTCTGCTGGCCGAAGCCGACCACGAGGTCACGGACGCGGATTGCGGCCTCTTGCAGCGATTCCCCCATCGTCACATTCCGATCGAGGCAAAGAAGATCGCGAACAGGCCGTCGAGCACGATGACCAGGAAGATCGACTTGACCACCGACGTCGTCGTCTGTCTGCCGAGCGACTCGGCGCTGCCCTTGACGCGCAGGCCTTCGCTGCAGGCAACGACCCCGATCACCAGCGCCATGAACGGCGCCTTCAGGATGCCCACCTCGAAGTGAGTGACGGAGATGGCCTCGTGCAGCCGCGCGACGTAGATCGCCGGTCCCATATCGCCGTAGAACTGCGCGACGAGGCCGCCGCCGTAGAGCGCGGAAATCGATCCGATGAAGGCGAGGATCGGTAGCCCGACGACCAGGGCCGCGACGCGCGGCAGGATCAGGACGTCCACGGGATCGAGTCCCATGGTCGAGAGCGCGTCGATCTCCTCGCGCATCTTCATCGAACCGAGCTCGGCGGTGTAGGCGCTTCCCGACCGGCCGGCCACCATGATGGCAACGATGAGCACGCCGAGCTCACGCAACACCAGGATGCCGACCATGTCGACGGTGTAGGACTCGGCGCCGAACCTGCGAAAATGAAAAAATCCCTGCTGGGCTATGATGGCGCCGATCAGAAAGGTGATCAGCATGACGATGGGGATTGCCTGCCATCCGATCCGGTAGAGCTGATAGACCAGCGATGTCAGCCGCAGCGATCGCGGCTGGCGCAACACACCGATCACGGCCATGAACAAGGCGCCGAGCATTCGAAGAAAGATCGTGACGTCTTCCCGTGCACCGACCGTAGACTTGCCGAGATCGTTCAGCCTGAGCAGAACCGGGTTGGGCGCCGCCGCGGGCGCCGGCGTGTGGCGGCTGAATTGATGAACCTCGTCCAGCAGGCCGCTGAAATGATCGGCGACACCGAGGAATTCTGCCGATCGGCCTGATGATGAGGCCCTGCGCGACAGCTTTTCCAGAACCCAGGCACCGAGTGTATCGAGCGCGCTGACGCCCGACATGTCCAAGGTCACAACGCGCGATCGATCGACATCGGCGCCGGCCGACCGGGACAATGCCTCGAGCGCCACCACATGCGCTGCGGTCCACGGCCCTTCCGGGCGCAATTTCAGCACATCGCCGGTCGGCGTTGCGAACAGCAGCGGTTCGGGGGTCACACTTCCACCTCATCGGGACGATGGGTCCCTATTCAGCCGGTATTTCTAGGCCAGCGCGTGGCGGCCGGCTTGACCTGTCTCAAGATCGGGACCGCGCCCGCCTTTGACGCAAATCAAGCGCGGCCGCGCCGTCGGGTCCTAGGTTCCTTTGCATTCAATGGGGATACCGGATCCATGTTCGACAGCGACAGGATGAGCGAAGAATTACGAACGCTGAAAGTTGATGTCGCGCGCCTGCTGAGCACTGCCGGCGAGGAGATGTTCGAGAGTTCGAAAGATCGCGCCGAGGCGCTCGCCGATCAGATCAGGGCCGCGCTCTCCGAGCTCGACGAAACCGTCGACGAGGAGCAGGAGCAGCTTCAGCGCCTCATTGCGGAGAGCCCGGTCACGTCCCTCGCCTCGGCCTTTGCGCTCGGCGTGGTCGTCGGCTTCATGCTGAGGAGACATTAGGTGAATACCGAGAATGTCGTCAAACATCTGCGCGCGCTGTGGCGCACCGACAGGATCATCGCGGACAGCAGGCTGCGTCACCTGCTGGTGGGCCTCGGCCTGCGCGCCTTTGCGGCGCTGATCGCGGCATTCGGGCTTCTGATGCTGGAGCTGTCGGCCTATTTCGCGCTGATCCAGATCTGGAGCGCAACCGCCGCGGCCGCAATCCTCGGCGCCGTCAATTTTGTCATCGCGGCCGCGCTCTTCGTGATCGCCGGCCGCTCTCCGTCAGGCCGCGACATCGAGCTCGCCAACGAGATCCACGGAGCATCCATCGAGGCCCTTCAACTCGAGGCGCGCGCGTTCCAGGCCGAGGTCTCAGGCGCCGTTCATCACCCGCTCAGCACCATTGTGCCGGTGCTCGTGCCGCTGATCGCGATCATCGTCAAAAGTTTGCGGAAGACCGCCAAGGAACCCTCCGCGGCCAATTCGGCGGAAGCGCGTTCCTAGCGGGCGCGCTCAAGTTTCAGCCGGACGTCGCAAATATCCGGCTCAGCCGGATCTGGCTTGACCTCGAAACCGAGCTGCCGGCACATCGCGAGCATCACGGTGTTCTCCTGGAGCACGTCGCCGGATATGGTTTTCAGCCCTTCCGACTTCGCATAGTCGATGGTCAGCTGCATCAGGGCCCAGCCGAGACCCCTGCCCTTGAGATCGGACCGGAGCAGGATCGCGTATTCGCCGCTCTCGTAGATCGAGTCCGAATGGAGCCGTACGACACCGACCATCTCGTTGGTCGCCTCGTCGAATGCGATGAAGGCCATCGCACGCGCATAGTCGAGCTGGGTCAGGCGCGCGATGAACTCGTGGGTGAACTCCTTCATCGGGGCGAAGAAGCGTAGGCGAAGGTCGTGCGGCGTCACGTGCCGCAGAAATTCGTGAATGGTCGGCTCATCCTCGGGGCGCAAGGGGCGTACGAAGATGCGCCATCCGTCCTTGAGCTTGAGGCGGCGCTCCCATTGTGACGGATAGGCGCGAACGGCGAAATTGCCCGGACCGGAACCGGCAAACTTCCGTTGCGGCGGTCCGACCGCAACGCGGGCATCAACCGCGGTCACGCGGGTTTCATCGGCCAGCAGCGGATTGATTTCGAATTCGCGGATCTCGGGAATGTCGGCCGCGATCTGCGCCAGCTTGACCAGCACCATGGCGACGGCGTCCGGTTTCACCGCCGGCACGTCCCGGTAAGCGTGTAGCAACCGCGAGACGCGCGTGCGGTCGATCAGGTCGCGGGCCAGTTGCAGATCGAGCGGCGGCAGTGCAAGCGCCTTGTCGTTGATGATCTCCACCGCTGTCCCGCCGCGGCCAAAGACGACCACGGTGCCGAAGGTCGGATCGTCGGCGAGGCCCAGGATCAGCTCGCGCGCTTTCGCCTTGACCACCATCGCCTGGACGATGACGCCGCCGATGCGCGCTTCCGGACGCAGCTTCTGCGCCCGCGCGAGAATGCCCGTCGCGGCCGCTCGCACGGCTTCAGGCGTGGTCAGGTTGAGAACGACGCCGCCGACATCGGATTTGTGGACAATGTCGCGCGACATGATCTTCAGCACGACGGTGTCGCCCTGTGCGAAGATGTCCTTCGCATGGCGCACCGCCTGCTCGACATCGGTTGCCGCATGGGTCGGCACCATCGCAATGCCGTAAGCTTCGAGCAGGTGCTTGATCTCGACCGGCTCGAGCCATTGACGGCCGTCGGCGATCGCGGCGGTGACGATCTGCCTGGCCCCCCGGGCGTCCGGAACGAACGTGTCGGGCATCGCGGGGGGAACCTGACTCAGCTCCTCCACCACTTCGCGATGTCGGACCAGATGCATGAAGCCGCGCACGGCGTCGTCCTCGGTCGGATAGTTCGGCATACCGGCACCGGAAAGTGCCTGAATGATATGCTGATCGGCCCCGACCCACGCTGCCAGCACCGGCTTGGCCCAGCGGCGGTGCTGCTCGCGATATTTGCCGACGAGCTCGGTCACGGTGGTGGCGATCTCGGCCGCCGAGGCAATGGCCGTTTGCACGTTGAGGACCAGAACCGCGTCGTTGTCGCGATCGGGCAGCAGCACCTCAAGCGCCGCCGCGTAGCGCGAGGCGTCAGCGTCACCCACGATGTCGACGGGATTTGCGCCGGACCAGGTCTTCGGCAGTACGGCATCGAGCTTCGTGACCGCCTCGGCCGAGATGTTCGCCGGAATTCCGCCGAGCTCGACCAATCGATCGACGGCGAGGACGCCGATGCCGCCACCGTTGGTCAGGATGGCGAGACGCTTTCCCGTCGGCGATTCGACGCGGCCGAGCGTCTCGGCACAATCGAACAGCTCGCGCAGATCGGAGACGCGCAGGACGCCCGCCCGGCGAAACGCCGCATCGTAAACCGCGTCGGCGCCGGCGAGCGCGCCGGTATGCGTGGCAGCCGCCTTGGCACCCTGCGCCATGCGGCCGGACTTCACCACGACGACGGGCTTCACGCGCGCGGCGGCGCGCGCCGCCGACATGAATTTGCGCGCATCCTTGATGGACTCGATATAGAGCAGGATCGCGCGCGTCTTGCGATCCATCGCGAAATGGTCCAGCAGATCCGCAATATCGACGTCGATCTGGTCGCCGATCGAGACGATGCCGGAGAAACCGACGCCGCGCTGCGCAGCCCAGTCCACCATGCCGGCAGCGATCGCGCCCGATTGCGAGATCAGCGCGAGGCTGCCCGCCGCCGGCATATGGGCGGCAAAGCTGGCATTCAGGCTGACCCCGGGGATCATGATGCCGAGGCAGTTCGGTCCGATCAGCCGCATGCCGCATTTGCGGGCCGCGGCGATTGCAGCCTCGTGCAGAGATCCGGCTCCGTGGCCGAGCCCGGCCGAGACGATCAGCGCGCCCGCAGACCCGCAGCGCCCGGCTTGTTCGACAATGCCTGGGATCTCGCCCGCCGGGGCAGTGATGACCACGAGCTCCGGCACGAACTCCAGCCTGTCCAGACTCTTCACCGCCGCGATGCCGCCGATCTCGGCATGGCGTAGGTTGACGAGGCCAAATTGACCCTTGAATCCGGCCTTGCGGATGTTCTCCAGGACGGCGCGTCCCACGGACGCCGGACGGGCGCTCGCCCCGACGAGCGCAACCGAGCGCGGCGACAGCAGGTTGTTCAGACGATGGGTTGACATGAAGCAAATGCGCCGGGTCAGCGTCAGTTCCGATGGTTACAATCAGGCCGGAAGATAAGGGCCTGGTGCGAAATCATAACCCAACACGGTGGCTGGCCAATGACGGTCTTGGTCACACCACCCTAGACGATCTCGTTCAGGCGCGAATGCATCGTCGTTCGCCTCACGCGAACTGCCGGACTCCGCGGAATCGCGGTCGTAGGGCAGCATCAGCTTCGGCCGCTCGAAAACCTCTTCCTCGAGCGCGAGCGCGTTGATCCTTGCGCCGAGCTCGGCGGCGACGGTCGCACATTTCTCGATGACAACCGGGGCTGACCCGCGCGGCTCGCCGACGAGCGGCAGAAAGACGTCCTTGATGGGCATCGGGATGCTCCTTGGCCGCCACGATAAGCCGGCTTTTGTCGAGACGGTTGATCCTCGTCAAGCCAAGGAACTCGGTACGATCGGGACCAGGCGTTGGACCGACGTCAAGGACTGGCACTCGGCTGTTCTATGAATAGTTCAGTCGGAGCGGTTCGCCCCCGGAGAGACTTATGCGTGCGATGGTGTTGCCGGCCCCACGAACGCGGCTGCAGATGCAGGAGCGGCCTGATCCGATGCCTGGCGAGGGTCAGCTCCGGGTGAAGATCAGCGCCTGTGGGGTATGCCGAACCGATCTTCACCTCGTCGATGCCGAGCTGCCCGATATTGGCTATCCGATCGTGCCTGGCCATGAGATCGTCGGCCGGGTCGATCTCGTGGGTCCGAATGTCGCAACGCATGCGCCCGGTGATCGGGTCGGCGTTCCCTGGCTCGGCTTTACCTGCGGGCATTGTCGCTTCTGCCGCCAAGGCATGGAAAACCTGTGCGACGCACCGCTGTTCACCGGCTACACGCGCGACGGCGGCTACGCGACCCACACCATCGCCGACGCACGCTACGCCTTTCCCCTCGGTGAGGCCGGCAGCGACGTGGAGATTGCCCCTCTGCTGTGCGCTGGGCTGATCGGCTGGCGCTCGCTGGTGCTGGCCGGCCCTGCCGACCGGCTCGGTCTCTATGGTTTCGGTGCGGCCGGCCACATCATTGCGCAAGTCGCGGTTTGGCAGGGACGATCCGTCCATGCCTTCACGCGACGGGGCGATACCGCTGCACAAGACCTTGCACGTCGCCTCGGCGCCGTCTGGGTGGAGGCCTCTGACGAGGTGCCTGACGAGCCGCTCGACGCTGCCATCATCTACGCACCATCAGGCGAGCTTGTCCCGGCCGCGTTGCGCGCCGTACGCAAAGGCGGTCGCGTCGTATGCGCCGGCATCCACATGACCGACATTCCAAGCTTTCCGTATGATTTGCTCTGGCAGGAACGGCAGCTGGTCTCTGTCGCCAATCTGACCCGGCAGGATGGCCTCGATTTTCTCAAGATCGCTCCGCAAGCTGGCGTGCGTACCGAAACGACGGCATTTCCGCTCGATCAGGCCAACGAGGTTCTGAACATGCTGCGAGCTGGCCAGATTCTCGGCGCGGCCGTGCTGACGCCGTGATGGTGCTTTTGGATGCCCGTTTCCATGAAAGATGAAATGGCGGCCCAGGAGCGGATCTTCCGGACGCTGACCGGCCATCCCGGCGTGACGCGGATCGACACGCAGCTTCGCTCTTCCTCGGCGGCAAGCGTGCGATGAGGATCAAGCGTGCCGTCCGGTTTCCCTTGCTCGACTATTCGACGCTCGACGAGCGTAAAGCGGCCTGCGACGAAGAAGTCCGAATCGACCGGCCACTGGCGCCACAGATCTATCACCGCGTCGTCGCGGGAGCTCTTGGCGATCGTGCCCGCATTTGTCAATGGCACCGGATAGCTGCCTCGCTCACGGCTCAAGCACGTATCTGCCGGGCGCGTCGTCTAACGCCCTGCTGGGCTGTCCCGGACTTCCCAGCTGCGGCGCCGGGACGGGCTGACTGGAATGCGCAGTGAGAAACCGCGTCCATTCAATCCACCACGATCCTTCGTAAGACGGCGCACGTCCGACCCAGTCGTCCGGACCAACATAGGGCTCATCGGCTCTCTTCGTGAGCACCTGATAGCTGTGGCCCTCCTCGCTCGGAGGTGCGACGATGCCAGCGTTGTGCCCGCCACTGGTCAGGACATAGGTGACATCGGCATCGGCAAGGAAGTGGATTTTGTACGTCGATTTCCATGGTGCAACGTGATCACGCCGGGTGCCAACCACAAACATGGGCACATGCATATCGGACAGGGACACGGCTTTTCCGTCTGCCTGGTAGCGGCCTTCGGCGAGATCGTTGTTGAGGAAAAATTTGCGCAAGTAATCCGAATGCATGCGATAGGGAAGCCGGGTTGCGTCGGCATTCCACGACATCAGCTCGCTCGGAGCGGCGCGCTCTCCGATCAGATAATCCCGAACGATTCGGGACCAGAGCAGATCGTTGCTCCGTAGCATCTGAAACGCGCCAGCCATCTGCGCCGGTCCCAATACGCCGGCGCGCCACATCATGTCTTCGAGGAACGCGACCTGGCTTTCGTTGATGAATAGCGTGAGCTCTCCCGCCTCTGTAAAATCAGTCTGCGCTGCGAGTAGTGTCACGGAGCGCAAGCAGTCCGGGCGTTCGCGACCCGATCTGGCGGCAGCGATCGACAACAACGTGCCGCCGAGACAATAGCCCGCGGCGTGGATTGGGCGTCCTGGAATAATGTCGTTGATGACGGTAATCGCCGCGTCCACGCCAAGTTCGCGGTAATCCTCCAGGCCATAGTCCCGATACTCCGGCGGAGGGTTCTTCCACGAGATCATGAAAACCGTGAAGCCATTTTCGACCAGGAAGCGGACCAGCGAATTTTGGGGCGAAAGATCGAGAATGTAATATTTCATGATCCAGGCCGGTACGATCAAAACCGGTTCAGGTCGCACGATCGAGGTGGTTGGCGAGTACTGAATGAGTTCCATCAGCTCATTGCGATAGATGACTTTGCCCGGCGTAATGGCAACGTCTTTGCCCACCGCGAATTGCTGATCGCTTTTCGGCTTACCGTCCGTGATCAGGGCCTGGAGGTCCTCCACCCAATTGTGCATGCCCGAAACAAAATTCGCGCCGCCCGTCTCCATGATCTTCCGCAACACCTCCGGATTGCTGAGAGCGAAGTTCGTAGGAGCCATGGTGTCGAGACATTGGCGAAGCGCGAAATCGGTGATCGCAGCGTTCTGCCGCGCTAGTCCGCGGATTCCAGTCGTTGCGGCATGCCACCATTCTTCGGTCAGCAAGAAGCTCTGCGCCAGGAGGTTGAAGGACGGTAGCTCCCAATCTGATCCGGAGAAGCGCCGGTCATTCTCCGGCGGCTTGATCAGCGACCATGGCTGGAACGTCGGACGCGGAGCTAATGCCTTGGCGAACTCAACCGCCCGCTTCAATGCCTCGCCGGCGAGTGCTGCGCGTTTTCCCGGCGCTGCGAACAGATGGAGCTGCCAGTCCGCCAACGCAAGCGCCATCGCCGCAGGTGAAAGGCCGCCCGTGAATCGCGCCAGATTGGCGTGGAAGGAGCGATCGACGTTGTCAGCACCCACGTCCGGATCAGGTCCACGCGATGGCTCTGCCATTCGGGGCTTCGCCTCGACCACGTCTACCGACGAGTTGGGAAGCCCAATGGCTTGACTGACCGGCGCTGGCAACATGGCGGGCTCCTTTTTATGAACCCTACCGAATGTGCGCACTTACAGATTGAGCTGCATCAAACTACCGATCGGGTAGGCACTTACCTTGGCGGCGCAACCCGTCATTTAGCCGCGAGTGCGACCATGTCGTTCCAATCCGAACTCAAGTCGCTGCCCGCAGATTTCTGGCGCCTGCCCGTACATGCGCTGCTTTCCTTCCTCGATGTTACCGCAAATGGCCTAACGTCGGCTGACGCAGCGAGGCGTATCGCGATCTTTGGACCAAACCGGTTCGAGGCTTCACAGCGCAGCTCGGTCCTTCGCAAGCTTGGTCAGCGCATCCTGAATCCGCTTGTGGCGATGCTGGTCATTGCGGCCGCGGTCTCCGGACTGAGCGGCGACCTCGGAAGCTTCGTGATTATCGTCACGGTCGTAGCGCTGTCAGTGACCCTCGACATCGTTCAGGAGCACCGGGCCGAGTTGAGCGCAGAAGCATTGCGGGAGTCTGTTGCCGTCGAGGCCGACTGCATACGAAACGGTGCAACCATATCGATTGCAGTGACGGCCCTTGTCCCCGGTGACGTGGTCAAACTACGCGCCGGCGACATCATACCTGCTGACGGCATTGTCCTGGAAGCACACGAGCTGCAGATCAACGAAGCATTGATGTCGGGCGAGTCCTTTCCCGTGCTCAAGACCAGCGCTCCCTGCTCCGCCGCGTCGCCTGCCGAAGCAAACAATGCCCTGTTCGCCGGAACCAGCACGGTCGGGGGCAGCGGGACGATGCTCATCGTGAACACTGGACACCAAACGCGATTCGGCACCATAGCCGCCAAGCTGGCCGAAACCGGGCCGCCGACCGCGCTTGAACAAGGTGTTCGGCGGCTCGGCATGCTGATCCTCCGTCTGACCCTCTTTCTGACCCTGTTCGTCCTGCTGGCGCATCTTTCAGCGCACAGAGACGCGATGCAATCGTTCCTCTTTGCGGTTGCCCTGGCGGTTGGCCTCACACCCGAGCTCCTGCCCATGGTCATGACCGTAACGCTGGCGCGAGGAGCGCGGCGGATGGCTGAACGAAAAGTCATCGTCAAGCGACTATCCGCAATCCACGATTTTGGTGCGATGGATACGCTCTGCGTCGATAAGACGGGCACCCTGACCGAAGCCAAGATAGCCCTCGTCGCACATGTCGATACCCAGGGACATACCAGCGAACGCGTACTCGGTCTCGCCCAACTGAACAGCAGGTTCCAGACCGGAATAAGGAGTCCGCTCGACGATGCGATCCTTGCGGTGACCCGCAACGACGTTGCCGGATGGTCCCGTCTTGCGGAAGTCCCCTTCGACTACAAGCGCCGCTGCCTTTCAGTGCTCGCTTCACGGGAGGAAGAGGCTGTGCTGATCGTGAAGGGAGCACCAGAATCCATCATTGCGAGGTGCGTAGCAGTCGAATTGGACGGATTGGCTCATCCCCTCGATGAACATTGGCTTGATAGGCTCTCGAGACTGCAGGAGGGTTACTCACGCGATGGCTTTCGGCTCCTTGCTCTGGCCACGAGATCAATGCCGGCCGGTCAGACGGAGGTATCCCCTGAAGACGAGTCGGCCCTGGCCCTGGCCGGGTTTGTCGCATTCGCGGATCCACCGAAAAGGGACGCGGCGGAGGCCGTCGCGACGCTCAGCTCCCTCGGCGTGCACATCAAGATAATCTCGGGGGACCACCCCGACGTCGTAACGCATGTAGCCAAATCTGTCGGATTGACGTCCGGAAAGATTATGACCGGCACCGAGATCTCCGGTCTGACAGACGTTGCGCTCGCAGCCCAGGTCGTCGCAATCGACCTTTTTGCGCGCATCGACCCTGACCAGAAGCGTCGCATCACTGCTGCACTTCGACATCAGAACCACGTCGTCGGGTTCATGGGCGACGGTGTGAATGACGCGCCTGCCATTCACGCGGCTCACGTTGGCATATCTGTTACCGGAGCGACCGACGTTGCCCGGGCAGCCGCCGATATCATCCTGCTGGCTCCCGATCTCTCGGTTTTGGCAACAGGAGTGCGCGAGGGCCGCAGAACGTTCGCCAACATCCTGAAATATGTCCGCATGGGAACGAGCTCGAATTTCGGCAACATGCTTTCGATGGCGCTTGCTTCGATCGTGTTGCCTTTCCTTCCGCTGCTCCCCTTGCAGATCCTCTTGAACAACCTGCTCTATGACTTATCCGAGGTCGGCATTCCCTTGGACGAGGTCGATCAAGAAGATGTTAACCGTCCTCAGACCTGGAACATCGCAAGCATCCTGCGCTTCACCATAATTATGGGCGCAGCCTCGTCGCTGTTTGACGCGCTCACCTTCGTAGTTCTGCTCAAGGTCTTTGAGGTCGATGCCGCGACGTTTCAGACGGGTTGGTTCGTCGAATCGATCGCGACGCAAATTCTGGTCATCTTCCTGATCCGCTCTCGCCGGCCGCCCTGGCGCGCCAGCCGCCCGCACAAGTTCCTGGTCACGACGTCCATTGGTGCCCTCGTTGTTGCCCTCGCGATGGCACTCGGTCCCTGGGCGCACCTGTTCGGCTTCAGCAACCTTCCCTTGCCGCTACTCGGAGTCATCGCCACCGTTGCGCTCGCGTACCTTCTCGTCGCTGAGATGGCCAAGCGATCGGCGCTATCAACGTGGAGCTTCCGCAAGGCTGCTGCGAGGACTGACCTCGAACACTGACGGGGTGGTCGCGATGTATCTGAAAGCGGACGTATTGTGCTTACCTTGAGTTTTGTCGAATTTAACCCCAAGCGGACCTCGATTGACACGGGTTCTTTTCTTACGCGCAACAACAGATCATCTCATGCACGGCATTGTTGACGGAGTGCATCGACGCGAGCTCTGCCGCAACCTTTCTCGCGCCCGCGTGCATGGACTCGCTCGCCAGCACGGTGCGGATTGCGTTGGCGATCGCGTCCGCCTGATGGGAGAACACGGCTAATCCGGCGCCTGCTGCTTCCGTTGCACGAGCATTCGCGGGTTGATCAGCAAACAGGGGGACGACCACGACCGGGCACCCGCTGGCGAGTGCGCTCAACAGTGTCCCCGAACCGCCATGGCACACGACGGCGCGGGCGTGCGACATGACCTGGGCCTGGGGCACGAATGTTTCGATGCGGACATTAGCCGGGATGGTGCCCAGCTCCTCTCTCGGCATGATCGGGCCGGTCGTCAGCAGAGCCCTTACGGGTAAGGAGCCGACCGCTTCCAGTAGGAGGCGATACGCATTTCTCGCGCGCTCCGATCGACCCGCGACGGTCCCGAAGGTCATGAACAGGAAAGGTCCCTCTCCCGCCGGCATCCAGTCTGGCGGCCCGGCACCAGGGGCTTGAGCGGACGGCATGTCCGGCGCCACGCGGAACGGCGCAGCCCGATCGCGCAGCGGCGGACCGCGGTCCAACGAGGGCGGAAACGACGTGAATGTGCGCTGGCTACGCTGGGCATGGCCGCCGTCGGGCTTCAGGCAAACCAGAGTGCGTAGCTTGTCGACCGCGCCCGCGACTTGTCCCGCAATCCAGGTTTCGTATTCACCGCAATAGACCGCAACGTTGGCTTGTGGGACGCCTGCCGCCTCCGCCGCAACCAGCGATGCGAACTCGGCGGACTCACGGACGACGAGATTCGGGCGAAACTCGCGGATAGTGCGCCGCAGGCTTGGCAGCGCGGCTCGCGCCGCTAAGCCGGCAAAGCCCTCCCGGAAGGCGAACGCAATCGCTTCCTCGCCCTTGAGTTCGTCTACACGCTTCATGACGGCCTGCAGCTCGTCAGGGGCGGGGCTATCGAAGGGTGCGTGTGCGAGCCCGGCTGTTTGCAGCACCGCCATAGCGCCCTCGTTGACAGTAGTTGCGACGAGGACCTCGTGACCGAGTTCGCGCAAATGCCGAGCGTAGGGCACGAGAGGCGAGACGTGTCCGATGTCTTGGACGGTCGAAAACAGTATTCGCATCACAGGCTCTATCCGGCTCAGCTCGAGAAAAACAACATTTACATGAATGACGGCGAACATCTCGGCCGTGAGATGCGCGACCGATTTCCTGAATAAGAGCACTAGTATGCCCGGAGACCCGCCAAATTCAATGCGCTACCGGCTTTTCCTCAGATCAATCAGCGGGAATATAGGAGATGTGCAAGGCGCGTAGCGGCACAATGAGTACACGGCCTAGTCGAGGCGGAAATGCTTTCGACCGTGCGCAATGATCTGCGCATCCGTTGGATGGTGACTCGTTTCCACTCGAATTGCCAGGTCGGATCGAACCGAATGAAGATGATTCAGGAGCGCAACCTTCTCGGTCCCAGGCCCCATGATGAGCAATTCATGGCATGTCTCGATCGCCTTGGCGATGTGCGGCAAAAAGGCTGGATCGTCATGGGCCCGGCCAGAACCGATCGTGTTTGCCTTGTGGCGAAGGTGTGTGGACGCGAGATGCGCGTGGACGACGCCGGAACTAACGCCGGCCAATCCCATCTGAAAGATCTTGGCGACCATGTGATCTATCCAGATCACAGCACGATTGTGCCTTTCGGTCGCTTGCGGTTGCGTTGAGTTTTTCATCCAGTTCACCTTTCATTGTTTCAGTTGCGGTTGCGGTTGCAATGGTCAGCTCATGTATTGACCGCCATTGATCGACAGCGTGGAGCCTGTAATGAAGCTTGCTTCCTCAGCCGCGAGAAACAGGACAGCTCGCGCGATATCCGCTGGCTCGCCAAGTCGTCCAACCGGAATCAGCGGCAAGATGCTGTTTTGAAGGATATCCGGCGGTACTGCATCGAGCATCTCCGTGTGGATATAGCCCGGGCAGATCGCGTTCACGGTAATTCCCAATCGTGCAGTTTCGAGCGCCAATGCCTTGGTAAAGCCGAGCTCCGCCGCCTTTGCTGCGGAATAATTGGCCTGCCCGAACTGCCCCTTCTGGCCGTTGATCGATGAAATATTAATGATGCGGCCGAACTTCCTGGCACGCATTCCTTCGATCACGTGGCGGCACATGTTGAACAGCCCGTCGAGATTTGTACGGAGGACGCAATTCCATTGCTCCGGGGTCATCTTGTGGAGAGCCGAATCCCGAACGATGCCGGCATTGTTCACGAGCACGTTGACCGGCCCCAGCGACGCTTCCACAGCTCTTATGCCGAGTGAACACGCCTCGAATTCTCCGATATCCCATTGGTGAGTTTGAACGTTGCTTTCGGCCTGAAACGCCATTGCGGCTTTCGTGTTGCCCACATAGGTGGCCGCCACCGAATAGCCGGCGGCTTTCAATGCTCGCGAAGTCGCGGCGCCGATGCCCCTCGTTCCCCCCGTTACCAATGCTACGCGCGCCATGTTGAAATTCCGGGCCTCGACAGCCGCGATCGTTAGCGGGATATGCCTCTGGCGGCCTTGACGTGCATCAAGCTCACCCACGGCCATGTATGCTCTTCTCGCGATGGAGTTCAGAATGGGAGCTGTTTTATGTTCAGGGATCTACTGGTCCACATCCCCACGGAACGCTCGCCGCGGCCCGCCATCGATGCCTCGATTTCGATAGCCCAAGGCTCCGGCGCGCATCTGGACGCGCTGGCTACAGGTTATGCGTCGACCAACGTACCCTTTGTCGCGGAGGGTGGGGCTGCTTTGGCGTCGTCCCTTCAATTCGAGTACGAGCGAGCATTGGAGCGCGCAGAGGCCGCGCTCCGCGTCTTTGAGATCGAGGCCAAGGCCGCAGAGATCAACTATGGGACCCGCGCGCTGGGAAGCACAATAGCCGAGGTCGTATCGACGGTCGGCGCCGCCGCGCGGACCTATGATCTTACCATCGTGTCGCAAGCAGAGCCGGAGCTCGACACATACGACAATCAGCTCCCGCAGGACATCCTGCCACAGACCGGCGGTCCCTTGCTGTTCATTCCGTACACATTCCGAGGGGACTTCAAGGCCTCCCGGATCGGCATTTGCTGGGATGGCAGCCGCTTGGCAGCCCGTGCATTGCGGGACGCCATGCCGTTTGTCACCGCGGCCGATACGTTGGCGACGATTGCGCTGAATCCCTCCGAGGTCCCGGCAGATGCCTCATCCGACCGGCTTGGGAAGCATCTCGCCCGCTATGGGATGCCGGCAAAGGCCATCACCCTGCAGGCAGATCGAGGCAACGTGCAGTCGAGTATCCTCTCGATTGCTGCGGATGAAAGCCTCGACCTGTTGGTCATGGGCGGCTATGGGCATTCGCGCCTTCAGGAACGGGTGTTTGGCGGCGTCACGCGAGAGATGTTTCGCAGTATGACGGTTCCGGTTCTCATGTCGCATTAGGGGGCGGAAGGTGATCATCTCTTTTGGAATTGGACGGGTCGTGGCCGGCAGCATCGTCGCCGCCATTCTTGTCTCCTCGGGTCCTACGGCTGCATCGAGTGTCGCCCAAGGAAAGCGTCTTGCCCTGCTCTACTGCGCAAAGTGCCACTCTATCGACAAGGTCGCTCCCAGTCCGCTCCGGATTGCGCCCCCGTTTCGGACATTGCACGAGCGATATCCAGTCGAGATGCTGCAGGAGGCTTTGGCGGAGGGCATCGTCACAGGACACCCGTCCATGCCGGAATTCCGCTTCGACGCCGATCAGGTCGGCGACTTCATGGCCTTCCTGGAATCACTGGAGCAGTGAAGAAGGGCGATGGCGGTGCTTGAGCCTGGTCAAACCGCGATCGCCTAACGACCGTAGTCTGAAGTCAGCAACTCAAAAAGGAAACAGCATGCGCGCGCACCATATCATGACGAAGGACGTTATTTCCGTCACGCCGCACACCACGATCGAAGACGCCGCAAAGATCATGCTTCGGACACATGTCAGCGGCTTGCCCGTCCTGAATGATGCCGGTGAACTTGTCGGCGTCGTTTCGGAGAGCGACTTTCTCCGTCGCAACGAAATCGGGACCGGCCGCAAGCACGCCGCATGGCTGAAATTCTTCACGGGGCCAGGACGCGCGGCCGCCGAGTTCATCCACGAACGCGGGCGCAAGGTTGAAGACGTCATGACCCAGACGGTGATTTCCGTCAACGAGGATACGACATTGGATGAACTGGTGCGCCTGATGGAAAAGAACGACATCAAGCGTCTTCCAGTGACGCGGGAAGCCGCACTTGTCGGAATCGTGACAAGAACCAATCTGCTGCAGGCCGTCGCCAACCTCGTCCACAAAGTTCCTGACCCAACTGCTGACGACCAGCACATCCGGGAGCGCATCACCCGCACGGTGAACGCCACTGATTGGCGCCCTATCGGCTTTGAGCCCACTGTACGCGACGGCGTCGTGCATTTGCATGGAATGATCACCACCGACGAGGCCCGCCAGGCGACCATCGTCGCGGCCGAAAATACTGATGGGGTGAAGGAGGTGCACGACCATCTCTGCTTCGTCGACACCTACTCCGGATTCTACGTGGAGTCCCCCGAAGACATGAAGGTCGCGAGTTGAGGCAGCATCCATGCTTGGATGGATCGTCCGCATTCTCTTTGTTATTGCCGCGCCGATCACCGCGTTGTTCGTGGCGCGGGACGCGCTGAACTTCGGCCTGATCCAGACGTTTGTGACCATGTTGCTGGTGACTGGCCTGGTCGGGCTGGTCGCGGCATATTCCGGACGCAAAGCGCGGACGTAAGCCAGAGCGCTTGCGCCCGCCGTGATCGAGCTCACATCCCGAAGCCTCACGGGTTCGCGAATTTTCCCGTGCGGCACGATCTCGGGAACACTTATCCCGTGACCGTAGTTGCGAATTGTCGAGAGGTCTCGCTTTGTCACTGCTACCAAAACGGCGCTTGTACTATGGTGCAACGGCAAAACTGCTGCACTGGCTCGTCGTAGCCCTTCTCCTGGCGCAATATGTGATCGGCTGGCTGATGCCGGATATTCACGGCGCGATGGAGCCCGGCAATGCGATGATTCTGCACCTGTCGCTTGGCATAACCATTCTGGTAATTGTTCTCGTGCGGTTCCTGTGGCGGCTGACGCACCCGGTCGCACCGGAGAGTTCGCTGCCGCAGTGGCAGCGCGTTTCGTCCGAATGGGTTCACTGGCTGCTCTATATAGCTGTCCTCGCTACCACGCTTACAGGTTGGCTCTTCGCTTCATACCGGGGTTGGCTGATGAAGTATTTTTTTGTCGTGCCGCTGCCGATGCTCGCCTCCAAGAATACTGCCGGAATTCGCATACTCGACGGCTGGCATCAAGCTTGCGAATGGACGCTGCTGTTGTTCGTGGCCGTTCACGTCGGCGCTGCCTTTGTCCACGTCTTCATTTATCGAGATCGCATCATGCAGAGGATGCTTTGGGGTTAGCCGCTGCGTTCGGGCCGGAGGAAGCGACGACCAGCTCGGGTCAGCGCCAGGTCCATGATCGCGCCCAGCGTCGCCGGCCAGCCTACGCCCGTGCCGAGGGACCGTGCCGACGGAGCGGAAATAGAACGGCGGCCGAGCTCGCATCGGCAAACGCTAGGTTCGGCGCTCGCGCCTTTGCGTCTCATCGAACCTCATGCCGCTTCTCGGCAATTCCAAACGGGGCCACGGAGGACCCGAAGCGCATTGAGGATGACTGCCACGTCGATTGCTTCCTGAAGGAGCGCTCCCTCCACTGGAGTTAAATAGCCGAACGCCGCCCCAATCATTCCTGCGGTCGAAAGCCCAATTCCTGCATAGACGCTTTGAAGTGCGATGAATCGCGCCCGGCGGGCGATCCGGATTGCTGGAACAATGCGATCGAGCCGATCGACAAGAAGGACGACATCAGCGGCCTCAGCGGACGCGGCGGCTCCTTTTGCACCCATGGCGACGCCGACATCGGCAGCGGCCAATGCTGGCGCATCATTGACACCGTCGCCGATCATCATAACCGGTCCGGCCTTTCGTTCCGAAAGGACGACCATAACCTTCTGATCCGGGGTGAGTTCGGACCTCACGGCGTCCAACGCTAGTCCCGCCGTGATCGCCTCTGCGACCTCGTGCCTGTCCCCCGTCGCCAATACGATCCGTTCAACGTCGAGGCCCCGAATGGTGCCCAAAAGCTGTTGGATGCCCGTGCGGAGCTCGTCGGCCAGCACAATTTCTCCAGCGAGCCGTCCGTCAAGCGCCACAGCCACGATAACCGCTCCCGCGAGACGATCTCCGCCGGATTCACTTGTCCTGACTTCTGTGTCGATCTGCGACAGGCATGAGGAGACGAAATGACGACCGCCAACGGCTGCCGGCCTGCCCATAACTCTGCCGCGAACTCCCTCTCCAGGCACTTCAGCGACGTCCGTAGGCACCGTAAGATCGAGGCGCCGGCGGCGCGCGTCGGCGACCAGTGTTTGGGCGATGACGTGCTTCGACGCCTGATCGAGGGCCGCTGCGGTCCGAATCACGTCGTCTTCGGTAAATCCTTCAGCAGCGCGGACGGAGACGATGCTGGCTTTGCCCTCGGTCAGCGTTCCCGTCTTGTCGACGACAAGCGAGCGAATACGCGCCATCGTCTCGAGCGCCTTGCCGCCCTTGATCAAAATGCCCTGTCGCGCGGCGCGCGAAAGCCCGGCGACTATCGCGACCGGAACGGCCAATATCAGCGGACACGGTGTCGCCACGACAAGCACGGCCACGGCCCGCACCGGATCCTGGGTCCAAAACCATGCGCCCCCAGCAATCACGACCGTGGAGATCAGAAACATCATCGCGAACCGGTCGGCCAGTCTGATCATCGGCGACTTGGATTTTTGCGCTGCCTCGACCAGACGGACGATTCCGGCATAGGTGCTCTGGGCGGCGGGTTGGGAAGCGATCAGATCGAAGGCATCGCCGGCGTTCGTCGATCCGCTCATGAGGGACTCACCCGCGGCTCTCTGAACAGGAAGAGATTCGCCAGTAAGCGCCGATTGATCAACGACCGCCAGACCGTTCGCGAGCGTCCCGTCGGCAGGCACGACTTCACCCTGTCGGATTAGCAAGCGATCGCCGATCGCAACCTGGTCGATGTTGATTTCTTCGAGCTGACCGTCGCCATGACGCATCGTCGTGCGCGGCACGCGAGACAATAGCGCCGTCATTTCGCGTCGCGCGTGCCCCTCGGCAAAAGCTTCGAGATACTGCCCGCCGGCATACATCAAGGCGACCACGACTGCTGCAAGCTCTTGACCAAATACCAGGGCGGCCGTCATTGAGAGGGCAGCAACGACATCCAGGCCGAAATCACGTCTGACCAAGCTCCGCGCAATGTCTACGAGCAGGACCAGCAACACTGGAATTGTGGCGAGAGCCGACACCCAATTGACGTACGCCTCGAATCCGGCAAATCGCAAGGCGAAGCCGAACACGATTCCCGCGGCAGGGAAGCCGATCAAGAAGGGCCGGACGGAGACATCTGAAAGCATCGGCGCTTTTTCAGATCCTATTGCGAGCGTTCAAGGAGAATGTGTTGTTAATAGAGGCGCAACCCCACACGGACTCATTGACGCTGATCAACGTGACCTTTCGGTCGATGGTCGGGCTTTTGACGCAGCGACATTACCGCGACAGTCACGCGTTGTATCGCCATCAGCGGTGCAGCACTGAACACAAGGATCACCGCCCGGACCCAGGAACTCATCGTCGATCTAGTCGAACTGATGGAGCGGGCAGAGGTCCCGGCCGCACCGATCTTCCTGGATTCACCCTTGGCGATCCGGGCAACTGAAGTGTTCCGGCAGCACGCATCCAGCCTCGACCAGGAGATGGACGTTGCCTGGGTTCTGAATTCGGCGCAGCTGCGATTCACCGAAACCGTGGAAGAGAGCAAAGCGATCGGAAAACTGACCGGCTTCCATATCATTATTGCCGCCAGTGGGATGTGCGACGCCGGACGGATCAGGAACCACCTGAAGAACTGGCTGTGGAATGCACGCGCCACTGTTTTGCTGGTTGGATTTCAACCGCAGGGAACGCTCGGCCGCTTTCTCATCGAAGGCGCCAAGGCCGTTCGCATCTGGGGCAACGAGATCAAGGTGGCGGCCCGGATCCGTAGCCTCGACGATTATTCCGGACATGCCGATGGCGCCGAACTGGCGCGCTGGATCGCTGCGCGCCGTCCGATCGAGCGAGGACTGTTCCTGGTTCATGGCGAAGAGGCCGCGATAGCCGCTCTGGCAGAGCGGGTTTCGGAACGGATCCTTCCGGCCGCGCGGGTTTTCCAGCCGCTATTGGACGACGTCTACGAACTCTCGGCAGGCATGCCCATGCCGCGCGACGGACCCGGCCGCCGTTTTCCGGCCTCCCTTTGCCCATCAGGTCCGCACTGCTGATTCTACTTGGCATTCCATGGCCACCGCCAGTGCTGCCAACCCCAGCGTCGGGGTCCGACCGAGTTCAGGCTCAATTTCTGCGCATCGTCCAAGGAATCGTAGAACGCCTGAAACGCCGGACGCACCGACTTGACCGCTTGCAGCATCGTCTCCAATCGTCGCTCGGCGAGCTCGAGCCTCTCCGTCGGTTTCGCCGAAATCGCGCTTGGGCAATCCTTGGTGATGAGATCGGCGGCCTTCGCGGAAGTACTTTTCAGCTCGTCAAGCACGGCTTTCTGCTTGTCGTTCGGGTGTACGGCAGCTTCGATCTCCTGCATACGCCATTCCGCAAATCCCGCCATCCGCGGATTGCAGAAGAAGCCAAAGCCGCCTCCTCCCATCATGCCGGGTCCCATCATCATGCCAGGGCCCCATCCCGGGCCGGGGCCTGACTGGGCCGAAGCGGAACCGGCGGCAATCAGGATCAAAGACGCTCCAACTAGGGTAAACAGCCTGTAAGAGAATGGCATCGTTCGGCTCCGGTCTGCCCGTTTCGGTTACTCGATCTCCTGTGCACCGTAGACCAAAGCCCGCCGCGGTCGTTGACCGAGGTCAAGCCTGCAAGAGCGCGTCCTATGCAATCAACTCTGGGCACCGGCGCGCTGTTGAAACTGCTCATAGGCGGCGATCGCATTCGCGGCGTACATCAACGACGGTCCGCCGCCCATATAGACGGCCATGCCGAGCGTCTCCTCGACCTCCCGGCGTGTCGCTCCCAACTTGACCAGCGCCTCGGCATGAAACCCGATGCAGCCGTCGCAATGCGCGGCGACCCCAAGCGCGAGCGCGATCAGCTCTTTAGTCTTCTTGTTCAGCACACCGTCGCTGGACGCGGCCTTTGCCAAGGCCGAGAAGCCCTGCATCGTATCGCCAATGTCAGTGCGTAACGTCCTGAGATTGGCCGAGATCTCCTTGCATATCTCGACGTAGTTCTTGTCCATCGGACCCTCGCTAGTTGGGTTTGGCTGTGGTCGAACTCGCCTCGCGCGGCGCACGCAACGCGATGTAGATCGCGGGAATCACCAGCACCGTGAGCAACGTCGACGATGCAAGCCCGAACAGCAGCGAGATCGCCAACCCCTGGAAGATCGGATCGAGCAGGATAGTTGCGGCCCCTATCATGGCCGCGAGCGCGGTGAGCAGGATCGGCTTGAAGCGGACTGCCCCAGCCTCCAGCACCACCTCGCGAAGCGACTTGCCGTCTCCACCGCTGTGCCTGATGAAGTCGACCAGCAGTATCGAGTTGCGCACGATGATGCCGGCCAGCGCGATGAAGCCGATCATCGAGGTCGCGGTGAACGGCGCACCCAGGAGCCAGTGCCCGATCAGGATGCCGATCAGCGTCAGCGGAATCGGCGTCAGGATCACGAGCGGCAGGCGGAAGCTCCTGAACTGGGCGACGACCAGCACGTAGATGCCGAGGATGGCCGCACCGAACGCCGCGCCCATGTCGCGGAACGTTACCCAGGTGATCTCCCATTCGCCGTCCCACAGCAGCGTGGGCCGCGACTCGTCCGACGGTTGGCCGTGCAGGCTGATCGCGGGCTTCGGCAGTTTGCCCCAGTCATGGGCATCCACGCGATCGGCAACCGCGAGCATGCCGTAGAGCGGCGCCTCGAAGTGCCCGGCGAGCTCGGCCATCACCATGTCGGCGAAGCGGCCGTCGCGGCGGAAGATCGTCGGCGAACCCTCCTCCATGGTCGCCTTCACGATCTGACCGAGTTCGACCACCGTCTTGCTGCCGGGCAACGTGTTGGCCGGCACGGGCGTGGAGGCCAGAGCCTCGTCCCAGACCAGATCGCGCTTTCCGAGATGCACCGCGATCTCGATCGGGTTGCGGTCCTCGCCGCGATGCGAATAGCCGATCGAGATGCCGCCGAACAGCGCCTGGATGGTGTCGTAGACGTCGCGCTGCTCGACGCCGAAGAATTCGAGCCGGTCCTGGTCGATCGAGAGCCGCAGCCGTGGCCGCTTCTCGCCGATGGAATCGTCGATGTCGATGATGAACGGCACTTCCGCGAAGACCTTCCTGAGTTCGGCCGTGACCGCACGGCGCGTGGTCGCATCGGGACCGTAGACCTCGGCGAGCAGCGTCGAAAGCACCGGCGGCCCGGGCGGCACTTCGACCACCTTGATGCTGGTGCCCGCGGGCGGATCGAGCGCCTTCAGCTTCTCGCGCAGCTCGAGCGCGATCTCGTGGCTGGCGCGCTTGCGCGCGCCGCGCGCCGTCAGGTTGACCTGCACCTCGCCGAGCTCGGGCCTCTGGCGCAGGTAGTAATGCCGCACGAGGCCGTTGAAGTTGAACGGACCCGGCGTGCCGGCATAGGATTGCAGCGAAGTGACCTCCGGCAATCGCCGCGCAATCTCGGCCGCGCCGAACAGCGTGCGCTCGGTCGCTTCCAGGCTCGCCCCTTCCGGGAGGTCGATAACCACGGCGATCTCGGATTTGTTGTCGAACGGCAGAAGCTTGACCGTCACCGACTTGGTCGCAAACAGCGTCATCGACAGCAGCGTTGCGACACTGACGCCGAGCAGGAATATCCAGGCCGACCGCTTGCTCCGCACGATCGGCGTGGCGAAGCGGCGGTAGAGCCGGCCGAGCCGGCCTTTGTCGTGCTCCGCATGCGCCGAAGCAACCTCGCCCTTCGGCGCGAGCTTGAGCATCAGCCAGGGCGCGACCACCATCGCGACGAAGAACGAAAACAGCATGGCCGCCGACGCGTTGGCTGGGATTGGCGCCATATAGGGGCCCATCAGGCCCGACACGAACAGCATCGGCAACAGCGCCGCGACCACCGTCAACGTCGCGACGATGGTGGGATTGCCGACCTCCGCCACCGCCTCGATGGTCGCCTGCAGGCGTGGCCGGCCATCGCGCATGCCCCAGTGCCGCGCAATGTTTTCGACGACGACGATGGCGTCGTCGACGAGAATGCCGATGGAGAAGATCAGCGCGAACAGGCTGACGCGGTTGATGGTGTAGCCCATCAAATTGGCGGCGAACATCGTCAGCAGGATCGTCGTGGGAATCACGACGAGGGTCACCAGCGCCTCGCGCCAGCCGATCGCGATCGCGATCAGGACGACGATCGAGGCGGTCGCGAGGCCGAGGTGGAACAGCAGCTCGTTGGCCTTCTCGTCGGCGGTCTCGCCGTAGTCGCGCGTCACCGTCACCTGGACATCTTCGGGGATCAGGCGCGACTTCAATCCCTCGAGGCGTTTGGCGATGTTCTGGGAGACGACGACCGCGTTGGCACCGGCCCGCTTGGCCAGCGCCAGGCTGACGGCAGGCGTCCGCGCCCACTGCCCGGCGGCATCCCGTGAATCCGTCCAGACGCGATGCTCGACGGTGCTCGGGCCGACAACGACGGAGGCGACGTCCTTGACGTAGATCGGCCGGCCGTCGCGGCTCGTGATGAGCAATAATGCGATGTCGGGGATGCCGGACAGCGTCTGCCCCGCGGCGACGCTCCGCACGATGCCGGCATCGCGGACCTGCCCAGCCAGGAACGAGCGATTGGCGTCCTTCACCTTGGCCACGAGTTGCTGAAGCGTGATCCCGAACAGCGACAGCTTCTCCGGATCGGGCTCGACCCGGATCTGCTGCGCCGCGCCGCCCGATATGTAGGTCAGGCCGATGTCGTCGACCTTCATCAGCTCCGCGCGCAGCTTGTCGGCGAGCTCGTAGATGTCCTTGTCGGTCCAGCGGCTGGCGGCTTCCGGCTTCGGCGACAGCGTCAGCACCGTCACCGCGACGTCATTGATGCCCCGGCCGACGATCAGCGGCTCGGGAATGCCAACGGGAATGCGATCTAGGTTGGCGCGGATCTTCTCGTGCACCCGCAGGACGGCATCCTCGAACTTGGTACCGACCAGGAAGCGCGCGGTGACCATCACGCGGTCGTCCTCGGTCTGGCTGTAGACGTGCTCGACGCCGTCGATGCCCTTGACGATCGATTCCAGCGGTTTGCTCACCAGCTCCACTGCGTCCGGCCCGCGCAGGCCGTCGGCATTGACGCGGATATCCACCATGGGAACGCTGATCTGCGGCTCCTCCTCGCGCGGGATCACCACGACGGCGATCAGCCCCACGACGAGTGCCCCGAGCAGGAATAGCGGCGTCAGCGGCGATGCGATGGTCGACCTGGTCAACCGTCCTGACAGACCGAGATTCACGGCTGCACCAGTTGGTCACCGGCCCGGATGCCCGACAGGATTTCGAGCCCGTCGGGAAGCGCCGGCGTCGGCATGTCGCGGCCGCGCTGCACCGGCACATCGATCGTCTCATCCCCTTTCCGGAGCTGGACGTAGTCGATGCCGAACCGGGTCGTCACATAGCTCGAGGGGATGACGAAGGCCTTCCGCGTGCCGCCGGCGATCCAGACCCGCAAGCGGTCGCCGACGAAATATTCGCCGAGCCCCTCGACGGTCGCGTCGGCAATGACGCGACCCTCCTCGATCTGAGGATAGACGAGGTCGATGACGCCCGACCTTGCCGCTTCTCCGACGATCTCCCCACCGTCGATGCGGATCTTGTCGCCCGTCTTGAGCAAGCGCGCATGCCGCTCTGGAACGCGAAGGCGCAGTTTGAAGTTCTGCTGGGCGACGGTGACGATGGGATCGCCCGCGAGCACGACCGATCCCACCGTGATGAGTCGCTTCAGCACGCGACCAGCCGCCGGCGCGAGCACCTGACCCTGGTTGAGCTGCTCGTTGATCACCGCGCGTTCGGCGGTCTTGGCCCGCAGACCGTTGTCGGCGACGTTCAACGCAGTGCGCTGCTCGTCGAGCTTGATCCGAGGCAGGATGCCGCGCTCGACCAGCCCTTCGGTCCGGGTGAAGTCGAGCTGCGCCTGGTTCGCCTGTGCCTGGAGCGCCTCGATCTGCGCGTCGAGCGATTTCATCTGGAGGACGAGCTTCTCGTCACCGATGGTCGCGATCGCCTGGCCGGCGGCAACGCGATCCCCTTCCCTGACGTTGAGCTGAGCCACCGTGCCGCCGATGCGTCCGCGCGCCGGCACCACGCTGATGCTTTCGACCGTGGCGAATACAGCCTTTTCGTCCGTGATCGGCTCCGGCGTAACGACGAGCGCTTCAGCCGCCGCCGGCGCTGCAGACAAGCCGATGGCCGCCAAGGCAGCCAGCAGGCCCAAATATCTCGGCATCCGTCGCATGGGATATTTCCGTGTCATGATCAAAGCATCACCGCGCCCCTGGGCGGCTCATTTCATCTTCATCGGACTGCGGCGCGTTGATCTCGCTCAAGGCGCCCTCACCGGAAGCTTCCTAGACTTATCTGGTCTTTGAAGCCTTCGGCGCGCAGAAAGTTTGATAAAGCGTCTTCAGCACCTCGCGTGCCGGCTCGCTCGCGATCGAATAGAAGATCGTCTGCGCCTCGCGCCGAGCAGACACCAGGCCGTCCTTGCGAAGGAGCGCAAGATGTTGGGACACCGTAGAGTCTCGCAGGTTCAGGAACTCGGCGAGCTCGCCGACCGACCGCTCGCCATCGATCAACTGGCAGATGATCAGCAGCCGGTGCCGGTTGGCGAGCGCTTTCAGCAGCTCGCTCGCCTGATCCGCCGCCCGCTCCATGACTTCAGCATCCATCTTCATACTTGCATATATACGCAATTACGAATATATAGTCAAGCGCTGCGCGACGGCCGGAGCTGAACCGGCGGAGCAGTCTGATCCAGGTCCAACAGAGGTACCCATGGCGGAAGTTGCCGTAATCGGAGCCGGTCTGAGCGGAACGCTCATGGCTTATGAATTGCTGCCCCAAATGAGAAAGGACGATCGCCTCAGCGTCGTCTCGCAAGGCGCCGTCTATCATTTCGTCCCATCGAATCCCTGGGTTGCGGTCGGCTGGCGCAAGCGCGAAGAGATCGAGATCGATCTTGCGGACATCATGAAACGCAAGGGCGTGCGGCTGCTGACGCAGGGCGCAAGCCGGGTCCACCCGACCGAGAATCGTGTCGAACTCGGCGACGGCACGTCAATCGACTATGACTATCTGGTCGTAGCGACGGGCCCCGAGCTGGCGTTCGACGAAATTCCCGGTCTCGGGCCGCAGGGCCATACCCAGTCGATCTGCCACGTCGATCATGCCGCGCATGCTCGTGAAGCCTTCGAGAAGCTCGCAGCCAATCCCGGTCCGGTCGTGATCGGAGCTGTTCAGGGCGCGTCCTGCTTCGGCCCAGCCTACGAGTTCCTTTTCATCCTGGAGACGGAACTGCGCCGGCGGAAGCTGCGCGACCGGGTTCCGATGACGTTCGTCACCTCGGAGCCGTATATCGGCCATCTCGGTCTCGACGGCGTCGGCGACACCAAGGGCCTTCTGGAAAGCGAGATGCGCGAGAAGCACATCAAATGGATCACCAACGCCCGCGTCGACAATGTCGCGCCCGGCCTGATGTCGGTGGAGGAGCTCGCCGACAACGGCACGTCTCGCAAGGCCCATGAGCTGCCTTTTGCCTATTCGATGATGTTGCCCGCCTTTCGCGGGGTCGGAGCGGTGCGCGGCATCGAGAAATTGACCAACCCGCGCGGCTTCGTCATCGTCGACAAGCATCAGCAGAACCCGGCCTTCCCCAACGTCTTCGCAGTCGGCGTCTGCGTCGCGATCGCGCCGGTCGGCGCGACGCCAGTGCCGGTCGGCGTACCGAAGACTGGCTTCATGATCGAATCGATGGTGACGGCGACCGCGATGAACATCGGCGCCCTGCTCCGTGGCAAGGCGCCGACCGCGCAGCCGACCTGGAACGCGATCTGCCTTGCCGACTTCGGCGATTCCGGCGTCGCCTTCCTCGCGCAACCGCAAATCCCGCCGCGCAACGTCAACTGGTCGGCCAAGGGCGAGTGGGTGCACTACGCGAAGGTCGCCTTCGAAAAATACTTCCTTCGCAAGATGCGGCGGGGCGAGAGTGAGCCGTTCTACGAGCGCTTCCTGCTCGACAGGCTGAACATCGCCAAGATCAAGGAGGTCCGGACGGGCACATGAGCATAACACACCAGATCGTCTGTGGACATTGCGGGCGCGTCAACCGCCTCCCCGCCGAGCGCGCGCCGAAAGGCGCGCGCTGCGGCGCCTGTCACCAGCCGATATTCATTGGCCACCCGATCGAGGTGGACGAGGAAGCGTTCGGCCGCCATGTCGCCGGCAGCGACATTCCCGTGCTCGTTGAGGTATGGGCGCCCTGGTGCGGGCCGTGCCGCGCAATGGCACCGATGTTCGAGCGCGCGGCGCAAGAGCTCGAGCCCGGCGTCCGGCTGTTGAAACTAAATTCAGACAACTCACCAGCATTGTCGGCGCGGCTGAACATCAGCGGCATTCCGACGCTGTTGCTGGCGGCCGCGAGATCGCCCGCCAATCCGGTGCAATGGATGCACGCAGCATCGTTGCCTGGACCGAAGCCAACCTGATCCGTTCGTAAGTCACCATACCAAAGAAGGAACATGCCATGAATCTCAACAAAGCCGTTCTCGCCTTCGCAGGCTGCGTCGTCCTGCTCGGACTTGCACTTGGGGCCTACGTGAATGCGTATTGGTACCTGCTGACAGCCTTCGCCGGGCTGAACATGATCCAGGCCTCGTTCACCGGGTTCTGCCCGGCCGCGATCGTCTTCAAGAAGCTCGGCCTGCGCGGCGGCTGCGCGTTCTCCTGAGCGGCGCGACGATGGCAACCCAATTCAGTGGAGGCAGCTCATGACTTACCATTTCACGAAGACGGTCAACCTTCCGTTCGACGCGGCTGTCGCGGCGACTACGGCTGCATTAAAGCAGCACGGGTTTGGCGTGCTCACTCAGATCGACGTGCAGGATACTCTCAAGCAGAAGATCGGGGCCGACTTCCGGCCGTATCTCATCCTGGGCGCCTGCAACCCCAAGCTCGCCCACCAGGCGCTGACGCTTGAAGACAAGATCGGGACGATGCTTCCCTGCAACGTCGTCATTCAGCAACACGACGGCGGAACGGTTGAAGTCTCGGCGGTCGATCCCGTCGCCTCGATGGATGCGATCGAAAACCCGAAGCTCGGCGCCGTAGCCGGTCAGGTGCGCGAGTTGCTCAAGCAAGTCGTCAGCGAGATTGCCTGAAGACAGTCCGCACCGATGCAGGAAATTCCGCCCATGACCGACGACACCCTCATCGAAGGCCCGCTCTACGAGAAGCGTAAGAAGGTCTATCCGCAATCCGTCCACGGGCTGTTCCGCCGCATCAAATGGGGCATTCTCGGGGTCACGCTCGGGGTCTACTACCTGCTGCCCTTCGTCCGCTGGGATCGCGGGCCCGGGCAGCCGAGCCAGGCGGTGCTGGTTGACCTTCCGCACCGCCGCTTCTACTTCTTCTTCATCGAGCTGTGGCCGCAGGAGGTCTACTACTTCACCGGCCTGCTCATCATCGCCGCCATGACACTTTTCCTCATGAACGCCGTGGCGGGCCGGCTCTGGTGCGGCTACATGTGCCCGCAGTCGGTATGGACCGACCTTTCTACGCCGTCGAGCGCTGGGTCGAGGGTGACCGGCGCGAACGCATGCTGGCCGACAAGCATGCGTGGACCTTCGATCATGTTCGAAGAGTTGCGCTCAAGCATTTCCTCTGGATCATGATCGCGTGGTGGACCGGGGGCGCCTGGGTGCTGTATTTCGCCGACGCGCCAATGCTGGTGAGGGAGCTTGCGACCTTCCAGGCGCCGTCCATCGCCTATCTCTGGATCGGCATTCTCACCGCCACCACCTACGTCTTCGCCGGCCACGCCCGTGAGCAGGTCTGCATCTACATGTGCCCGTGGCCGCGCATCCAGGCGGCATTGACCGACGAATGGGCGCTCAACGTCACCTATCGCCGCGATCGCGGCGAGCCACGCATGTCGGTGAAGAAGGCGGAAGCCGCCCATATCCAAGGCGATCTCGCCGGCGACTGCGTCGACTGCCATCAGTGCATCAATGTCTGCCCGACCGGCGTCGACATCCGTCATGGCATCCAGCTCGGCTGCATCCAGTGTGGCCTCTGCATCGACGCCTGCGACAATGTCATGCGGGAGATCGGCCGGCCCGCCGGCCTGATCGGCTACGATACCGACATCAACATGCAACGCCGCCGCGAGGGCAAGGCGCCAATCTACCGCCTGATCCGCCCGCGCACCACGATCTACGTTCTGGCCATCGCAATCGTCGGCAGCATCATGCTCTATACGCTCGCGACGCGCGCGACCATGGACGTCAACGTGTTGCATGAACGCAATCCGCTGTTCGTGCAGCTCTCCGACGGCGGAGTGCGCAACGACTACACCGTACGCATCCTCAATAAGGGCGCGCAGCGATCGTTCGCCCTTGAAGTCTCCGGCCTGCCGGGCGCAACCATTCGCGTCGCCGGCGTTGAGGCCGGGCCCGATGGCAAACCGGTCCTCGAGGTCGGGCAGGACCAGACCCGCGAGGTCAGGATGTCGCTGCAGGTTGATCCCACACATGTGCCGAAGGCGGCGCTGGACATTGCGGTCAAGATAACGGCCGTCGCCAGTGGCGAACGCGCCGATGCCCGTGACCATTTCGTGCCGGCCGACCTGTGAGCGGCATCACATGGCGATGCCGCTGTTGACCGCGAATGGAATTTGGCGATCGATCGTCGCTGGCCTTTGTGGCAACGTGGCACACGGCACGTTGATGTTCCTGAAGGGCTGGATGGGCTGGCTTCCCGCATTTCAGCCTTATCAGGATCTGCAGCGCGTCCTGAGCTGGGCACTCGGAAGCCCGGAGCAGTCGGCACTTCCCTGGATACTGTCGTTTGTTAATGGAACGCTAGTCATCAGCCTCGTCTTTTCCCTGGTCTACCTCCGGTTACCCGGCCGCAGCGGCGCGGCAAAGGGGCTCTTCCTGGGTTTTATCGGCTGGGTCGCGATGGGGCTGCTATTTTTTCCCTTACTTGGTCGCGGCTTTTTTGGAATGGCAGCGGATCTCGGATTGGCCCCGGCGGGCTTTTCGCTGGCTATGGTTCTGGCATACAGCGTGTTCATGGGCATTAGCTACGCGGCGCTCGATCATCTTGGTCGCACACGCGGCAAGCGCCGTTAGCATTGCCGCCCAACTGGCAGTCCTGGCGATCGCGATTGATCGAACCAGCATCGCATGTAACCGCGGAGAACCAATAATCGGAGTTCGTCGAACTGATGCTCATTAGGCGCGAGCAACGCCTTTGTCGCTTCCAGGGCGCCTCCGCCGCACGTCGGAATGGCTTCATCGGCGCGAGACCCGCAACTTCTCGACTGCAAATCGGCGTGGGTCTCGACGCCGATCGGCACGCTAAGTCTTTGAACTCACTTATCTGAGTGGGGTCATCCCGTCGCGCCGATTCACATGCTGGCAATTCATAAGCGTACTGGCCAGAGCGCGTTTGCTGGATCCGAGGTGGTGGAGGAATCCACGCCTCCCGCAGAGCCCGGGTCAGGCGGACAAAGATCGCAGCCACGCAAGACGAGCTATCGAGCGACCGGCGAGCTTCTGCAGGCTTTCGAGGCACGCAGGACCGTCTGTTGCTTCCGCTCCTTCCAGATAAGCATCCGTCAGGGCCTCGGCGATCGTGTCTGTATCTCGCTGCTCAAGGCTGGCTGGGAACCGCCCGATTGCGTCCGCCTGGACCGACATCAGGCGCGCTTCGTCCGCAAGTTCGCGAATCCTTACGGCCTGCACTGGGTCCAGCTGACCTTCCAATTGCTCGAGCCGCCCGGCCAGTTGACGCTCCAGGACGGCCGCATCGATTTGCTTCGCCAGCGTCTTACAATGGCGTGAAGCATCAGTTGCTTGCCGGTAGGCTTGCCGCCGCGCCTTGCGCAAGATCGCCACGTGCCCAAGCTCCTCGCTTGCCATCCCCTCGGCGGCTCTCTTGATCTCTGGATCGTCAGCAAACGCCGCTAAATACGACCAGAATGCAAAGGCGCGCTCTTCGTTGCGGACCGCCATTGCGAGCGCGCGATATGGCGTCATCAGGTTCGAATGCTTGATTTCGGCTGCAGCTTCGCCATCGAACGTCTCGGGTGCGTCCCAGCGGACAAAAGCGGGATCCGGCGCCTTTCCGCGGCGCGATGGGGACCAGCGCCTCACGCTATCGACGTGTTCGCGCTCGGCGGCTGCAAGATCGGTAAAAACGGCCACGAGATCCGGACGGTCTTGCCGTCGCATCTCAATGGCGAGCTCCGTGTATTTGGTCGCAGCCTCCCGCTCCATCTCATCGGCGAGTGCAAACAGTTCGTCGAGCGAATGCAGAGTCCCTGCGGGCTCGGTCCGCAGGAGGGCCGTTCGCAGCAAGGGCATGATCGATTTCCTTTCCCTTGTTGATGTAGCGCAAAGTTCGGTTCTTTTCTGACCCTTAGATAGGCCCTCTTGACGGAGACCAATTTGCGTTGGGTCAATCCGTTCTTCTTCCGGCCTCAACGGCGAACCCGGAACATCAACCATTCAAATTCGACGGAATGCGCGTCCTTGGGCAGGCCGTTCCGCTTTGAGGTACCCGATGGCCGGGAGTCAATTCGCCGCCAAACGACCTGCAACTGCATTGGCTTTCGCCGCCATTCTCGCAGTCTGGGCTACCTTGTGGGCTCAAGCGGCACATGCGGCCGGCGATCTCGCCCGTTACTTTCCGAAGGTCGCGCCCAGCGATTTTTTTGCGGGCGCTGACCGCTTCGGGCCGCCGCAGGGAGACCCGCCGATCGTGCCGGTCTACCGCGACGATCAGCTCCAAGGTTTCGTGTACCTGAACTCCGACTTCGCGAACGCGACAGGCTATTCCGGCAAACCGATCCGGCTTCTCATCGGCATCGATGCAAAGGGCGTGCTCACGGGATTGAAGCTCGTCGAACACAAGGAACCGATCGTGCTGGTCGGCATCCCGGAGAAGCGCATTCTCGATGCCGTCAACAAGCTGATCGGCGCCGACATGGGAGAGGTGGCGCGTGGCGCCATACCCGCGCCCCAGGTCGACATCGTCAGCGGCGCCACGGTGACCGTTCTTGTGATGGGAGACAGCATCGTCCGCTCCGCGACGAAACTGATCAAAAGCGGCCGGCTCGGTGCTCAAGGGAGCGGACCCGCCGGCCTGGCGCCGCAAGCGTCCAAGGCGATCGATCCGGAAAAGAACGAAATCCGCGATTGGGAAAGCCTCGTCGGCGACGGCTCGGTTCGACGGCTTTTCCTCTCGGTCGCCGACGTCAACGCGGCCTTCGAAGAAACCGGCAACGCCGCAGCGGCCGCTCATCCGGAGGCTGGCAATTCGGATGATACCTTCATCGATCTCTACGTCGCCGATGTCGCCGTCCCTACTATTGGCCGCAGTCTGCTCGGCGACGACGGCTATCAAAGGCTCGCCGCACGTCTGAAGCCGGGACAGCAGGCACTGGTCGTAGCGGGTTCCGGACGGTACTCGTTCAAGGGAGCCGCCTATGTCCGCGGGGGAATCTTCGACCGCATCGAACTGATCCAGGAGACCAACAGCGTCCGTTTCCGCGACCGCAATCATACGCGCCTGGGGAGCCTTGCCACGGAAGGAGCACCGGCCTTTCCGGAAATCGCGCTGTTCACGGTGCCGCCGGAGCTTGCGCTCGATCCGACCGAGCCATGGACGCTGCAGTTACTGGTGCAGCGCGTGGTCGGGCCCCGGGACAAGGCTCTGGTCACGTTCGATCTCGGCTATGCGCTTCCTGAAACGTATTTGAAGCGCGAGGCTCCGCCACCCCGGGCTGCGCAGCCCACGCCGGCGAAGCCGTCGACATCTCCGGCCGCAGAGCGGGAAGTCGGCACCCCACCGGCTCAATCCGACGAGGAGCCTCTTTGGATGCGGATCTGGCGCGGCAACACCGTCAAGATCGGCTTCACCGTAGCGGCGCTGGGCGCTCTTACTCTCACCTTTTTCTTCCAGAATGTCCTCGTCCGTCGTCCCGACGTCTACGTCTGGGTGCGCCGGGGCTATCTGCTGTTCATACTGATCTGGCTGGGCTGGTACGCGAACGCCCAGCTCTCGGTCGTCAACGTCCTGACCTTCGCCAATTCGCTGCTGACCGGCTTCAGTTGGGAATATTTCCTATCGGCTCCGCTCATCTTCATTCTGTGGGCTTCGATCGCGGCGGCATTGTTGTTCTGGGGACGAGGCCCATTCTGCGGCTGGCTCTGCCCCTTCGGGGCCCTGCAGGAGCTGCTCAACAACCTCGCGCAGGCGATCAAGATCCCGCAGTACCGCGTTCCGTGGGGGCTTCACGAGCGGCTGTGGCCGATCAAGTATATAATCTTCCTCGGCCTCTTCGGCATGTCGCTGTACTCCACCGCATTCGCGGAGCAGCTTGCGGAAGTCGAACCGTTCAAGACCTCGATCATCCTGAAATTCGCGCGCGAGTGGCCGTTCGTCCTCTACGCCCTCACTCTGCTCTCGCTGGGACTCTTCGTCGAGCGCTTCTTCTGCCGCTACATGTGTCCGCTCGGCGCAGCGCTGGCGATCCCCGGCCGCATCCGCATGTTCGAGTGGCTGCGGCGCTGGCCCGAGTGCGGCTCGCCATGCCAGCGCTGCGCCAACGAGTGTCCGGTCCAGGCAATCCATCCGGAGGGACACATCAACGTCAACGAATGCATCTACTGCATGCATTGCCAGGAGCTCTATTTCGACGATCACCGCTGCCCGCACATGATCCAGGTGCGCCTCAAGCGGGAGAAGCGCCTGGCGATGTCGTCTCCCTCAATGCGGCCGGGCGGCAAAGGTCCTGCCACGATCATCACCGCCGGGGGCAAGCCCGTCGTGGTGCGACCTACCGATGCGATCACTCCAACCTCAACCTGAAAGAAGCCGAGGAGACTATCATGAGCGACAACGAAAACGGTAAGGGCGTCAGCCGACGTACCCTCCTGGGGACCACGGCAGCTGCGGCGGGTGTCGGCCTGGCCGGCGGGGCGGCGATGAAAGATGGGGGCGGCTTCATCTCTCCCGCGGCCGCTCAGACCAAGACGGCAACACCGAAAGCGCCGGCTGCGCGGCCGGCGGTGCAGAAGACGGAAGTCGCGCCCGGCGAACTCGACGAATACTACGTGTTCTTCTCGAGCGGCCAATCCGGCGAAATGCGCATCGTCGGGCTCCCGTCGATGCGCGAACTGATGCGCGTTCCGGTGTTCAATCGCTGCAGCGCGACCGGGTGGGGCCTGACGAACGAAAGCCTCAAGGTCCTGACCGAAGGATTGCAGCCGGCGACCCGCGAATTCCTCAAGACCCGCGGCGGCACCTTCATGAACGGCGATCTGCATCACCCGCACATCTCGTTCACCGACGGCACCTACGACGGACGCTACGCCTTCATGAACGACAAGGCCAACACCCGCGTGGCGCGAGTCCGGCTCGACGTGATGAAGTGCGACAAGATCATCGAGCTCCCGAACCAGCACACCGTCCACGGCCTCCGGGTGCAGAAATATCCACGCACCGGCTATGTGTTCGCCAACGGCGAGGATGGGGTTCCCCTGCCCAACAACGGCAAGGTTCTCGACGATCCCAAGCAATATCGCTCGATGATGAGCGCGATCGACGGCGACACGATGAAGGTGGCTTGGCAGGTGATAGTCAGCGGCAATCTCGACAACATCGATGCCGACTATCAGGGCAAGTACGCCTTTGCGACCTGCTACAATGGTGAGGAAGGCGTCACGCTCGCCGAGATGACGGCGAACGAACAGGACTGGGTGGTCATCTTCAACATCAAGCGGATCGAAGAAGCGGTCAAGAAGGGCGACTTCAAGGAAATGAACGGCGTGCCGGTGATCGACGGCCGGAAGGGCTCGGCCTACACACGTTACGTTCCGGTCTCGAACAATCCCCATGGCATGAACACCGCGCCCGACGGCATCCATATCGTCGCCGCCGGAAAGCTCTCGCCGACCGTGACGGTGATGGATGTCCGGAAGTTCGACGACCTGTTCGACGACAAGATCAAGCCGCGCGACGTCGTCGTCGCGGAGCCCGAGCTCGGCCTTGGCCCGCTGCATACCGCCTACGACGGCAAGGGCAACGCCTACACAACGCTGTTCCTCGACAGCCAGATCTGCAAATGGAACATTGAGCTCGCGAAGCGAGCCTTCAAGGGCGAGAAGGTCGATCCCATCGTCCAGAAGCTCGACGTGCATTACCAGCCCGGGCACAATCACTCTTCGATGGGCCAGACCAAGGAAGCCGATGGAAAGTGGCTGATCTCGCTGAACAAGTTCTCCAAGGACCGCTTCCTCAACGTCGGTCCGCTGAAGCCGGAGAACGATCAGCTCATCGACATCTCCGGCGACCAGATGAAGCTTGTCCACGATGGCCCGAGCTTCGCCGAACCGCATGACGCCACCATCGTGCACCGTTCCAAGATCAATCCGATCTCGATTTGGGACCGCGCGGATCCGATGTTCGCGGATGCGGTCAAGCAAGCCAAGGCCGACGGCGTCGACCTGGAGGCGGACTCCAAGGTCATCCGGGACGGCAACAACGTCCGTGTCTACATGACGTCGACCGCGCCTGCGTTCGGCCTCGAACAGTTCCAGGTCAAGCAGGGCGACAAGGTGACCGTGTACATCACCAACATCGATGCGGTGGAGGATCTGACTCACGGCTTCTCCATCGTGAATTACGGGATCCAGATGGAGGTCGCCCCGATGGCGACGGCCTCGGTATCCTTCTCGGCGGATAAACCCGGCGTCTACTGGTACTACTGCTCCTGGTTCTGCCACGCGATGCACATGGAGATGAAGGGCCGCATGTTCGTCGAACTGAAATCGGTCTGATCGGAGCCGCTACGTGCGCGTTCTCTCACGAGTATTTCCGGCGGCGCTCGTCGCCGCCGGAATTTCCGGCTTCGCTGCAGCGGAGACGCTGACGGCCGCCCCGGACCGACCGCTGCAGGAGCTGCTGGACCGGGCGAAGGACGGCGATGTCGTCGAACTCGCATCCGGCGTGTACAAGGGCACGATTCGCATCGATCGTTCCGTGATCCTGAGCGGCAGCGCCGGCGCGGTGCTTGATGGCGGTGGGACCGGTAACGTGATCACCGTTAGCGCGCCCGACGTGGCCCTTCGGGGCCTTACCGTGCGGGGGTCCGGCAACGATCTGCAGGCGATGAATTCGGGGATATTCCTCGAGAAAAAGGCCCTGCGCGCAAGCGTCGAGGACAATCATCTCTCGGGGAACCTGTTCGGGGTGTACATCCACGGTGCGGCAGGCTCGCAAGTCCTTCGCAACGAGATCGAAGGGCTGCGCGATGTTCGCCTCAGCGAGGCGGGAAACGGCGTCTCGCTCTGGAATGCTCCCGACGTGGTGATCGCCGATAACACGTTTCGCTATGGCCGCGACGGCATCTTTTCGATCTCCAGCCGCAAGGACCGTTTCCTCGGCAATCGCTTCGAACAGGTCCGGTTCGCGATCCATTACATGTACACCAACGACAGCGAGGTCAGCGGAAACGTATCTGTCGGCAATCACGTCGGCTACGCCATCATGTATTCCAACCGTCTTGCGATCCGCGGAAACGTCTCCGATCGCGACCGCGACTACGGATTCCTCTTCAACTACGTCAACTATGCCGAGATTGAGGGCAACCGAGTGAGTGGCGGCCCTTTGAAAACATTGGCTGCAGCTGACGAAGGCCCAGGCGACGAACCGGGTATGATCCCAGAGGCGAAGCGAGGGCGCAATCTCCGGAGCGGTCCGGAGAAATGCGTGTTCATCTACAACACGAACCACAACAGATTCCGCGACAACTGGTTCGAACGCTGCGGCATCGGCGTGCACTTCACCGCGGGCTCCGAAGGTAACGAGATCTCGGGAAACGCCTTCGTCGGCAACGCCAATCAGGTGAAGTACGTCGGCACCCGGCACCTCGATTGGTCGACTGGCGGACGCGGCAACTTCTGGAGCGACAATCCCGCCTTCGACCTTGATGGGGATGGAATCGCCGATGCTGCCTACCGACCGAACGATCTCATCGATCGCGTGCTCTGGACGGCGCCGGCGGCGAAGGTCCTGATCAACAGTCCCGCAGTCCAAGTGATCCGCTGGGCTCAAGCGCAATTCCCCGCATTGCTGCCGGGCGGCGTGGTCGACAGCCATCCGCTGATGTCCCCACCAAAGCGCCGCACGGCCCAGGAGGCACGATGACCGGCACGGTTCGCGTCAGGGACGTCATGAAGGAGTACGGCAGGGTCACGGCCGTCCGCGGCACTTCGTTCGAGCTGAACGAGGGCGAGCTGGTAGCGCTGATCGGCCACAACGGCGCCGGCAAGACCACGCTGATGAAACTGATGCTGGGGCTGATCCGGCCGACCTCAGGCGCGATCGAGGTGCTCGGAGACAATCCCGCCGCGGGCGAGTTCGCCGGTCGCCGGCAGCTCGGCTACCTGCCGGAAAACGTTTCCTTCGATCCCGCCCTGACCGGCCGCGAAACTCAGGCCTTCTACGCCAGGCTGAAGCGAGAGCCGGTGGCGAAGGCGCTGGAGCTGCTCGAGACCGTTGGACTCGGGGCCGCCAGCCCCCGCCGGGTCAACACCTATTCGAAAGGCATGCGTCAGAGGTTGGGACTCGCCCAGGCGCTGATCGGGCGGCCCCGGGTGCTGCTGCTGGACGAGCCGACCACAGGCCTCGATCCGGAGCTGCGGCAGACCTTCTACGATGTCATTGCGCGGCTCGCCGCTGCGGGCGCGACCGTGCTGCTCTCCTCGCACGCGCTGACCGAGCTCGAGGAGCGCGCCGGCCGGGTTATCATCATGAACCGCGGGCTTAAGGTCGCGGACGGATCCATCGACGAGTTGCGCCGTCTCGCCCGCCTGCCGACCAGGATCCGCCTCAAGGTCGCTGGCCTCGCTCCGAGCGAGCTGCCGGGCTGGGCCCCCGCCGATGCCGTGTGCCGGCGGCTGAACGGCCACATCGTCGAGATCGATGCTGCGCCGGACCGGAAGATTGAGCTCCTGCATCGCGCGACGGCAGCTGGCAACTCCGTCGAGGACATCGACGTGGCTCCGCCGACCCTGGACGAGCTCTACGCCCACTTCCTGCGGCAGTCGGAGCAAGTGTCATGAACGTGCTGATCATTGCAGCCAAGGAAATCCACCAGGCTATCCGCAATCGGTGGGTGCTGGCGGCCACACTTCTGCTTGCGGGGCTCGCCCTATCGCTGACCTTTCTCGGCAGCGCGCCCACCGGCAACGTCGGGGTTCGCGCTCTCGATGTCGTCATCGTCAGCCTTTCGAGCCTGACGATCTTTCTCGTTCCCCTGATCGCGCTTCTCATCTCACACGACGCCATCGTGGGCGAGATGGAGCGCGGGACGATGCTGCTACTGCTCAGCTATCCGGTCGCCCGCTGGCAGGTGCTGCTCGGGAAGTTCCTCGGGCACCTCGCGGTGCTCGCCTTCGCGACTTGTCTCGGCTACGGTCTTGCCGTCGGCGCGCTGGCCGCCACCGGCAGTCGAATCGATACCGACAGCCTGCTGGCGTTCGCGGCCATGGTCGGCTCCTCCGTGCTGTTGGGAGCCGCCTTCGTCGCGATCGGCTATCTGGTCAGCGCCTTCGCGCGCGACCGCGGCACGGCGGCGGGCATCTGCATCGGACTTTGGCTCCTGCTTGTCCTGATCTACGACATGGCGTTGCTCGGCGCGCTGGCACTCGACCAGGGTCGCAGCATCTCCGCGACCGCGCTGAATGCAATGCTGCTGTTGAATCCAACCGACGCCTACCGGCTCTTCAACTTGACCGGCTTCGCCAGCGTCAGCACCTTCGCCGGCATGGCGGGGCTCGCCCAAAGCACGTCCCTGACCATTCCGGTGCTTCTGGCGGCCCTGCTCTGCTGGACCGCGGTGCCGCTCGGTTTCGCCGCGCTGGCCTTTTCCCGGAGGGAGCTATGAGGCGTCTCGCGGCGGTCGCACTGGCTTTGATGGCTTCGCTGGCGCTGGCCGGCTGCCGCGAAAAGCCGACGGCCAAGGCTCCGGCGCCCCACAGGATGGCCGCCGAAGACATCGGTCACTACTGCGGCATGAACGTGCTCGAGCACCCGGGACCTAAAGGGCACATCTTCGTCGCAAGTCTGATCGAGCCTGTCTGGTTCTCGTCCGCGAGAGACGCCATCGCCTTCACCATGCTGCCGGACGAGCCGAAAGACATCCAGGCGATCTACGTCTCCGACATGGGCAAGGCGCCGAGCTGGGATAAGCCGGGTGCCGATAACTGGGTCGAAGCCAGGGAAGCGGTCTTTGTGATCGGAAGTCGCGCCCAGAGCGGCATGGGAGGCGACGAGGCGGTGCCATTCTCGGAGCGCGCGGCAGCCGAGATCTTCGTCCGCAAAAACGGGGGTAGGATCGTCCCTTTCGATCAGGTGCCTCGAGACTACGTTCTGACGTCGGCAAGCACTCAGGGGAGCGCCGCAATCGACGACGAGGCCGCCCCTCTCGGTCGGCCGAGCAATTAAGGAGGACCGGATGCCGAGCAAGATGTCCCGCCGACGTTTCATCCGGATCACCGCCGCAGCGTCAGGTCTCGGCCTTCTTCCCGCCGGCCACGTCGCCTGGGCCGGCGCTGGACCCGTCGTTTGGCGCGGCACGATGCTGGGCGCCAGCGCGACCATGGAGCTCCACCACGAGGACCGCGGTGAGGCGGAGCGGCTGGTTTCGCTGGCTACGAGCGAAGCGCGGCGTCTGGAGCGGCTGTTCAGTCTATATCTGAAGGATTCCGCTCTCGTCGAGTTGAACCGGACCGGGATTCTGGTGGATCCCGCCCCGGAAATGGTCGACCTGCTCACGATCTCGCAGCACTACGCGAATCTAACCGGTGGATCGTTCGATGTGACGGTGCAGCCGCTGTGGGGTCTCCACGCCGGCCACTTCTCCCGCGATGATGCCGACCCGGCGGGTCCGGCGCCGAGCGCGGTGCAGGCGGCCTTGGCATGCGTCGGCTCCGAGCGCCTGTCCGTCAGCCGAGATCGGATCGCGATGCCGCACGGCATGGCCGTGACCCTGAACGGGATCGCGCAGGGCTACGTGACTGATAAGGTCGTCGAGCTGCTGCAGGCCCATGGCATCACGCACAGTCTGGTCGATATGGGCGAGACCCGGGCCATCGGATCGCGTCCGGACGGACATCCATGGGAAGTCGGGGTGGCCGATCCGGAAGTCGCGGGGCGCACGGAAGCGGTCCTTTCGATCGTCGACCGCGCCGTGTCGACCTCCGGAACGTACGGCTTCCAGTTCGATCGCGATGGCCGTTTCAACCACCTTTTCGATCCAGGATCGGGCCGCTGCGCCGCTCGCTACCGGAGCGTCACCACGGTAGCCCGCAGCGCGACCGCCGCGGACGCGCTATCGACCGCCTTCAGCCTGCTGCCCGAGGAGAGGATCCGTTCGCTGATGCCGTACGTCGACGTCGAACGGGTGCGCCTCATCGACGCGGCGGGCAAATCGTCTGAAATCGCCGCTTGATCAATCCACTTGAAACCGAAAGAAGGAGAATTCGATGAACCGGGCTGCACTTGTTGCCTTGTTTCTCGCGGCGGGTCTTGGCCACGCCAGTGCCCAGGATGCCGCCGCGGGCGAAAAGATCTTCGCCGTCTGCAAGGTCTGTCACCAAGTGGGGGACAACGCCAAGAACGTGGTCGGACCGGTTCTCAACGGTCTGATCGGGCGCAAGTCCGGGTCGGTCGAGGGCTACAGCTATTCCGCCGCAAACAAGAACTCAGGCATCACCTGGGACGAGGCGACCTTCAGCGATTACATCAAGGACCCGAAGGCCAAGATCCCGGGCACCAAGATGGCCTTCGCCGGCATCAAGGACGAGCAGAAGATCAAGGACCTGATCGCGTACCTGCACACCTTCGACAAGGCACCGGTCAAATTGACCCAGCAATAGCTCTCGCGCGTGGATCCCCAGCCACGCCAAGGCTCTACGGCCTCTGCAGCTACGTACCTGAAATACCTCGGAAAATTCCGGGCGACACGCGGCGTGTGTAGCAGCCCGGTGCCGCATAGGTAAGGTCACGACGAGGCCGGCCTGCCAGGTCCCGAACGTGCGCATCTTGCGATGGTCCGACTCGGTCATTGATGCACGATATCGGGCACCGGCCGTTCGTACACATCGCGACTACGACGGCTCATCCGCCTATTACTGAGCCGGGCGGCGCGGCGGAAAGCCTCGAAAAAATGTGGTCGCGACCGGGGCCACCGCATCGATGGTCGATTCGCCGTCGGCGATCTCCGCCGCTCCAGCGTCGGCTTCGCTCCCGCCGCCATCGGGCTCCTCGTCGGCGCAAAGGGGCGCAGCATCGCTTTCCGGCGCGGACAAGCAGGGCTCCCTGGGCTCGATCAACGGCGGCTTCTCCACCCTGTCCCCGAAGACGTCACGCAATTTCGCCAGCGTGACGGCGCCGACAACTCCGGTCCAGCCGGCGTCCCGACCGTGCCAGTGCAATCCACATTGTTCGAGAATGATGCGCTTGCGGATCGCCGTATTGCGGGTGATCTTAACGAAGGCTTCGACCTTCTCTTCGTCAGTGACCTCTTCGACTTCAGCGGGATGATCGCCATGGCTCCGGTCGACGGCGCCATCCAGTGCCGTCAAGTGTGCGAAGATCGTTAAAGCGGGCACTTGCGCTAGGTTCATGTCGTTTAGGATGTCAGTCGCGAGCGCGATGAGTTCCTCCTTCCGCGTGGATTCCAGACTTGCGATCCTCGCGTCGATCCGAGCTCGCTGGTCGCGCAGGGCGGCCAGCTCGGCGTCGGCACTTTCGAGCTGTTTGATACGAGTGCGGTGCGTGGTGGCCATATCGGTCCCTCCTGGGAGAGACGAGACCATGAACGACAGAAATCGGAAACAGCGTTTTTCGGCGACGGCGAAACGGTGCTTCAAGGCGCCCAGCAACGCTCAATATACAAAAAATTAGGCCCATCTCGATGGCGATCACTTTTGCTCGATTGATGCCAATTCTGCTGACGGTATGGTCGGGAGCGGTCCGCGTTCTCGCCTACACCGCGCGTACGGCGATCTACGATCCACGTATCCAGAAGCTGTTCGACTACACGCACCTCGACGCCGACTTTGCTTGCGGCGGCGTCATTCTCCCTGAAGACCACCCGCCCGGATTCGCCGATCTCGACGCCCTTGCCGTCAACCTTGATCTCGCCGAGTTCGCCAAAGTCAGGACGTCGCTCGCGGAGAGAGACAGGCTGCCACAAGTCGGATTAGCGCTGGTCGTCGCGCTCCCGCCGGATGGCGAGGTATGGCTGCATGAAGCCCGCGAACTGATGCGGAGGATCGTCAGGCGACCGCGTGGATCGGAGGCGATCGCGATCTACTGGGCGATCCACGAGGCCACCATCAATCGCCATGGCCACGCGTATTACGCACTTCGTGCATTCGACGCCAATGGAAATGCAGGTCCTCGAATTAGAGATCTCATGGCCCGTCACCGATCCACTATCCTCGGTACCAGTATCGTCGAGGGCGTGGACTGGCCGTCACTGGTCTGGGAGACACAGCAGGCATATTTCGAAGAACTCGGCCTCGACCTCGTGGTCGATCCGATCGCCCCCGCCCCTGGCAGGCACCTCCTGCCGGTGGTCTATGCCAAGGGAGCGATCCACAACGAGCCAACGAGAGCGCAAGTCGCCCGCTCGCGCGAGGACGCACACGCGGCGAATGTAGAGGCGATCCGGGGGACCCCGACACAGCTCGTCGATACGCTTTTGCGCGGGCGATCCTCGATGCGCGTTGCCGAGTTCGAGCGGCTCTGCGCTAAATTCGTCGACCATCCTTCGGAACGTATGTCTATTGTTGAACGCATCCTGACCGACAACGACATCGTAACGCTGACTGAGGACGGCTCAGACAGGCCGCGGTACCTGACGACCCGGCGGATCCACGACTTGGTGGCGGAAGCAGCCGGACTTATCGATCGTTCGAGCGAAGGGCGGATCGCGACCTTTACCGCCGCCGATCATACGTCGCTCGTCCAACGTATTGTCGGGCACTATCATGCCGGGAATCACCCCGATCGTCCCGTGATCCTCGGCCATGCTCTGGCTGATTGCGAGGAAACGGCGTTCGCCCTTGCGGCGCACGCGCCGGTCGCCGGCACCATCAATATGGCCGTGACAGGTCCCGACTATTTGCTGGCAATCGGCCGTGAACGCGACCTTGCTATTCGCCCCGGGCGTACCGTCATCGTGCCGCACGCCGAACGCATCGACGATCAGCGCCTGGCTCGGCTGCTGCAAGAGGCACAGAAACACGAAGCCGAGCTCATTCTTGGTCACGACCAGAGTAGCCGGCACGGGATCGTCAACCGCGGCCTCGCAGCTTATGCCGCGGATCGGATGGGGCCAAGCACGGAACGCTACGGACAAGGCGATGTCGAACGGTTGCTGAGAGCCGGATTGATCCGGCTCGCGATCAACGCGATGGCCGATGGCGGGCTCTTGAGGTTCGGCGCACCCGGTCAGAAAGCCGGCAATGCGTCGCTCATCGTCGCGTGCCAGGATCGGCACCGAATGAACGAGCTGGCCCGGACGATCAGCGAACAGCGCGTCCGCGCAAAAATCATCGAACCGGTGGAGGAGCTGACGACCTTTGGCGGAACACTTAACCTGTCAGTCGGCGAATGGATCGTCACGACCCAGGCTTGCGAAGATCCGCCTCTCGAGGTCGGTCAGTTCGCGCAGATTGTCGGCATCGCTCCGTCGAAGAGTGCGATCGAAGTCGCACATCACGGGGAGGTCAAACGGATCGATCTCGAGAGATTTGCGGACATAAGATCGGCAACCACGGTTACCATCAGGGAAGCCCGCGGTCTTCCTCGCAACACGCGACTTATCGTCGAGCTAACGGGCCACCGGCATATCTGGGCAGCTCTACTTCTCGTCGCCAGACGGCATGCCCATGCTCACCTGTACATCGATACGGCGCTCGCTCGGTCGGTCGAGGAGTTGACCGAGATTGCAGCGCGCTCTCTGCCGGCGGCACTGCCACATCAGCGTGAAACAAAACCAGATCTCAACGCAGATACCGGAGAGATCCCGCCGGGTCCGCCTGAGCTCGAAAACTTTCCAGAGCCTCTTGGCGATCCTAGCGCAGATATCGGAACTTGTCGGCTCGAGCTTGAAGATTTCCCGGAGGCGCCCTTCGTACCTCTGGACCCACCTCGGCCGATCCATCTCGAAGAGAGCGTCCGTAGCATGATCGTGTCCAATAGCCACGCACACGAGGGCTATCGCATGCTCTTTGAGCACGTCGGACCTCACAATCCCAATGGCCGTCAGAACATGGAGCGTGTTCTGGGCCTATGTACCAGCGAGCTAACCGCAACCCTCGTTCGCTTTCTCGCAGATCCCGAAGAAGAGCCAATTCGTGATGAACTTCGCGACTTCGATTTTCCGCTCGAACTGCCGGAGCTCGATCCTACCCGCTGGTCTATCCAAGATATCGAGAGAGCCAAATACGACCTGCAGAGCGTTGCAATCCCGGGATCGAACTGGCAGCTCAGGCCGCCGCTCCCCGCTGCGCCGACGAACACGTTGGATGTCCGAGGGAACGTCCCGGATGCGGAAGCGGCGCCGACGGCAATTGCCGCGCCCGAGACACGCTTGGAATGACGGTGGCTGACTGCACTGCTACGGCTGTCAGACCCGATCGCCGAGCGACCTGGCTTTGCGGCAATGCTCGACCGCATCGCCGGCAACGGGATCAGGACGATCCTAGTCGAGAGCCCTGACCGGTTTGCGCGCGACTTGGCGGTCCAACTTGCCGGACACGACCATCTCCGCAGCCTCGGCGTCACGCTGATCCCAGCGAGCTCGCCTGACTTCTTGATCGAGGACACGCCAACAGCGGTGTTGGTGCGCCAAGTGCTCGGTGCCATCGCCCAATTCGAGAAGGCGACCACGGTGGCAAAGTTACGCCGCGCGTCAGCGCAAGCGCGATGCCGTCGGAAAAGTCGAGGGTCGGAAGAACTGGGCGGAGCTCAATCATCGGAGCTGGTCGCCACAGCAAAGCGTCTACGCCGGCGATCACCAAAGGGGCACCAGCGCTCATTACGTGACATCGCCGACGAACTCGCGAAACTGGGATTTACTAACGAACGCAGAGTGAGATTTTCAGCATCGTCAATTGCTTCTATGGTTTCTGGCTAGGGCGTGTTACTGCCCCCTGCCCGTGACTGATGTCCGCTCAACCCTCAACAGCAGCGGAAGAGCGGACCTCGCTCGAAGTCGCAGAAGGCCAGAAGCGGACCTCCCCAATGGTTCCGCTGGCCGGCGCGACCAAATTTGCGATCGATGGGGACATTCCTAACTGCCAGTAAAAGATTAGCCGCCAAGGGAACGATCGGAATAATCATTCCTGCAACCTCTCCGTGCTATTCACTCACAATGCCTATTCGAGAGACAAATCAGAGGAGGCGCAATAACGGGGTAATGGTTCGACAAGGCTCTGCTGGGTCGACTATTTCGCTGGAGCCGAGGCGACTATTGCGTCTAGCGGCCGTCCTCGCGATGGCTTTAGTCCTCTCAGGCTGCTCCAAGAGCTATCGATACAAGCTTACGCTTGCGGTCAACACGCCCGACGGTGTCAAACGCGCGTCGAGCGTTGGTGAGGTAACGTTTCAAAACGTCTACTTTCCCGAGCGCGGCACTTTTCACCATCTGTGCGGCGAGGCCTTGTACCTCGACCTCGGCTCAGGCGCAAAGCCCCTGGTCGCGCTGCTGACAAATCGAATTCGCGCGTACTACGGTTGGAGCAATGGTGCAGGGCCGGGGCTCGAACTCTTGAGCGACCTATATAAGGTAGCTCCGTCTGCTGACTACATGGATACGGTGTCTAAAATCGCTGGCCAACGGGGGCCGCACAAAATCGAGCCCGATCAACTGCCAGACCTCGTCACTTTCGCTAACATCAACGACCCGAGGAGCGTAAGTCTAGTCGATCCAGATCACCTGCAGGCGGCGCTCGGGCCGAACTTCACTTGGAATGAAATCACGGTTGAGGTCACGGACGAGCCGGTCAGCACTGGCATCCAACAGAAGTTGCCCTGGATACCCTATTATGTTTGCGGGGAGCTCGACGGGGAGCATGGTCCCCGAACAGCAACGCTCGCCCAGTAGATTGACCACAGCGGACTTTGAACTAGGGACGTCAAGTAAAAAGTCTCGGAACTCATGTTATCCGGGCCCACGAGAGTGGCAACAGCACCTCCGATAGCAGGTTCTCGAAAGGCTGCTTTGGGTCAAAAGGGCCGTTCGGAAGGACTGCCAGCCACTTCCTGTCTCCCGCGATAACCGGACCATTTCATCACCTGCGCGGGCCTCGCCTTCGGGCCATGGGACTAAACCGCTCGCGCGGTAGGGCGCTGCGGCTGCCGGCACGGCCAAGAGGATAGCGCAACGGGGCGTCCTGTCTTGAGATGAGGGTTCGCAACCTTCACTCAAAACAGGAGCATCCCCATAACCGACGAGACAGTAAGCCCGTTGCGCCGGCGCATGATCGAAGACATGACGATCCGCAAGTTCGCACCGAAGACCCAACATGATTACGTGCAAAGGGTCAAGAATTTCGCGGCGTTTCTCGGGCGCTCGCCCGATACGGCGAGCTTCGAGGACGTGCGCCGCTACCAGTTGCATCTGACGGCGAGCGGCGTTGGCGTGTCGACCATCAATCAGACCGTCTCGACCCTACGGTTCTTTTTTAAGATCACACTCAAGCGCCACGAGATCGTCGAGCATACCCACGTCATTCACAAGCCGCGCAAGCTGCCGGTGGTGCTCAGCGTCGAGGAGGTGGCGCGGCTGCTCGATGCCGCGCCGGGGCTGAAGTACAAGGCCGCGCTGAGCGTGGCCTATGGCGCGCCGGGGCTGCGCGCCACAGAGGTGGTTTCGCTCAAGGTCCCTGACATCGACAGCAAGCGGATGATCATCCGCGTCGAGCAGGGCAAGGGCGGCAAGGACCCTAACGTCATGCTGTCGCCTGTTCTACTCGAGTTGCTGCGCGCCTGGTGGAAGGCGGCGCCGCCTCAGGGTTGCCGTTCCCGGGCCGCGATCCGGCCCAGCCGATGACCACCCGCCAGCTCAATCGTGCCTGTCATGCCGCCGCCCAGATGGCGGAGATCAACAAGCGCGTCTCGCTGCATACCTTGCGGCACAGCTTCGCCATCCACCTGCTCGAGCAGAACACCGATGTCCGCGTCATCCAGGTGCTGCTCGGCCGCGCCAAGCTCGACACTACCGCGCTCTATACCCGCGTTGCCACCAAGACGATCAGCGAGGTCATGAGCCCGCTGGAGCACATCGCGCTCAAGCTCAAGGAGATCCGGCCGCCCGGGTGACGCAAGGCGGTGTCGCGCTTAGTCCTGGAGGTTGCGGATATCTTCCGCGCCCATGGCCCGGCATGGCGGAAGGCCCATGCCGGCCATGTCAGCCTCGACCAGTTGAAGGTGATGCCGGCGATCGAGCGCTGCCGCACGGCGGAGCTCGGCAGCCATGTCGCGCGCTGTGCGGACTGCGCCTACACGACCGTCGCCTACAACTCGTGCCGTAACCGCCACTGCCCGAAGTGCCAGGGCGCCGCCGCCAAGGACTGGCTCGCCGACCGCGAAGCCGAGCTGTTGCCGGTGCCGTACTATCACGTGGTGTTCACGCTACCGGCGCCGATCGCCGACATCGCCTCAGAACAAGGCCGTGGTCTACGATCTGCTGTTCAAGGTCTCGGCCGAGACCCTGCTGACGATCGCCGCCGATCCGAAGCATTTGGGAACCAGGATCGGCATCACCGCCGTGCTGCACACCTGGGGCTCGGCGCTCACCCATCACCCCCACGTGCACATGATCGTGCCGGGCGGCGGCATCTCCCTCGACGGCAGCAAATGGGTTTCGTGCTGGCCCGGCTTCTTCCTCCCCGTGCACGTGCTCTCCCGCCTGTTCCGGCGGCTGTTCCTGGAGAAGTTCGTCGCCGCGCACCAAGCTGGCCACCTGAGCTTCTTCGGCGACGACATCCATCTGGCCGATGCACAATCCTTCGCAGCCTTCCTCGCCCCGCTGCGCAAGGCCGAATGGGTCGTCTACGCAAAGCGACCGTTCGGCGGCCCTGAGGCGGTGCTGGCCTATCTGTCGCGTTACACCCACCGCGTCGCCATCGCCAACAGCCGCCTGATCGCCTGCGACGAACGAGGCGTCACCTTCAAGTGGAAGGATTATCGCATCGAGGGCCGCGATCGCTTCAAGCAGATGACCGTGCGCCCTATGCCGCGAAGGACAGCGGCCGCGACCGTTTCGTTATGTCGGGACGGTGGTGGCCTGGCCCGGCGCCAGAATCGCCTGAGAGCGTGGGCAGAGCACCTCGACAACTCGGGAAAGCGCAAGCGAACCTCCGGTCGCGCGGTCTCTTTTCTGGCGAGTCTTCCACGGCAGGCGGCAGGCCACCATGGCAAGTTACCGCTCCTGCTCCTGTTTGTTGCTCAGAGCGGTGCATTGTCGGCGCTCCAGGGCTGTCCTCGCGTCTCACGCTCAGTCGTCTCCGAGTGAGGCACCAGCGTGGCTTCGTCGGCCTTGGCTTCCTGCGCCGCGCCTTCCGCCTGTTGGGAGGCCTCGTCGGCCGGCGCATCCAGCGCGCGCTCGCCGATCTTCTTGGCTCCCTCCACCTGCTCCGACGCGAGATCCTGGGCGCGGTTCTTGAGGCTGTCGCTCGTCTCTCCCATGAGCCGATTTTCAGCTTCGGTCGCAGGCAGCAAGGCGCCGGCCAGCGCTCCGACCGCGAGCCCCAGGCCAGTCAAGAGCATCGGCTGTTCGCGGCAGAAATCGAGCAAGGTGCTGCCTGTCTGCACCGTTCGTTGGCCGGCGGCTTTGGTCGATTCCGTGATCGAAGATGCGGTCCGGCGGGCCGTGTCCGCAACCGTGTCGTACCCGGCTGCAGCGCTCCGTTGGACGGCATCCTTGGCCGACCCCGCCGTCTCCCGCAGTGCTTCGGCCGTCTCGGAAGCGGTCTGCTGAGCGGAATCGGACATCGAACCGGCCATGTCGCGCAGCCGGTCTCCTGTCTGCGACGCCGCCCGTTTGGCGTCCTCGGCGGTTGACCCTAGGTTTGCGGCAGCGTCGCTTCCGACAGCGGAGACCTTATCGCTCCATTCGGCGCCTTTCTCGCCCGCCTTATCGGTCGCACCACGCAGGCTATCGGCAGTGTCATCGGCCGCGTCGCGAAGACGCTCGCCCGGGCGGCGCATGAACCCGTCGGCCGACCTGCCGCCCAGCATCAGCCAGGCCAGGCTTGCTCCCATCAGGGCAAGCGGCATCGGATTGCGGACGGCTTGATCCCTCAGGTTGCGCGCGAACGCGGCGGCGGCACCTTCGCTCATCCTCTCCGCCAATTGATCGACGACGTGCCCGGGCGTCATGCAGGCGCGCAATTCGTCCAGCGTGTTCGCAATCTGCGCGCGGGTCTGTTCGGCTTCCCGTTCAAGCTGCTCGGCGTGGCTCATGGTCCTTACTCACTTGTTCCTTCGCCACCGAGGCGTCCCGCTGGAGCTGGTGGACGGTTTTACTGGGCATGACGTTTTCGATCTTGAGACGGCTGACGCCGATCAGAAGGAGGATGATTCCGAGTATCAGCGCGATTCCACCCACCATCAGGGCTGACCAGTAGGAGGCCATCCCATAGCGCTCGGACAGCGCCGCAACGCCAGCCTGGAGCAGGATGACGAGAGCGGGTATCAGCAGCACAGCGCCGCCGACGATCAATCCGAGCCCTCTGCCGATGCTGGCCATGTTGTCGGAGACCTCCGCGCGCGCAAGCTGTGCTTCCTTGCGCAGCAGTACCGTGAGCTGGGAGAACAGATCGCTGATGATCTCAGGCACGGAGCGTGGCTGTGTGGGGGTCATGACGTGCTTCCTCCGCGCTTGGTGTCTGCGGAGCTCTTGAGAAACCGAGAGATCGCAAAGCCGGCGAGCACCGCGCCTCCGAACATGGCCAACGGCTCCTTGCGACCGAGATCATTGAAGGTGCCCATCACGTCCAGCAGGCTCCGATCGCGCAGCGCACCCGCCCCCTCTTCGATGCGGGAGGCGGCCGCGTGCACGAATTCGGCGGCCTTGGGCATTTGCTGTTGAAGTTCGTTGGCGGCGCTATGGACGGCCTGGGCCACCTGATCGATCTGGTTTGCGCCGGTCTGCTTTTGCTGTTCTGCTGCTTGTTGTGCTTTTTGTTCTGTCTGGGTGATCGTGTCTTGCATGGTCGAAATCCCTCATGCGCAGCCGCCCTTGGCAGCGCGGCTACGGTCGCATTCTCCCGTTACATCTCCGCCAAATCCAACATGATGGTCCCATCGATGTTCCTGGAATCAAATGAGATCGGTGTAGGAATCGTATGTAGCTCGCCTGCGGCCGGGACGAGCTATTCGAAGCATGACGTCGCCGCGGCGAGTCGCTCCCTGCGAAGGTAGCGGACTAGGATCAACGCGAGACTTCTCGAGCTCGACGATGTGGCTTCTTCCGGAGCGCGGCAATCAGCATCGGGATGAGCTCACGCGCGTCGCTTCGGAGGGCAATCGACAACTGGCGGACCGACCGGATCCGGATTTAGCCGCCGCGAACGCGACCGGGAGCCCTCGGGAACCCATTCAGCCGCGGTGCGATTGATTCCGCGGAGGGAGAAGATGGCCAACATTCAGGTGTCGCGTGCCCGGCACACAAATGGCGCGGGATGGAGCTTGGCGGCAGCGCTGGGTTTTTTTGCGGTGGCATTCCTGTGGGATCGCCTCGCCCCGCCTGAGCGCGTGGCGCGGCGCGACGAACGCGAAGCTTTTCCCCGCAAGGAGGCAGCCGGCCGCAACGCCCCGGCGATCGGCCTGGCGACGGAAGGCGCAGATCGAGGCCGGGAGGCCGCATCGCCGTCCGAGATTCCGGCGCGCGGATGGAAGGACATCCTGCTACGCGTCAATGACAACATCTCCGAGCACCGCATCCTCGCGCTTGCCGCCGGGATGACCTACTACAGCCTGCTCGCGATCTTCCCAGCGCTGGCGGCTCTCGTCGCGATCTACGGCCTCTTCTCCGATCCCGGAAGTATCGCCAAGCACCTCGACCAAGTCTCCGGATTGGTTCCTGGCGGCGCAATCGACGTCGCCAGGGATCAGCTTACCCGCGTGGCCTCGAAGGGGCATCAGACGCTCGGTCTGACCTTCCTGGTGGGACTCGCGGTGTCGCTCTGGAGCGCGAACGCCGCGATGAAGTCGCTGTTCGACACGCTCAACATCGTCTACGGCGAGAGGGAAAAGCGCGGCTTCGTGAAGCTCAACGCGGTCTCCTTGTCGTTCACCCTCGCCGGCATCGCGTTCGTGCTGGTCGCCCTTGGGGCCGTGGTGATTGCGCCGGTGGCGCTGAAATTCGTCGGCCTGTCGAACGCCGCCGATCTTTTGGTCCGCATTGCCAGATGGCCCGCGATGTTCGTGGCGGTCGCGTTGGCGCTCGCGCTGATCTATCGTTTCGGGCCGAGCCGCGAATCGCCGCGCTGGCGCTGGATCACGTGGGGCAGCGCGGTCGCGACGATCCTATGGCTGGGAGCGTCGGCGCTGTTCTCCTGGTATGCCGCGAACTTCGGCAAGTTCAACGAGACCTACGGATCGCTAGGCGCCGCGATCGGTTTCATGACATGGCTGTGGATTTCCGCGATCGTGATCCTGCTCGGAGCCGAGCTCGACGCCGAGATGGAGCACCAGACCGCGCGCGACACGACGACGGGTGCCGAGAAGCCCATAGGAGCACGCGGTGCGAGGATGGCCGATACGGTGGGCGCGGCCCGCAGCGGCTGATCATCCGGTTCCCGAACGCGGCAAACCGCTCCGCCATTCCCAGCGCCGGATGCAAAATGGCCGCAGACGATCGGCCTGCGGCCCATCGGCAAAAATACGAACAGAGATGAAAATATGCCATGCCGGCCCCAGCGCTGCGGGACAGATAGCCTGTCGGCCGCGCGCTTTGGATTCGGGAGTCCATGGACGGCCTCAAGAGCGAGGTGCGACCGCAATCACAGCGGACCGGTTCCCGCGATCAACCTTGCTTCAGCACGTCCTTGACCTCACGCAGTCGCCAGCTTTCGCCGAGCGGTATGACCCGGACCTTTACGCCGCCGCCGACCAACGCGTGCGAGGCCACGTCGTCGTCCGCCGCAGCGACCATCAGATCAGTCTTGGGCTTCCATGCAAGCGTGAGATCCAGATCGCCTGGAAACACCTGCCACTGCGAGCCGTCCTCAAGCTCGACGATGTGGCTTTCGGAATGGGACCGGATCTTCATCTCAGGCCGCAGTCCGCGGGGGGTCGCGCGGCACGGACGGGCGCCGCAGCCGGCCCGCCTCGTCACCGTGGCACCTTGGACACCTGAACCGGACATCCGGCTGCGCGGATGACGTCCGCTGCAGGCTCGCGGCCATGGGCCAGGCGCCACAGCGGGGGCATTTTTCCAAGAGGGTATCGGTTTCGATCATCGCGACGGCTCCTTCAGGGCCCCGTCGTGGCGAACGGCTTCGACTTGCACAGGTTCCCGCCTCGGCGCCTTCTCCCTCGAGAACCCCTCTCGTCCTCGAGACCTCCTCGCCGACTGGGCAGATGGATTGGTGAACCAACGTTCGCTCCTGCCGTTGTGTAGGCATGTGGAAGAAAAATGAAGGCTCGTACCAACCTACTCATGCGCACCAGTTTGGCCAGCATCCATCTTCCTCGTGGTTGCCCGTCCGCTTTGTGCAGGTCTGGTCGAGCAGGCGTTGAGCCACATTCTTCCAGACGGCATGTGGTCCATAGAACCTTACAACATCAGTCTTCTGAATTTCTACGATACGAAAGCAGCGCGCGCATTCCACACGCAGCACATGATACGGAATTTCCGAGAGGCGACATTGCAGGATCGGCAGCGGTGACCGTCCGGCGGCGCGTGGATCGCCCAGGACTGCCTCCCATAGTCCATCCGGTATCGGATCGTTTGGTGCTGAATGATCCGGCCTATCGATATCTCGCCGACGAGCAGCCTCCCGCGCCAGCTTCTCCATCTGCTTTGGGGACGGCATTCGCCAGCTTGCGGGTCGCTGATTCGTCATGGTCAGGCCAGATTGACACGGAACATATAGAGAACATTATTGATCGGTCAGGTCAAGCAGTTGGAGTCAGGCCGTGGCGGAAGTCACCTATTTTGTCGCGCTGCCGTTCGTCGCCGCCGATGACGGTATTGCCGCTGGCGAACCCACGGAATGCTTCAATCCAAACGCCGCTGCAATGCGCGCTGAGGCATTGTCCCGCAAAGAAGGCCACGTCGGTGCAGTCGCATTAGCCGCAGCGGTGACCCTGCTAGTGGCGATTTCAGCGATGCCAAGGTGATCAGGAAATTCGGCGAAGTGCCGGATGATTTGAGTACCCTGTGACGCTTCGCTTCATCTGCGCCGAAATCAAAAAGCCGCACCTTCAAATTCGCAGGGAGCAGAAAGAGGCTTTAGGCTTCAACGGTCCCGCATTGGTGCTGCGTCGGCAGACTGTTGCTGTTGCGGATGCAGGCTTCTGTGGATGCGCATGCATAGCACGAGACAAACTGGGTTCGCGAGCGGCGTATCGTGCCATTCTGCACGAGCGGCTTCGATGTGATTCACTAACGCAATAAATGATCGATTGGAGGCTATCGTGGCGAAGGAGGAAACGGGGTTCGGTACTATCAAGTGCCCAGGTTGTGGGGAGGCGATCCCGATCAGCGAAGCCATTCATCACCAAATTGCCGAACGAATGCACGAGGAATTTAAGGCCGAAGCGCTGGAAGCGCGACGGCTGCTTGCGACAAGAGAACGCGAACTGGATGAAAAAGCAGCAGCGCTTGATCGGACGGTTTCTGACAGGCTTGCTGCAGAACGAGCTAAACTGTCAAAAGAGATTGAAGCACAATTGAGGTCCGGACTTTCAACTGAAATTGCGGACCTTAAGCGGCAGGTGGACGAACGGGCCGAACGGTACTCGCAGGCAATCGAGCTTCAACTCCGAACCGAGAAGCGAAATCTAGAGGAACGAGAAAAGGCGCGCGATCTGGAAATGGCTAGAAAGCTTGACGAAGAGCGAGTCAGGCTTCAGCAAGAAATTTCGACGCGGCTCGAAGAAGAACATGCGCGGCAAGCAGCAGAGAAAGATAGGCGGCTTTCAGACGCCATGAAGGCTAACGACGAGCTTAGGCGCAAACTGCAGCAGGGCTCGCAACAGCTTCAGGGAGAAGTGCTCGAACTTGCCCTGGAGGATTTGATTTCTCAAACGTTCCCATCGGATCTGGTTCAGCCCGTGCCAAAGGGCACCAACGGCGCGGACATAATGCAGCGTGTTCAGAACCCGAGGGCGCTCGCGACATGGCGCGCGAGATAGCACGATCATGGGAGGGCCGTACTTCACGCCGGTTGCGGAAGAAGATCGAGATGCTGTTTGCGCACCTCAAGCGCATTCTCAAGCTCGACCGTTTACGATTGCGAGGCCCAAACGGCGCACGCGACGAGTTCACTCTCGCAGCCACCGCACAGAACCTTCGGAAGATGGCCAGGCTGATCGCGATGCCTATAGGGACCACCTCGATCTCATCCCCGCCCAACCATTACAACGGAATACTGCCGGCCTTTTTCAACGGAATCGGCCCAAACCGAACATGTGCAGATTGATGGGATGTAGGGAGGGCAACGCTGGAGTATCGTCAAGGGAGATCATGTGGCGAAGGGAATGGGCAGTCGACCGTAGCGTGCAACGGGTCCATCATCCGCGAGCCGAAAGCCATCTTCGGCGCAAGTTCCAGGTTGTCTAACGAAAAGGGCTCAAAACGAAACGTAACGTCGTGCACTCCAGCCGGAACCTCTACGGCGCGGAATAGTAGATCGGCTCGGATGATGGGCCGTGGTTTCCCGTCGACCTCCGCCACCCAACCGGGATAGTAGACGTCGTGCACCAGCAGAAGCCCGGCGGTCGTCGACGCGGTGAGGACATCAAGACGCGCCGGCGCACCAGGTTCAGCCTCGCTTCGATCCAGTCGCTTTGCGTCGGCTCTGGACTCGCCGACCATGCTCACGCGAGGCAATGCCCGCCCAATCCGATAAATCCAGACAGGTGGGCCGGAGAGCAAGAGTTCGGCAGGAGGTGGAACCAAAAGGCCGGGCAAGTCCCGCAAAGCCGAGCCCAAAACGAGGTAAGTCAGGCCGAGCGCCCTCGCAAGCGGGCAATCATAGTTACTGAACGAAGCCGGAAACTGACGCTGCGAGACATTCCAATTCTGCTCGCCGGGCGAGACAAGACGGTCGTACAAGCTTCTCGCCGCGCGTGAACGGCGCCGGGCGGAATAAGACATTGGCCAGCGGCTGGCTCAAGTTATGAACTTATAAAGGGCCATGACATCGTCAGAGGCGATTTCCGCTTGTTGTTCAGCACAGTCCCTCGCCGGGCGGCTCGGTTCAAGCACTCGATAAGCGGACGACCTGGCGCAGGATCGCAACGCGGCATGACAAACTTCGGTCAGCCGTCCTTTTTCGAAGATTTCTGTTTTCCGATTGCCGCAAGACCGCTCTTTTCGGCCTTCTCCTTGCGAGCCGACAAGATGCTCGGATGAAGCTTGGGGCGGCGGATGCGAATGCCGACGCCGACGGCGGCATCGTCGTCATCCATCAGGAATTCGACGCCCATCTCCTCCAGGCAATCCACCAGTGCCTTCAGAGTGCGATCGTGCGGAATACGGCCGCCGTTTTCAAGATGGGCAATGGTCCGCGTGGCGACCTTCGAGGCCATCGCCAGCTCGGCTTGTGAGATGCCGAGCCAGACGCGTGCGGATGCGATTTGCCGACCGTTAACCATGATTGTGCATTTCTGGTGCACATATGCATTTCATATGCTAAACCATCCCCGTCGAAATCGAACGAGGCCCCCATGACGTTCCCCGATGCCGCCGGCCAGCCCTGTTGCAACCTGGGCGACCGCCAACCGTCCATCCCCGGCAAGGTCGCGCCCTCGCCCGTCGCGTACACATCCACCCAGCGCGATTCGGATTTCTACGCACGCTACATCAGCAGCGCCGCTTGGCAAACCAGCCCCGCCCGTCTCGCCGAGCTCCGGGCCGCTGGTCAACGCTGCCGACTGTGCTTCGTCTCGGGTGAGGACGTGCGGCTCGAAGTCCATCATCGCACCTACCGCAATTTCGGCTGCGAACTTCCCGACGACCTCACCACCCTGTGTCACGACTGTCACCTAGACGTGACGTGCATCCAGCGCGCGCGCAAGTACGCGCGGTCCCCCGTCGTGCCGCCCGACTACGTGCCCGTCGCCCCGCCGCCTCCGCTGTTCGATTACCGCCCCGCTCTGGAGATCGCCTGATGAGCATTGAGAAGATTTCCCTGCGTCTGGTCGGCGTCGGCCCCATGCTCATGCACAATTCCCGCTTGGGCGACCCGCTCGACCCTATCACTAAGGCATTGGCCGCGGTGACCTCGAAACGCCTGAAGACCGAGGCCGACCATATGAGAATTGCCGAACTGGAATTCCACGGCTCGCTCTATCTGCATCACGGCGCCCCCTGCCTGCCGCAGAAGATGATCAAGAGCGTATGCGTCGACGGCGCCACGAAGCTCAAGATGGGCGACACGACCAAGGCCGCGTTTCGCGCCGAGGGCGCCGCGCTGCTTCAGTTCGACGGCCACAAAACCGCAGCAGAACTCTGGGCGGATGAACGTTTCCGCCATCGTGCCGTCGTCAGGATCCGCAGCCGCGGCACGCTCGCGGTGAGGACCCGCCCGATTTTCGATAACTGGAGCGCGGTGGTGCACGGCACATACCTGCCCTCGCTGCTCGATCGCGAGAACATCGTGGAATTCTTCCGCATGTCCGGCCTCTTCGGGCTCGGCGACTACACCCCCGAATACGGGCGCTTCCAGGTGCAGGAAGTTTCGCTCGAATAAGCTCCGCGTGCCGGGGCGTGGCCCGGCGAGGCATGGCAGGGCCCCCCGTGGATCTTCCGCGACGGATTCCACAAGCAAATGACGACACGAACGGTTCAACGCGCAGGCTTCGCCTTGCGCGAACGATGGAGCCTCCCCTTTGATCAAGCCCCCCAACGACGGCCGAGGACATCGCGACGAGGGCAGTGATGAGCTGTGGCCCGCGGTGCTGCAATACTGGCGGAGCATCCCGGCCGAGGCGTTCGACGACACGATCAAGGCCGAGGTGACCGCATTCATGCGCGCTACGACGTCGATGATCCCGGAGTGGCGGCGAGCAATCTCCGGGGACGCTGCGACGGCAATCGCCATGGTCGCTCACTGCAAGGAGCCGACGTCGATCGGCGTCAAGAGATGCCGCTTGAGCCCCGCCTGCGCGCCAAGCTGGCGATGTCGTGGCGGGTCGCCGCCAATCTGCTGTCGTCGTCGTTGCGCCGAGCTACTCGCCGTAACCTGCGCCGCGGAGGCGAGGCGTGATCGTTCAGCGCATTTCAGATTCTCACATATCGCGCCGGGCTTTCCGGCTTGCCTCCGCCGGGTGCCGGCCTCGAACTCGGCGTGTCATCGGCAATGCCGTCGCGCAGAACATCCGCGCCTCGGCCATGCGCAACGATTTCGCCCGGACGGGCGAGCAGGAACGCGTCAAGGAGCAGTTCAAACCATGACCGAGAACACAAAGTTGCCGGGGCGCAGGTGCCGGCACGGTGGAAGTCGCCATGCTGGCGCCGGCTCGGCCCTCGCGATCACTCAGAAGCGTATCGCTGCCCACGCCGGCATCGACAACACGGCCTGGCGCATCAAGCGGCCGCCGAATCAGCCCTGGCCGTTTAAGGCTGTGCAGACTCCGCCCCTGCAATGGTGGCGGACGCTGCCCTCGGATGGATTTCGCGACGCAGAGCAACTGCTCTTGCTCAAAACGCTGGAGCGGATCCGCGTGCTCCGCGGCGGCGACGATCCCGCCGCCGCGCTGTGTGGCGATCCGGCCGCGGCTATCGGCGTCGCCTTTACCTTGATGCCAATCGAGGAGTTCACGCTGGAGGTCGACATCGCGATGACGGCGCTCTTGCGCTGCGCACTCGAGCGAAACGCGGCCGCCGCACTTGTGCTGGCGCAGATCGTCGGGCTGACGGAATTCGAACACGAGTTCGCGACGGAGCTGGCCGCGTCTTGGTACGTCCATGGCAGGCGCCATTCGGCCAATCCGCGTCAGTTCAGCGAGGCAGAGGCCGTGCTGTTGTCGGCGTTCCGGCAGCGTCACCGCGACGGAGAGAACGCATGAAGGAGCAAATGTTTTCGGACCTGCATCTCGGTGTGCTGCCGATCGAGGCGATCTCGATCGCCGACGGCATCGACGCCGTGATCGTGGCCGGCGATGTTTGCGAAGGCGCGGTGCCGGCCGGCAGGCAAGTGATGGGGAGTCCATCGTTCTTCTCTCGCCTCAACCAGGAGTAAAGTTCGTGAGTTCATCCATGCTGACGCGCCTATTCCCGTTCCTCGATCCCGCCCACATTACGCCGGACCTGGCGCTCCGACTCCGCGCGCTGGCCGACGATTGCGACAGCCTCGAACGCCGGCGTCCAGTCTCGCCGAACCTGCTGCAAAAGGCGCCGCTCCTGACTGACTGGGTACCGGCGGTTACGCCCGAAGGCGTGAAGTTGATCGGACGCGTTACTGGCCATCCTCGGCTCGGGGATTGCGCAGCCGCCACCACGCCCCTCTGGTTCGCCGATCCGGATGGCGCGTGGGCGCGCTCCCTGTCGCGCTTCTACCGGCTGGGTCCGCCGCTCGATCATGATGATATCCGCAGTGTCTTGCGACGGATGGCGACCGCTGGCGCTACCAGCGGCGACGGCTCGGAGGACGAGGCATGAGCACGACCGATGATGCCGATGATCTCGGTCTGCCGGCGCTGGCGGACGATGCGGTCTCGACCGGCGCAGCTGCGGATTCGTCGGACTGGGACGAACGTTTGAAGGATCTGCCCCGGCTGCTCCGCTACGCCATGTTCATCACCGACAGCGCCGAGCATATCGAGCAGCGGCTGATTGCCGAGATCGACGAATTGTGTCCAAAGCTTCCCCACACCGTGGCCTGGGCCTTAGCCTCCGGCGTCGATGCGGGACTTGCGCTCGCCGCCGAGCTCGACCACCGCGCAGTCGTCCAGAACGAGCCGACTTTGCGCAGCCTTGCCGACTGCGTGCGACTGTTGTGCCTGCCGACGCCAAGCGATCGGACCTACTTCGAGGACTACCGCAGGGTCGGGAAAGCGCTGATCCAGGCTTTTCAAGTCGCTTCGCGGCACGCTGAGGACGAGCTCTGCTGCGATCTCGAGAGCTTCGTATTCGGATGGGCGGCACTGGCGTTCTGCACCGACCTGCTGTCGAGGGCAGTTTTGGCGGCGCGGAACGCCGGCTTCCTCGGTATTCGCATGGCGGAGCACCGCGTTGCTGCGGCGGCGAGGACCGCCCGGCGCAAGGTCAAGGAGGAGGAACAGCGCAGGAGGAAGGACGAGGCTGAGGAAAAGGCCGTCGAACGCGCTGCGCAGGCTTCCAAGGCTGTCGCGGAAACCGTGCCTGACCATCATCTGGTGGTCGCTCGCCTGAGCAGCGAGGAGATGAAGAACAGTAAGCTAAAGGACATTCTTGGTCCGCTGAAGAGCGTCATCAACATGCCTCTGCCGCTGGTCGAGGTGCCGCCTCTGCACGAAGTCCGCTCCATGCTTCTGTTCGAATTCCCTTACGCCGCGGATGTCATCGATTTCGCACTCGCGGACCTCGTTGGGCGTCTCACGGTGAGACTTCGTCCGCTCCTGCTGGTCGGCGATGCCGGGGGTGGCAAGAGCCGGTTTGCGCGGCGGCTGGGCGAGGTGCTGGGCCTCACGGTCTGGCGTACGGACGCAAGCCGAAGCGACGGCGCCGTGTTCGGCGGTACCGACCGCCGCTGGTATTCGGCCGAACCCTGCCATCCCTTCCTGGCCGTCGCGCAGGGCAAGATTGCGAACCCTCTCGTCCTTCTCGAAGAAATCGAGAAGGCCGCCACGCGCAGCGACTATGGACGGCTGTGGGACTGCCTGCTCGGCTTCTGCGAGCCGGAGACCAATGCCCGCTATCCGGATCCTGCGCTGCAGACGAACCTTGACCTCTCGCACGTCTCCTACGTCGCCACCGCCAACAGCGTCGACCCCCTGCCCTCGCCCATCCGCGACCGGTTTCGCGTGGTGAGGTTTCCTAAGCCGACCGCCGGCGATCTCGATGCGCTCTTGCCGGCTGTAATCGCTGACCTTGCCAGCGAGCGCGGCCTCGATGCGAGTTGGATTCCGGCGCTTGACGGTGCCGAACACATCGCCGTTGCGCGCAACTGGCGTGGCGGCTCCGTCCGACGTCTGCGCCGCATCGTTGAGGCGATTCTGCGCCAGCGCGACGCCAATGCCACCAGAAATTGATCGAGCTCATCAGCGTGCTAAAACCGCCAACCATCCGATTCGGGTTGCCGTGGAGGCAACCAGAGAATCCTGCAAATACAGCCGCTCCTGAAGTCCCGATCGCTCAGGAGACTTCTGCGCCACGAGATGCCGAAGCGGCCGAGACGATGGCGCGCGCACTCGAAGCGACCGGTGATTTCAAGATTCTGCGCCGCCTCGTGCCACGGCCTGTCGAACCTCGCTTCGCGACCGATCGAATTGGACTGATAATCGACCTGGAAACGACCGGCCTCGATACCACGCGCAACGAGGTCCTCGAAATCGCCGCCGTTAAGTTCGGCTATGCTGACGATCGGATCACCTCCGTCATTGGTACCTTCCAAGGATTCCAGCAGCCGTCGGCGCCGATTGAGCCTGCGATCACCGCCCTGACCGGCATCACGAATGTGATGGTCGAGGGTCATCACATCGATGGCATAGCGCTCGAGCAATTCGTGGCGGACACACACATCGTAATCGCTCACAACGCTGCCTTCGACCGCAAAGTCGCGGAACGACACTGGCCGTTCTTCGCGAACTGTCACTGGGCCTGTTCGGCAACTGGCATCAACTGGAAAGCCCATGGCCTCAGCGGCGCCCGCCTCGCCTACCTGCTCTCGGAATTCGGCCTGTTCCACGACGCTCACCGTGCGCTGGATGATTGTAACGCGGTCCTCGAGATTTTGGCGTTTGATCTTCCTGGCACGGAGCAATCCGGGCTTGCGGCTCTGCTCGATCGCGCGCGTCGCCCTCAGCACCGCATCTGGGCTGATGGCGCACCGTTCGCACTGAAAGAGATGCTTAAGCAGCGTGGCTATCGGTGGAACGACGGCACGGATGGGCGGCCGAAGGCCTGGTACGTAGATGCCGATGCCGTCGACGCCGAACTGGACTACCTGCGAAAGGAGATCTACCGGAGGGACGATCTGGACATCGTATGGCGTACGATAACGTCGCTCGATCGATTTTCTAGCCGGATTTAGCGGCTGTACATCCTCGTTCGCGAAGACGCTGATCCTTAAACATAGAACTTGAACGGTTGCTTTTCTTCCCCCTTTGCCGAGCCCATGGTAAGGACGTCCCCAACCATTCGTGCAAATCGGACGGTAACAGGCAGGCCATCATTGAAGTTGCAGGAGTTGTAGTTGATCTTGGTGAGCCCCATGATGTCTGCGAGCGCCGTGCGAATATCGGGCTTTTTTGCTACGCATCGAAGGCCCTGATGGACGCGACGAAAAAGCGGGCAGAGAAGCTGCAGGCCAAGGGCGGTCGAGTTCAAGGAACTGTTCCGGATGGAGCCCGACGTGGGCACCGCCAACATCCGGAACGTGAAGAGCAAGCACTGGACGCGCTGGCTGGGGCCGGAGCACCGCTGCGTGGTGCCGTTCAACTCGTTCAGCGAATTCAACGAGGCCGAGGGCGGCGACATCTGGTTCGCGCTCGATGAGTCTCGGCCGCTCGCCTGTTTCCTCGGTCCGGAAGGTCAAGGAAGGCGAGACCGCCAACGACCTTTATGCATTCCTGACGACGGAGCCAAATGCCGAAGTCGGAGCCATTCACCCAAAGGCGATGCCGGTGATCCTGACGACGCCCGACGAGGTCGAGATCTGGATGACCGCGCCTGTAGAGGAAGCGCTGAAGCTGCAACGACCGCTTTCGGACGGGGCGCTGCGGATCGTCGCCCGCGGCGTGAAGGAAGATCCCCCAGAGACCGGACGTGATCAAAAGCGATGGAAGTCGGGTACAGAATGATCAGTGTCTCGAGAGCCGGCAGCATGAGATCGCCGGTCATCGTGCTCGGGCGGTTCGCGTTCAAGTTCGCGCGCAACGCGCGGGGCCGTGCGAGCAATCTTTACGAAGCGAAACTTTATCGAAGCGCAAACGCTACGCGCCGCGCCTTGCTCTGCCCGGTTCTCTGGGTTTCCCGCAACGGATCCGTGCAGATCATGAGGGCGGCGAAGCCGTTGGCGGAGATGATGAGCTACGACGAATACGTGGATGTCGCAGACGTCTGGGACTACATACCGGGCGAGGATAGTTGTCCCTTCGAACCGAAGGCATCCGACTGGGGCTGGCTCGAAGGACGGATGGTTGCACTCGACTACTCGACCCCAGCGTGGGAGGCCGATGAACCTGCTGCCTCCTGAAACGCTTCGAGCATTCCGGAATTCGTTCTGATAAAGCGAAATAACGCTTGCTCCGTCGGGCAAAACAGTGGTTCATAAGGCGCTGGTCCCAGTAGGCGAGGAGCCAGCCCGATGGCGAACGACGTCGACACTTCCTCGGAATTGTCCAAGATCGCGAAACTGAACGGCGACTTCCGTAGGAACTACGGCACTTTCATCGGAGCGATTTTGTATCTCCGCACCGTGAGCGCCGCCCGCCGAAGCCCTTGGCTCTGGGCCGGTCTGATTTCGATCGCTTTTTCGACGGTCCTGAGCTGGCTGGGGCGGCACGGCTGGTCTTTGCCAGCGTTGCTTTGATAGCAGCGAATAATGCCTCTTCTTCTCCGTAAAGCACGGCCCGATGCCGGCGAAGGGAACCGGAAGAAAGCCAGACGTAGCGTCCTGCCTTCAACGTGGCAGGCAACAGCACGTAGTCCTGGATCTGCCGATTCGCCGCGTCCAACCTCATCACGGCGAGGAGGCCAGATGAGATCTGCCTTCGGTAGGCTTTCCATTGCGGTGCGTGGTCCTCTCCCCGACGCGCCCGTTGTCGCGCAACGAGAAAAGAAACCACGCGCTTGCCTTCTACCTCAAGGCCCATGCCGTCGGGAAGTAGGCCAGCCTGAAGGCCAAGGTCGGTTCGCAGCATCTCCGCGAACTCGGCGGCATGCCTTGCTTGCTCGGACGCCCACAAATCTTTGGTCTCGATCCAGCCGCAGTCGCGCGGCGACACGTAGCCGATCAGCGCATAGGCCTTCCGCAGCGAGCCGAAGTGCTTCACGTAGGAGGACACGTGATTGAGACCGAGCGTCGTATTGATGATGCGCGAATTGAGCTTGCCGCGCCGGCGAAGTGTAAGACGAAGGCGCAGCAGCATTTCCTCTTCTGGAATCTCTACGCGCCGCTCCGCAAGCAGCTTCTGGGCGCGTGCGAAGATGCCCGGGTCCACCATGGGCTCGATCGCCGCAGAGCCGCGTACCCATGCGTGATCAGGGTTCTTGACCAGCTTCTGTCCCAGGCGTCGCGAGGTCCGATTGTAGATGGTCTTGCCGATGTAGTTCTCGTTCGCGAGGATGGTGGGTATCATGCCGTCGGTCCAGGGCCGGCCGTTGCGATTGGCGATGCCCGCGTCGTTCAGTTGGCGCCTGATGTCGCTGTACGATTTCCGGCCGTTGACGAACTGATCGAAGATAGTCCGGATCACGGCTGCCTCTTTCGGGGAGCCGGGCTGCAGTCGAACGCGATCCGATTGCAGAGCCTTGAACTGGCCCTTTTCGAGGAAGGCCTTCGGGTGCTCGCTTTCGTCGACCATCAGGCGTCGGAGACCGTAGCCGACAGGAGCGCCGACGCGGTATCCGAGGCTCGCGACTCGGCAATGTCCCGCGTGCACCTTGACCGAGAGCTCTCTGCTCCACTCGGCGGCCATGCCTCGCTTGAGACTTTTCGCGATCCCGGAGACGAATGTGCCGTCGTTCTTGAAGAGCTCCGCGCAGTATTCGACCTGCACTCCGCTCCGCTTGCACAGGAATTCGTAGTAGGCACTCTCGTCGACGTCCTGGAAGCGGCCCCACCGACTGACGTCGTAGACGAGGATGTGGTCGAAGTCGGCCTGCCCCGATTGGACGTCCTCGATCAGCTCGATGAGCCCAGGTCGTCCCTTGATCCGGAGGCCGCTGCGGCCTTCGTCAGCATAGGTGCGAACGATCGTGAGAGCGTTCGCCTCGGCATAGGCGGCGATGGCCGCCATCTGGTTCTTGATCGAGTAGCGTTGGAGCTCCCTCGACATCCGGACGTATTGCGCGGCGTGGCGCGCTCGGGTCCGCCTCGCCAGGCTTGTCCCTTTGGGAATGACGAGCCAGTTCCCCATGCGCCCCTCCTGCTACTTCAGAGGTACCAAACCTAGCAAATACACCTTACGCGTTCGGACTGGCAATGCCGATCAAACTTGAGGAAGCCAGGTCGGCGCTTCTGGTTTGTGCGCAGGGGCCGCGGAACACGTGGACAAGCTCCAGCTCTGCCGATTGCGAATCCCTGGCCCGTGCTAACCGCCCGGAACGAGCAGGCGGGCGGCAGGATTCGTCCCGGCAGGAGCAACCTCGAAGCTGATGACGAAGGAGAGGCGACCGGCGATCCGGACCCTGCGCGGTTGGGCGATCTCCGTGCTGCAGGAAGCGGGCGCCATTCGCGAATGCGAGGAGCACGGCTGGATGCAGGACCGCGTCGACCCGCACGCTCGCGAGCGGGCCTTCGATATCGCCCGCCTAGATCCGCCGCCGGGTGTCTCTCCGAGCGAAGCGGTCGCCGAGCCCCGCGAGGTCCTGGATTCGATCGGCGATACCTGCCCGGAGTGCCCGCCTGAGCTCGGTTAGGGCGTGTGCTCTTAAATCAGGCGCTCAATTTGGGCGCGCCAGATGTCCGCTCAACTCCGAGCAGCGGCACAAACAGCAGAATCGCTGAGGGTCGCCGAAGGGCCATGAGCCGACGTTTAGGAGCGAACCGCTCATTCCTCGACGACAATCCCTACTTCACCGGCTCCGGCATCGCCGACGAATGGTGATGCACGATCAACCATTGCCCGTTACGCAATTCGTAGATGAAGGAGTAGCGCGCCTTGACCGTCTCGGTCGTGCCCGGCGCGTTGCCCGACAGCAAGAACGTGTAGGTGCCGACATCGTACGCCGTGTTGCAGCCGATGTGGATTGAGCGGGTGTCGATGGTGCCCTGCGGATTGCGCTCGAGAAAGTGGACGAAATAATCCTTGATCGCGGCCGCGTCGGCGCGCGGGAGATTCGAGACGGTGGCGAGGAGCACCGCGTCGGGCGCGTAGTTCGCCGTCACTTTGTCAGGATCGTGAGTTGCGAGCGAGGCGTTCCAGCGCTCGAACAGCGCAGCAATCTGCGCCGGCGCGGTCTGCGCGCACGTCATCGTCGATTGGGCGTGCACGGAGGAAAGGTTCAGGACGGTGGTGCACGCAACGGCTCCAAAGAACAGCGGCAGCTTTCGCATAAATCCTCACAGTGGTCCCTGATGACTAGACTACCCAACGCATGCAGCCTAGCTGATCGCGATCAGCGGCACAATTGAACGTGGATCATCGTCCGTCATCCAAAGGCGTGCGGAAAGCGTTATGGCGCTCGCCCTTTGAAGCCGACCACTTCCGCAATGGGTCATGACCGCCGATTTGCTCCCATGCCGACGATATCGGGGGCACCCCCAGCAGCTGAAGTCGCGACAAGTGTCGGGGACGGTCGAGAAGGGCCAATAGCCGACATCAGTGAAACACAACAATTATGCGAGAATGAAGAAAGTCGAGGACCGCTAATCTGTGCGGCATCGCTTCGGTATGAGTTTCAGCTCTTCGGCGGAACGTGTGGCGAAGAATGGTGATGCGCTATGCACCATTGATTTTCGCGCTTTGTAACGAGCATTGTGAAGCGTGATGGAGCGGGCACCGGCTTGCCATCGACCATGCGACTAAATGTGTAAAAGCCAATGACTACAACAGCGTTATCATTGATTGTTATCGTGTGCCGTTCGTCAATCGCATTTTTGTTACCCGTCCCCTTTGTGGGTGTGAAATATTTTATGATTGCTTGCGTCCCTGTGGAGATAACCGGACTGACGGTTCCGAGAAGGATTGCATCAGGACAATAGTTCTGGGCGATGGTCTCTGGATCATTGGTGTTAAACGCAGCGGACCAACGGTCCACCGCGGCATTCGCGTCTTCTGCTGGGCCAGCTACAGCTATAGTTGCAGGCGACGTCAACATCAGTCCGACACAAGTTATCTTGGCAATTCGCATCATTGTGTCCTCCTCCAATAGCTCCCCAAAAAAGAATAGCAGCCTCTCAGATTAGGCATTAGTCGCCTCAAAGTACAGCATCCGCGCTTGCGCCCCTGATGTCAGCTCTGGGTCAAGGGCTGCCTTCGGCTGCTCGCATGACGCTGTTCGGCTCACCTCCCGAAAGCCGACGTCGCAGCCCTCTGAGCGAAGGTCCGCGATGGCCGGCGGACATTCCGGCGGCTCAATTCCAAAGCAGGCATCATCATGCGCCCTCTCTGGTGCTGCTCGCGCGATTAGCGGAGCGGGAAGTTCGAACTCAGCGTGTCAGCAAGCGTAGATCTGTGGGCGTCATGAGATATCGGCGCTTGAAGCGACGGTTGAAATAGGAAAGATCGCCGAAGCCGGCTTCGAGCGCGATTGCGGCGATCGAGCAGGCCGCGAAGCGAGGACTTGTCAGCATGGTTCGGGCCGCCTCGAGCCGTCGCTCGAGGACAAAGTCCGAGAAGGTGGTTCCGGCCTCCTCAAACAGCATCTGGATGTAGCGCGGCGAAATGCCCTGACGCGCGGCGACCTGATCCAGACTGAGCGCGAGGTTTCGGATCAGATGCCCCTTGACTGCTTCGAGGCGTGCGGCGCGGACGCCTCGCTGACTGGCAATCTCCCGACCCTCGTCTGTCGCGCCGATCGCCAGAGCGACAAGGTCATAGACGTGCATTGCCGCAAGACGACCGAGCTGCGGGTCGGCGATGCGTTCGGGCAGGTTCGCCACATAAGATTGCAGCAGTGACAATGCCTCCGTATCGCGCGGAATGCAGTGCGCGGCCGCGGCCGCGACGTTCTTTGCAAGCGGCGCGATCGCACTGAACGGCACCCGCACTGACAGGTAGGTGGCATCCACGAATTGCAGGAAAGCCGGTTCACGATAAACCAGAAGCACTCCATCGCCAAGTTTTGGTATGCCCTCGCGCCGGCCCTGCGTGAGGGCCATGTGGCCGCCGGTCTTGATCATCAGGCAGACCGTGTCCTCGCCATCGGCGAGCATCTGCGCCGGTCGCATCACGCGTGCCGTGAACGAGGAAAGCATCTGCGCGCGGCGCAGGCCGGGCGCCACGTTCATCTTCATTTCGACCGCATGGCCAGGCTCAGCGTCAAGCTGGAGACGGACCGCCTGGTCGAACAGATCGCGCAGGGCAGGCAGACGCTTCGGAGGGGGAAGCCCGAGCGTTGAAAAGTGTAGGGAAGCGTAGTCTCGCGCCTCGACCGTCATCGTGGTCTCCCCCGCGCCGCCACTCGCAATTTTGAGATTGTATTTGGGGGTGGAAATGCTGTCCAGCCTGCAAAATTGCCAGTTCGTCCACGGCATAGCGGGACTTCGCACCAGTCCAAGACAGAGCTGAAGCAGACCTAGAGAATGGACCGCTGTCAGATCGAGGAGAATACACATGCTCAAATCTACGTTGGCGATTTGCGCCGCACTTGCGGCGTCGACCTGTTCGCTTCCGGTCGCGGCGCAGCAAAACCTGCCGGTCGCAGCTGCTCAGACGCAGAACATCAAGCGTATCCCGTTGCAGCGTTTCGAGGTGCCCGGGACCGCGTATGAGACGGTGATAGGGATCGCCGAGATCGGCCCGAAGTTTCAATCGGGCGCCACACTCATCCCGGGCCCGAGTCCGGTTACGTCATCGAGGGCGGTTTCGAATTGCTGGTCGAGGGTCAACCGCCGCGGGTGCTCAAGGCCGGTGAGTCCTACAAAATATCGGCGCACACTATTCACGATGCAAGGACCGGAGCGGACGGCGCCAAGGTGATCGCCACCTATGTCGTCGAAAAGGGGCAGCCGCTCGCATCTGCAGTCAAGTGAGGCGGTGTTGGGCGCGGAGCCAACAAACCGGCGCAGGAGGGTCAAGAGGAAACGGCGCAGACACGGATTTGGACGGCTTTGCGAATTCTGCCTGTATGTGGACGAGGAGGAGACAAGTGTCGCAAGCCGCAACGCCTGCTATGGCGCTGTTGCGCCTCTATGCCGACGATAATGGAGACACTCGCTTCGGCGCGACCGAAATCGCACTGACGCTGCAGGACTTTGCACCACCGGCCGCGCCCTTCGAAGCCTCGGATGGTCAGCCCGCGACACAGTTCGTGGTTATCAGGCTTCCGGTGGGCTGGGTTGGGGAACAGCACCCGTCTCCGAAGCCACAGGTGTTGTTCTGTTTGACCGGCAGCTTGAAGATTACGTGCAGCACTGGCGAAACAGCCACGATCGAAGCAGGTATGGGGCTCGTCATGACCGATGTCAGCGGCAAAGGTCACCAAAGCGAGGTGACGTCCGCCGGACCGGTAAACGCGGTCATCATTCAATGAAGCGCAAGGTGGCGTCCCTGTCCGTTTTGCGTCGCAGCCGTAATGCTCTGGTCGACCGAAGATTTCCGCTTGGCCCTCCAGGAAGCCGAGGTTGCTTTTAGCGTCCACGTCCTAGGCCGTCGCGGCGTAGGATTCCGGTTTTGACAAGTCATCTCTCAGCTTCTGCGCTTCCGTCCCGCTTCCGGATTCGTCGCCGCCTCGCGAGCCAGGCGTTCCGCCTTCAGCCGCTCGCGGTTGGCGTGGAAGGCCTGCTGGGCGCGCTCATGTTCGGACAGCGCCACCTTTACCTCCGTCTTACGAAAGACCTTGTGAGCCTCCCGTTCCGCCGCGGTCGGCGGCCTCCGATCGGATATGTGGTTGCTCATCTGCTGGCTCTTTCGGTCGCAAACGGTCCCTGGCGCCAAGTGGTGCGCGCATCAGGACCGCCAACCTAGGTGGTAGGTTTTCCTCCGGCTTGGGGTTTCGGGGGTGGGGTGCCAGAGGCTAGGAATCGACGCCTGGCGAGCCGGTTGGTTCCATTCCGTCTGGGCGGCCTTAAGCCGCACAGGCGATGCCGCGAACGGCCGAGCGCTCCTTGGTGGCCGTAAGGTGTGCCATCGGTCGACGCCACAGAGAATCTCGCCGCTTCCCGTAGGCTTGTCGCCCGCTTAGGCGTCATTCATTGGACATTCAGGCGTCCTATTACAAACGGGGTTTGGTGGCTCCGGGGCTCAACAAGGGACGCAACAAATGAAGAAGATTACACTTGGAGTCGCGGCGGCAGCATTTCTTGGTTTGACTTCATTCGCAGCCCCGGCATCTGCTTTCCAGGCACCCAAGCCGGCCGTAGCCGCCGCCTCGGACGCGGTCCCCGTGCAGTATCGCCATCCGCATCATCGGTATCATCGCTATCATCGTGTCTGTAAGGTACGAACGGTGGTCACACGTGGGTATCACGGCCGGCGCGTCGTGAAGCGGGTTCGTGTCTGCCGATAATCGTCTTCAAAAAACGGACGGGATCGCCCGTCCGTTTTTACGTTGTCAGCGCCATGCACCGACCGTCCCGAACTTTCGGGCTTGCACCTAAACTGACTAAGCCGATTTGCGCCGCGCCCCGGCCGCGGGCTTTTTCGCCGTCGCCTCCTTCGCCGGCTTCTTGCCGGCGATCGGCATCAGCATCTCCTTCTGGCCGGCCGACGCCTTGCGCGGCCTCTTGGCCGGCTTCTTCGGAGCCTTGGCCTCGGCCGCGCCGCCGCCCACGCTCCGCCGCAGCGCCTCCATCAGGTCGACGACGTTGCCGGCGGCGGGCTTCTCCTTCGGCGTGATCGGCTTGCCGGCGCGCTTCTTGTTGATGAGGTCGATCAGGACGGTTTCGTAGTGGTCCTCGAACTTCTCGGGCTCGAACCGCCCCGCCTTCTGGTTGACGATGTGCTTGGCGAGGTCGAGCATGTCCTTGGTGACCTTCACGTCCTGGATCTCGTCGAAATACTCCTGCTCGCGGCGCACCTCATAAGGGTAGCGCAGCAGCGTGCCGACCAGGCCCTTGTCCATCGGCTCGAGCGCGATGATGTGCTCGCGGTTGGTCAGCACCACGCGGCCGATGGCGACCTTTCCCATCTCGCGGATGGTCTCGCGGATCACCGCGAAGGCGTCGTGGCCGACCTTGCCGTCGGGACGTAGATAGTAGGGGCGGATGAGGTAGCGCGGGTCGATGTCGGTGCGGTCCACGAATTCGTCGATCTCGATGGTGCGCGTCGACTCCAGCGCGATCTCCTCGAGTTCCTCCTTCGTGACTTCGATCAACTGGTCCTTCTCGAGCTGGTAGCCCTTCACGATGTCCTCATTGGGCACCTCGTCGCCGGTGTCGGCGTCGACCTTCAGGTACTTGATCCTGTGGCCGGTCTGACTGTTGAGCTGGTTGAACGAGATCTTCTCGCTCTCCGACGTCGCCGGGTAGAGCGCGACGGGACAGGTGACGAGCGACAGTCTCAGGAAGCCTTTCCAGTTGGCGCCGGGGGCCATGTACGCAGAACTCCGGTTCGGGACGGCTCGGATTCAAGACGAACGGGGCGGAGCGGTTCCGACACCCGCAGCCGCCATCCCCGAGATTCATCCGCCTTCGGCCGCAGCGCCATGGGAATTCGGGAGAGGGTCTTGACTCTCGTGGAACGAACCGGGAACATCATCGGATGAAAGCCGCTCCCGACCAAGCACAGGCCGTCTTCCGTGATCTCGAGGCGGCCGCCGACCAGGCGATCGCGGCCTGCGGCGGCGACGCGCGGGAAGCCGTGAAGGCGCTCATCGTGGCCAACGACTTTCTCGAGGCGCAGCTTGAAGGTCTCCGGAGGAAGGTCTCGACAGGCTACGCCCGGGGACGGCTCCCGCAAGCGCGAGGACAGAGAGGTGAGCCAGATGACTGACGTGACCTATTACGTCGCTCTACCGTTCGTTTTCTCCGACGACGGCGTAGCCGCCGGCGAGGCGACGGAATGCCTGAGCGCCAACGCCGCCGTGATGCGGGCCGAGGCGCTGTCCCGGAAGCCCGGCAACGCTGGCGCCGTCGCGTTCTCGCGGACCGGCGACCCGTCGAGCGGTGAGTTCGGCGACGCCAAGCTGATCCGGAAGTTCGGCGACGTGCCGGACGACCTGAGCGCGCTGTGAAGCTTCGCCGGACCAGGATTTAGCTTTTCAAGTCGAATTGGCCGCGCAGTCTCTCGGCAATTGTCTCGATCATCTCGCATCGGTCCGCATCTTGCGGACCGTCCGTCATGATCACGAATCTCCATGAGTCTTCGTGGGGCGCGACGGAGATGGCCAGACCCGCAGGCCATTCGCAGATGTCTTCAATCTCCAACCTGATCGCGGACTCAAGCTCCTCGCGCGTTTTGGCCGGCTTCTTGAATCGTGCTCGGCCTTTCTGCGCGCCCCATTCGATGAGGACCGAGCGTAGCCCCGCCTTGGGGGGCTTTTGGGGGCTTGGGGGGCGGAGCCACGCGGGCCGCGCTAGATCCGCAGCCTATGCAATCAACTCCTCCGCATAGCGGCCGTTCCTATGCTCGAGCCGTCCCTCGAAAGGTGGTCCTCAGTCATCGCGAAGGCAGACGCCCGGGCTCGCGCAGCCGCCAGATCTTTCTGATATAGGCCTGGATCATCAACAACGACCATAAACTCGAATGAGGAACAACGTGGCAAAGACCCAGCCCGAGCCCGTCCGCGATCCAAAGGCCGATCACCTCCTGACGCCGCAAAACTGCGTTCTGGTCCTGATCGACTACCAGCCTGAGCAGTATTCCAGTGTGACTTCATCCTCCCGCGAGGAGATCACCCTCAATGCGGTCGCGCTATGCAAACTCGCTCAGGCCTACAATATCCCCGTGGTGCTCTCGACGGTGGCGGTCGACATGGGCGTGAACGAGGGCACGATTCCCGCGATCCGCGAGGCTCTGCCGGGAGTACAAGAAATCGACCGCACCGGCGTCAATGCGTGGCAGGACGATGACTTCCGCAAGGCAGTCCAGGACACGGGCCGGCGCAAGGTGGTCATCGGCGCACTTTGGACCGAGGTCTGCCTGGCCTTTCCGACCCTCGACATGCTGGCGGAAGGCTACGACGTCTATCCGGTCGCCGACGCCGTCGGCGGCATTTCGCCAGCCGCGCACGAACGCGCGTTCGACCGAATGATTCAGGCCGGGGCAAGACCCATCACGGTGATCTCCTTCGGCTGCGAGATCATGCGCAACTGGGCGCGGGGAGATTCCGACAACCTGCGAGAGGTCATGCGATGGTATTTCCCTCAGCATCGTCGTCTGCACAAGTCGACCTGAAGCGGGCGAAGGGCGACGACCTTTGCGGCGAGCGCGACGGACTGCGGAATACCTCGGCGTCGCAGTTGACGTGGCTCAAAGCGAATGGCCGGCCCCGGGCGTACGCTTGAATACATACCGAGCGGCATGAGCGCGCTCAGGTGTTGTTACGGGGGCGGAGCCCGGACTCCTAGGCACTTCGGGCTCCGCCCCTTACTGCCGAGCGCAGGTGCGGGGTCGGCTCCGAGAGCGACCCGCGGGCGCGTTCGATGGAGTGAACTCCGGGACTGCGGGTTGGACGACGAAAGCTTTTGGGCGATTTGAGAGCACGATCGGCCTCGGCAGCAATACGGCTGCCGCGCCCGATTTCGTTAAGGACAAACCTCGCCGGCGAGCTTACGATCTGAACACGCTCTGACGGGTGGCGAATTCATTCACTCGTCGCTCGGGCCGGCCGCATCTCCCGGCTCGAGCAGATTCAGCGCCGTCTCGATCTGGGCGAGCTGCGCCTTGATTTCCTCTCGCTCGTTCGGCCCAGGATCGCCCTCCAGTCGCTCCATGAGCGCCTGCTTCCGCGCGAGCAGCTTTGCGACCGTCGACATCCCGCCTCCCACGTTCGCCATCTACAAACGAGGTGGTGCGCCCACGACGAACTTGCCAGTGGCTCTGCGACGCCCGGACCCGGGCCGGGCCGATTTTTCCCGGATCGCTATTTCGCCGGCGGCCGCAGCGGGCCGTCCACCCACTTCCGGGCGGCGGGATCGTGCAGCGGATCGCCGTCGCAATCGGGGCAGACGTAGCGCTCCCCGCCTTTGGCCGCCTCGTCGCGGACATGCTTCATCGGCCGCCCACAGTGCGGGCACGGCTTCCGGATTGGATGCAGCAGCGACATTTGGCTTCCCCCGCCTCGGTCAGCGTAGTGCCGTTTACCAGGCAGGGACAAGCAATCTCTTGACGTGAGCCTCACCGACCATCGAAGATCGGCTTTCGGCGATGTTGTGGGGTGGCGTCATGGAAGAGTTCTACAGCGGCTTCGCGCAGCGGGCGCGCGATCTGGCGGAGAAGGCCGACCCGTTCACCAAACGGCGGCTTCTCGATCTGGCCCAAAGGTACGAACTGAAGAGCAGACCGGGACCGAGCTACGGACGACCCTCATCGCCCCCGCGGTCAACCCCGCCGACGGTCCTCTTCTCCGGCTCCGGCGAAGCCTGACACCGGTACCTTGAATACATTGTTGCTTCGTCTTCGGATGTCGCCGCTCATAGATCGCCTTCCGCCCGCCGACGCACATCGCGATCTCGGCAGGCGACAGCTCGGCGCGGGTCAGGTTCTGATCGACCTCGACATCGCGGCTTCACCGCTGTCGCGCTTTGCATTAGATCAAGACGCGCTGCCCGCGACCTCCATAGCCTCGCTTCCTGTAGCCGAACAACCTGCAGTTCAGGCTGCTGAGGTTATGAGGCTCGGACTGCTAGACTCTGCGTGCCTCGCCTTACTCCCGCACAGGCGTAGACGTGATCCGCTGGCAGGGAAGGCACTTGTAGACCCTGACGGCTGGCCGACCTGCGATGGCTCGCAATCCCCCCAGCGGCACCATTTCGCGGGTGCATTTTTCACATGAGGGCGGTCGCTCGGTTTGATGAAGGGGCAGCATAGCTGAACGCTATCCGATCAGCGACGGCGCCACACTTGGGAAATTTACGGGTGGGTGGAGAGATCAGCGGTACGGGCGTTCAGCCGTCCAAGCGCTTCCAGAACGAGAACGTTCCAAGGCATCCTTCATCTGACCGATGCTCTTTCCCGGCGCGCCTATGCCGCACACTTCCGCCCCGTCGAATCCTCATTTCATCGCCATCTCTTGAAATCGGCATCGCCCCGCTTGGACAGAAATATAGCCCTTGCGACCAAGAACCCGGCTCGCGCTTCATCGAGTGTCGCAGCCGTGCCAGCGGTGCATTCGCCGGCCGTCATCCCGGATAGAAGCCGCAGCGCCATTGCCAAGGATTCTTCTCGACCGGATTGCCGGACTGCAGGCCCATCGTCCCGACATGAGCATCGCCGTAGCAGATCAGCCAGCTCTCTTCGCTGGCTTGACGATCGCGTCGGCGGGTTAGGCAAGCCATGCCGGCGATCAAAGCGCCGGGCAGCGAAGCAGGCAAATTGTCAGTCTGTTGGGGATCGGATTGCCGGTGGGATACCGGGCGTCGTGGGTGGTCTACTATCAGGCGTGGATCGGACCGACTTACGCGAAGCCCAGACAGCCGCTTGTGACCCTAAGCTGCCTTTCGCTGCTGCAGAGGCTCGAAAGGCGTCAGCCTCGTTGAGGCAATGAGCCTGACGTGTTGAAAGCTGATGTTTGCCCATAGTAGATTGCCACTTTGTCCCGGTTGCTCTGAAGCAGTCCTAGTAGTGCTTTTTGTACTGTGGAGGACATTTATGCGAAGCTCTCGCGCAATGCTTTATCTCCAACGACTTGGCGAGCTCGCCTCTCGGCTCTCGGAATTGGAAGATCTTCGAGGTCTAGTCGAAGATGCAGAGCGAAGCGCCCGCGGTGCGTCTGCATTGCGCTCTGGATGCCATGTTTCGCGCCGCCTTCGAGGTCGTGATCTCGGCGCCCTGTCTGTCCGCCTCCGTCGCTACACGCCAGCAAGCAGAGATGCAGGAGCTGTCAGGCCCCCTGAGAACGACAATCAAATCGATTGGAAGTTGCTTGAGCCATTTCCCGACGGATGGTGGGCTTCCCCCTAAAGCTCTTCGCTCTTCAACGGCTGCTAGTGAATCAAGTTTTCTCGGCTGCTTATGGCCCTCAGCGTGGGATAAGCTTCGCACATAAACTATCGAACTCTTGCAGCGGCGCCGGACGCGTGTCGTCTGCAGGAGCCGGATTCGCCACATTCGAAAGAAGCTCCGGCCGCGACGGTCGACTTGATGCTTTGCGTCACCGCAGCCGTCAGCGTCTTCGCCGCCGGCCCTGACGAACTCGGATTGCCCGGTGATCAGCGAGCCGTCGCTGACCACGTGAACTGCCCAAGTCTCCTTGTTCGAGAAGTTAGCGCCAGCTTCAACATCTCGTCTTTGAGTAGGAAAGCCACCACGTTGGTCAAGCCGACTTCTTCCTCCTCACCATTCATTTCCAGGCGAAACAGACACAAAGTAGCGTTTGAGACAGGCTACCCCTCAGCGTGCGCGCGGACAGATGGGTCCGCGCAATACCTGCCCTTAGAAGAAGCCGAGCTTCTTCGGGCTGTAGTTGACCAGCAGATTCTTGGTCTGCTGATAGTGATCGAGCATCATCTTGTGGGTCTCGCGACCGATACCCGACTGCTTGTAGCCGCCGAAGGCGGCATGGGCGGGATAGGCATGGTAGCAGTTGGTCCAGACGCGGCTGGCTTGGATCGCGCGGCCGAAGCGGTAGCAGCGATTGGCGTCGCGGCTCCAGACGCCGGCTCCGAGGCCATACAGCGTGTCGTTTGCGATCGCGAGCGCCTCCTCGTCGGTCTTGAAGGTGGTTACGGAAACGACCGGACCGAAAATCTCCTCTTGGAAGATCCGCATCTTGTTGTTGCCGTGGAACACGGGTTGGCTGGACGTAGAAGCCGCCGGAGAGATCCCCGCCGAGATCAGCCCGCGCGCCGCCGGTCAGGAGCTGCGCGCCCTCCTTCCTGCCGATGTCGATATAGGACAGGATCTTCTCCAACTGCTCGCCGGAGGCTTGCGCACCGATCATGGTCGCGGCGTTGCGCGGGTCGCCCTGGGTGATCGCCTGGACACGCTTCAAGGCCTTCTCAATGAAACGTTCATAGATCGACTCCTGCACCAGCGCCCGGCTCGGACAAGTGCAGACTTCGCCCTGATTCAGCGCGAACATGACGAACCCCTCGATAGCCTTGTCGAGGAAGTCATCGTCCTCAGCCGCCACATCCTTGAAGAAGATGTTCGGCGACTTGCCGCCGAGCTCGAGCGTGACCGGGATCAGGTTCTGGCTGGCATACTGCATGATTAGCCGGCCGGTGGAGGTTTCGCCGGTGAAGGCGATCTTGGAGATGCGGGGGCTCGACGCCAGCGGCTTGCCGGCCTCGAGGCCGAAGCCGTTGACAATGTTGAGAACCCCGGGCGGCAGCAGGTCGCCGATCAGCTCGATCCAGACCATGATCGAGGCCGGAGTCTGCTCCGCAGGCTTCAGTACGACGCAGTTGCCCCGACGTTCGCCCAACATCCGGAGGTGTCCGTCAGCCAGGCCTGGAGTCGGGCGACGCCGAAGGGCGCGAAGGTCGCCGGCGGCTACCTCACCATCGAAAATAGCGGCGTGGCCGCCGATCGCCTGCTGTCGGCATCGAGCCCGGTGGCGGCCAAGATCGAAATTCATCAGATGTCGATGCAGGACGGCATCATGACGATGCGCCCGCTCGAAGAGGGTCTCGCTATCCCGCCGGACGCGACGGTGACGCTGGCTCCCGGCGGCGACCACATCATGTTCATCGGGCTCGCCGCACTTTTCGAGGAAAGCCAGCGCATTCCGGTCACGCTGAACTTCCAGCGCTCCGGCAAGATCGAGACTTCGTTCGAAGTCGGCAGCGTCGGCGCCAAAGGGCCCCGGCTCCAGATCGCTTCCAAGGAGGTCGCGTCAAAGGAAGCCGCCCCGGTCGTCGTCGCACGGCCGCGCAAACCCGCGGCGCCGGCGGGCGAGCCTTTCTTCACGCACCTTTGCGGAACCCGTGTGATGGCCGACGTCACCATCACGCCCGGCCGCAGCGGACCGGCCGAGGTCGCACTCCAGCTCTACGACGGCGACGAGAAGCCGCTCACGGTCGATGCCGTCTCGGTGACGCTTACCAATCCCGATAAGAGCGTCGCGCCACTCACCGCCCGCGCCGATCGGGTCGCCGCGCACAAGTGGCGCGTCGACATGACGGCCGCCTCGAGCGGCACATGGACGCTGGCGCTCGGCATCGACATGAGGAAGGACGATCGCATCGACATCGCCGCGCCGGTCGTGATCGAATGATTTCCCACGGCACCGTCGAAAGATCGCGATAGGACATGACACGTAGACAGCGCCGCAGGGATGATCGGCAGTTCGCTCGCGGTGCTCGTCGTCGCGGTCGGACTCGTCCTCAACGCGCTCCGCGACTCGATCGTCTTCTTCACCACACCCACGATGGCGGCCGAGAAACACATCGGAACGGGCAAGCGCTTCCGCCTCGGCGGCCTGGTACAGCCCGGCTCGCTCGCGCGCGCGAACGGCCTCGCGGCCACCTTCAGCATCGCGGAACGGGGGCGGTAGCGTCCCCGTCAGCTACCGAGGGGTGCTTCCCGACCTGTTCGGGGACGGCCAGGGCGTTGTCGCCGAAGGTGCGCTCGATGCGTCCGGTATATTCCGCGCGGACGCCGTGCTGGCCAAGCACGACGAAAACTACATGCCGAGGGAAGTGACCGACGCGCTGAAGAATCAAGGCCACTGGAGAGCGACACCCCTTGAGACGAGAGTCACCAATTTGAACAACTACGATTGGATCAAAGCGCTGCACGTCGTCGCGGTGATGATCTGGATGGCCGGGATGCTGCCGTGGCTGTTCGTCTTGCATGGCGACGCCGCATTCGGCTCCTGCACGTCCGAATTCCTGAAGGTGGTCGAACGGCGGCTGCTCAGGGCCATCGTCAATCCCGCGATGATCTTGGCCTGGATCGCCGGTCCCTACCTCGCTTGGTCGGCACACTGGTGGACGGCGGGGTGGTTCCAGACGAAGTTCGCGCTGGTGCTCGCTCTGTCCGGCGTACACGGCCTGTATGCGCGCTGGGTCAAGGATTTCGCGGCCGACCGGCCGCGAAAGAGCCGCGGCACGTACCTTGGCGCGGCGTTGATCCCGACCGTCGTCATGATCGCGGCCGTAGTTCTCGTCGTCGTCAAACCCTTCTAATCGCGCCGAAGTTGACCTGAAGCAACGTCAGCGAACGCACCTTCCTGCAAGGTCCGCCAAAATGGAAAGGCAGACGATGCGCTCGGATCTCGCAAGACGCTACGGACAGGACCGGCTCCCCCGCTACACCAGCTATCCCACCGCCCCGCACTTCAATGCCGCGATCGGCGAGGCCGAACATCGCTTCTGGCTGAAGTCAATCTCCCCGCGGCAGCCGGCCTCGATCTACGTGCACGTGCCGTTCTGCCGATCCATGTGCTGGTACTGTGGCTGCCACACCTCCGTCACCAAGAAGGACGACCCGATCGCGATCTACGCATCCGGCCTTCGCACCGAAGCTCACCTGGTCGCGGACAGCATCGGTCACCGGCAGCCGATCTCGCACATCCACTTCGGCGGCGGCACGCCGACGATCATGACGCCGGAGACCTTCGCTGACCTGGTCGGGGCCCTGCGCTACGCCTACTTCGTGCTGCCGGACGCCGAAATCGCCGTCGAGATCGATCCGCGGACACTGACCGAACCCATGACGGAGGCGCTGGGCTTCAGCGGCGTCAACCGCGCGAGCCTGGGCGTGCAGAGCTTCGATCCCACGGTCCAGCGCGCGATCAACCGCATGCAGAGCTTCGACCAGACCGCCCGCTGCGTCGACGGCTTGAGGAGGAGCGGCGTCGACAAACTCAACTTCGACCTGCTGTACGGCCTGCCGCTGCAGACGGTCGATTCGTGCCTTGATACCGTCGCGAAGTGCATCGAGCTCCGCCCGGATCGGTTCTCCGTGTTCGGCTACGCGCGCATTCCCTCGTTCAAGAAGCACCAGCGCAAGATCGACGAAGGCGCTCTGCCTGACGCCATCGAGAGGCATCTGCAGTCCGAAGCGATTGCGGAAGCGCTGGTCGACGCCGGCTACGAGCGCATCGGCTTCGACCATTTCGCGCTGCCCGACGATCCGATCGCGGTAGCCAAGCGCGATGGCCGGCTGCACCGCAATTTTCAAGGCTACACCGACGATGCCGCCGAAACGCTCATCGGGCTCGGTGCCAGCGCGATCGGACGGACGCCGCAAGGCTTCGTACAGAACGTCGTCGCGACGCGCGACTATCTGGCGCGCATCGCCGACGACCGGCTTGCGACCGCCAAGGGCTACGCGTTCACGGAGGACGACCGCTTCCGCGCCGATATCATCGAACGCGTCATGTGCGACATGGCCGTCGATCTGTCCAAGATCGGCAGGTCGCACGATCGCGACCCGGATTCGGCCATCATCGACCGGTCGCGGCTCGACAGCCTCATCGCGGACGGGGTGGTCACCATGGATCGCGACAGGATCTCGATGCGACGCGGCGCGGAATTCATGGTCAGGAGCGTCGCGTCCGCGTTCGATGCCCATCTGGGACGGTCCGCCGCCACTCACAGCCGCGCGGTCTAGACGCTGTCCGCGGCGCCGGCGCGCTACACGGAATCCTTCGGATCGTGTTCGATTCTCGCGGACCTGTCGAAGGGTGGCACGTGTCCTTCCACGAAATCGACGATCCGGCGTCGCGTCTCGGGATCTCTGATCTTCAGGAACGCTCTCAGCACGCGCAGCGCCTTCAGATCTTCGCGAATGCTCATCGTCGCCCTCCGCGCGCAACTTAATCATCCGCCGGCCTCGCGCCACCCGATTCTTCGAACGATCGCGTGGCCTGTTCGGGATTTAACGCGAAGTCTTCTGCATTCCGATCGTCCGGCTCTTCGATGGCTTACTGCGTAAGCTGCCGATAGATCGCGGGCAACGCCGCCGGAAGACGCTTGATGTTGCCAACGATGCCGTACCCTCCGCGCCCGAACAGCGTCCGGAAGTAGCTCTTCGCTGCGGCGTCGATCGTCACTCCGAAGACGGATGTGCCGAGACGCCGCGCCTCCTGGACGGCCTTGCGCGTGTCCTCGACCGCGAAGCGTCCTTCGTAGTAATCGACGTCGTTGGGCTTGCCGTCGGTGAGGACGATCAGGAGCTTCTTGCGCTGCGGCTGTTCGGCGAGTTCGGCGGCGGCGTAGCGGACCGCCGCGCCGATGCGCGTGTAGTAACCCGGCTTGAGCGATCCGATCCGCTGCCCGACCTGCACCGTCATCGGTTCGCCGAACGCCTTGACGGTCTTGAGCCGGACCCACGAACGGCGGCGCGAAGTGAACGTCAGGATGCTGTGGTTGTCGCCGCAAGCCGCGAGCCCGTGCGCGAGCACCAGGAGCGCCTCCTTCTCGACGTCCAGCACGCGATAGCCATCGACCCAGGAATCGGTCGAGAGCGAGACGTCGACCAGCAGCGTGACCGCGAGATCGTGGCCCTGCGGGCGCATCGCCAGGTGGACGCGGTCCAGCGATCCGCTGCCGGCGCGCAGATCGCATCGCGCGCGCACCAGCGCGTCCAGATCGAGGTCGTGTCCGTCGGGTTGGGCCCGCAGCAGTTCATGGCGCGGCCGCAGCGCTTCGAATTGGCGACGTACCTGACGAATCCGCCGCAGCATGGCGTCGTCCGGCTGCCAGTCCTCCCCGCGTTCGTTAGCCTGGGACGTCAGCACACGGCAATGATCCGGCATGTAGCTGCCAGTGCGGTAATTCCATTCCGGGTAAAGCAGTCCTGCCTGGAGTCGCGCGGCGTCGACGGCCTCCGGAGGCAGGTCGAGATCGAACTTCAGCTTGCTTGCGGGCTTTCCCTTGCGCCGGGAAATTGCGAGTTCGTCGAGATCGTCGGCCGCCTTGCGCGCGTCGTCGTCGTCGCTGTCGTCGTCCGGGCGGTCGACGTTGACCATCTCCGCCATCGCCAGGATCTTCTCGAAGCGGTTCAGGATGAAGGGCGCGCGTTCGTTCTTCCCCTCCTCGCCTTCCCGGACCGCGAAGCGCTTGCGAGAGTCGGGACCGGCATCTTCCGCCGCCGCAGGTTGCCGGTCGTCCTCGTCGTTCTGGGGGGCGACCGCTTCCCGGTCCCAGCACTCGCCCCAGAGCGGACAGGGCAGGATCGGCCGGTAGCCGGGAGGGGCTTTCGCCGGCAACTCCCCCGAGGCTACGACGGCAGCCCATAACGGTCCCTTCGGGGCGGCTCCGCCGAGCAGCGCCATCACGATAGCCTCCACCTCGCGCTCGACGCGCGGCAGCGGCCGCTGCGGACGGACCGAGGCCATCGCGGAAGCGAGTCGTCGATAGTTTTGGGCAAGTCCGGGAAACTGCGCGACGACCAGCGCCGATGTCTCGCAGACGCGCCTCAAGGTCAGAAGATCCCGCCGCAGCGGATCGGCATCCGCGATCGCTGCGACCGGCTGAACCGCGAACCAGGCGGCGAGCCAGCAGTAGAGCATTTCGTTGAGCTCGCGGTCGGCGAACACCGCGATGCGCTCGGGCAGGAACACGGTGGCGCCGTCGCGGCCGGGATGATCGAGGGTCTCGTCGCCGAGCCCGATGCGCTGCCGCCAGCCGAGCCGGTGCCCGGACTTGCGCGCCTTCGAGCCCGCAAACTGCACGCCCTTTTCGCCGCCGAGCGCGCGGAACATCACCACGATCCGGCTCCGGACGTCGGCGAGTTCGACGGCGTGCTCCGGATGGGCCGGATACGACACGGTCGCACCGACCAGGCGGTGCCAGGCTCGGCCTACCGTCTCCTCGAGTTCGAGGAAGTCGAGCATCGCCCTATCCGATCACGGCTCGGGCGACTTCGACGAGCGCGGCCTTGACGTCCGCGTCGTCGGTCAGTGGCTCGATCATGCCAGCCAGGACGGCGTCGGCGATCGAAACTCCGGCGGCGACGAGCGTCGCACAGTAGACGATCAGGCGCGTCGAGACGCCCTCCTCCAGGTCGTGGCCCTTCAGCGTGCGAAGCCGCCCGGCAAGCTGGACCAGCGGTCCGACGCGGTCCGTCCCAAGACCGCTTTCGGCGGCGACGACGGCGACCTCTTGCTCCGGAGGAAGAAAGTCGAACTCGATCGCCACGAAGCGCTGCCGCGTCGAAGGCTTCAGCGCCTTCAAAAGGCTCTGGTAGCCGGGATTGTAGGAGACGACCAGCATGAAGCCGGGCGGCGCGACGAGCTCCTCGCCGGTGCGTTCGAGCGGCAGGATCCTGCGGTCGTCGGTCAGGGGGTGCAGCACCACGGTGACGTCCTTGCGCGCCTCCACCACCTCGTCGAGATAGCAGATGCCGCCTTCGCGCACTGCGCGGGTCAGAGGCCCGTCCGTCCAGACAGTGTCGCCGCCCTTGAGCAGGTACCGTCCCGTGAGATCCGCCGCCGTGAGGTCGTCATGGCACGCGACCGTGTGCAGCGGCAGTCCGAGGCGCGCCGCCATATGCGCGACGAAGCGGGTCTTGCCGCATCCAGTCGGACCCTTCAGCAGGACCGGCAACTGATGCCGCCAAGCGTGCTCGAACAGGGAACACTCGTTGCCGCTAGGGACGTAAGCCGGGATTTCGCGCACTTGATTTGCGACTGCGTGAAGGACTGGCTTCATGGCGGATCTCCGAAAGGGCTTAAAGGGACGGACGACGGCCGCGTCTTTCGCGGCCGTCGCATCGCTTGTCATTCAGCGGGCTGCAGCGCGGCGGACGGGACGGCCGCCTGGCGCTCGCGTCTTGGCACCAGCACGGCCCAGACGAACATCACGGCCGAGATCACCACGAACACGCCGGACCCGAGGCGGATCCAGTAGAACATCGCGAGCTGGTCCTGCACTTCCATGTAGCCCTGACCGAGCACGCGCTGCAGGTGGGCCTGAATGACGCCGGCGAAGGTCAGCGCGAAGGTCATCACCATCATCGCCGTGCACATGATCCAGAAGCTCGCCATGCTGAGCACCTGGTTGTAGGGCGCTCGCTTTTTGATCTCCGGGATCGCGTATGCCATCATCGCGAGGTTCAGCATGACGTAGGCGCCGAAGAAAGCGAGATGCCCGTGCGCGGCGGTGACCTGCGTGCCGTGGGTGTAGTAATTGACCGACGACAGTGTGTGCAGGAAGCCCCAGACGCCCGCGCCGAGGAATGCCATCACCGAGCAACCGACCGACCACAGCAGCGCCGCGCGGTTCGGATGTTTCCGGCCGGCCCTCCAGGTCATTTGCACGGTGAAGATCACCATGGTGAAGAAGGGCGCGACCTCGAGCGTCGAGAACAGCGAGCCGATCCACTGCCAGTAGCCGGGAGCGCCGATCCAGTAGAAGTGATGGCCGGTACCGAGGATGCCGGAGAACAGCGCGAGGCCGATGATGACGTAGAGCCACTTCTCCACCACTTCACGGTCGATACCGTTGAGCTTGATCATCAGGAAGGCGAGCACAGACGCCATGATGAGCTCCCAGACGCCCTCGACCCAGAGATGGACGACGTACCACCAGTACATCTTGTCGACCGCGAGATTCTTCGGGTTGTAGAAGGCGAACAGGAAGAAGATCGCGACGCCCCACAATCCGAACAGCAGGATGTTTGTCACCGTCGTCTTGCGCCCTCTCAGCGCCGTCAGCGTCACGTTGAACAGGAACATCAGACAGACGACGACGATGCCGACCTTGATCGGGAACGGCTGCTCGAGGAATTCGCGTCCCTCATGGTAGTGGAAGAGATATCCCACGACCGCGACACCCGCGGCGCCGAAGAACATCCAGAACTGGATCTTGGCGAGCAGCGGACTGAACAGTTCGTTCTCGGTTTCCTCGGGAAGCAGGTAGTAGGTTGCTCCCATAAATCCGATCAGAGACCAGACGATCAGCGCGTTGGTATGGATCATCCTGACGATGTTGAACGGCAGAATGACGGAGAGCGTGTTCGGGAGAACGTAGATGGTCCCGGCGACCAGGCCGAACGCGACCTGGGCCATGAACAACGTCAGCGCGCCGTAAAAATACAGCATCGCGACTCTCTGGGTTTGGTATTTCATAAAGCGGTTTCCTCGTTGAGGGTAATTGAAAGACAGCGATCAGCCCGCCTTGTTCGGCGGCCAGTCCTGGCGCTTGATGCTGTCGGTCCACTGCAGGAAGTCGGCGAGGTCGTTCAGTTCCTGGTCGGTCAAGTTGAACTGAGGCATCTGTCGGCGACCGGGCGCGCCGCTCGGCTGCGCCTGCATCCAGGCCTTGATCATTTCCTTGGCGGACGCGGGATCCTGCCGGCCGCCCCAACGGTCCCAGACGTTACCGACTTCGGGAGCGAAGTAGGCGCCCTCGCCGAGCAATGTGTGGCAGTTGATGCAGGAGTTCTTCTCCCAGACGTGTTTGCCGCGCGCCACGGAATCCGTGAGCGTCGTGGCGTCCGTGGATTTGGTCACCATGTAGTAGTGACTGTGGGCGGTGAGCCCGAGGAAGATCGCGAAGAAGAAGGCCGAACCGCCGTAAAAGACGTTCCGCGCCTGGGTTTTCGTGAGGTGTTCAGCCATCACCCATCCTTTCCGGCATTGGCTTGGTTGCGAGCGTGGTGCCAACCTACCCGGCCGTCCGGAGGGTTCTTTGTGCCGGCGCAAACACCGGCGCGGTTGTCGGTCAGATCAACAGTCTGGCGATGGAAGTCGCCCCTGCGAACGACGCTACGCCGATCACCCAGGCGGTGACCAAGCCGCGCCAGACTGGCGACACCGCCCGCAGGCCGAGGAAATCCATCAGGACTCGCCGCCCCTTCACGGCCGCCAGACCAAGCACAATCGCCGTCGCCATAGGCCCTGCCATCAATTGCCACGATGCGAGCAGGGTCGCGATCGCGAGGCCTGCGAGGACGATCAGCGTGATTTCGAGGGAATGTCGCTCCTGCATCTCACCGCACCAGATAGACGATCGGGAACATCAGGACCCAGACGAGGTCGACCATGTGCCAAAACGAGGCGCCGGTCTCGACCGCCGCCGGCGTTGCGCTCCGTAGAACTACAGTGAGGATCACCATGCCGAGCGCGACGTGCAGCAGGTGGAAGCCGGTGAGCAGGAAGTAGAGCGTGAAGAACGTGCTCGTCTCGAGGTCCGCGCCGGCGCCGACCTCGCGTCCGTATTCGACGAGCTTGACCGCCGCGAAGACGCCTCCGAGCGCGATCGCCGACAGTAGCCACCGTCGGCACGCCTGACGATGGTGAGTGCGAGCCGCCAGCGCGCCTCGGGCCGCGGCCCATCCGCTGGTCACCAGAACCAGCGTGTTGAAGCCGGCCAGGCCGGGATCGAGCAGTCTCTGCCCGTCCGCGAAGACCGACGGGTTTACGGCCCGCGCGACCGAGAAGGCGCCCAGTAGAAGCCCGAAGATTGCCAGCTCGCTGAAGATCAGCACCCACATCATCGGTTCGCCGGGTAGCTCGGCGAGCACGCCCCACCCGTTCCCTTCTTCGAGTTCCTGAGCCGTCATCGACCTTCCGCAGCAGATCCCGCTTTACGGACCGGTAGCCAAGATTTCGCGGTCGATCTTTGTCCCGGCACAAAGAAGCCACCCGAACGGCGAAGTAGCCTTCCGTCATCGTCACGCATCGCAGGCGGGGGCACGAATGAGCGAAGCGCAACTGGGCCTTCTCACGGCGACGCCGATCATCATCGTCCTTGCCGGCGCGCTGCGGGTCATGGGGGTACTATCGACCGTCGCGACAGTCTCCGCGACCGTCCTGTCGGTTGCCATCGCCGTCTTTCTGTTCACCACCCAGTAAAGGGAGGGTCCGGTATGAACGCTCACGACATCGACGACATCCTATCGAGCACCTGGGATCGCAAGCTCGCGCAGGATCTGGCCGGCGAGATCGAAGTCGGTACGGGTGATCGACGGCAAACCCTCGCCGAGATGCGTCGCTTCCTGGCCGCAAAAGGATATCGCGAACTGCTGCCGCGCCTGGAGGCCGCACGCGAGGGCAAGCGCGCCTACGACGCCTTGATCGCGGTCGCCCACGCGATCCGCCGCTACGCGCTGGAAAGACCAGCGCTGTCGGCCGCCGCGCTCCGCATCGTTGCAGCCGACTGCGAAGAATGGAGGGACGCGCACCGGCGCCTTCACGCCTGCATGATGGAAGTCCTCGACGAGTGCGGGCTGCAAGGCGAAGCCGCCGAAGCCGCACTGACGATGCTTCGCAGTCTGGTTCGGGGCTACGTCATGCACGAAACCATGCACACGCTTGCTGGGGTCGAGTCCTACGACGACGCGTTCGACAAGGCCATGCAGGTGTTCGTCGCCGGGCTATCGGTCTTCGCCTACGCCTCCGTCCCTTCGGCCGCCTTCGGAACCTGAACCGCGAGAGTTAGGTCGAGACCTTCCGGCATTCCTCGGCGCACGCCTTGCAAGCCGGCGCAAAGGGTTTCTCGATCAGCACGCTCCCGTGAACACCCTGCGATTCCCAGTCCGGGGCGCTGGCGCTCGTCATGTAGATCACGGGAAAGCCCGGCGTGATCTCCCTGACCCGCCGCGCCAGTTCCCACCTCGTGATGCCATCGCCCAGGTTGACGTCCGTCAGCAGGGCCCGACACCCCTTGCGGCGCGTTGCAGAATGTGGACAAGGCCGCCTCTCCCGATGAGACCGGGCAGGCCTGGAAACCGCAGTCCGACAAGGCGTCCTCGATGAAGCTGCAAATCAGAGCTTCATCCTCCACCACCAGAACACGAACGGCATCACTCACTTCAATCCTCCTCGGCGACCAACGGGGCCGTCTCGCGTGTAACGGCGGTGGCGCTGGGCCCGAGCGTCCCCGGCGTTCACGGAGCGCGTGGTCGCGGGGTCGCTCCAATTCCAACTGCTCTCGTCGGCGTATTTGGGGGCGCCGCGGAGCTGGTCCTGAGTGATGCCGGTGAGTAGCCGCCGAGGTTGGTATCGTATTTCAGCGCCTGCCAGGGCAGCGGATAGTGATCGTCGCCGATGCCGAGCAGGCCGCCGCAGCTGAGCACCGCGTAGGAGATCTTGCCGCTGACCTTATCGATCATCACGCGCTCGATGTACCCGACCTTCTCTCCGTTCGCTCCGTACACGTTCGTGCCCTCCACCTTGTCGCTTCCTATGAGACTGGCTTCCTATGAGACTGAATGTCTCGCGCTCTTCCATTGCCATGTTGACCTCCGGGATGTTGCCCTCCGGAGTCAACCACACGATGGTCTCACCGTTCCTGGCTCGAAGCCTTGGCCGCGGCTAACCGGACCGGACGAGGCTGTCGCGACGCCCGCCCCAGAAAGGCGCCCGGCCTGAAGTCCTGCGCGGTGCGGATTGCGGACCGGTCCAGCCTCGCTCTTGCGGATCCTAGCCTGGCGCTGGATCGGAGGCCGTTCCGGAGATCAGCCACCAGGTCGGAGGAACTATACTCCGCGTACCCCATTGACTCTCGAGAGACCGTCGCCCGCCGTTGAACTACGGCGCCTATCGCGGATAGCAAAAGGTCTCACGACCCGCTATTGAGAACTAGCGCTCGCAAGGAAGCCAAAGGCGACGGCCTCTCTCGGACTCAGCATCCTTCTCGGCGCAATCCCGACCTCGCCGCCCGAAATCAAGCGCGCCTGGTCCCTCGCTTATCACTCGCCTCAATGATTATCCGACAGGGGCCCGCCCATCGCAGCTTTGCCGAAGTCCAAGGAGCAAACCGTCCGCGCCCGCGTTTTCCGTATCTCGCACGGCGATCGTTCACGCCTGGAGCAAGAGGTCATGCGCGCGGCCAAGGAGAGTAGACGGTCCAAGAGATCCCGCTTCCTCAGGGACGCGATGGTCGACGTCCAGATTGCCAGCCGCGGCATTCGCAACAGGCGCGTCCTGCTCGCCATGCGGCAGGTCCCCCGCGAAGTCTTCCTGGAGCGGCGGTACGCGGGGGCCGCATACGAAGACGGTGCCGTGCCGATCCCGAAGGGACAAACCCTCTCTCAGCCCTACATCGTCGCCAAAATGCTCGAGGCTGCTGCGATCACGAAGTCCGATCGAGTGCTCGAGATCGGCGCAGGTTCAGGTTATCTGGCGGCGCTCGCCGCCAATCTCGGGCGGGAGGTTTGCGCCGTGGAGCGCCATGAGGCATTGGTGCAGCGCGCCCGTTCGCGCCTTCGGCATCTCGGTTGCCGGAACGTAGATCTGCGCCATGGGAACGGCACCGCGGGCTGGCCGGACGGTGGCGAGTTCGACGTGATCCTGGTGTCGGCCGCCAGCGCAGAGACACCCGCGGCTCTCAGGGCTCAACTAGCTCCCTCGGGACGCCTGATCATTCCGCTCGGCAACCCCGACGGCGTGCAGCGGCTGACGAAGCTGGTGCGCGCGCCGGACGGCCGCTTCGTGGAGGAGGAGATCGAGGAGGTGCGTTTCGTTCCGCTCGTTTCCGGGTGAGCGACTAACGAACCGAGGTCGCCCAAATTCGCCTGCAGCACGTCAGGCCAGGGCTCGCGGTCCCCGAGCGCCCGCAAAACCGGTCGCGCCGTCATCCAGTTGCCGCGCTGCGGGAGGTGGCGCACACGAGCACGAGACCGAGGGCAAGTGCGATCAGAAGCGTTCCCGCCGATAATGACGGCGCTCGCGCGCTGCGCGATCGAGCGCAACTCCGCGGCCGCCCTCGTCATGGCCCAGATCATCGGGCTGACCGAGTTCGATCACGGGCTCGGCATGGACCTGGCCGCCTCCTGGTACGCACGCGGTCGGCGCGATTCGTCCGAGCCTGGCAAGTTCAGCGAGGCCGGAGCGGTGTTGCTCGCGGCCATCCTGGAGCGGCGTCACGGCGGGGGCGAGGCATGAACAGCCGAGCGATTTCGAGCCTTCGTGTCACCGCGTCGTCGATAAGCTCGGCCCCCGCGGCGTCGCCGTTGCCTGGGGCAAGCAGCTATTTCATCTGAATCATCTACCTAAGAATGTCTGCGTATGAGCAAGAGCAAGCTAACCAAGACCGGCACCGGCACCGACCCGGACGCCCCGACGGAGGCGGGCATCAACACCTCCGTCGGCGATCGTATTGACGACGTCTTCGACCTGCCCGTCGTCGATGAGGACACCGTCCCGACCGGTGCCGCCGCCGACGCCACCGATCTCGAGGAAAAACTCAAGGACCTGCCCAGGATCCTGCGGATCGAGCTCCTTATCGACCGCAAGAGCGGACATGTCCACGATCGTCTGATCGCCGACATCGAGACGTTGTCCCCCGGCTTGGCGCTGACGGCGGCGTTCGCCACCACAGACGATCCGGCCACAGCGCTGGCCCTAGCCAAAGAGCTCGACCGGCTTGCCGTCGCCGACGATGTGCCGGAGCTGCGCCATATCGCCGACTGCGTCCGCCTGGTTAGCCTCCCGATGCAGAAGGATCTGGCGGGTTCTGAAGACTATCGCCGCGTCACTCAATCTCTCATGAATGCGCTCGCGCGGCTGCCGACTGACATCGATCCATCGCTCGGCGCCGAGATCAGAGTTTCTGCATCGGCTGGGCCATGCTCCCCGCGCTGAAGCATAGTCTGCCTCGTTACCGGCACCGTGACCAGACGGCCGCGAACCATGCCAGCTTTCTTGGCGATCAGGCCGCGACCCGTCGCGTCGAGGCCGCCGAGGCGACCATCTGGACCAAGATCGAGGCGAGAGCCGCGAGCCAAAGTGACAAGGCTGAAGACGCCGATGAGCAAACTGCGGCTCGGGCCCCTCAGTCGCCGCCGGCGGGACCGAACCAATGCGTGATCGCGTGCCTGTCCGACAGGGAGATGAAGGCGCCGCGACTCAAGGAACTGCTGGCGCAGTACGATGGCGTAATCAATAAGGCGCTCCCGTTGATCGTGCTGCCGCCGCTCGAGAGAATTTCCCTACGCCCAAAACGTCATCGACACCGTGCTTGGCGATCTCATCGGCAGGCCGACCGTTCTGGTCCGGCCAACCCTAATCCTCAGCGAACCCGGTGCGGGTAAGACGTTCATGACTCGCCGCATAGCCGAGTTCCTGAAAATATTCTGTTGGCGCACGGATTCCGCACGGACCGACAGTACGGTTTTCGGGGGGACCGACCTCGCTGGAACTCTGCCGAGCCGTGCCATCCCTTCCTCGCCATCGTACGAGCTGGTCATGCCAATCCGATGATCCTCCTGGACGAGTTGGATAAGGCGGGCGGCCCGGGTTCTGGCACGAGTGTTCCCTCCAACGGAGGTGGGCGGCTCTGGGACTGCTTGTTGGGCCTCGTAGAGTCTGAGTCGAGCCAACGCTACCCCGACCCCCTGCTCCAGACAGACGTGGACTGCAGCCAAATCAGCTACCTGGCCACCGCCAACAGCCTGGCCGGTCTGCCCCGCCCTTTGCTTGACCGCTTCCGCGTCATCCTTATGGCGCGGCCCTCGCGCGATCATCTGGAGGCCTTGTTGCCGGCCATTGTCGCCGATCTCGCCCGCGAGCGCGGTCTCGATGCCAAGTGGATTCCCATGCTCGATCGCGTCGAAAGCACGGGCCGGCCAATTTGTCGGGCGGCACGCGAACCGGCGTGAACTCGCTGTCCCGCCGTTGGGCGCGCTTGCAATTGGGACACACGAACAGATGAGCGATCATCGTTGGCGGATTGTCTCGCACCAGTTCGGATCGGAACCACCTCATGTCTATGTGGCAATTTGGACAGATCGGACTTTCGATCTGCGCCAGAGCATCCTTTAACCGGTCCATCGTGTCCCCCCGCGGCCTCGGCGAATCCTAGCAAGGCGCGAGGCATAGTGAAACATCAAACGATAACAACGGTCCGATAGGTCCATGGACACGGTAGGAGCCAGATCGGACACCTGCGTCAACCGGAGGAGGCCGAAGCCGCGATCGAGGCGAATATCGAGCGGGCCATCACCGGTGATGCGAGCACGCCGGGCGTCCAGGCCAGGCCGTCGCGGCCTGGGGTACGCTACGCCGGCGGCAAACGGCCCTGAGTTCTCTTGCTGAAACGGTGCCCTTCCAGAACGAGAGCTGGCATCGGCGCGTCAGACTGCCCGCGCGAAAGACCGGCGCCTTTGACGGAAGTATCGCGTGATGTCCGCCAGGGACATCGCGTTCAGCACCCGGTCCGCCGGCACGCCGCCCTTGCGGGCCATCTTGATCACCCACTGCAACCCGACACTGAATCGGCCACGGTTCGATCAGGCGGCAGCCGCCGCTGGCTCCCGGATCTCTTCCGTTAGCCGTCTGCGTTTCCACCGGCCGCTCGCAAACCAGGCCAGCGCGAGCGCCGCCGTCGCCAGATTGCTCCCGGGGAAGGACCACCAGATCCCGTCGGCTTGCAGGAACGAGTGCGTCGACAGGACATAGGCGAGCGGGAACTGCACCAGCCACTGCGACACCAGCGCGATCGCCATTGCGTGCACCATGTTGCCGGAGGCACGGAGCACAGCGACGACGCAGAGCTGGACTCCGATGCCGCCCCATGTGAGCGCCATGATCCGGAGGAATTCGGCGCCCCCGGCAATGACGTCCGGGTCGGAAGGCACGAAGAAGGCGACCAGCTTGGGAGCCGTCGCGAACGCAACGACTCCCAAGGCCGAAAGCGCCCCGAACCCGTAGACGATGCCGAGGCGGGCGATCTTCTCCGCTCGCCCGCCATTGCCGGCTCCGATGTTCTGACCGACGAGCGTGGACAGCGCCATCGACAGCCCCATGGCCGGGATGGTCACGACCTGGATGATCGTGGAGCCGATGCCATAGACGGCGGTCGGCAGCGTGCCGAAGCTGGCGACGAGGAACGACATGACCATGAGGCCGAGCGCACGCGTCGACAATTCGATCGATCCAGGCAGGCCGAGCAGGGACGCCTTGCGGATATAGACCGGGTCCGGACGCAGGTTCTCTCATTTCAGGTGGATGCCCTGCCGTCCTTGCAGAAGGATCGCCATTCCGACGGCGGCCGCGAGCGCCTGGGTGACCACCGTAGCCATTGCGGCGCCGACGACGCCGGCACCGGGCAGCCGTCCCCATCCGAAGATGAAGAGCGGATCGAGCGCGAAGTTCAGCAATACGGTGCCGAGGACGATGAGCAGCGGCAGTCGCGTGCGTCCAATGCCGCGCATCAGGGCCTGGAACATGGCGTAGGTGAACACGAATACGACGCCGAGGAAGGACACCCGCATGAAGCCGAGCGCCCCGGCGCGCACGTCGGGGGCCACCCCAAGCAGCGTCAGGAGGCCGGGCGCGAGCAGATATCCGGCGGCGCCGAGCACGACCGAGGTAAGCAGCACCATCATCATGGTCTGACCCGCCACATGATCCACCATGTCCTGCCTGCCTGCGCCGGCGTATTGCGCGATCAGCACCGCACCGGCCATCGCAAGTCCCGATCCGAGCGCGATGACGAGGAACGTCACCGGAAAGCTGACTGCGACCGCGGCGACCGCCGGCGCACCGAGCCGCCCCACCCAGAAGGCGTCGGTGAGCTGGTAGCCGGTCTGCAGCAGGTTACCGAGGATGATCGGCATCGAAAGCGCGAGCAGCGCGCGCCCGACCGATCCCTCGAGGATGATCTTGCGGATTCTCTCGTCCATTGGGTTCGAAGGGACTCCCTATTCCATGACCATCGCGTGTTCGCCGGGATCCGCGGCGGGCGCTCCGCGCAGGAGCAGCAGCAACGGAATCGCGGCGAGTGTAAGGATCATCATCAACTTGAAATCGTCGATGTAGCTGATGATGGCGGCCTGATTCTGGATGATCGCATCGAGCGCGGCACGCCCCGGCGCCGTCCAGGGACTCAGGGCGCGGTAGGCGTGCTGCGCCAGTTCGCGATTCGTCGCGGTCACGTGCGCCCCGATGATCGCGTGGTTGACCTGGCCGTTTCGGGTCAGCAGGTACGACACGACCGAGATGCCGACACTCGAGCCGATGTTCCGCGAGAGATTGTAGAGACCCGTGCCGTCGCCCCGCTTGGCGGGATCGAGCGTGGCGAACGTCACCGTCGTGAGTGGAACGAACAGGAAGCCCAGGCCCGCGCCCTGGACGAAGCCGGTGACCGCGATGGTCCACTGCGAGACGGCCGGCGTCCAGCCGGTCATGTCGTACATGGCCCAGGCGGTGAGGAGCAGCCCGATCAGCAGCAGGAAGCGGGTGTCGACCTTGCCGATCAGTCGCCCGACGACGAACATACAGGCCATCGTTCCCATGCCGCGTGGGCCCATGACGATGCCGGCGGTCACGACGGGGTAGCCCATGAGCGTCTGCAGGTACGGCGTGAGCAGCGCCATTGACGCCAGATAGGTAATGCCGACGATGAAGATGAAGAACATCCCGACGGCGAAGTTGCGGTCCAGGAACAGCTGCGGATCGACGAACGACTGCTTTGCCGTGAAGGTGTGAACCAGGAAGATGTAGCAGGCAGATACGGCGATGGTGGCCTCGATGATGATCTCGAATGAGGAGAACCAGTCGAGCTGCGCGCCGCGGTCGAGAAACACCTGCATGGCCGCGATCGCGACGCTCAGGCTGCCGAATCCGAGCCAGTCCATCTTCCCACCGCCGACCGAGGCATCGGTCCGCATGAAGCCGGAGATGCCGGCGAAGGCGAGCGCACCGATCGGGACGTTGATGTAGAACACCCAGCGCCAGCTCATGTGGTCGGTGAGCCAGCCGCCGATGACCGGACCCAGCACCGGTCCGACCATCACCGAGATGCCGAACAGCGCCATGGCGGACCCGCGCTCCTCCGGCGTGTAGATGTCCAGAAGGATCGATTGCGCGATCGGCACCAGCGCGGCGCCGAAGAAGCCCTGCATCAGGCGGAATGCGACGATCTGGACCAGCGACTGCGCCAGGCCGCAGAGGACTGAGGCCAGCACAAAGCCGACGATGGCCACCATCAGCACGCGCTTGCGGCCGAAGCGTGCGGCAAGGAATCCCGAAGGCGGCGTCATGATCGCGGCGGCGACGATGTAAGAGGTCAGCACCCAGTTGATCTGGTCCGCGCTCGCCGAGACGCTTCCCTGCATATACGGCAGGGCGACGTTCGCGATCGTGGTATCGAGCGCCTGCATGATCACCGCGAGGGTGATGCAGGCGGTGATCATACCTCGGTTCTGGACGGCAGTCGTCATGGGATCAGAGATACTTCGAGATGAAGGTGGGGAGCCCGCGCGCGTGGCCGGTGTCGACATTCAGTTCGACGCTCATGCCGACGCGGAGCGGCGGCTTGTTGGGCTCGTTCTGGACCCGGACCCGCAGCGGAATGCGTTGCACGACCTTGACCCAGTTGCCGCTGGAGTTTTCTGACGGAAGCAGCGAGAAGCTCGACGAAGACGCCGGGCTGATGCTATCGACCGTTCCCGACCATTCGACGCCTGGATAGGTGTCGACCTCGATCGTGGCCTTCTGACCGGGCTTGACGTAGGTGAGCTCGGTCTCCTTCGGGTTGGCTTGAACCCAGACGTGGTCCGATGAGACCAGGTTGAAGGCGACGGTCGAGGCGGCGAGATACTGACCAGGCTGAAGCGTGGGCACGTTGGTCACGATGCCCTCGAACGGCGCGTGCACCGTGGTGTGGTCGAGTTGCCGCGCGGCCTCGTCGCGGGCGGCGACAGCGTCCTTGTAGCGCGGATGATTCTCGATCGGGGCGTTCGGGTCGCCGTTCAGGTTGGCTGCGAGACCCTCGAGCTGCTGCTGCAGCGAGGCGAGCTTCTGCTGCGCGCTCTGCAGGCTGTTCTTGGCCGCGTCGTAGGTCGCGCGGGGCGTGAAGTTGTTCGTCAGCAGCTGCTCCTGCCGCTTGAAATTGGTCATGTTGAAATCGACGTCGCCTTGGCTTGGTCGACTTGCGCCTGCATGTTGCGATAGCTCGCCTGCATGGCGAGGAGGTCGTTGCGGGTCGTGCCGACCTGCGCCTCGGCGCGCTCCAGCGCAAGCCGAAATGGTTTCGGATCGAGCTTGAAGAGCACGTCGTCCTTCGCGATCTTCTGGTTGTCCGTGACCAGCACCTGCTGAACCATGCCCGAGACATCGGTGGAGATGCCGACCGTGTCGGCCTGGACGTAGGCGTTGTCGGTCTCCATCACCGCGCCGCCGGTGACGTACAGATAGCCTCCGATCATCAGCGCGATCGGCAGGAGCGCGAAGAGAATTAGACGAAGCAAAGACCGTTGCTTCGAATTCGCGTCAGGCTGCACTTGCTCCGCCTTGGGATGCGACGACGGGGAGGAGCTCTCTCGCGCTTCGATCTTCTCCGGCGCGGGCCGCTGAGGTTCGTCGCCGCGGCGCTCCGAGCGTGCTCGATCGAGATGCCGGACATTCGTGTCGGAGGGCACCTGGAGGGTGTCTTTCACTGGTTCCTTCAGTTCATCCATGGCTGATCTTCTTTTTGTTCATCACGGGTACTTCGCATGCGGCCGACAGGTTCGACCTCATGGCGGAAAGGGTCTGGAGCAGGCGCGCACGGTCCGCCTCGGCGATGCCGTCCAAGGTCTCCGCTCTGGTCTTGTCGCCGGGCGCACGAACCTGTTCCAACTTCGAACGGCCCGCTTTCGTCAGACGCAGGCGCCACACGCGACGATCCGATGGGTCAGGCACGCGCTCCACGAAGCCGGTGTCGACCAGGCGATCGACGATACGGCTGAGCGTGATTGGCTCGAGATCCAGCAAGTCGGCCAGCCCGGTCTGGCTGATGTTTTCGTTGCGCGACAGATAGGCGAGCGCATGCCACTGCGAGCGCGTCAGGCCGAGCCCGCGCGCATGCTGCTCGAACCTCTTCCGCATCAGGCGGGCGACGTCGTGCAGCAGGAAGCCGAGATTTGCGGAACCGTCGTTCATTGGGGAACTTTCGTAAGCAAGCTTATCTTCTGTCGAAGAGATAGTAAGCAAGCTTATGATCGTCAAGCTTATAGAACATTCGTGATGTCCGGCCCCTGATCGGGCCCTCGCTTACATCTCGAGGGTGGTCTTGCGATTCTGGCCGAGCTTCGGCTCTTGCCCGGTCAGCCTCGCCTTGACGAACTCGAACGCGGTGACGGCAGCACTCGCCGGTCCATCCCACAATTCGGCCGTGACGGGTTCGATCCGGAGCAAACTCACGTCCGAACTGTCCGGACCGTCGGGCCACCACACCTCGTCGGTTTTCCGCTAGACCGCCTTCATCTTCTCGACGTCGCGAAAGACGGAGGCGCGGCCGGTGATCGATAGCTAGGCCTGATCGTCCTGATCGATGAAGGCGATGCCGACGTCGGGAGCGGCCGCGATCTCGTTCTCTTTCGCGCTGTGGACGTCCGTCACGAAAAAAATCAGGCCTGCTTCGCGGTCGGCCCTTGCTTCGAGCGGGCGCGCCCGTAGCCCGCCTGCGAATTGGGTCGTCAGCATGCACACGCCGACTCTTTCGATGATGTCCCAGACGCGATTGATGTCGCCTTTATTGTTCATGCCGTATCCGCCCGTCGTGGTAAGCGTCGATGACCATCGTCCGCTCAAACAACCGGTTCAAACTGGCGCAATTCGAATCGTTCCGGAACCCGAGAATCCTTCGCGGCGTTGCATCAGCACTCAAGTTTGCAAAAGGAGGAGCCAATGGCTTCAGCGAGGAAGAAGACAGCGCGCGGGCGCAAGCAGGACCGGGCGCGCGTCGCCGGCGGGCAGGATCACGAAGTGCGCTATGAATCCAAGAAGACGGGGCGGTCGGCGGCGGCGGTGAAGAAGGCGGTCAAAAAGGTCGGCAGCTCGCGCAAACGGGTGAAGAAGCGTCTCGCCCGCTGACGGAAAGAAGCCTGCCCCAGGGCCGGATTCCTACGGAGCCGCCGCTACCTGTCGTTTACGTTGTCCGGCTACAATATCGGGGGCATGGATGGCGATTATGATCCCGAGCGCGAAGCGGAAGCGGCCATGAAGATGGCCGTGGCGGCTGTTGGGTCGGAGCGGCAACGCTGGGTCGGCCTGGCGACGGCCTGGCAGGAGCTCGCCCGCATGCGCCCGCCGCCCTGCGCTGAAAGCGACGCGACGGCCTAGTCGGGCTCGCGCGGGTGCTCCGGGCAGGTGTCGCCGATCGAGTCCAGGACTTCCCTCACTTCTGCTCCGGGCTTGTCCGGAGAGGCGCGCGCCGGTGGATCCAGCCAAGGCGGGCGATGTCGAAGGCGCGTTCGCCGGCATACGGGTCGGCGCGGTCCCGCATCCAACCGTGCTCCTCGCATTCGCGGACGGCGCCGGCCTCCTGCAGCACCGAGACCGCACAACCGCACACGGTCCCGGTACGCCGGCCTTCTCTTCCTTGAGCATCAGCATCGCAGACCGCTCCGTCCGAAGAACGAATCCTTGTCCGTCGTCTCCCGTTCCGGCTGCTAACAAAGAGCAGGGATTCCGAAATTGGCGACCTACGCCTTCCGGAGCGGCCCAACGCGATCGAGCGCGACATCGACTTCGAGGCCCATGCAAAGCGAGAGATGCCGCTTTTCCTCACGTTGCGCGACAGGGAGGGCAATGCACTGGCTACAGCGATGCTGCCACCGGGTGGCAAGGATCGCGGCGGGTTCCGGATCATCATCGTTGCCGCATCCAATGTCGATCCTTATCCTGAGCAGGACGCGGCCATCGCTGCGCTGGGAGCGCATTTCGGTCTCACACTCGATCGCCACCGCTGCTTCCCCTACGGCCGCTAAGAAGTCTGACAACTATCGCTGCTTGATTGGAGCGATGTCGGCTCATGGCCCGATGCTGCCTAGCTCGATGCTCGTCCAAGCGTCGGCTGTCGAGTGTAGACCGGAAGCGGCTTGCACCAGTCGAGACCGCCGGTTTTGACCCAAGGCCGACACTTGGCCTCGCTGGTTGGCCGGGGACAAGAAAGCCTCGCTTTATCTGTCTTTAGGCGTACCGTCGGGCCATTGAGGGCAGGCCACTGGCGCGCCGCTGACTGAGAGCTCTCTGCGCTTCCGCCACAACCGAGGGAGCGCAATATGCCGCATAGGGACAACTTCCTTCTCGCATCGCTTTCGCCGGGCGTTCTGGCTGCCCTTCAACCTCATTTGAAGCTCGCGCATTTCGAACAGGAGCAGGTGCTGTTCGAGGCGGGCGGCAGCATCGAGGCGACCTATTTCCCGACAAGCGCGGTCATTTCCATCGTGGTCGCGCTATCGAGCGGCCAGGCGGTGGAGGCCGCGATGGTTGGCCGAGACGGCGTAGTTGGCGCGTCAGCAGCGCTCGATGGCAAGGTCTCGCTAAGCCGGGCGGTGATCCAGCTGAGCGGCTCGGCAATCGTTTGCAGCTTGTCGGGGCTCAGGAGTGCGGCCATGCAGAGCCAGCCGCTTCTTTCGCTGCTGATCAGACATGAGCAGGCCCTTTACGCGCAGGCGCAGCAATCCACCGCCTGCATGGCGGCGCATCATGTGGACGCCCGCCTTTGCCGCTGGCTGCTCAGGTCGAGAGACCTATCACAAAGCGATACCCTTCTATTCACGCAAGAGTTCTTAGCGGAGATGTTGGGTGTCCGTCGAACAAGCGTAACGGTGGTGGCGCACACCCTTCAGAAGGCGGGGATCATCAAATACACCCGGGGCAAAATCCAGATCACCAACCTTGAGGGGCTGCAAGAAGCGGCCTGCGAGTGCTACGAAGCCGTGAAATCACAGTACCAGAGCCTGCATAACCACGGCGAAGCGGGAACTCTAACCTAGGTCGCCGTTAACAAGCATTGGTCGGCTAAAATCGGCGCAATGTCAGGAACGCGACATAGCAGCCCGCGTTGAGTCCACTTGATCGCAGCGAGCCGATCTCAAGGGCCTCCTTCCCATTCCGAATGTTATTGTTCGGGCAGAGGGATCTGATTAGAAAACTCAACATGCAAATCCCGTTGGAGGCCGTCATGGATGGTTCTCGAAGCGACCGCGCACGCGCGCGTGCACAAAGCCTTTTGGCTCAAATCGCGCCGTTACCGGATGACTCCGAAGTCCAACGCTTGCGCGAGCTATCCATGGACTATATTCGCGAGGCCGACAGACTCGACGTCGAACCTGTCACCCCGCCAGAGTCCGGCGAACAAATCTCCGCAGCCCTCGATGCGATCGCTCGCGATTTCTTTGCTCGTGCTCTCCGAGATATGGCAGAGGGCGGTCCGGTGAAATCGGCGACCGAATGATCGCCCGTCTGTTACGGTGCGATGACTCGTCCAGGCGAGGAACCAAAGGCCAAAAAACGCGGTCCCGAGATACGGTAAAGGCAAGCGGTCCCGCCTACTCGCGTTGGGCCACTCCAGTCTGAGGGAAACCAACCGATCCGCGTGTTCAGCACCGGGAAAGGTGGCGATCCCGCATCGTTTCCGTCTTAGACGAGCATCCACGTCGCGAATGCCGCGCACAGGCAAATCATTCCAGTGACCGCCGGCGAAGAAGCGCTCTACGTGGTCCCTCAATAGACATCCCCAAGGCCCGGTCATAAGCTCCTGCCGATAGTTCGGTTCGGATGAGCTGCAGCCGTCCCGCGATGTTGCCTCTAGCCGACGGAAGGTGCGACCATGGCTGAACTCATCAAGGTAGGCGCAATGCAATTGCGGTTTTTGCGCACCAAGTATGACACCAGCGGGGCACTTGATATGTTCGAAGGTGATGATCCCGCCAAACTCTCGCATGCCGGTCCCGCACCATCACCGTGACTGGGAAGAAACGATCTACGGTCTTGAAGGCGTCATCACTTGGACGGTCGCTGGCAAACGGATCGAGATCAAGCCAGGAGACGATCTCTTCATCCCGCGAGGTGTTGTCCACGGATTCGTCAACGAGACACAGGCGATCGCGAAAATGCTTTGCGTTCTCACACTGGGGGTTCTCGGGCCCGAATTCTTCCGCGAAATGGCGGCAGCCATCGGCGGCCCTGCGCCTCCTGATCCTGCTCGGATGGGCAAGATCATGAAACGGCACGGCTTGATCCCTGCGCCACCTTAAGGGGGTGCATTCGCGCTCTGCTTGCGGGCCGCGTTATTTCTGAATGTCGGCTTTTGGCCCGTTGCTGAAGACCGCACAGTCTAGCTGGGGGTAACCGGACATAGCTCGGCCCGACCAGAACCGCCGCTTGTGACCCACTGCCGACATCGCCCTGATCCTTCAAAATTGAGCATTTCGCGCCGCGAAAGGTTGATGTATGAGGACTATGCAACCGGGCCTGTGACCTCTGGCATTCGATGCAGGCAATGAGTTTCCAGATCAATCTTTGGGGCGCCCGGGCGTTAATCCTCGACGAACAGTCCACTTCTATTCTGTTTGTCAGCGCGATTAGCATTGCCGTTCTGTTGATAGTGATACCCGCGCGAGTGCAGCGGACGAAAGCTCGTCTATTGCTGATCGCTCTTGTGCTGACCACGGTGCCGATCTTGGCACTATCCATTCCGGTTGCCTGGCACATCGTCCGATCGATGCTTATCCCCGCCAAAGCTGCGGAGGTAGGGCTTCCTGATTTGGAAGCCACGCTTGGACTTGAGTTTTACTTGCACTGGAGCAACGGCTCTGGGCGCTACCTCGTCGTAAGAAACTCCGAGGCTGTGGTCAGACAGCACATGTCCGCCTTTGACTGGACGCACTGGCCCAGAACGAGCGTCTACCTCGTCAATGACGGACGGGTCGCCGTTTTAGGGCCAACCTATGATGATTACATCGTTGACCCAAAGAGGCGCACCATCGAGACCCTTTGGAGCGACACACCCTCCGATACCTGGACCTATTTCGGAGCGTTTGATTTCAAGAACGAGAAGCTCGTCTTCATTCCTGCATCAGAGCAGCGCGAGTGCACCGCGACACGGGGTGTAACAGATCCATCGGCCGCTCGGCCCCAAGGGCGTAGTGACCGATGCGATCAGGAGGCGCTCAAATTTTAAACATGCTTGCAAGAGCAGGGCCTATTTCTGCTTCTGGCCCATGGCAGCACAGCGGGATGTCAGCTTGGGTGTCGGCTGTCGAGTGTAGACCGGAAGCGGATCGCGGCGGTCCCAGCGGCCGATGTTGACCCAAACCGGAAGTGCATTGACGCTCTATCACGTTGCAGATACGGTCTACAACGTATGCGTGTCAGCAAAGCAAGTGCATGCTTATGGCCCCGCACCGGATTGTCGTTACAGACACCATCACTTCGGACATCGGGGAGGCGATTGGCGGCGGTTTAGCCGCTTTCAATGACGAGATAACGGGCTACGCTGACCGCAAACCGTTGGCAGTATTGGCACGTGACTCCTCGGAAATAATAATCGGCGGAGCCCTTGGCCGATCGTCGCTCGGTTTGCTGTTCCTTGACCTATTTTATATTTGCGCGGGATTAGGTACCACCATTCTTAGCGCCTTCGAAGCGGAAGGCCGACGCCGGGGCTGCGTTGCCGCAGTGCTATATACGATTAGCTTCCAAGCGCCCGGCTTCTATGCCCGTCACGGGTGGCATCGTTTCGGCGAAGTCGCCTATCTGCCACCGGGGACAAGCCGCATCTTTATGTCCAAGCAACTCGCCTGATGCCGGACACAAACTCTTCTGCTGCTGGCCCACAGTTGCCACCAGCGCACGGCGAGAGTTGCCCGCCGCTTCCGAAAGCTGACGTTGCATGCCATGAGTCGCGACGGCCGCTTCGCATATGTAAAAGCCCGGTGGCGCGATCATCCGTCGGGCGAAAGCCAGTACGATTAGGCATTCATGTACAGGTTTTGAGCAGGCTGGAGCTACGCCCGCTTTGTCCACGGAACCGAAACCTTCTTGATCCCAGCGTGTTTAATCGCAGGGGCTCGCAGAGTGGTGAGGCGGCGAGCCATGACCTTCAGTGATATGTTTCTTACCTCCGCGATCACGGGCGGCGCTGTTCTAATCGAGATCGGGATTTTCATCGCACTCGGGCTGATCTGAATCAGCCGTTTCGTCGCCGCCATGACGTATGTCGCGCCTGACCTTTGCTGTCGTCTAGGCGTGGCTTGCTCCGGAAGTCATCCTTCTCCTCCCCGGGAACGATCGATGGTGACTCGTCGTCCATATCGCGAAGTCGCTCCATCTGCCCTTTGAGATTCGAGGGCAGCTCGGTTTCCTCTCTTAGCAATCCTCGGAGACGCTCACCGATCTCTCGGACGATGGCACGGCTGTGAGTGTGGTCAATGTCAATGTGGTTACGCATGCGCCCATCCGGCTTGGAGCCTGCCCACAACCTGAGTGTCCCCTTGAAGAAGTGGAGACCGTTGCCTTTGGCTATCTGCACGGGCGCTTATTCTTGAAGCGGGTCCCACAACGACCTTTGGCTATCCCGCGATCCGCGCCGTCTGATTGGTACGGCGAGCAACGGTCTCAAATGCTAATGCCGCGGCGGAGATGTCGTTCCCGCCGCTCGACTCGTTCGCGCTCATTTTCAAGCGGCGGATGGTACCCTGTGCGGATACGCGTTCACTTCGATTTCAACAACGTCCTTCGATCGCCGTCGCAGGCGGTAAAATGTCAATTCTTGTTCGAGCATTGGGCAGTGGAAACTAACGATGGCCGTGTCTGGCAATCGGCAGAGTTCGTCGATGAGATCGCCAACAGTCATGATTGGAGGATCGGCGGCGACCTTGCGAATGGCCTTACTCATGGCGTTACTCCTCCCTGCGGCAACCGTGGCCTTAATGGTTTTGTTCCCACTGCTCGGTATAGAGGTACTCAGTCTTAGTGCTCGTTTTCGTGACCCAGAAGTCTCTGCGTCATCCGATTGACGAAATGGGTCTTGCCGCAGGCGGGGCACTTCAGCAGGACAAAGCTGTCGCTTGCGGCATTCGGATCATCCGCGATCCAGTGCTGTATTGATGAGTGATGGGACAGCGAAACATGATGCTGGTCATTGCAGCAGCATCTGCCGCGCGCCTGCGCTGGTCGTGACTCAGATCAATCTTGAGCAGCTATTTTTCGGGAGGCTTAAGCGGGCTCTCGATCCAGCCGCGCACGACCGGAGATTCTAGCGGGTCGATCCCGTCGCAGCTGCTGCAGCGATACTCCACTTCCCCCGTCGCGGAGGGAGCAGCCTTCATCGGCTTGCCGCAAATTGGGCAGGCCCTCTGTCTCAAGTGCGCGAATGGCATTGTGTCCTCAGCCCGACAACACTGCCACAATAGCTCGAAAAATGGTCAAGGGCACTGACTTAGATTGGGATTGAACCACCGTACTAATACGGAATGCACAGCCCTTGGAAGAAAGTACGCATCCGGTGAGAGCCGCCTTGCGGAGTGAGAGGCGCTGTACGAGAACTTACCTACGGGAGCATAAGAGCAATGTCGGCAAAGCAAAGTCGGCCCCTGGGGCCGAGCGGAAATCTTCTGTCGGCCAGAGCATCACCGCTGGTGACCCTGAACGGACGTTGGGTCGCAGCGTGTGCCCTCGTCAGAGTGTGACTGTTTCCTCGACAACATGTTTCAGCGGCGTCCCCTCAGCGGACAGGGTCATTCGCAGTTTGAGCTCGCCACCTTTCACCGCCCCGCTACGCACTAGGTTCTCGATTTCACGAACGCCCGCCGCAATGGAGCGGACGTTAGGGCCGAAGCCGCTGGGGGCGGCTGCCAGCGAGACTGGGCACGGAGGCGCCAGCCTCCGTGGCCACTCATGGGCATTACCGCGACCGGTCAGCTGCCATAGAAAAAGCGCACGAGTGCCAACGAGATGTATGGCACATAGCTGCACAGCAGCAGCACGAATACGAGCGCCGCGATGAAGGGCAGATTGACCCGTGTCGTCTTCCAGATATCCGATTTGGCAATGGTGCAAGACGTGATCAACACGCTTGCGACCGGCGGCGTCTGCTGCCCGATAGCGAGATTAAGCGTCAACACCAAGCCGAAATGAACCGGGTCGATGCCGACCGCCGTCACCATCGGCATCACAATCGGAACGGTAAGAATGATCGCCGCCGCCGAGTGTAGGAACATGCCGAGGAAAAGGAAGAAGACGTTGAGCAACAGCAGGACGACATAGGGGTTGTGCGTGATGCCGGTAATGCTCTGCGCGAGGGTTTGCGGAAGCTGCGCCTCGGTAAGAAAGGTGCCGATCAGCGCCGAACTCGCCACCAGGAGCATTACGACCGAGGTCTGCACCGCGCCGTCGATGCAGGCTTTGCGCAGAGCCTTAACGTCGAACTCCCGATAGATCACGACGCTGATAAACAGCGCCGCCGCGACGGCGAGGCCTGCGCCCTCGGTCGCGGTTACGAAACCGCCGAATATTCCGCCGAGGATGATCACGGGCAGCATGAAGGCCCAGGATGCTTCTTTCAGAGTTTGCCAGACGCGCGAAAGCTGGAATCGTTCCTCGACCGGGAAGTCGTAGCGGACGGCCTGGATGTAGGCGGCAACACCGAGACCGACAGCGCCGATGATACCCGGCAGGATACCGGCGACGAACATCTTCACCACCGAGGTCTGCGACATGACCGCGTAAAGGATCATCGGAATCGACGGCGGGATGATGATGGCGAGGCTGGCGGAGGAGGATGAAATCGCGGCCGCGAATTCGCGCGAATAGCCGCGCGAGCGCATGGCCGGAATGAGGATCGTCCCGAGAGCGGCAACGCCGGCCACGGCCGAGCCGGAAATTTCGGCGAAGAACATCGACGAGCCGATCACCACCATCGACAACCCGCCGCGCACAAAGCCGAAGCAGGCGGAGGCGAAGGCGACCAGTCGGCGCGAAATCGACGATGCGTTCATGATGGCGCCGGCGAAAATGAACAGCGGGATCGCCAGCAGCGGGAAATTGGAAGCACCGTCGAACATAACAAGTGCCATGTTCGGCAGCATCTCGGGACCCTGAATCAAGACGATGGCGGCGGTCGCCACAATCCCGAGCGCGATGGCGATCGGTACGTTCAGCAGCGCCAGCGCCAACATCCCCATGAGCATGATTGCAATGGTCATTGTGCCGCCCCACCCGACTTGCCTTCGGCGCCGCTTTCGCCGTGACCGTGCTCCAGGGCTTCCTTGATTTCGAGATCGACGAAGCCGGTCGTCCGCGCATTCTCAAGCACTTGCGGCAGCTTCAGCGCCTCGGCAATGATGAAGAGCACCGAGCAGATCGGTATGACCGACTGCGTCAGTACCGTCGGCACCCAGGGCACGCTGACCATGTGTTCGCCTTGCAGGATCGTCAGCACCCTGGTGCCGTAGATCGCGAGCAAAATGAAGAAGATGAAGACCACCGCCTCGGAAAACAGCATCGCGACAACGCGCGCTTTGGGCGGCATGGCATTCACCACTTCCGGCACGCCGATATGGGCGCCCCGCAGCGCCGCCAAGGCCGACCCGTAATAGGTGAGCCAGACGAGGCCGATCGAGGCGGTTTCGTCGTACCAGGACAGGCCCTCGCCGGCGTAACGGAATGCGGCACCGGCAATCACCAGCGCCGTCAGCGCCAACATCAGAACCAGGACTATGGCTTCGAGAAAGCGCTCGTAGCCCGCGCGCAGGTCTTGCAAACTCAAGGAGTGATCCCCCTAAACCTTATAACAAAAGGGGGGGCCGGCCAACGCGAGCCGGCCCCCGAATTCGCATGAGCCGCTATGAACGTTAGTGAGCGAGTGAAAGTGCCTGCTCGATCAGTTCCTTGCCGCCCTTCACTTCCTTCCCGAACTCCTCGTAAATCGGAGCGCTGGCCTTGATGAAGGCATCCTTGTCGACTTCGTTCACCTTGATCTTGCCGCTCTTTTCTATCTTGGTGAGCAGATCTTTGTCGAGATCGGCGCCCATCTTCAGGGCCACTGGCTGCATCTCTTTCGCCGTATCCGCCAAGATCTTCTGCACATCCGGCTTCAGCCCCTTCCATCTCGCGCCGGCGACGAGGTAGGTCGGCGAGTAGACGTGGCCGCTCATCGACAGATATTTCTGCACTTCCTGAAAATGGCCGGACCAAATCTGCGCCAGCGGGTTTTCCTGGCCATCCATCGCTCCGGTTTGCAGCGCGACGAATACTTCCGAGAAGGCCAGCGGCGTCGGATTGGCGCCGTAAGCCTTGAACATCTTCACGCGCCAAGTCCCTTTTGGCGTGCGCAGCTTGATGCCATCGAGATCGGCCGGCTTCACGATCGGGCGCTTGTTGTTGGTGATCTGACGGAAGCCGTTCTCCCACACGCCGATAACGTGATACCCGATCTTTTCGGCTTCCGGCACCAGCTTCGGAAATACGATCTCGTCGGTAATGCGCGCCATATGGGCGCGATCTTTCACCAGGTAAGGCATCTCGAAAAGGCCGAAGGCCGGCACGTAAGACGACATCACCGTCGATGGCAGCGCCAGGTCCATGGTTCCTAGCTTGAGCTTTTTCATCATCTCGGAATCGCCGCCAAGCTGGCTCGAGCCATAGACAACAACCTCGGCCTTGTTTCCAAGTTTGGCGTTAGCGCGCTTGGCGAATTCCTGCGCGGTCTCTTCCAAGAGCGAGCCGGGCTTGCCGACATGACCGAATTTAATTTCGACCTGCGCCGTCGCAGAACCCGCCGTCAGTACAGCGGCCACCGCAAATGTCAGCATGGATGTCGTTAGTCGCATTGGGTCCCCTCCCTTAAAATGTGAGCGCGTTTTTCTAAGTGCGGTGCGCCCACTTCTTATTTGCATCGAACTCGAATTAGCCCGTATTTCGCATATTCCTCCCGTTGCCCTTTATGTTGTCCATTATGTTTTCCCGTATCGCCCGAATTATCGATCAGCCGACATAGGCATCGCAATCGAATCTGTCGCAGCGGCTTTCAAATTCCGCGCTCCTCGATGGCACTTAGCCGCGCCACATGCACGGCCGATTCCTTACCCTTCAACACCTCCATAGCGGCCAATACGCCACCGGCCTGATGTGGAACATTGGCGAGATCGAGCGCCATTTCGACGCCTGATAGCGTGCCCATCAGCGTCAAGTCATTGAAGTGGCCAAGATGGCCGATGCGGAAGACTTTGCCCTTGACCTTTGCAAGGCCCGTTCCGAGCGACATGTCAAAGTTCTTCAAAACGACATCGCGGAAACGGTCGGCGTCGTGTCCCGCCGGCATGACAACGGCCGTGAGGATCGGCGAATATTCCAGCGGATCCTGGCACAGAATATCCAAATTCCAGGCACGGACGGCGGCGCGCGCCGCGGCGGCCAACTTCAGATGACGGGCGAAGACATTATCCAGTCCCTCTTCCATCAGCATCTTGATGGCTTCTTTCAGTCCATAAAGAAGGTTCGTCGCCGGCGTATAGGGCCAGGAGCCTTTCTTGTTCTGCTCAATGATGTCGTGCCAATCCCAGTAGGATCGGCTCGTCTGGTTGGCCGCCGCCGCGCGCAGCGCCTTGTCGGAGATGGCGTTGAAGCCCAGCCCGGGCGGCAGCATCAGCCCCTTCTGCGAGCAGGACACAGTCACGTCCACGCCCCAGGCATCGTGCTCGTATTCTATCGAGCCGAGCGACGAGATCGTGTCGACGAGCAGCAGCGTGGGGTGTTTCGCGCAGTCGATGGCTTTGCGGATTTCGTGGATGCGGCTGGTCACGCCGGTCGAGGTCTCGTTGTGTACCACCATCACCGCCTTGATGGCGTGCTGGCGATCGGACATCAGCCGCGCCTCGATTTCGGCCGGCTGCGCACCGTGGCGCCAGTCTCCCGGAATGAACTCGACGTCCAACTTGAATTTTTCGGCAAGGCCCTTCCAAAGCGTCGCGAAGTGACCGGTCTCGGCCATCAACACTTTGTCGCCGGGCGCGAGCGTATTCACGATCGCCGCTTCCCAAGCCCCCGTTCCCGATGAGGGGTAGATCACGACCGGGTTCTTGGTGCGGAAGACAGCCTTGCAGCCTTCAATCACCTCCAGCCCCAGTTCTGCGAATTCGGAGCCGCGATGATCGATCGTGGGCATGTCCATGGCCCGCAGCACCCGGTCGGGTACATTGGTGGGACCAGGAATCTGGAGAAAGTGTCTTCCGGTATGCACAACCATAGACCACCTCACCTGTACTGAATTCATGTATAATACTCTCCTCGACGATAAGGCAACATTTTTGCATTCAAAACAGCCTAGGATCGGCGCGAAGCAGGATAGCTCACCCATAAGTGCAAGCTCCCTATCCGGCCGCGTCAGCCCGGACCGATCCCGTGCCCTGGACACAACGTTTTGTAAAACCAAAGGAGTTTCGATTTGAACGGCTTAATGAAAACGAACACAGCAAAGCTGCTTGAAGGTGAGCCGATTTCGCTTCACGCCGATATCGTGAGCCAGCTGCGGGACTTTATCGTGGAAGGTCACCTCACGCCCGGCAGTCGCATTTCGGAGCGGGACCTTTGCGAAAAATTCGACATTTCCCGGACGCCGTTGCGGGAGGCATTAAAAGTTCTGGCCGCGGAAGGACTTGTCGACTTGCTTCCGAACCGCGGCGCGCGCGTCCGCCAATTCAACGAAAAGGACATCCGCAACCTGTTTGAACTGATTGCCGGCCTGGATTTCGTTGCCGGCCGCCTCGCCTGCGCCCGAATTACCGACGAGCAGATTGCGGCGATCGAAAAAATGCATTTTGAGATGTACACGCATTATCTGCGGCGGGAGGTTGCCGAATATTTCCGTCTCAACCAAGCCATCCATCAAGCCATCGTCGATGCGGCTGACAATCCGTTGCTGAGCGCCAACTACGCCCATCTCAACGCGATTATTCGCCGCCTGCGCTATTCGGCCAACCTGGTGCATCGCGACCGCTTTGGCGAGGCCATGCGCGAACACGAGCGGATCGTCGACGCCCTGCGGCGGCGAGCCGCGGACGAACTGGGCATGCTGATGTTCCAGCATTTGGCAGGCAAGTGTGAGGCCGTCTGCGAACATTTGCGGGAGCAGCAGGGAGCCAGCGACAAATTGTCCCCACTCATTCCTGAATTTTGAATTCTATTTTCCGACCGGACTGCTAAAGGTTCTTGCAAAATTGCATTTTCTTACCAGGCCGAGGTCGGAATTGGCGACGTACAACATCTTAATTCTGGGCGCTTCTTACGGGTCGCTGCTGGCCTCCAAGATTCTGTTCGGCGGCCACAGCCGGATGCCGATCAGGCTCGCGGTGATCGAGCCGCCGGCCGACCCCGACTTTTCGCTGATGCTTCGCCGCCACTTTCGCGGCGAATCCCATCCTGTTAGTCGAGGCGCCAAACACTATCCGGTAAACATCCAGAGTTGCTCGCTTGCCAGATAGCCAGCGAGCAATAGTCCTCCGAACGCGACGATGAGCGCGGACGCCCCGATTTCGATCGCTCGCATGATAAGCATACCCGTTCCGGCGCGCGACTCGGCGATGCGGCTTGCCGCCCGCCGCGCGCCAACGGCAAAGGTTGCGATCCCGGCCACGGTGATCGCCGTTCCCAATCCCATGATCAGCGTAGCGCCTACACCAGTCCAGAACAGATCCTGCGCCAGCGCGAAAATCAGCACGATGATTGCGCCGGAGCAGGGGCGCAATCCCACCGCGACAACCGCGGCTACTCCCCGCCGCCAGCCGCCGGCACCGGCGAGGGAGGCGGGCTCGGGCGCATGGGCATGGCCCCAGGCCGACGTGTGATGATCATGATCGCCATCGCACTGGAAGCCGTGAGCGGTGCATCCGTCGACCTGGCATTGGTCGCCACGCATAGCTATCGCACGAGGCCGCTGGCTGATTGATTGAAGGGACGTGGCGCTGGACGCCTGGCCAGCGGGAGCTGACGCAAAAGCGAGGTCGGACGCGGCGCGCCAGGTCAGTTCGCGGCACGCGACCAGGAAGCCGCGGCTCTTGACGTAGAGGAGCCTGAGGCCGATCAGGATAACGAGCGTATAGCTTATGATCTCGACCAGACGGACGGTCAGCCCGATCGCCTTGGCGGTTGCGCCAAGCAGCACGGCTGCGATGGCCACGACGATGATGGCAACGATCGCCTGGATGCCCGCGGATGCAAACGACAGGACGACGCCGCGCCGCCAGGTTTCGTCATTGGCGACGAGATAGGACGAGATCACGGCCTTGCCATGCCCTGGGCCGACGGCATGGAAGATGCCGTAGACAAAGGAAATGCCAAACAGATCCCAGATTGCGATCCCGTTTCCCCTGGATGCCCGGATGAAGCCCGACAGCGAACGGTAGAAGGCGGCCTGTTCGGCAAAAATCCAGCTCATGAGCCCCGATGAGGACATGGCTGTTGCAGGATGCGGCGCGCCGAACGGTGCGGCCCGCGCCGACGCGATACCGGTCGCGCAGGCCATGAGGATCGCCGCCAGGGCAGCCAAGGAGATTTCGCGCGATCTGGTCATGGGCACTTCACCTGGATCTTATTCGCGAAGGTTTCTCCATAATTGCTGGAGGGATCGAGCGGCACGATGTCGAACCGGCTGAGCCGCGCCTGCTCGGTCGCCGTCGGCTGATGCGGAAGATCATAGGTCACGACGCATTGCGGCGCGCCGCTCAAGGAGACCGGCTTGTCCTTGGCAAATTCGAAATCCACGAAGATCGTGGGGTCGTAGATCTCGATCTGCATGACCTTTGCGGAGACGGCCGCTTTCAGCGGCAAGGTGAAGTGCAGGGTGAGCGCAGCATTCTTGTATTCGAGCCAATAGTCGACCGGGTCGGCGAACTTCAGCTTCTTGCCGTCGGTATGAGCATAAGTGAAGTAGGCGTACTCCTTCAGCGACTCCATGTTGGTCTTGGCGAGTGCGGCCAGTTCGTCACGCGTGTACTGCCCTTTTTTGGCGTGGGAGATGCCCTGAAGCGCATAGGCAGAAAACATGTCATCGAAAGTCCAGGCATGACGGACGCCCGTCATGGTCCCGTCGGCCGCGTAGACCACGTCGCTGTGGAACGTGACCCAAACATGGGGATGCGCCTCTGCGCGGGTTATGCAGAACCAGAAGAGGAGCATCGCACAGGAGCAACAAAGCTGTCGTTTTGTCATGGCCTATCTGCCGGATCGGGAATATCAGCACCCGCAAGAGGCGGGGACAGTGGTCTCGGTTACGCGCGGAGCATGATGGCGCACAAGATGACGCATGCGTCTCGTGTCGCACCTCGCACGACGTGTCCTGCAGCAGGCACGGACGCGGCAGGAAGATATCAGGAAGGCGTCAGGCGGCGGGAGGCGCGCGTGACCGGAATGCCGCATGCCGCGATCGAAACATCAGATCGGAGACCGGATTGAATGCACGATCAATCTCGGCGAATTGCAGCGACCGCTGGTTTGCCGACCCATCCGGAATCGAGGAGTTCGAAAGCAAGAAGTTCGAGAAGCAGATCGGGCAATGGTCGTCGTCGTCGGCCAGCCGCGCCGGAAGCTGCTCTGCAGCTTGTAGTGTCGGTCGGGCGTACCCGACACTCACGACATCGGAGGAGTCGGACGCTGAAAGGACGAAATCATGTTTGGGGACATGCGCGAACGACAGCGCCAGCTGCAGCAGCACCGCCGCCAGCGCGAGATAGGCTCCGTATTGCCGGGCGAAGGCCCGAGACAGCATCATTCTCGCCCTGCCAAGGAGCCGTCCCCTTTCGACGCCTAGAGTCCTCAGTTACCGCGGTCGACCGAACACGTGCAATGGCCGCTTGCATTGGCTATCACCTGCAATGGACGCGGAGAATATGGCGATCGAGGGGCCAAGAGAGGCGTGTCAGTTCCCGGACGTGTCCTTTCGATGGAGCGGCCCCATCCGGTCCGACTGCGTCAGCATTGCCGGGTCACTCACCGGGCGCTCGCCGATCGCGTCGGTCGGTGGAAAGATGCTGTCATATATCGCGCGGGCTTCGCGAATGAGGCGAATCCGCTCGCGTTCGGTTCTCGAAACAAATCCTACGATCTCGCCCATCTGCGCTCCCTCAGGCGCAACAGGCTTCGAAGCCTTGCCTTAGCAGATCCTTTGGCAAATCACGCCCGATGAAAACAAGCCGTGTCTGGCGCGGCTCCTGCTCCTTCCAGGGACGCCGACTTCCGCCCTCAATGAGCATATGGACGCCCTGAACCACAAATTGCTGATCGTCATCCTCTATCGATGCGATGCCCTTCATGCGCAGGATGTCCGTCCCGTAGCGTTGGGTGACGTCCTGAATCCATGACACGAACCTGTTGGGCTTCATCGGTCGATCCGCGACCAGGGACAGGCTCCCGATTCCCTCGTCGTGGTCGTGCTCGTGTTCTTCCGTGAGGAACCCCGGCTCGACTTCAAGGACGCGCTCGAGATTAAAGGCGTCTCGTCCCAATACCTGGGCGAGATCGATATCACAGCGCTCCGTTCTGTGAATCGTTGCATATGGGTTGATGTTTCGGATACGGCGTTCGACTGTTGCGAGGGCGTCTGGTTCGACAAGATCGACCTTGTTGACGAGAACGACGTCGGCGAAGGCGAGTTGTTCCTGCGCTTCTGGCGCCCGGTCGATCTGTTCAAGGAGATGCCTGGCATCCGTGACGGTGACGATGGCGTCGAGCTTCGTCTTGCGGCGGACGTCCTCATCAACAAAGAAAGTCTGCGCCACCGGGGCAGGATCGGCGAGGCCCGTGGTCTCGATGACAATGCCATCGAAGCCTCGGCTGCGCCGCATCAGCCCTGCGATGATCCGAATGAGGTCGCCGCGCACCGTGCAGCAGATGCAGCCATTGTTCATCTCAAAAATCTCCTCGTCGGCGCCGACGATGAGATCGTTGTCGATACCGATCTCTCCGAATTCGTTCACGATCACGGCAAACCGCTTGCCATGCGTCTCAGTGAGAATGCGGTTCAGCAATGTCGTTTTCCCGGAGCCGAGATAGCCGGTCAGAACGGTGACGAGAATCTGCGGTGTAGTATCGGGCATGGTGTCATCTCCTCCTCGCGCTCGCGCAACGTGACGCAAGATGGCATCAGTCAGCGATCTGCTTGTAATGTTATAACATTACATGTAATGAAAGGCGATGCAAAGGGGATGAGATGGGCGACTGGTGCCAGACACGGGGACGCCCCCTTGGGGGCGAGAGTAGATCGAAGGCTTTCATGAGAAGCCGTTGAGCTTCCGTCACTTCAAGCAATTCAGAGAGATGCTATTGTTCCAGTTCTGCCAGGGCGCTCCAATGCACGCCGATGCTCGACGGCGATTTCATGTCAATCTAAACCGTGATCCGCGGCACGACATTTCCAAGCCTTGGAGGAGGGCCTGCTTTCGACTGCTGATTTTGATAGGTGTTGCCGCGGTCTCGGCGGCACTGCCCGCTTCTGCGCAGCAAGCACCAAAATTAAAGGTGGTGGCGACGTTTTCGATCCTCGGTGATTTCGCGAGGAACGTTGGCGGTGATCGGGTCGACGTTATGACGCTGGTCGGCTCCAACGGCGACGTCCATGTCTACACGCCTACTGCTGCCGATGCGGAGACGATCAGGAATGCCAAGCTTGTGATCGTCAACGGCCTCGGCTTGGAGGGCTGGCTGCCGCGGCTCGTCGAATCGTCCGGCAGCAAAGCCGCCACCGTCCTCGCAACTCGTGGTGTTGCGCCGCGCAAGACCGCTGCCGGCGAGATACTGAGTCGTGATCGTGGCGCAGGGTCACTGGACCCGCATGCTTGGCAAGCCGTTGCGAACGCCGAGATCTACGTCGCCAATATTCGCGATGGGATGGTCGCCGCCGATCCAGCCAACGCTGCGACCTACAGAGCCAATGCATCGGCCTATCAAGCCAAGCTGGAAGCGCTTGACCGCGACGTCCGAGAGGCGGTCGCACGGATTCCGGTCGAGCGGCGCAAGGTGATTTCAACTCACGACGCCTTTGGTTATTTCGCCGCTGCCTACGACATCACGTTCGTGGCGCCCCAGGGTGTTTCGACCGAAACCGAGCCGAGCGCGGGAGATATCGCAACCATCATCGCGCAGATCAAGAAGGAGAAGATTCCGGCTGTCTTCTTGGAAAACGTCAGTGACCCCAGACTGATGCGCCAAATCGCCTCCGAGACTGGTGTCACGATCGGCGGAACGCTTTATTCGGATAGCCTGACCGATCGAAATGGTGAGGCTCCCAGCTACGTCGAGATGGTCAGGCACAATATCAGAACGATTGCGAGCGCGCTTGCGAAGTAGTCTTCTTGTCCGGCCGCGATCTGACGTCACCGGTTGAACATGCCGCGACGCTTGAACTAGCATGCAAAACGCTTCGACAGGGGAATTGATCCGGTGCGGTTGAGATCCGTCCTTCTGACCATCACCGATATGTTCAGCGTGTTCATCGTCGTCGCTTTGCTGGCGTCGCCAGGGTGTTTTGCCGCGCAGCAATCATCGGACGTTCCGGCTTGGCTGAGGGCCCATGTCGGTGAAGGCAACGGTCAAATCGCACAAGTGGTTTTGCAGAAGGCGCGCGCACTTTACCTGAATAAAATCAGCGAAGGTGCGATTAAGAACCCCTGCTACTTCGCCATGGACGCTACGCGCCCCAACGATTCAAGCGAAGGCAAATTGGCGGGGCGGTTTTACATAATCTGCGAATCCGACCGGTCGTTTCGTACGATTTCGGCGGGGCACGGCGGCGGTCGCGATTTGAAAGGCATCGCGGATTTCGCAAACGGAAGACGGTGCGCGAAGAACTTCAGCAATGCGCTGGATTCGGAATTGACGGCCGGTGGCCCCTATGTGACAGGCGAGACAAAAACGTCATTCAAAGGCTATTTCCGCACCTCGGCGAAACAAGAGGTGGTGTTGATACGATCGTTCGTTCAGTTTGAAGGCGAAGGCGAGACCGCAAACGCCCGGCAGCGGGAGATCGGCGGACATCCGGCCGAATTATTGAGGAACGTCTGTCTTCGAAAAAATCCGCGCAGTCCGTACGCAAATCGAGACGGTTACGTTCCGTTCGGAACGCGGGTGGATTACGCTGGCGGACGGAGCAACGGCTGCACCAGTTGGTCGCCATCGGACGCCGGGCAAATCATGGCCATGGTGAAGGAGAATCCGACGACGCTGTATATCTATCCCGACTCCTCCGACATCGACGCCGTCGGGCGAGCGGTGGCGGCCCGCCGGTCGCTGTCGAGTGCGGGATTATACTGGAATGCTTCCTGTTTGAAGGAAATCCGCGCTCCGAAATTCTGGCCAAAGGAAACCCTCGGTCCGATCCTCGCTCAATACAAGAAGGATCATCCGCCACCGCCGCAACGGCCAACTCCGATTTGTAAGGGACGATGAGTTGTGTCCCTTGTAGCTTGCCTCTCGTGCCGCGCGTCGCGCTACAGAGGCCACGTGCGGCAGCTTCCGGACCGAAGCGCTGGTTCGGGCGACGAGCCAGCCAGCGTAGTAGGTACTCAGAGCCCACGGCCGAGGGACCACCACGCGCGATTTCGTCTGGCCAGGAAAGTGCTGGAAGGAATTAAAAAAGCTCCTGTCTTTCAGGAGCTTGCGAGTGGTTGGCGCACCAGGGCTCGAACCTGGGACTCGCTGATTACTCGAACCTGGGACTCGCTGATTAAGAGTCAGCGGCCTCAATCGTTCAGACGCGAAGACACAAGCCGGTTTGGCGAACGCTTGGCAGAGCACGAGCCGGTGTTTCGCGACCCAGTTAGTGGTACAGAACTGGTACAGCGCCCCGAACCCTAGGTTCAAGACCAGCAGCTGCCGACCAACTAATTGAACTTGCTCTGAGCGGCCCGAGACATAGGTGACAAAACGTACCGGACACATGGGTTACACTTTCCGCTTTTGTTCTGCGGGAGGTGTTGATGCCGTGGGAAGCGAGTTCGGTAATGGAAGAGCGCCTGCGATTTGTCGCCCGGCTTCTGGATGGGGAAGCCATGACCGAGGTCTGCCGGGAGTTCGGCATCTCCCGCAAGACCGGCTACAAGATTTTCGATCGCTACAAGGAGCGCGGGCTGGAGGCGTTGAGCGACCGCTCCAGGCGGCCGATACGCTATGCCAACCAGCTGCCGCAGCAGCTCGAGACCCTGATCGTCCGGCTGAAGAGCGAGAAGCCGCACTGGGGCGCCCGCAAGATCCGCGAGCTCCTGGCTCGACGGCTTGACGGCGATGTCCGGATTCCCGCCAAGAGCACCATCCATGCCGTGCTCGATCGCCACGGCCTGGTAAAGCGCGCGCGTGAGCGCAAGGGCCGTGCGCAGGGCACGCCGTTATCGGCCGGCGCCGCCCCCAATGACCTCTGGTGTGCCGACTTCAAGGGTGAGTTCAAGCTCGGCAATGGGCGCTATTGCTACCCACTCACCGTGACCGATCAGGCTTCGCGCTTCCTGCTGATGTGCGAAGCCATGGAATCGACGCGGGAGGAACCGGCGATGACCGCGTTCGAGCGGATGTTTATCGAACGCGGGCTGCCGCTGTCGATCCGCTCCGACAATGGCGTGCCGTTCGCCAGCCCCAATGCGCTGTTCAACCTGCCGAAACTCTCGGTCTGGTGGCTTCGCCTCGGCATCGCGATCGAGCGCATCAAGCCTGGCCATCCGCAGCAGAATGGCCGTCATGAGCGCATGCATCTGACGTTGAAGCAGGAGGCGACCAGGCCGCCAGGCGCCAATATTCTACAACGGCAAGGCCGCTTCGATGCGTTCTTGCACGAGTTCAACGCTGAAAGACCGCACGAGGCGCTCGGCATGAAATGCCCGGCGGAATTGTATGCGGCGTCACCCCGTTGTTATGAAGGTCTACCCGAACTGTCCTATCCATTCCATGACCGCGATGTCCTCGTCACCGCCTGCGGCCGGCTCTGCCTGCATCGCAAGAGGATCAACGTCTCGACCGTGCTGGCCGGCCAGAAGCTCGGCATCAAGGAAGTCGACGAGGGCATCTGGCTCGTCAGCTTCATGCATTACGATCTGGGATACTTCGACCTGGAGCAAAAGACCTTGCAGCCCCTCGACAACCCATTCGGCCCGAAGCCCGTCACCGAAAACCTCCGCCAGCGTCCGCGCGGAGAGATGGGTCCGCGCGCAATCCCTGCCCTCAGAAGAAGCCGAGCTTCTTCGGGCTGTAGCTGACCAGCAGATTCTTGGTCTGCTGATAGTGATCGAGCATCATCTTGTGGGTCTCGCGACCGATACCCGACTGCTTGTATCCTCCAAACGCGGCGTGTGCGGGATAGGCATGGTAGCAGTTGGTCCACACCCGCCCCGCCTGGATCGCACGGCCGAAGCGGTAGCAGCGATTGGCATCGCGGCTCCAGACACCGGCGCCGAGGCCGTACAGCGTATCATTGGCGATCGCGAGCGCCTCCTCGTCGGTCTTGAAGGTGGTGACGGAGACCACGGGGCCGAAAATCTCCTCCTGGAAGATCCGCATCTTGTTGTTGCCGTGGAACACGGTCGGCTGGATATAGAAGCCGCCCGAGAGATCACCGCCGAGATTGGCGCGCGCGCCGCCGGTCAGAAGCTGCGCCCCCTCCTTCTTGCCGATGTCGATATAGGACAGGATCTTCTCCAACTGCTCGCCGGAGGCTTGCGCACCGATCATGGTGCCGGCGTTGCGCGGATCGCCCTGGGTGATCGCCTGAACGCGCTTCAAGGCCTTCTCCATGAAACGCTCATAGATCGACTCCTGCACCAGCGCTCGGCTCGGACAGGTGCAGACCTCGCCTTGGTTCAGCGCGAACATGACGAAACCCTCGATCGCCTTGTCGAGGAAGTCATCGTCCTCGGCCGCCACGTCGTTGAAGAAGATGTTCGGCGACTTACCGCCGAGCTCAAGCGTGACCGGGATCAGATTCTGGCTCGCATACTGCATGATGAGCCGGCCGGTCGAGGTCTCGCCGGTGAAGGCGATCTTGGAGATGCGCGGGCTCGATGCAAGCGGCTTGCCGGCCTCGAGGCCGAACCCGTTGACGATGTTGAGAACCCCGGGTGGCAGCAGGTCGCCGATCAGCTCGATCCAGACCATGATCGAGGCCGGGGTCTGCTCCGCGGGCTTCAGCACGACGCAGTTGCCGGCCGCCAGCGCCGGCGCCATCTTCCAGCACGCCATTAGCAGCGGAAAGTTCCAGGGGATGATCTGACCGACGACGCCTAGAGGCTCATGGAAATGATAGGCGACTGTGTCGTTGTCGATTTCGGCGAGGCTGCCTTCCTGGCCGCGCACGACGCCGGCGAAATAGCGGAAATGATCGATCGCCAGCGGCAGATCGGCGGCGCGCGTCTCACGGATCGGCTTGCCGTTGTCCCAGGTTTCGGCGATCGCCAGCCGCTCGAGACTTTCCTCCATCCGGTCCGCGATACGGTTGAGAATGAGGGCGCGTTCGACCACGCTGGTACGGCCCCAAGCGTCCTTGGCGGAATGCGCGGCGTCGAGGGCGGCTTCGACGTCCGGCGCTTCCGAGCGCGCGATCTTGCAGACCACCTGCCCGGTCACCGGCGAGGCGTTGTCAAAATACTTGCCCGACCGGGGCGCGACCCATTTGCCGCCGATGAAGTTGTCATAGCGTTCTGCGAAGGGATTTTGCGATGTCGTGAGGAATTCCGGCTTGTTCATGATTCACTCCCGCTGTTGCATTGATTGATTGCCGACGTCGCGTCAGCGCGATGTCGAGAGCGAGGATGTCGGGTAGAATGGAAGATGTCAGCAGGGCGGGTTCGGATCGCACCTGCAACCTGTCTCAAAGCTGCTACATCCGCCGCTGCGATCCGAATATTCTTCCTGCAGAGACCGAACAGGGTGGCGCGTGGCTCACGCGTGGGACTTGAGGTCGAAACGCTTGAGCTTGCGGTGCAAGGTGGCGCGGCTAACACCAAGCGCCTTCGCCGCGGCCGAGACATTGCCCCGTGCGCGTGTCAGGGCCCGCTGCAGGGTCGCGCGCTGCGCGTCGCCGAGCTGCTCATGGATCCCCTCCTCGCAGCAGAGCAGATCCGCGGCCGGAACGGGCCGCAACTGACGATCGGGCGGGATGCCGAACGCCAAGCGAGCGTCGCGCGTTGCGCCGATGACGAGGTCGTCCCGGTCGATGGCCAGCAACCCGCCGCTACGGGTATCAATCGGCGGCGTCAGCACGATCCGAGCATCCGCAAAAGCGTACCGGAACAGTTCGGTCTCGATCCGCCGCGCCGCTTCACCGACCGCGAGCGTGATCAGATTTGCGATTGTGTCGGTGTGATCGGCCCGGCAGGAGGAAACATCGAGAACGCCTACAAACCCTGCGTGGCCGTCGTAGATCGGAACAGCCGTACAACTGAGCAGTGTGTTGCGCGAGAAGAAGTGCTGATCGCGGTGGATCGTCAACGCGCGCTGCTCGGCCAGACAGGTTCCGATCCCGTTCGTTCCTTCGTGCTCCTCGCTCCAGAGCGAGCCGGTCCATAGCCCCCACTGCTCGAACGTGGGATCGTCGGCTGGAGCTCCACGTCGATCGACCGGGACGCCCTCGCGGCTGGCCAGCAGCACACAGCAGCCGATCGCGCCAACGGCGTGATATAGCCGGTTCATTGCGAACCACGCGGCACCGATCAACAGCTCATTTCGTTCGATCGTTTGCCGCACCTCGGGTTCCGTTAGCCGCAGCGGGGGTCGGACACCAGACGGATCGAGACAGTGCAATCGGGAAGAGCGGCACCAGGACGCGACCAGCGCGGATTTTGCTGCTTGGCCTGAGCCGATCGCAGCTTCGACCCGATCGGCGTGATGATGCTCGATAATCGCTCCCATGTGATCCTCCATCGCGAAGGTTATGGTCTTTCCGGAAGCGCGAATTGATCCGCATCAAGCTACGGACACTGGGAGGAAGCTGGCAACCCTCAACCTTGCATTCGCCGACAATCCGGTGTTCCTCATCGGAGAGTCACCCGTTCCCGCCTGGACGGCGCTTCGAAAATGAACCGGATGACGTTCGCAGATTCGGTGCAGCCGAAAACATGCCTTTCATAGCCGTCTTCGCCGTCGGGACGATGTGGCTCGACCCGGATCAGGCGCATCGTGCTCCCAGCGCAGTTCGGGCATTTCCGATATCGAAATTGGAAGAGATGACAACGCTTCCTCCTTCATGCCGCAGAGCGCATGTCCAAGATCGACATGTACCGGGCACAATGAGGAGCTGACTTGGACGCCGGCCGCGTACAGCTAGGGAACCAGTAGGCATCAGGAACCCCGCGCGCTGGATGATCCGTACGCCCAATCGCTCGCCCGCAATTGCCTGCCGCTACGTCTCTCCTCCTCGACGCTTGTTCTTTGATCGGTCTCACAATAGAGGTTTCCCGCTTCTTTTGCCGCGATTCAAACTCCGGGAGGTTTTTCTTGGGGAGCAGACCTCGACCGAATCGGAAGAATGCCCGACCGTCAGCCGCCACCCCAGATCGCTCGGTCAGGAACTCCAACCGAGACTTCCAGAATGGAAAGTGAATCGAGCCCCCGCGACGGCCGGTGGTCGAGTCAGACATGAGTGCATGCAGTGCACCATCCGAATACTTAAGACGCTCTCGATGCAGTGCAATAAGGGCATTAGCGGTCCGCGGCCTTGCCGAGCTGTCGCTCGAACTCCCTCCGAAGAGCCGTTTCCGTCCACGGCTTGCCATTTCTTCGGGAGAGATTCTTAAAGGAATAGGTTTCGGCGACATCGTCGCCTGGCCGTTGGTAATCCTTGAATGACCGCTCACAAAGTGAGTTGCGGACAGAGTTCGCGCTCGCCGTCCCGGCATCCCTTCCCGGACTCCGAAGGCCCTAGCCTCGTAGGAAGCGGCAAAGTCCGCCAAGCGCCTTCTCCGCCAAGACAATCAGCAGCAGCCAGGGCCACGAAGCAGGTCAACCACTTCGAGCTTTGAAGGCTTCTTTTTGAGCGCATCGATCGTGTAGCTGTTGGCGCAATATTCCGGATAGTGCAGAGCCGCGGTTCCGGCCCCCATCTCACGGTTGCACCGGGCCTTCGCTGAGCAAAGCGCGCATACCAACGTCAAGTCGCGCAGCACTCCCGGCTCCTTGCGCGCAATCGCACTCTCATCAATCCCAAGAGTCTTGAGTAACTGCGGCAGTTCTTTGGCGCCCTGCCCGCTATGAGCAACGAGAGTTTCGAGCTCGGCGCGCGGGATGCGAAGATCGCGCGCAATCGACTCGACCTCTGAGGTATCGAGTGCACGGATTTCGGCAGACTGGTGAAATCGGCCGAGCCAGTCCGCGACTCTGCCGATCAACTTGCTGGCGATCGATGCCGACTCTATGGCTGTTGTCATGGCAACCTCCCGAAGATTTTGAACAGATGCAGTATTCTGCTGCAGAGCGGCGCCTGCATTGCGCTAGGTCAAACTCGGCGGCAATTCGACCACGGCCAGCTGTTCGCCGACGTCAGGCGGCGCTATCCACTGGTACGACAATGCGAGGGTAGAGATGCCAGGTGGTGTGGCCGAGTACCGTCAGTGTCACCATCAGGCCAAGAAAATACGGCACCGCCGAGACTGCTAACAGAATGATGACGACCGAAGCCCATCCGATCATCGGCAAGGGACTGGCCACAACTGCAGGCGCTGGTGACCATTGCGGTGACGAAATCGAGGTCGCGGTCAAGCAGCGACAGAAACGACACCACCCTAAGCGGCACCGATTTCCCAACATAAGCAGAGATCAGGCCGCCTCTCGCTGGCTGCGGTGAATCGCCGACGCAAGTCTGAGCAAGAGGACGATCGAGACGTTGCCCTTGCCGCCCTCGATCTGGGCAATGTAGCGCTCCGAAATACCGGACCTGCGGGCGAGCTCCCGGCGCGACATGCAGCAATGCATGCGCGAGCTGCGCACGCGCTCACCGAGCGCGACCAGGAATTGGGTCTCGGAGTATGGCTGCACAGCATTCCCACCAGGCAACGCCTCACCTGCGAACTCGACAACTTCTTCCAGCATTGATCTATCCCATGTCTTCTCCGAACCCCAGATTATGGCTAGTTTTCAGGTCTCTTCATTGACGCGGATCAAATAGGACGCTTGTCATTCGATCAGGATCGGGGCTGTGATGTCGATATGGTCATGCTTCTTCACGTCGATGCCAAGCGACAATGACCATTTGCCGCTCGTCGCGGCCGTCATGCTGACCCGCCACCTATCCGCCGCGATCCGCTCGGCCGGCGCGGTCAAGGGGTCGATGTTCTTGTCCGGATTGGATAGGGTCACGGAAAGGGCGTCGACCGTGAGCGGCTTCTCGTCTCCATCATAGAGTTGCACCAGAACTTCGACGGGTCCGCTACGGCCTGGCGTGACGGTCACGTCCGCCATCACCCGCGTGCCGCAGAGGTGCGTGAAGAAGAGTTCATCGGTCGGTGCGGAGGTCTTCGCTGGCGGCCGGGACGGGACTGGCGCGGCCTCGGTCGAGGTGATCTGCAGCAGTGGGCCCTTGGCACCGACGCTGCCAACGTCGAAGCTCGTCTCGATCTTGCCGGAACGCCGGAAGATCAACGTAACCGGAACGCGCTGCCCCTCTTCGAACGGCGCAGCAAGTCCGACGAACATGATGTGCTCGCCGCCCGGAGCAAGCGTCACCGTCGCGTTCGGCGGGATCGCCAGCCCCTCATCGAGAGGACGCATCGTCATAATACCGTCCTGTATGGCCATCTGATGAACCTCCACTTTATCGGCGGCTGGACTGGACGCGGAAAGAAGGCGGTCCGGCGCTGCGCCGCGGTTTTCGACGGTGAGGTAGCCACCCGCGACCTTCGCTCCCTTCGGGGTCGCTCGACTCCATGCCTGGCTGACGACCACATCGGCGTGATCAGCGAGCGTGGGGGCGGACCCGATGAATGCTAAGGCAGCCGCGAGAACCACTGCGATTGTCCCGACTTTCTCCAACATGATGAGCTCCGAGCTACAGACGAGCTTTCCTGCTCCTGCATCGGAAGGTCTCAAATGTTCGCGTCATTAATGTTGTTGCAGCTCAAACTGTGCCTACCTTGCGCGACGATTTTTGCTCAGCTTCTTCAGGCGCCGAACGAGCATCTCATGATGAATGAAGGCCCATCCAATCCTCCACTGAAGGATCCGTCTAGCGCTCGATGAAGCGGTCTTTGGCCGAAAGGGCTGTGCTTCCGGTCTCATCCCGCGCCGTAAACACCACATCGCCATGTCCGGTATCGGCTGCCGTCAGTGTGACGCGCAGCGTCTCGGAAGCGTCGGCGGCGACCTCGACCGGCGCCAGGCCGTCGTTACCGATGATGGCCATCTTGGCATCCACGCCGCTGACCGCGAGCGTGTAGGCGTGGAAGACCGACGACTTGTTCAGCAGCTTGACGGTGTACGCATTGCGCACAGAGCCGTCCGAGAGCCTGACGGCGACGGGATCCCGATCGTGCTGGACCGAAAGCGCGGCCGTCGTCTTGGTCGCGAACGCGACGCCGATCATGCCGACCAAAGCCAGGCATGCCGCCGATAGGCCGATCGTCTTCGGCCGGACGAGCCGCTTGACGGGCGCTTCCTGTCCGCGGCCCCGCTCGATGTTCCGCCAGCTGTCATAGTCGATCAGGCCGCGCGAGCGGCCGAGCTTCGACATCACGCCGTCACAGGCATCGACGCAAAGACCGCAATTGATGCAGGCGAAGTTCGGACCTTCGCGGATGTCGATGCCGATCGGACAGACGGCGACGCACTGGCCACAATCGACACAATCCCCCGCGGGCGCGCCCCGGAGACGCAGCTCGGCGGCCTTCTTCGCCGACGTCCGCCGCTCGCCGCGGTAATCCCGATAGTTCACGGTGTAGGCTTCCGGATCCCAGATCGCGCCCTGAAGGCGCGGCCATGGGCACATGAACGTGCAGACCTGATCACGCGCGAAGCCCGCAAGGCCGTACGTCGTGCCAGTGAAGACGACAATCCAGGTAAGCGCGTTGGCCGACAGGTCTCCGGCAACCAAGCTCCGCAGCAGATCCGGCGCGTCGGTGAAATAGAAGATCAACGTGCCGCCGGTTGCCAGCGAGATCAGCAGCCACGCGGAATGTTTCGCTACGATTTGCGCCGCCCGCTTCGTCGTCAGGGGGGCGCCGATGTTCTTCAGACGCCGGCGCCTGTCGCCCTCGATCAGGCGTTCGACAAGCAGAAACAGGTCGGTCCAGACCGTCTGGGGACATGCGAAACCGCACCAGAGGCGCCCCGCCAGCGCATTCGTAAGGATCAGGACGGTCGAACCGAGCACCAGAAGACCAGTGACGAGATAGAGATCCTGCGGCCAAATCTCGACGAAGAAGGCGTATAGGCGCCCGTTCGCAAAATCGAGCAGGACGGCCTGGCCGGGCGCGTGGGGGCCGCGGTCCCACCGGATGAACCGCGTGACGTAGTAGATCGAGAGCGTCAGCAGCAGGATGGCCCACTTGAGCCTGCGGATCGGACCTTTGACGGCCTGCGGCACGACCGCCAGCCCGGCTGCCGCTGCAGCCTTGGCTCGCGTTTTCGCATGATCGATCTCGATGCTGATGGCCATAGCGCGCCGTCAGTTGATCGCGGCAAAGCCGAGCGAGGCGCGGACGCCCGGCGCGATGAGGTCGGGGGTCCAGGGCGGCTCGAACGTCATTGTCACGTCGGCGGAAACAAGCCCTGGGACGGTGGACGCTGCCGCCTGCGCTCCCTCCTTCAGGAAGGAGGTCGCGGGACATCCCGGCGTCGTCGCCGTCATCGTGATAAGGACGGCACCATCCGTGACGGAAATGTCGTAGATGAAGCCGAGATCGACCACGTTTTCACCCAGCTCCGGGTCGATTACGACCCGCAGCGCGTCGCGGATGAACCCGACCAAGTCCTCGGTCATGACGGCGCCCGGACCGTGAGTTCGTAGGTCGCCCCGTCCGGCGTGAAACCGCCGAGCCAGCGGAAGCCGCGCTTCTCGAGCTGCGAGAACAGGAAGACCGGCTCTCGCCGCAGCAGGGCAGACAAGGTCTCACCGGGTCCGAGCTTCTCCGCAGCCGCAAGGATCCGGACCATGGGCTCCGGAGGATCGAGGTCGCGGTTGTCGAGGTTGACGGCTGGCGGCGGCCAGTCTTCAGGGCCTGGGCCGTCCGCGACGGCCGGCGCCGGCTCCGATGTTGTTTCGGCCGGCGTAAACAGAACTTCCCACTCGCCGCCGTCGAGCGCCTGCTCCGAGTGCGTGAATCCCTTGTTCGCCATCACCGCGACCAGCGGGATCGGCTTGAAAGTCGCGTAGAGGCGAAGGCCCTGGCCGGGCGCCAGGCGCTCGAGCGCCGCCATGATGACCGAGAATGGCTCTCCGCCTGCACGCAGGATCGGACGGACGTCGACGTCGATATATTCGGGCATGGTTTTCCTCTCTCAGTTTCTGGCGAACAGCAGATGGGGCGCGACGGCGCCGCCCGGAAGCCGCACCGGGCCGGCGACGTCCGCAAGCCTCCGGATCCGGATCACCTCGCGGACGATGCCGACGACACCCACGGTCATCGCCACCGCAGCCGCCCGGAAGATATGCAGCTCGCCGGCGAGCAGCATCAGCGTTCCGGCCCAGACGGCCACGTAGTAGATGACGAACCACTTCGTCGCCCGGCCCTCCGCGACGAGGTCCTGGACGCGCGGCGTTGGCGCCCGTCCCATCACCGGTCCGTAGGTCTCGAGCCAGGTCAGGAAGGCCACTATCTTGTAGAGCTTCGTCAGCACCAATCCGGACAGCCAGCCGAAGACCGCGAGGAACGCGAAGGGACCGATATGCGCGGCGAAAGCTTCGGCCGCGACGAGCACGATTCCCAGCAAGGCCGTTGCCGCCAAGCTCGCGAAGGACAGCGTCGCCATACGCATGTTGAGCTCGAGCTGCCGCCGCTTGCGGTTGCGAAAGATGCCGGCGATGTCGCGGCCGTACAGGGCGGCCGACACTAGGCCGAAGACGGCGGCGATGGACAGCACGACGCTCAATCCGGACGCGACCCCGATCGCGAGGATCCCGCCTGCGACCGTCACGCCGATGGCGAGCGCGCCGGCTCCGAGGGTGATGCGGCTCTGTCGATCGTCCACATCGGGCGACAGCATGAACATGGACAAAAGCCGATAGCTGACACCCATGGCCGTCAACGTGAGCCATCCGCCGAGGCCGGAGATCGCGTGCAGAGGGATGCCGGCGGCCAGAAATGCATCCCCTGCCGATCCGGCCCACCCCGCAAGCACAAACGCGAACACGGCGCCGAAGGCGACGGTTGCGCAAAGCGAAGCGAGGCCGGCCAGGACGAAACGCGCCGGCCCCGTCGGACGCAGCCACGCGGTCAGGCCGAGATCGACGACGACTAGGCCGAACCCGGCAACGAGCAGGATTGCGCCGAGCGGAAGCAGCCAGAGTACGGGCGGCAGACGGCCTCCCAGAGACAGGAAGCCCGCAAGTAGCGAGACGAGACCAGCGGTCAGGAGGACCAGAGCCGGCAAAGCCCACCTCTCAGAGAACAGAGGCTTGGCGACGAGGACGGGCACGAACTGGAAGAGCGCGCCGCACATCGCAAGACTCAGCCAACCGATGCATACGGCGTGCACCAGAACGAGCGTATCCGGCGAGGCGATCTCGGCGACGGGATAGCCGACGCCAGCCACCATCAGGGCCAAAGCAAGGAAAAGCCACGCGAGCGCCATCGCAAAGTAGCTCATCGTCCATCGCGATATGCTGGCGCCGATCATCGTGGCCTCAGAACTTTCGTGCGCGGCACAGAAGGGGCGCGTAGGCGACCGCGAAAGCGAAGAACGCTCCTGTCCACGCAAGTCCGGAGATCGTTAGCAACTCGACCGAATGGGTCGGCTCGAGGGCCGCGCAGACCCGCGTCAAGGCCGCGACGACGATCGCGGCGTAGGCGGCCTGCGTAAGGGCGGAAGCCGACAGCGCTTGTCCGGTGTGACCGAGAGAAGCGCGGGTCATGACGGCGATCGTCATCGAACCGATTGCGCCGCCCGTCCAGGCGTGCACGCCCGCTCCCGGTGCAACGAGATCGACAGCCGATAGCGCCGACAGCAGGAAGCCGGCCGGCACGAAGGCGTAGGCGACGTGAAGGATCAGGACGAGCCGGTCGGAGAAGGTCCGGTATCCCGTCCAGCGGACCAGCCGGATGAGGTGAAGCAGTCCGGCGACGCAAAGCGCACCTGCCACCACCCGTCCAGACGGAGCGAACACCCAAGCCAGCATCGCGCAGACGCCAACGACCATTGCGACAGCATCAAACCGGTTGAAAGGAACCGGCATCCGGCCAGGCGCGCGACGTGCGAGCCAGTTGCGCGTGAAGCTCGGTACGATCCGCCCGCCGATGACGCAGACCAGCGTGACGACAAGAGCGATGCCGGCGCGTGTCGAATACTCGGCGAGACCATAGAAATGCGATTCCAAATGGAAGCCGATGTTGACCGTCGCGAGAAGCGAAACAATGGCAACGACCTTCAGGTTGTTCCACTTGCGGCCGGCGATGATCTCGCGCGCGGCTGCCGCCGCGAGCAGCACCAGAAAGGCCGCGTCGAGCGCCAGTGCGAACTGCCAGCCAATCAGATCGGAGCAGGTCGCAGCCAGTCGACCGACGAGCCAAAATGCAAACAGAACGGCGAGCGGGGTGCCCTGAATGGGCAGACGGCCCGTCCAATTCGGCACCGCCGTCAGAAGAAAGCCGGCGATGACTGCCGCGACGTAGCCGAACAGCATCTCGTGGACATGCCAGTCCCGCGGCGAGAACTCGGTAGGCAGCGAAACGTGGCCGGCGAACATGGCCAGCCACAGCGGAATTATGGCACCGGCGCAGACCGCGCCAAAGAGGAAGAAGGGGCGGAACCCGTGCGATAAAAGCGCGGGCCCTCGATAGTCCCTCAATTTTTGCATTGTCGCCATCATCATTCCCGATCAGTTGGACACATCATAGGCCCGGCGACCGCCATCTCTTTGTCGGGGCGCAAACTACGACCCGGTTCACGCATGTGTTTGTCCTCCGATAAAGAGGTAGTCGGTCAGCGCCGGCAAATCTCCGGACCGTCAGCAACGGAGGACATGATGCGGATTTTCGAAAGATTGCGCGGACGGGACCGGAGCGAAAGTGGGATCGAATGGATGCTTGTCGATGTCATCGCTGGCGATCTCCTGCGACGCATTGAGGATCGGATCGAGTCTACGGTGTCGCCTAACAGCAAATCGACGTGCTGTTCCTGCCGCTCGTTGGATGAGACGACGCGTCAATAGGCGCCAGAGCCAGATGCGGTCGTTGGCGGGCGGCTGACGAGAGGTCGACGTGCATCGATAATTGGCTTCCGATCGCGTTTGCCCGACCAGCGCTCGCCCACCCGGCTCACTGGAGAAGCCGGCACCGGCATACCGTCACTTCGAAGCCAACTTGCCGAGCTTGACGTGGACGACTCCAGCCGGGGCACTGACCATCACGACCATGCATATGCCGTAATGGGGAAGGCACTTCACGCCGTAGACGCCTTCCGGCCCGAACTTGACTGCAATGTCCCCGCTGCTCTCGCTGACGACGGGCGTCGCCCACTGCGGAAGCATGCGCTTGATGGCCTCGGCGCTCCGGCCCTTGGCGATCCCAACGAACTTCACCGTGTCGCTGGGTGTGATCTTCACGAACGCAGGCTCGAACACCATCGTTCCGCCGTCGGCACCCTTGTTGAGCAGCTTGACCTCGACCTCGGCGGCCCCGGCAGCGCCCCCGGCCAGCATCAGAACCGCCGCGGCGGCGGTCAGCATCGCAGTCTTGCTCATGTTTGCGTTTCCTGGAACTTGCACCGCGGTTAGGCCGGGCACCCGAGGCAACAGATATGCCGATCGCGCGCTCCGGAGATTGCGCCAGCTCAAGCTCCCTGCAGGTTCCTTCTGCTAAGAGGCCGTGTTGAGGCTTGCGCAGGCTCCGGGGTACTGTGGACCGCGCATTTGAAGCGAGGATATGACGATGGCCGTTGTCGACCGGTCCCTGGTCGCGAATCTGTCGATGTTCGCAGGGCTTTCGCCTGCCCAACAGGACGAGCTGCTTCGCGAGGCACGTTCCATCCGGTACCCGAAGGACATCTCGGTCTTCGACCAGGGCGCCGAGGCCGTCCGGTTCTTTCTTCTCCTCCACGGACATCTTCGCGTTGAGAGGACCACCTCCCAAGGCCAGCAGTCCGTGGTCCGCTACGTCTCGGCCGGCGAGCTCTTCGGGGTGGCACAGGCGATGAACCTGACGCACTATCCTGCCACAGCCGTGGCGGCGGTCGACAGCATCGCGCTCGCCTGGCCGTCGTCTTCCTGGCAGCGCCTCATCGTCAAGTATCCGAGTCTCGCCGCCAGCGCGCTCCAGACCGTCGGCAGCCGCCTCCAAGACACTCAGGCCCGCGTCATGGAGATCTCGAACGAGCAGGTCGAGCAGCGCGTCGCGCATGCGCTGCTCCGCCTGGCAAAGCAAGTGGGACGGCAAGTCGATGCCGGCATCGAGATCGACTTCCCCATCAGCCGTCAAGACATCGCCGAGATGACCGGAACGACGCTACACACGGTCAGCCGGGTTCTCAGCGCGTGGGAAAACGAGGGGCTTGTCGAGGGCGGACGGCAACGGATCGTCTTGCGCGACGCTCACAGGCTGCACGCTCTAGCCGAAGGCGAGGAAGCCATCCAGTCCCGGAAGCGCGGCCATTAGGCCGCCGCCTTCGCTGTCGCCAGCATCTTCGTTAGGAACACGTCGGCATCGACGTCGTGCTCCTCGCATGCCTCGTCGACACGAAAGCGGCGATCGGATAGCCGACGCATCGCATCCTGAAGTCCACGAAGACGCGGATGGTGGATGGCCATCACTCATCACTTCGTCGACCGGCATCTCGGCGGTTGGCACTGCATCATTTCGCATGCAGGTCGGCCCCGAGCTCCCTTTGCTCCCGCGCAAATTTTCCGCACGATCCGGCCCGCCCGGGAATCCAGCTCTTCCTTGATGCAGCGCAACGAGACTCGCGCTCCGATCGCTCATCATGCACCCATCGAATTAGGACCGCACAAGCGATGGGAGAGCGTCATGCTCACGAGAAGGACCGCCTTAATGGGAGCCGCGATCGCGGCGCTGATGATGGCCCCGCCGGCGGTGTTCGCCGAGGACCTCAAGCTGCCGCGCGAGAGCGTCGAGCTGGTTGCGCCTCCCTTCGTACATCCTCACGAACAGGCGACCAAGGCCGGACCGAAGATCGTCGAATTCAAGCTGACGGTTCAGGAAAAGCAGGTCGTCATCGACGACGCCGGCACCAAGATGTGGGCGATGACCTACAACGGCTCGATGCCGGGACCGATGATGGTCGTCCATGAAGGCGACTATGTCGAGCTGACCCTGGTCAATCCCGAGACCAACACGATGCCGCACAACATCGACCTGCATGCGGCGACCGGCGGTCTGGGCGGCGGCGCGCTGACCCACGTCAATCCGGGCGAGCAGACCGTGCTGCGCTTCAAGGCGACGCGGCCCGGCGTGTTCATCTATCACTGCGCGCCCGAGGGCATGATCCCGTGGCACGTCGTCTCCGGCATGCACGGCACCCTGATGGTGCTGCCGCGCGACGGATTGAAGGACGGCAGCGGCAAGCCGCTGCGCTACGACAAGATTTTCTACATCGGCGAGAACGATCTCTACTTGCCCAAGGACGAGAATGGCAAGTACAAGACCTACGATTCCGTCGGCGAGTCCTACAGCGACACGATGGACGTAATGCGCAAGTTGATCCCGAGCCACGTGGTGTTTGAGGGCAAGGTCGGAGCGCTGACCGGCAAGAACGCGCTGACCTCCAAAGTCGGCGAGACCGTGCTGATCGTGCACTCCGAGGCCAACCGCGACAGCCGCCCGCACATCATCGGCGGCCATGGCGATTACGTCTGGGAGACTGGGAAGTTCAACAACCCGCCGGAGCGCGATCTCGAGACCTGGTTCGTGCGCGGCGGCTCGGCCGGGGCGGCGCTGTACACCTTCCGCGAGCCCGGCGTCTACGCCTATGTGAACCACAACCTGATCGAGGCCGTCGAGCTCGGCGCGACCGCGCACATCAAGGTCGAGGGCAAGTGGAACGAGGATTTGATGAAGTCGATCTCGCCCGCCGGCCCGATCCCGCCCGCGAAGCTCGGCGCCATCGACCCGGTGGCCGTCACCCGATAGGCGGAGCCGGCAAGATGGTTCGCGGCTCCAGTCGCGGACGTTGGCCCGAGGGGGAGACCTCATGCTGATCCTGATGAAAAGTGAAGACGGTCATGTTCGCCGGCGCGCTCGCCGCGCCGGTCCTGGCGACCGTCTTGCCACCCACGCCATCGCACGACCCGGACGGCACCCGGCATCTCATCTCCGCTACCTTCACCTATCGGATCGCGGGCGACTTCTCGCGCGGCGGCCGACCCGTCGAAGGGCCGGCGCGTGAACTCCGCCTTCCCGCCGATCTCGTCGTCATGAAGCGGCAGGTCACTGTCGGCGAGTACGCGCGTTGCGTCGACGAGGGCGCCTGTCCCCGCGTCGTCATACCCGGCGGCTCGCAAGACGTCCCGGTCGTCGGTATCAATTGGCACGACGCTTCCGCGTATGCAGCCTGGATATCGCAAAAGACCGGTGTCACCCACCGCCTTCCGACCGACGAGGAGTGGACCTTCGCCGCCGCCGAGAAGGCGCGCGACGAGGCACTGCCGCTCATCGACCCCTCCGACCCGGCGCAGGCCTGGATCGCACGTTACGAAGCCGAGTCGTCCCGCGAGAGGCCCCAGGCGACGGCGCCGCAGCCTGGCGGCACGTTCGGCACCAACAGCAAGGGATTGGATGACTTCGCCGGGAACGTCTGGGAATGGACCGACACCTGCTTCATCCGGGCAACCTTCGACGACGGCCGCGAGCGGATCAACAACACGAACTGCGGAGTTCGCGTCGTGCAAGGCGCGCATCGCGCCTACATGACCGACTTCATACGCGACCCGAAGTCAGGGGGCTGCGCGGCAGGTGTGCCGCCCACCAATCTGGGCTTCCGGCTCGTCATCGAAGCGCCACACTCGATCGTCGCCGACACTCTCAAGAACGTGGCCAAGCTGCTGCCGCGGACCTGAAGTCCTATTCCCTGACCGGATTGCGCCAGAGCAATGTCGTTCCTTCCCGACGCCGGTACACGATCCGGCAACACGAAGGAGAGATTTGAGATGAGATCTGACTTGGCGCAATCGTACGGACAGGACAGGCTTCCGCGATACACGAGTTATCCTACCGCTCCGCACTTTTCCACGGCGATCGGTGAAGCCGACTATCGGCAATGGCTCAAATCGCTGTCGGCGCGACAGCCGGCGTCGATCTACATGCACGTCCCTTTCTGCCGGTCCATGTGCTGGTACTGCGGCTGCCACACCTCCATCACCAAGAAAGACAATCCGATCGCGATCTACACCTCGGGCCTGCGCACCGAAGCGCACATGGTCGCCGAGACAATCGGCCACCGAGTTCCGATTTCGCACATCCACTTCGGTGGCGGCACGCCCACGATCATGGCGCCGGAGACCTTCGCCGACCTCGTCCGCGCGCTGCGCTATTCGTACTTCGTGTTGCCGGACGCCGAAATTGCCGTAGAGATCGATCCGCGTACCCTGACCGAGCCGATGGCGGAGGCCTTGGGTTACAGCGGCGTCAACCGGGCCAGCCTGGGCGTGCAGAGCTTCGATCCGGCCGTCCAGCAGGCCATCAATCGCCTGCAGAGCTTCGAGCAGACCGCCCAGTGCGTCCAACGGCTACGGTGCTCTGGCATCGACAAGCTCAATTTCGACTTGATTTACGGCCTGCCGCTGCAGACCGTCAACTCCTGCCTGGACACTGTCGCCAAGTGCCTCGAGCTGCGTCCAGACCGCTTCTCCGTATTCGGCTATGCCCATATCCCGTCCTTCAAGAAGCATCAGCGCGAAATCGACGAAAACACCCTTCCGGACAGCATTGAGCGCCATCTGCAGTCGGAGACCATCGCCCAGGCGCTGGTCGATGCCGGCTACATGCGCATCGGCTTCGATCATTTCGCTTTACCCGACGACAACCTCGGCGTGGCGAAGCGGGAAGGCCGGCTGCGCAGGAACTTCCAGGGCTACACGGACGACACCGCCAAAACACTCATCGGCCTCGGCGCGAGTTCGATCGGACGCATGCCGCAGGGGTTCGTGCAGAACGTCGCCGCGACAAAAGACTATCTCGCGCATATTGCCGAGGGCCGTTTCGCGACCAGGAAGGGCTACGCCTTCACGGAGGATGACCGCTTCCGCGCTGATATCATCGAGCGCGTCATGTGCGACATGGCCGTAGACCTCTCGAAAATCGCGCGCTCCCACGGCCGTTCTCCCGAGACGGCGATCGTCGACCGATCACGGCTGGCGAGCCTTATCGCCGACGGCGTCGTAACCATGTACGAAGACCAAATATCGATCAGCAACGAAGCAGCATTCCTCATCCGTACCGTCGCCGCCGCATTCGACGCTCACCTTGCACGCTCGGCGGCGACTCATAGCCGCGCCGTGTGATGGGCCACCGAGCTCCCTCCATTCGTTCGGCACCGATTTCCAATGAAGGCCGAATCGTCGATTTGTTCGGAACGGGTGGACCGCGACATGCTTAATTCAAACCTTTCCTAGGGGCGACAACCCTCTCTTGAGGTTTTCTCGATCCTCAAAGCCCCGCCGCTTGCGGGCTGTTCTTTGCCGCACGGCTACTGCGCGAACTGTGCAAGAACGACGTCCACAGCCGATATTCTCGCCGTCTACTTCGTTCACTCGCGTGTTGCTCACCCTTGCATGCCGGACCAAGCAAGATCATAAACGTGCTCTCTCAGCAGCAGCACGGCCCGAGAGGGAGATCGACTGGATCAGGCTTCGGCTGGCGCCCCAGCGCTTCAATTGGGTTGGTGTTGGCGCGATTTTGGCTCTGGTGTAGCACCGCGGTGCCCGGTTCCAGCTCACGGTTGCAGCGCGATTTTCCCACCAGAGCGCGCATAGCAGCGTCACGTCGCGCAGTACGCCTGACTCCTTACGCGCAACGATCAGCCGCTCGACGCCGAGCGCCTTTGGCAGTTCATCCGGGCCTTGCCCTCCGCGGACAACGGGCATTTTGAGTTCGGTCCGCGAGATGCGGAGATCGTGCACGATCGAATCAACATACGCGGCGCTGAGACCTCGGATGCAAGTGGCGTCGCGGAACCAGTCCGAAAACCTTGCCTTCAGCCTGGCTCTGATCAATTTTCGTTGCCGATGCCATCACACTCTCCCAACTCGGTTTGAGCGGTCCCAATATTGGCGCGGAAACGGCTGTTGCGTTGGGACAGATCAAACTTAACGACGATCTGCTGGACGGCGCTTACGAGCGCGCACCGTCCTTGTTCTCGAGCCGGCGCGCGGCCGCCGGCTCCGCGTCGTCATCGGCGATCGCCCGCCAGGCGGCACCATCGAGATCCTCATATTGGCCACTTTTAAGCGACCAGAGGAAGGCGGTGAGGCCTGCAAGTCCGAGCGCCAGCGCGAGCGGGACCAAAATGACCAGGATCTCCATCATGAAATCTCCCGCAACGCGCTGCGCGCCCGCACCGAATTCAGCATGACGAGGATCGACGATCCGCTCATGGCTGCCGCCGCGATCAGGGGTGTCACGACGCCGCCGATCGCGACCGGCACCGCCAAAAGGTTATAACCGATCGCAAGCCACAGGTTTTGCTGCATCAGGTGCAGCGCCCTGCGCGAGACATCGATCGCTGCGAGGACCGGCGCCAGCGGGCGTCCGAGGAACACAAGATCGGCGGTTGCCTGGCTGAGATGGGCGGCCGAGATCGGCGACATCGAGACATGGGCTGCAGCGAGCGACGGCGCGTCGTTCAAGCCGTCGCCGACCATCAGCACCTTGAACCCGCGCTGCTTGAGCTCCTCGATCCGCGCGATCTTGTCGGCCGGCGTGACGCCGGCGCGCCATTCAGAAATACCCAGCGCGTGGGCGGCCGCCGTGACCGCCGGCTCGCGGTCACCCGACAGTATCTCGATGCCGAGATTGCGCGCCTTCAACGCCGCGATCACCGCCTGCGCATCTGGACGCAGCCCTTGGCGCACCGAGAGAATGAATTTTTCGGTGCCCTTGCTGAAGGCCACCAGGGAGGCTTCAGCATGCAGATTGGTGCCGTCGGCCAACGTCTCCGCGCCGCAGAAGGACGGACGACCGAGGCGAATTTCGACACCATCAACCACAGCGCGCACGCCTTGGCCCGCCTCCTCGACCGCACCGAGGATTGGCGACCTGGCGCCAGCGGCCTCCGCGACCGCGGCGGCCACCGGATGATGGCTCGACAGTGCGAGGCGGCCGGCGAGCCCAAAAATGGCCGCGGGAACATCGGCTGCATTCGTCACTTCGAGATCGGGCAGCGTCAGCGTGCCGGTCTTGTCGAAGATGACATGATCGACCTCGGCCAGCCGTTCGATCGCATCGCCTGAATTGAGCAGCACCCCCGACTTGAACATCGCGCCCGAGGCCACCGTTTGAACCGTCGGAATGGCGAGCCCAAGCGCACATGGACAGGTGATAATCAGGACCGCGACACCGGTTACGATCGCATCGTGCCAGCTCGCACCCGCGATGACCCAGCCGAGAATTGTAATAAGCGCGGTGGCGTGAACCACCGGCGCATAGAGCCGCGAGGCGCGGTCGGCGAGCCGCATATAGCGCGAGCGCGCCTGCAGCGCATTGTCGAGCAGCCGCGTGATTTCAGCGAGCAGCGTCGCCTCGGACGCCGCCGAGACCCGCACCCGCAAGCTGCCGGAGATGTTCATCGATCCCGCATAGACCGGCGTACCCTGCTCGGCCGTGACATAGCGCGTCTCGCCGGTGATCAGGCTCTGGTCGATCTCGGATCGTCCCTCGATCACGGCGCCGTCGACCGCGCAGCGTTCGCCCGGTCGCAGCAGCACGATATCGCCGGGATGGATCGCGGCCACCGGCACCTGCGAGATTTCGTCGGGGCCCACGAACTTCGCGGCCGTCTCCGCCTTCAGCGCCGCGAGATTGCCGGCGACCGCGCGGGTCCGGCGCCGCATGTTCTGGTCGAGGAAGCGGCCGACCAAGAGAAAGGTCAGCAGCATGATCGCCGCGTCGAAATAGGCGTGCTCGGCGTGGTGGATGGTCTCGACCACGGACAGGCCGAGCGCCAGGATCACGCCGATCGAAATCGGGACGTCCATGTTGGTGGTCTTGGCGGACAATGCGCGCCAGGCCGAGCGGAAGAACGGCTGGCCGGCATAGGCCGCCGCCGGCAATGCGATCAGCGCCGACAACCAATGGAAGAAGTCGCGCTGCTCGGGCAGCATGTCCGAGACATTGCCTGACCACACCGGGATCGACAACATCATCACGTTCATGGCGGCGAACGCCGCGACGCCCAGGCAGCGCAGCAGCAAGCGCGATTCGGCGATCTCCAATACCTCCGCGCTCTCGGTCTCGAATGGATAGGCCTTGTAGCCGAGTTCCTCGAGGCGATCGATGAATCGGCCTGGGTCGAGCGTTCCCGCCTTCCATTCCAGCGCGACGCGATGGTCGGTGAGATTGACGCGCGCCAGCGTGACGTCGGGGATGGCGGACAGGCCGCGTTCGATCTTGGCCATGCAGCCGGCGCAGTGGACGCCCTCGACAGCGAGATCGATATGCTGGAGACCCGCGCCCGCGGCGCGGATGTAGTGAGAGAAATCGCGCGTCACCTGCATGGCGCGACCTCAGTTCAGGATGACGCGATTGCGCGACAGAAACACACGCTCGCCCTTGGCATCGCCCTCGATCACGAGATCCCACTGGCCGGGTGCGACAGACGCGGCATTGCCGCGATAGATGCCGATGCCGACTTCGGTGAGCCCGACCGCAAGATCGGCACGCTTGTCGGTCGGCCGTTCCAGGCGTCCGCCAAACTTCAGCCCGGAGATCGGCTGGCCGCGGGCATCGCGGGCTTCAACCTGGACCGATGCGCCGCCGTCGTTGCGGCGCTCGATATGGGCGTTGACTTTCCATTTGCGCGCAGCCTGGTCCTGGGCCGCCGAGATCTCGCGGTCGTAAGTCAGGCCCGCGGCATAGGGGCTATCGACATCGGTGCCAGGCAGCGTCGCGATCGCGAGCTTCATCATGGTGACGTTGACGCCGATCACGACACCGAAGAAAGCGACCAGCATCAGGAAGACCTTGGTTCCGGTCAGGGGATTGGATGCCATGGCAGTCTCCTGATCCTAGGGCGCGACGAAATGGTCGGTGGTGGAAGCGACGACACCAAGTCCAATGTCCGTGAGATGGAAGTGCACCGGAATCGACTTCTCCGGATTGTTCTCCGCCGGCGCCGTGACGAGCAGCCGCAGCTCGCTGGTGGAGTCGCGCGGGACCACGATCATCGGCCGGTCCGGCGTCACCGAATCGACCCCGACGACGTGAATGATCAAATTGACCGGCCCGTCAGCGTCGATCGCGACGATGCGGTCATAGCCGCTCTTGTTGAGCAGCCGCACCGTATAGGCATTACGGATCGAGCCATCGCTAAGCTCGACCGCGACCGGATTGCGATCATGCAGCACGTTGATGTCGAGCAGGCTGCGCGTCGCCAGCGTGTAGAGCATGATACCGCCGACCGCCGCGATGATTGCGCTATAGACGACGGTACGCGCCCGGACGATGCGGTAGATCGGCGCCTTGCCGTCCTGGCGGCGCTGGATGTTGATGTCGTTGTCGTAACCGATCAGGCGCTTCGGCCGGCCGATCTTGGTCATCACGTTGTCGCAGGCGTCGATGCAGAGCCCGCACTGGATGCATTCGAGCTGCGGTCCGTTGCGAATGTCGATGCCGGTCGGACAGACCGCGACGCATTGATAGCAGTCGACGCAGTCGCCGACCTGCTGGGCGAGTGCGCGCAGCTCCGCGGCCTTTTTGACCGAGGTACGCTTCTCGCCGCGGTCGTAGCGATAGGTGACGTTGAGCGCCCATTCGTCGGTCAGGGCCGCCTGGATCCGCGGCCACGGGCACATATAGGTGCAGACCTGCTCGCGCATGAAGCCGGCGAGCACATAGGTCGTCGCCGTGAGGATGCCGATCCAGGCATAGGCAACCATCGGCGCCTGGAAGGTGACGAGGTTCTTCACCAGCGTCGGCGCGTCGCTGAAATAGAGCACCCAGGCGCCGCCGGTCCACCAGGCGATCATCAGCCAGGTCGCGTGCTTGAGCACGATCTCGGAGACACGCTTGAGCGTCAGCGCGCCGGCCGATTTGTCCTTCCGCATCCGCTCGCGGCGATCGCCCTCGACCAGGCGTTCGACGGCATAAAACAGGTCGGTCCATACCGTCTGCGGGCAGAGATAGCCGCACCAGATGCGGCCGCCAACCGAGTTCATCAGGAACAGCGCCACCGCGGCGACGATTAGCAGACCCGTGAAGTAATAGACCTCCTGCGGCCACAACTCGATGAAGAAGAAATAGAAGCGGCTGTTGGGGAGATCGATCAGCACCGCCTGGCTGGGGGCACCGATGCCGCGATTCCAGCGCACGAAGGGCAGGAGGTAATAGACGCCGAGGCAGAACGCCATCAGGCCCCATTTGATCCGGCGGAAGGTACCGTTGACGCTCTGGGGATAGACTTTCTTGCGGGCTGCATAGAGCGGCCCGCTGTCGTCAGCCGGCGTGAGGTTTTTCGGGTTTACGGTCTTGTTCATCGCTTGGAATTTCTCGAAAAGGTGCGATTAAACCTAGACCCGACACCGCCGCGTCAGTTGATCCAGCGCAAACGGAGGCACTTTTGTTCACCTCCGTTTGCGCTGGTTCGGCTATTTTCCGCCGCCCAGCGAGTGGACGTAGACCGCCATCGCCTTGATTGTGGCGGGATCGAGCCGCCCTTCCCAGGCCGGCATCACGCCGGAGCGGCCTTGGCTGATGGTCTCGATCAGCGTTGCTTCGTCCGAGCCATAGAGCCAGATCTTGTCGGTCAGGTTCGGTGCGCCCACCTCCTGGTTGCCCTTGCCGCCATCGCCATGGCAAGCGACGCAATTCTCCGCAAAGATCTTCTCGCCCTTGGCGGCATCAAAACCGTTGCGGGTCGAAAGGCTGGACAGCGAGCGTACGTAATTGGCGACCGTGACGATCTCGTCCGGCTTCAGCACGCCGTCCCTGCCGAAGGCGAGCATCTGGCCCTCATGCGTCTTGGCGTGGCCGGAGCGCGCGCCGAACTGGATCGTCTGCATGATCTGATCGAGCGTGCCGCCCCACAGCCAATCGTCGTCATTCAGGTTCGGGAAGCCCTTGGCACCGGCAGCGCCAGAACCGTGACACGGTGCGCAATTGTCGCCGAACACGGTCTTGCCCTTGGCGCGAGCAAGTGCGAGCAGCGCCGGGTCCTTCTCGATATCGGCGAGCGAGGCTGCGCCCAGCGCCGCCATCTTGCCGCCGCGGATCTTCTCGAGGTTGGCGAGTTCGACCGCGACGTCGGCACGCGAGGAGTAGCCGAACATGCCCGTGGTGTTGCTGGAGATCAGCGGCCAGGCCGGATAGACGACCCAGTAGGCGATCGCCCAGACGATGGTGAGGTAGAAGGTGATCACCCACCAGCGCGGCAACGGCGTGTTGAGCTCCTTGATGCCGTCCCACTCATGTCCGGTTGTGGACTTGCCGGAGACGGAATCGATGTCGCTATGATGATCGGTCATGGTCTCTTACTCCTCCCGCAACGGCAGGTGTGCTGCCTCGTCGAACGCAGCCTTGTTACGGGGCCAAAATGCGTAGGCGATGATCGCGACAAAGATCGCGACGAACACTGGCGTCCAGATCGTGGTCACGAGACCGGACGCGAGATTGTCGAGTGTCAGAATGGCTTTCATCGTTGATGCCTTCTCAGCGAAGATTGGCTTTCTCGTTGTAGATCTTGAAGTCGACCAGCGTGCCGAGCATCTGCAGATACGCGATCAGCGCGTCCATCTCGGTCGGCGTGCCGGGCTTGCCGTCGAAGTTGCGTACCGCCGCCTTGGCGTAGCGCTTGGCGAAGGCGTCGCCGCCGGCATTGTCCGGATCGGCCTGGGCCTTCATGTCGGCGCCCGCATTGGCGATCTGGTCGTCGGTGTAGGGTACGCCGACGGTCTTCAGCGTACGCATGTGATCGGCGATCGCATCCGGATCGACTGCAGTCTGGGCCAGGAATGGGTAGCCGGGCATCACCGACTGCGGCACGATCGCGCGCGGGTTGGTCAGATGGGTGACGTGCCAGTCGTCGGAATATTTGGCGCCGACACGGGCAAGGTCCGGACCGGTGCGCTTGGAACCCCACTGGAACGGGTGGTCGAACATGCTCTCGGCGGCGAGCGAGAAATGGCCGTAGCGCTCGACCTCGTCGCGCAGCGGCCGGATCATCTGCGAGTGGCAGAGATAGCAGCCCTCCCGGACGTAGACGTTGCGTCCGGCGAGTTCCAACGGCGTGTAGGGCCTGACCCCGTCGACCTTCTCGATCGTGCTCTTGAGGTAGAACAGCGGGGTGATCTCGACGAGACCGCCGATTGCGATCACCAGCAGGATGCCGACGACCAGGACGATGGAGTTCTTCTCAAAGACTTGGTGGCGTGTCCAGAACGACATGGTGGGGCTCCTCATTCCGCCGGCTGAAGAGCGACGGGCATCTGGACTTCCGCCTCGCCGACGCGAACGGTCATCCAGAGATTATAGGCCATGATCAGCGCGCCGATCAGAAACAGACCGCCGCCGGCGGCGCGGATGACGTAGAAGGGATGCATCGCCTCGACGGTCTCGATGAAGGAATATTCGAGGAAGCCAAGCGAGGTGTAGGCGCGCCACATCAGACCCTGGAGGATGCCGGACACCCACATCGCCGAGATGTAGAGGACGATGCCGAGGGTCGCGACCCAGAAGTGCCAGTTGACGAGCTTCAGGCTGTAGAGCCCCTTGCGATTCCAGGCCCACGGCACCAGGCAGTAGAGCGCACCGAAGGAGACGAAGCCGACCCAGCCGAGCGCACCGGAATGCACGTGCCCGATAGTCCAGTCGGTGTAGTGGCTGAGTGAGTTGACGATCTTGATCGACATCATCGGGCCTTCGAAGGTCGACATGCCGTAGAAGGCGACGGAGACCACGAGCATGCGCAGCACGGGGTCGGTACGCAGCTTGTCCCAGGCGCCCGACAGCGTCATCAGGCCGTTGATCATGCCGCCCCAGGAGGGCATCCACAGCATGATCGAGAAGGTCATGCCCAGCGTCTGCGTCCAGTCCGGCAGCGCCGTGTAGTGCAAATGGTGCGGGCCGGCCCAGATGTAGAGGAAGATCAGCGCCCAGAAGTGGATGATCGACAGCCGGTAGGAATAGATCGGCCGCTCTGCGCGCTTCGGGATGAAGTAGTACATGATGGCAAGGAAGCCGGCGGTCAGGAAGAAGCCGACCGCGTTGTGGCCGTACCACCACTGGACCATGGCATCCTGGATGCCGCCCCAGACGATGTAGGACTTCGAGCCGAACACCGAGACGGGAAGCGCCGGATTGTTGCCGAGATGCAGGACCGCGATCGTCACGATGAAGGCGAGGTAGAACCAGTTCGCGACGAAGATGTGCGGCTCCTTGCGCTTGATGATGGTGGCAAGGAAGACGAGCAGGTAGGCTACCCAGACGATGGTGAGCCAGAGATCGGCATACCATTCCGGCTCGGCATATTCCTTCGACTGGGTGACGCCCAGCAGATAGCCGGTGCCGGCGATGAGGATGAAGAAGTTGTAGCCCACCACGACGAACCACGGCGCGAGGTCACCGGCGAGGCGCGCGCGGCAGGACTTCTGCACCACGTAAAAGGAGGTCGCGATCAACACGTTGCCGCCGAAGGCGAAGATCACGGCGGAGGTGTGCAGCGGTCGCAGGCGGCCGAAGCTGGTCCAGGGCAGATCGAAGTTCAGCGCGGGCCAGGCCAGCTGGGAAGCGATGAGGAGGCCGACCAAGAAGCCGGCAATGCCCCAGAACATCGCCATAAAGGAGGAGAACTTGATTGGGCCCATGTTGTAGTTCGGGCGCCCGTTGATCTCCGCCCGCGGCAGCGCCGCCGGACGCTCGTAATAACGGTTGACGATGACGAAGACCGCAGCAAGGCTCGCCGCAGCGCTGAGCGCGGCATGAAAGGCGAACGGCGCATCGAGCGCCTTGGCCGAGGCGATCACGCAGAGGAAGGCGGTGACTGCAAACACGACAGCCAGGCCGCTTTCACCGATGGTCATGGATTTGGAAATGGAGGGCTGGCTCATGCGGATTCTCTCTGAAAGAACACAGCGCCAGAAACCACATTCACCCTCGCGGGGAATTGATCGAAATCAAGATGGATGGATTTGCGTTAATATGAGCCGACACGCTGCCAGTTGAAGTGCCCTCTCCCTTGTGGGGCCCCTTGTGGGAGAGAGGCCGTGAGAAAGGTGCGGCAAACTCGTTTGGGTGAGGGGTCAGCTCCGCAGTGACAACTGTTTCGGTGGAGACAGACCCCTCATCCGGCGCTTCGCGCCACCTTCTCCCACAAGGGGAGAAGGGAAGAAAAGAAGCCTCTCCGTAAAATCACGGGAGATCTTCGTCACTCCCGTGCCGCCGCCTTGAGTGCCGAGATGACGTCCTCGCGGGCGATGATCCCGACCAGCTTCTGCGCGCTGTCGAGCACGATGATGCTCCTGATACGGTGTTCGATCATGATCTGGAGAACGCGCGTCAGGCGCGTGTCGGGGCTGACATAGATGAACTCGGGCGTCATGGCGTCGCCGATCTTGCGGCTCATCAGATCGTGATAGCGGGGCAGCATCTGGCTCGGCGTGAAGGCAAAGCACTTCAGGATGTCGAACTTGGTGACGATCCCGACCACCTGTCCGTCATCCTCGACCGGATAGGAGTTGAAATCGTCGGTCTCGAACATCTCGCTGAGCTCGAGCAAGTCACTGTCGCGCTGCACTGTCTTGACGTTGCGCGTCATGTAGCCATCGACGGTCTGCTCAAGAAATCTGTACACGGCGCGTCCTCCTCGATTCGATTCCGGCCGGCCGTCAGTGCGACATCAGCACGCTGCGGGCGGTCTGCGTGACCAGATACTGGGTGACGCCTCCCAGGATCAGTTCACGAAACCTCGAATGGCCATAGGCGCCCGCAACGATCATGGCGCCAACGTCGCCGGCGACTTTCTCCGATTGCGCAGCGGCGGCTTCGTTCCGAGCGCCTTCGCAGACGCGTGCCGTCGCGGTGACGCCGTGGTAGGCCAGCCAGGCGGGAACGTCGCTGACGCCGGCCATCACGACCGACCGGTCATCGTCGCGCTCCGGAATTGTGGCGATGATGACGTCCCTCGCCTTGCGCAGCATCGGCAGCGCATCCGCCACCGCCCGGCGCGCCTCCGGCGTGTCCTTCCACGCCACCAGCACGCTGAGCAGGTCGAGCCCGTTGGCCCGATCGGGCACGACGAGAAGCGGGCGGCGGGCCTGCATCACCAGATCCTTGTAGCTTGCGAGCGCGAACGCGTTGGAGAAGGCCGGGCTCTGCCCGCCGCTGACGACGGTGTCGGCGCAGCGCGCTTGCGCCAGGGCGAATCGCGCCGGATAGTCCATGGCGCTACGCCACTCCGCATGTCCGCCGCGATTCTTGGTAGCAGCACGGAATTGCGCCTCCAGGCCGGCCAGTCGCCGCTTCACCGAAGCTTCGCCCTTGTCGATCAGCGCTTGCGCCGCGGCGCCGTCGGCGAAACAGAGCGGCGGCGCGAACTGCGTCGCGGCGATCCCGATGATGGCCGCCTCGAATCGTTCGGCGAGCTCGCCCGCGACCTGAAGACGCGCCTCGTTGGACTGATCGAGCGCAAGGCTGACCATCACCGGCGCGTACGTCATCGGGTATCTCCACTTCACAAGATTTTTCAAATCCTAAACCTGCTGCCGCGCAGCACGATGAGATAGATCAAAATGAGAGCTGCTGGCTCCCTCGCCATTCAGTGAGAGGTCCGCCGTGAATTCAAGGTCCGCGCTTGCCTCGGAGCGAGCCTTGGGCGAAATTACAATAGCGGTAACGGCATCCTGCCTACCGCGCTGAGGATGAGGAGCAGAGTTTGGCGCCGACCCGCGTGATCCATCCGGCAGACGATGGTCGGGGCGAGCATTTCCGGATCCGCATCGAAGGGTTCGGAGTTGGCACCTGGGACCTCGATCTGCAGACGCGCGAACTTGAATGGTCGGAGATGGCCAAGCGGCTGTTTGGCCTCAAGCCGGACCAGACCGTTAGCTACGATCTATTTCTCACTCTGTTGGAGCCGGGCGATCGGGACCACCTCCTGACGGCGATCGGGCGCGCCTCGGAAGGCGGCGGGGGACTTGATCTGACCTTCAAGATCGGCGGCGCATCCGCCAACGGTCAATGGATCCGCGCCAGGGCCGGCGTGATCCGGGACGATTCGGGCGCGCCGCGTCATCTCAGCGGGATATTCCTCGACATCAACGAGGAAAAGCACCTCGAAGAGGCCCTGCGCTCCCAGGAGAATCATCTTCGCTCGATTCTCGAAACCGTGCCCGACGCCATGATCGTCATCGATTCCCGCGGTATCATGCAGCTCTTCAGCAGCGCCGCGGAACGGCTGTTCGGCTACAGCAGGCAGGAAGCCATCGGCCGGAACGTCAGCATCCTGATGCCGGAGCCCGATCAGTCGCGTCATGACGGCTATATCGCGCGCTATCTCAGGACGGATGATCCGCACATTATCGGCATAGGCCGGATCGTGACGGGGAAACGCCGTGACGGCACGACTTTCCCCATGCATCTGTCGGTCGGGCAGACGCAACGCGCGGGCGACCCCTATTTCACGGGCTTCGTCCGCGACCTCACCGAGCACCAGCAGACCCAGGCCCGGCTCCAGGAACTGCAATCCGAGCTCGTCCACGTCTCTCGGCTGACCGCGATGGGCGAAATGGCTTCTGCGCTCGCCCACGAGCTCAACCAGCCGCTGGCGGCGATCAGCAATTATATGAAGGGATCGCGGCGCCTCCTCGCCGGTAGCAGCGATCCCAACACGCCGAAGGTCGAAAGCGCGCTGGATCGCGCGGCGGAGCAGGCCTTGCGCGCCGGCCAGATCATCCGGCGCCTGCGCGACTTCGTCTCCCGGGGCGAGTCGGAGAAGCGGGTCGAGAGCCTGTCCAAGCTGATCGAGGAGGCGGGCGCGCTCGGGCTCGCCGGCGCGCGCGAGCAGAACGTGCAGCTCCGCTTCAGCCTCGATCCCGACGCCGACCTCGTCCTCGCCGACCGCGTGCAGATCCAGCAGGTGCTGGTCAATCTGTTCCGCAATGCGCTGGAGGCGATGGCGCAGTCGCCGCGCCGCGAGCTCGTCGTGGCCAACACCCGCGTCGCAGACGACATGATCGAGGTGGAGGTCTCCGATACCGGTTCAGGCTTCCGGGACGACGTCATTCCAAATCTGTTCCAGACCTTCTTCACCACCAAAGAGACCGGCATGGGCGTGGGACTCTCCATCAGCCGCTCGATCATCGAAGCTCACGGCGGTCGCATGTGGGCCGAGAGCAACGCAGCGGGTGGTGCGACATTCCGCTTCACCTTGCCGGCAAACGACGAGAGCTGATTCATGACGACCAAGGGACATGTCTACGTCATCGACGACGACGCAGCGATGCGCGATTCGCTGAATTTCCTGCTGGATTCCGCCGGCTTCGGCGTCACGCTGTTCGACGATGCACTAGCCTTTCTCGATGCCCTGCCCGGCCTCGGCTTTGGCTGCGTCGTCTCCGACGTGCGCATGCCCGGCCTCGACGGGATCGAGCTGCTGAGGCGGATGAAGGCGCAGCAAAGCGCGTTCCCGATCCTGATCATGACCGGTCATGGCGACGTACCGCTCGCGGTCGAGGCGATGAAGCTCGGGGCCGTCGATTTCCTGGAAAAGCCGTTTGATGACGACCGTCTCACCGCCATGATCGACTCGGCGATCCGCCAGGCCGAGCCCGCCGCCAAGAGCGAGGCCGTCGCACAGGACATCGCCGCCCGCGTCGCGTCCTTGAGTCCGCGGGAGCGCCAAGTCATGGAAGGGCTGATCGCGGGCCTGTCCAACAAGCTGATCGCCCGCGAATACGACATCAGCCCGCGCACCATCGAGGTCTACCGGGCCAATGTCATGACCAAGATGCAGGCCAACAGCCTCTCGGAACTGGTCCGGCTGGCAATGCGTGCCGGCATGCTCAACGATTGAGGCAGGTCAAGGCGTCCTCCCGGCGCCTTGCTAACCAGACAACATGATCGAGGTCAGCTCACATCGTGTGCAGCCGTTGTCCCCCGCACAACTTACCGTTTTTGTGGTCGACGATGACGCCGCCGTCCTGGGATCCCTGCGGTTCCTGCTGGAGACCGACGGGTTCGCCGTGCGCACCTTCAGGAGCGGGACGGCGCTGCTCAATGTCAGCGACGCGCCCGGGCCAGACTGCTATGTCATCGACTACAAGATGCCGGACATCAATGGCATCGAGCTGGCCGGCCGCTTGCGCAAATCCAACCGCGCTGCGCCCGTGATTCTGATCACGGGGTATCCCGATGAGAACATCTCGGCAAGGGCTGCGACGGCGGGCATCAAAGACGTGGTTTTGAAGCCACTTCTCGACGAAAACCTGATCAAGTGCATCCGCCACGCCATCCAGGAGGGCCCCCGCGCCTGACCTACGGGATTCTACGTAAGGCAACCCCCTTAAGATATCGCTCGAAATTTTCGAAGCCCGCGATACCGCGTACCAAAGCGCCATCACAACGGAGATGGCGCAGATGCTGACCCAGACGCTCACGACCCAGCCGATCAACACCCAGATCGTTGGCAAGATTGCTCCTGCCCATCCCGTCACCGACCAGTTCGGCGCAATCACCGGCCATGTCGGGCTCGTCGCCACGGAGTTCTCCTACCGCAAGGACGAGGAGATCTATGGCGAGGACGAGCCGGCCGAATATGTCTACCAGGTCGTCACCGGCGCAGTGAGCAGCTACAAGCTCCTGTCCGACGGCCGCCGCCAAATCGGCGCCTTCCATCTTCCCGGCGACGTGTTCGGCCTCGAATCCGGTCCCGCTCACCGCCTTGCCGCCGAAGCCATCATCGACACCACCGTGCGCCTGGTGAAGCGTTCGAGTCTGGAGAAGGCCGCAGGCGCCGATGTCCTGGTCGCTCGCAAGCTCTGGGCCATAACGGCTTCCGAACTGCGCCATGCCGAGGACCACATGCTGCTTCTGGGCCGCAAGACCGCGATGGAACGCGTCGCGACCTTCCTGCTCGAAATGGATGGCCGCCTGGCGATTGCCGGCATGATGGCGTTGCCGATGTGCCGCCGCGATATCGGCGACTATCTTGGCTTGACGCTGGAGACCGTGTCGCGCGCGCTTTCGCAGCTTCACGCCCAGGGCATTCTCGGTTTCTCCGGTGCGCGCCAGATCGTGCTGCGCAAACGCCAGAGCCTGTTCGATATGCACGTCTGATTTTGGCTGACTGGCCAAATGGAGCAAACTGCGTTTGGCCGAGACCAAAGCGGTTCCCTGCAGACGGCTGGCTTGCTCCTGAGATTGGACTATGACGCTACGTCACAAGATCTATCTCATCCTGGAGCAAAGCTCCGCACGCGACGCTGTGGGCTCGACCGTCAATGCCTGCTTGATCCTGGCGATTGTCGTCAGCCTTCTGGCCACTGTATTCGAATCTGTCCCTGATCTGGCACGCCGGTATGTAGCTGGCTTTCAGCTGACCGAGTTCGCCGTAGCCGCGACCTTCTGCGCGGAATATCTGGTCCGGATCTGGACGGCGCAGGAGCACGCGCCTTGGCGGCATCTCGGAGCGATCAGGTCGCGTCTTTGTTTCATGGCAAGCCTCCCCGGGGTCATAGATCTCGCGGCGATATTGCCGCTGCTGCTGGCCCCGTTTGTCGCTCCGGAATTCAAGACCCTGCTTGTGTTGCGTTTGCTGCGCTTTTTGAAGCTGACCCGTTATTCACCCGCGATAAGCTCTTTGCTGGAAGCTCTCTACGCCGAGCGGCGCGCTCTCACCGGATGCTTTGTGATCCTTCTTGGCACCGCGCTCATCGCGGCCGGGCTAATGCATCTGGCCGAGAGCGTGGCACAACCTGAAAAATTCGGAACCATACCGGACGCACTTTGGTGGGCCATAGTGACGCTTGGCACGGTTGGCTACGGAGACGTCGTTCCGGTTACCGCGATCGGGCGGCTTATCGCGGGCTGCACCATTTTTGGAGGTCTGCTTATGGTCGCTTTGCCAGTTGGTATTGTTGCAACTGCCTTCTCCAACGAAGTGCATCGCCGCGATTTCATCATTACCTGGGGTCTTGTTGCCCGCATTCCACTGTTCAGTGAATTGGACGCAGCTCAGATCAACCAGATTATGAAGATGCTGCGGGCTCAAAAAGTCAATACAGGGTCGGTGATCGCGCGCCGCGGCGAACCTGCACAGTCGATGTATTTGATCGCGGATGGCGAAGTAGAGATCAAGCTACGACACAGACCGGTGCGCCTGGGCGCCGGCCATTTCTTTGGCGAGATTGCAGTCCTGCACCAGACGCACCGATCGGCAACGGTAATTGCTACTCAACCCACTCGTCTCCTCATCCTTGACGCGGCCGATCTGCGTAGCTTGATGGACCGCGAGCCCAGCTTCGCCGCTCGCATCGAAGAGGCTGCGCGCCAAAAACTGGGGAGCGAATTGGTAGCATCGACAGGCGACCTCACAGGCGGGGAAGTTGCAAGTGCCATCCCACCGGCTCAATAGGTGTGCCTCAAAAGATCGCAGACCTTCGGCTGTTAACAGGCGCAGGGTTCTGGCAACGATCGGAATGATAAGTCTCTGACAAACTGAGGTTAGAGGGTCATGCTTCGGCGCCAATTCACACGTGACTTTATAGAGTATAGAGTCCGTGGCCGAGGGAGACTTCGGGGGCGACGTGTTGCACGGGGTAGTGGCCGCCACTGGGCAGCGTTGCGGCACGATTCTCCGGGAGTCGAAGCGAATGAAGGGTTGGAATCATGCTTGGTTGGGCAAGCTGCGCGATGACCAGCGCACCGCAAAAAGCCGAGATCGCGCTGATCGTTTCCACCGCGCTTCCCAAGGGGATCGGGAGCTTCGATCTCGTTGATAAGATCTGGACGCCGACCGCATCAAAGCGCTGTCCGGGCAGCAGCATGAAGCGCACGAGATTGCCGAGCGCATCGGTAAGTGCCAGGATTTTGGTGGTCATTCCGCCTTTCGAGCGGCCGATGGCCTGGTTTTGCGTCCCCCTTTTGCCCCCCTGTCCATGGCGGTGAACCTTGACGATAGTGGCATCGACCATAACGTACTCCATGTCCGGCTCGTCTGAGACCGCATCAAACATGCGTTTCCAGACGCCCGCCTTCGCCCAGTCGCGAAAGCGCGTGTACGTGGTTATCCAGTTGCCGAAGGCGCGCGGCAGATCGCGCCACGGACTGCCCGTGCGGGCAATCCACAGCACGGCTTCGACGAACAGTCGGTTGTTCTTGCCGCTCCGGCCGGGATCGCCCGGCTTGCCAAGACAAAGCGGCTCCATCTTCGCCCATTGGGCGTCAGTCAAAACGAATCGGTCCATCCCAAGCTTGAATCACAACCAAGCGAGGATGAGAATCCTGAATCCAAACAGACCCTAGTCCGAAGACCAGTCTAACATTCGGTGCGGCGAGCTGATGCTAGGTGCCGCCACTCGCGAGCCCTTTTCTCTCTAGCGCGGAAGTACTACGGCATGTGACACGCATGGAAGACAGGACAGCTTGGCGTCACGAATTGGACACTTGCGAAAGCCTTCTTTCGTTCATACGACTGCATCCTGTCCGTGGCAGCGGCGACGCTTTGCTGATGTCGCCGCCGCTAATTATCAGCGAAAAGCAGATCGGCGACATTGTTGGCGCCATCCATCGAGCGTTGAATACAGTCGACTGACGATCTTCCCAAACCTGATGGCACCTCTCGATCGGCTGAGAGGTCGGCGAGGCGTCGTTGCGCTCGATCTTCGACAGCGGCGTCCGCGAGAAGTCCGTGTGCTCGGGCCAATTTGGCCATGGATGCTTGGCCATCCATGGCCTTTTTTTCAAACTTAAAAAGCCATCTTGACCCCGTCGGCTTGTTCGACCATCATGTCTCTCAGCTCCCAAATAGGCAGCACGCCCACCAGACGGTGACCATCTGGTTCGCTGCAACAAAGCAGTGGAAAACTTTTTGTGCGCGTGCCGCCCAAATGTTGACAGCACCTGAAGCGCTCAGGGTTCGTCAACGAATTTTACGCATCAGAGCGATTTGCCGGACAGCAGTGGACCCTGCGATGATCGAGCCCGTGCCAAAGTCGGCAGGAGGACGGGTTGGATCAGCATTCGATCAGCGAGAATAGTGAGCCTGGGGAGAACCCGCAGCACGCGCCGGAGCAGGCGGCGGCTCCCAACATTGCTGCCCTCCCCCTGCCCTTCGCTTTTCCTAGGTTGAGGCACGTTCATCGCCTTGACGAGGAACACGAGAGCCCGCGGGGTCCTGGCGACCTTGCGCCGTTCATTCAACAAATCGACGCCTCGAATGATTCTTCTGAGGCTCTGCGAACGCCGTTGCCTCCCAACCCTTTTGAGCTCGGCGCCGCGAACAACACCACGCTCGACGTCTTCCGGCATGTGCCTATGGCTGAAATCGCAATACGGAACCGACTGCGTGGCGTGGTCGAGGCCTCGGTCTCGAAATTGATGGATTCGATCGCCGAACGCGGCCTTATCCATCCGCTCGTCGTCCGGCCGGACCCGACCGACGCAGACAAGTTTGTACTCGTTAGCGGGTTGCAGCGGATCAACGCGGCGAAGAATCTCGGAAACCACGAGATACTTTGCCGGGTGGTTGCTCTCGACGAGTCCAATGCGGAGTTGTGGGAGGTCGACGAGAATCTGGCGAGGGCGACCCTTAGCCCTGCCGACGAAGCTCGATTCATGGCCCGCCGCCGCGAGATATACGAACTGCGGCACGGGAAGGGCAACGGCCAGGCCAAAGGCGCGGCTGCCGCCAACGCGAGACGGGGACGGCGACACGCTGCCGCCATGTTGGCGCGAGCGTCGTTTTCGGAGAATACCGCCAATCAGACGGGGCGATCGCAGCGTACGATCCAGCGGGCGATCCAGCGAGCGGACCAAAACGGCTCCGCCACGCTGACGCGGGTCGCCGGGACAGCCCTCGATACCGGCGCCGAGCTCGACGCCCTGCCCCACCTCCCGCCCGCCACCCGGGCGCAGCTCATCGAACAGGCCGCGGCAGGCGCCAAGGTTTCTGCGGTGCAGGCACGAAAGAAGATGCGTGAGCCAACCGCGGCGGAAGGTCTGGACGCGGCTGAGGCCTTGTCGGCGCCAGATTCAATTGAAGCCGAAAGCGACTTTTCGGGACTGTCAGCGCTGAAGGCGGCCTGGCTCGGTGCTTCGAATTCGGCCCGAGAGACCTTCCTCGACTGGATCGAGGGCTTCAAATGAGCGTTCGTGCAACGACTTGGGCCTGGAACAGGAAAATCTCCTCCACTGAGAAGCTGGTGCTGTTGGAGCTCTCCGACCGCGTCAACGACAAACGCGGCGACGATGCCTGCTGGCCCGAACAGGAGACGATCGCCCAGCGGACAGGCTTCACCTCACGGACGGTGAATTCCGCGCTCAAGGCTTTGGAGACGAAAGGGCTCATCAAACGTCAACGGCGGATGATTAACGGCAGGCGCACCTCCGACCGGATTACCGTCCTGATCAAGCAGCTTGAGGTGAATTCTCCTGCGGCACAGGCACCCGATCCCGATCCGTGCCCCGCGGAGCAACCTGAAGTTAATTCGGGTAGCAACCGGAAGGAAATTCCGGAAGATACCGGAACGACGTTCAGGGTAATCGGAAAGGATAAACCGACAAGACTGAAACAAGACAACCCGGCGGCCTTCTTCCCCGAGTTCTTCGAGCCCAACCGTCCCGATCTCGACGCGTGGAACTATGCAGGCCGCACCATAGTGGAGATTTCGGCCCAACTCGGCACGGCTATCGATTGGGATTCACCTGGCATCCAAAACCTGTGGCCCGTCGTCGGATGGCTAAAGCGCCTGGGAGATCACAAGCTGACTTCTTGCCTGATTGAGGTCGGCGCGCGGGCCGTGGCGAGCAACACGACGATCCGGTCCTGGAAGTACTTCGAAGCTGAGATGTCAAAAGCTGGTGATTAGGTCATAGTCCCGATCCGGCTATCGCGTCTTCGCAGCGGATGCGTATCCTGAGCCGCGGCCAGTTTCACAGGGGCAGCTCGGATGATCGACGCCACCAAGGGCCGACGGCGATCACCGGCGCGCCACTATCGAACGTAGGACTGATCCGCGCTATCGAGCCGCCGATCGACAGCCACACCCGGGCCCGGCGCACCGTTCCCTTGGTCGGCTCCACGGTGACGGCTGGCCTACCGTCGCCCGCTGACGAACATCTCGACCGCGCCCTTGATTTCAACGAATTGCTTGTACAGAACCCGGCGGCCACCTTCGCCGTCCGGGTAGCCGGCGATAGCATGATTGGCGCTGGCATCTTCACGGATGACATCGCCATCGTTGACCGGTCCCGCAGCCCGGTCGATTGCTGCATTGTACTCGCGCTTGTGGACGGCGATTTCACTCTGAAGCGCTATCGCCGCCGTGCAGGCAAGATTTGGCTCCAGGCGGAGAACCCGTCCTACAAGGACTTGCAGATCACAGATAGCGTTGCCTTCGAAGTCTGGGGTGTCGTGTCAAAATCCATCCGAATGCTCTGACAGCGAGACCACAGGTCTCGATACCGTCCGCAATGAGGTCTTCGAACTGGCGACAATCAAGTTCACCCATTCGGCCGATGATTGGATTTTGGGAGCGACGATGTCATTCAGGCTCTGCAGTAGCCATCGCCTCCGATCACCCCGAGATCAAGGCCCTGACCCAGATCACCCATGAAATGGTTGTCCCCAAGCGATCGACCCGCTGGCGGTCGCCGTCGTCCGACACGAAGTAGCCGGATCATCATGCCGACCTGGAAGAATTCTGTCGTAGTCCCCGTAGCCCATTGCTCCGAAAAATGTAGGAGCAGCTTCTCAGCGCGCCCACCGCGTGAGCTATGATCACACGCGGCGGACGCGCAAGCCGACCGGCTTCGGACCTTCAAAAATGAACTCTAAGCCCCTCACCTCGAATGCTTCGCGTATTTTATCGAGCGTCCGCTCGGTCGCCCCTCGAAACCCGCCTTCAATGCGATAAATGGTCCGCACTTCGACGTTCGATGCGTCGGCGAGCTCTTGCTGCGAAATATTCAACCAAGCCCGCGCAGCACGGATTTGTTCTACCGAGATCATATCTTAAGACCTTGTTAAGGTTATTTTGTCGAATCACCTGACATCTCAGGCCCACCATGAGAAGGATATTCCGACCACCAACGCAAGCCCTCGCGGGCGCTGCTACCGCGAGGAAGTCGTCAGCGAAAGAAAGTCGGTATGAAGGACGTGAACAAGGCCCCTGGGCGCGACAGAAAGACTGCGCGCGGGATCCGCAGGGATGGCGGCAACCGCGCCAGTGAGCACGGCGCCGGAATGCCCCTTCCCTCTCTCGAAGATCAGGCGTGGAGATTCACAGCAGCTCCGACCTGGCCGTTCTCCCCGAATGACAGCACGCCGCTGACCTGGTGGCGCAGGTTGCCCGCGCATGTCCTTCGTGACCGGGAGCGCGCGCAAATCAGCGAGACGCTGCGTTACGTCGACGTGCTTCGTTCTGATGCCGAATTCCGGGCTGCCCTGAATGGTGACGCCGATGCCGCCATCGCGACGGCCCTGTCGATGATGCCGATTGACAGCATCGATTTTCACACCGACATCGCGATGACGGCATTGCTGCGCTGCGCGCTCGCTGGTCAGGCAGCCGCCGCGCTCGTCCTCGCACAGATCGTGGGGCTCACCGACGTGGGTCACGCCCTCTCGAGAGAACTCTCGGTGTCGTGGCTGGGGTGGGGCCTCCGCTACTCCACCGAACCCGAGAAATTCGGCGAGGCCGGCGCCGTGGTGTTGTCGGCGATCAAGGCTCACGAGAGCGGGACGAAGGAAGACTAGCCGAGCAGTCCTATCCGCTGTCACGCAAGAAAGGTCGAAGCCTAGGTCGACCTGACGCTCGCCGCCGCGATTGAGCGTCAGTGTTGCCGCGGTTCGGCCGATTGCGTCCCCATGGACGCCGATCGTGCTCATGGTCGGTGACAACAGCCGCCCGGACTCGAGATCGCCAATGCCGATCACGGCGACGGGCTGCTCTGATGCGCGCCCTTCGCGCAAGCGTCCCGCTTGACGCAAGCCAGCCATTAATCCGATCGCGTAAGCATCATTGGCCGTGAACCATCGACCCAGCAGTTTGGCGTGCGCCACCATGATGCTCGTCGTATTCCGCTCGAGGATCAACCGGCGCGGTTCGGATAACCCCTCCGCCACCGCGTGGTCGCGAAAGCCATGCCAGCGGCGCGTCGCGCGCGGATCGGAGCCGCCGACGAAAGCGAGCTGCCGGCGTCCTTGCGCAACGAAATGCCGGTTCCCAATGTCTCGGCAATCGGAATGCGTGCGTTGCGCAGCAGGCGCGCGCCCTCCTCCGTCGCGACCGATCCGACCATGATGATCAGGTCCGCCGATTGATCGCAGCACCGACATTGATCGGGGTCCAAACCATGTTGGCTTGTTGGCCAGTCGGACTAGTCGTACGACTAGGCGCAAGGTCAGATCTGGAGTGGACGACTAGTCCCGCGACTAGTCTTTCCGTTAGATCGGAGCAACGAGGACTAGTTCGCGACTAGTCGCAGTGAACGCTTGATTTGGCCAGTGACCTAAGCGTCGGCATGCAAGAGGCGGCGGCGCACCTGGCCGCCGCCGAGTTGAGCAATCTGGCGATTTGGAAGACTGTCGCCGACGCCGCTTCGAACGACGACGCCAGAGTCACGACGGCGGCTACGCTCGAGCGCCCAGAAGCCACCCAAGGAGGCGTCCCCGTAGCCCGCCGCGCTGACTGGCGCTCACAAAACGTAAAACGTCATCAGGTCGGCGAGAAGCCGCGACCATTGCAGCCTGGATGGTGTTCGGGTCGGCAACACCATCTTCTGCCTGCTCGAAGATGCTTTCGAAGGTCGAAACGAGGCCATCGCCAGCACCATTCCACTTGAGGACATTTTCGATCAGCGATGGCCTCGTCGCAAGGACACTCGTGATGCGGATCAAATCCCCCGCCTTCGCCATCTCCACGATGCCGGAGATGTCGGCCCCCTGCTCCGAGAAAGTCTTACAAAGCTGGATGGCTTCGGGCATCGTCACGTACATCTCGGGATCCGCTGCGATAGCGGTCAGCACCACCTCAATGATCTGCCTTGTCTTTTCGTCGGAGACGAGCGAACGAACGATCGTATGGACGGCTGGATCCGCCTTGATCGCCTTCGCCAAGGCCTGAATGGTGCTCCTAACCTCCTCCATTACCTCGACGTTGCATTGCTTGCGCTTGTTCTTGTCGCGCTGCTTTGCCTTGTTCTTGGCAGCGTTTGAACGCGGCGCTCTTCGGTCTGGCACGAAGGCGCTTATTTCCTTCAACCCGATTCCCTTAGCAAGCTTCTTTACCGAAGCGATATCCTCGTGATCGTCGAAACTCGTCTGAGCCATTTCTTCGACTAGTCGTGAGACCAGCATCCCTGTACTGCCCGGATCTACCTTCGTCATCGTTATGCACGCGTTGTTGGCAGAGGATCGCGGAGCGTTACGTTCTAATTCCACCAGGAGAAGAGCTATCCTCCTGGACGCCCGCTACTTCTCAATCGTCTTGATCGCGAAGCGCACGTCCCCGACGAGGCGGGTACGGCTGCCAGTCCAGATCTCGGCGTAGAAGATGATCGCTCCGTCGAAGGTGCGACCGTCCCGGCGAACAATCGCCTCCGCGGTCCTCCCCCAGCCTTTGCGCGCGATGCGCTGGGCCGCCACGTGCCCGGCTGCGCCGACATCGGTGACAAGGCAGCCGCCGTGGATATAGCCCTCGGCAATCACTCTGATCGAGCGATCAGGCTTGAATCGATTACAGATGCCGTTGGGCTCGACGACTGAGTAGGCTTGATAAACTCGCACTATTACCTCCATGATTTTTCAAGCAGACAGCATTGGTCTGCGACCCGTGCAGAGCACGGACATGGAGTCGGGCTTACCCGCGCAAATGCGCGGTAGGTCGGTTCACCCGCGTGATCGCGGAAAACCTGAGCGAGCTCAGGGTTGAACGCCACCTCGCAGCAAATGCGTCCGGTGGCGCAGCTTCGATATATGGACCCGCCATCCCGTTTGTCCAGCTGGACGGAAAATAGCGTTAACGAGAATTAAGATCTCTGAGCAACTCCTCATGAGAGGACGACGCTGCTTCGGTCCCCGTCAGCCTACCTCCCGGCACGCACGAATCTTAGAGCGCCAAGACGTCCTCTGAAGCAAACACACACACAGAAGTCACTGATACGGCTGACGCATGGAAAGCATGGCAGGCCAAAAGCAGGATGGATCGAGCATCTCAGAGGGAGCGATGCGCAATCTGCAATGCGCAGCCGCGTACTGCCCGGCCCGGCAGCGTCCGGCCGTCCCCGGCAGTGCGCGGCAAGCCACTGCAGCTCGCGGCGAGGCCCAATTTTTCGGAGTAACGGGGGAGTCCGATCAAATTGCACGTAAGCTCAAGCAAACCGCGCGGCAGCATACCACGACGCTTGTCAGCCCGCTGGATCCGATGCTTTTGGCGATCTTCGGAATGCGGCCCTTTGCGTTCCTACGGTGGGTAAAAATGGAGTAGGCGCCGGGGTATTCGCCATTCGCGGCGCCGAGCAACCCAACCAGCACATCGCGGACGTCCGCCGTTTCGAGCAGCAGCTCGCATTTGAGGAAGCAGACTTCGACCGTACTGAGCCAGCTTCGGCAGTCGCAGGGCGAACTCATCAAGGCGCGCGAGACCGCCCCCGAGCACCTTGTCGCGGAACTGGAGTGCTCCAGCATCACTGTGACCGAAATCAAGAAAGGCGCGACGCGCGCTGGCCGACAAATCAGCGCGCGCGACCGGCAGCTGACGGGCATGCAGCAATTACTGGCGACGAACACCCAGAACCTGGCCGTGGCGCAGAAAGCCCAGCGGATGTCTTGCGCAAGGAGTGCGAACTGGACGACGCCAACCGGGAGCTCGATCTCATCGTCGAAAAGGTTGGAGGCGGAAGAAGCTCTCAAGGCCAGGGTCGCCGAGAAGGAGGCGCAGATCGCAGGCATGCAGCGGCAGATCGAGGATCTGAAGCGTAAGGCCGAGCAAGGATCGCAGCAGCTGCAGGGCGAGACTTCGGAGCTCGAACTCGAGGCCCTGCTGCGCGCGAGCTTCCCCGGCGATCTCATCGAACCGGTCCTCACCGGCCAGAATGGTGGTGACCTGCTGCATCGCGTGCTTGGCCCCGGCGGCCAGGTGTGCGGCACCATCCTGTGGGAATCCAAGCGCACCAAGAACTGGAGCCACGACTGGTTCGCCAAGGTCAGGAACGACCAGCGTGCTGCGAAGGCCGAAATCTCGTTGATCGTCTCCAGCGCCCTGCCGGAGGGACTCGAAACCTTCGACGTCATCGACAACGTCTGGGTGGCGGCCCCCCGCTTCTCGATCCCTCTCGCCACCGTCCTGCGCCAATGGCTGATCGACGTCGCGGCCAGCCGCACCCCGCAGGAAGGTCAGCAGACCAAGATGGAGCTGGTCTACGCCTACCTGACGGGCCCCTCACCGTCGTCGCCGGACGATGGCAAAGGGATCATCAGAACTACAAAAGGTTTTCTAGATTGATTGACCGCAGTTCTATCCGCGCTCTTTTTTCGTAGCCTTTTGACCGAGCTGAAAACTGACCAGGATAGTAAGGAAGCTTAAACGCCAGGTCTTCGTCGTTGATTTTGGCTGCATCACCGCTGGGTGCGAGCGACCAAACGTCCAATTAAGAGACCCCCATTGCGGGGACTTGTCTGCCCCGGCATTATGACCTTCTAAGTCTAAGCCGAGGCAAGCGCCCGCGCGGAACGCGCCTTGGCTCGTCCTCTCGTCTTCTCCTCCGGCAACCCATTCGCCAACGCGGCCTTTCGCATTTCAACTGCCTTCGCCAAGCGCGGGTCCTTCTTTGCAGCTTCGTAGGCCGGCAAGACCGCTTCCATCCAGATCAGCATGCCTTCGGCCTTGAACACCACGCGGTCCGCGGCGCTGTAAACGCTCTGAGTGATGGCAGCGACCTCGCGCGACATCTTGTCGGCGCCGCTCACGCGATGGTCCAGGAGCGCGGATGCATATGCACCTTCGCCGAAATTCTCAAAGAAGCTCGTAACGGACCGACGCTCGTCATGAGGGCCAATCCTGTTGGGCAGCCCGACGACAGTGAGCAGATCCGGCCATCCCGGCTTGCGTCCTGCCAGGGCATCGAGCGCGTGATTGAGGGAGGAAGGGGTAATCGCCTTATCCAGGTGGGCCGGCACGCTGTTGTTGTTACGTTGTTTGACGGCGAGAGCGCGCACAAGATACTTGTTGCGATCCTGCGGAAACGCCCAGGTCGAGACCGCACCCAACTGTTGCTTGGAGTATCGCGCCACTCTTTCGAGGATCTCGATCGCAATGGGCGGGACGCTCAGTTTGATTTCGCGCTTGTTTTTCACCTCGTCGGGTTTCCAGGTATAGACGCGCCAGCCGGCACGCTCCGGCGCGGGATCAGGCACCCAACGATCGGAGTCCAAGGCGAGCATGTTCACCAGCGCGGAGCTCCGTTGGGGGATCATCCATGAAACCTGCAGGGCACCCAGGACCGCATCGTTGTTATTGCCCCCCAAAGGCCTGACGGCCTCCAGAAGCGCAATGAGCATCCCGATCTGCGCCGGGGTCAGATAACGCTTCGAGCGGTCCTCCATCTCATATTCGTGGGACAATGCCTCCCACCAGGTCGCGGTCGGCTCGAGGCCGGTGAAGCGCCGCTTTTGCTTGAGTCCCCAGCGGAGGACCCGCTTTGCGAGATCGACGTATTTTGCTCCAGCCGAGGGACCCGAACCGCTGGCGTCAATGCGGTCCCGAACCTCTTCAAGATCTTCGAGGCGGAGCTCCTTTACAAAGCGCTTCTTGAGTTCGGCGTTTTCCGGTCGATCTCGCAATCGGGTCTCGAGCTCGGTAATGGAGGAAGGCGCAAGGCGCAATTTGGCTGCTTCATTTCGAGCACTATCTTTCGAACTTTTCGTTCGTCGCGCGTATTGATTAATCAGCGTCTCGAAAGTCCACAGTTCTCCCTTTAAGGCCTCAGCGCGGTCAACTGCGACAGCGACGGACTTTTCATCGCCACCCATCAGCCTGGTTTCGATTACAGCGTCCGGATCTCGCCCGTTCTTGATCGCGAATATTGCCTCGGTGGCGATCTTCTTCACCTGAGCGAAAGTGAAGTCTCCCACCCCGCCAAGCCGCCGCTTTACGACTGTGGACTTTTGACCTCGGACGCGCGTGCGGGCCTGAACGTAGTAAGCGACTTCTCCGCTTCTGACGCGGATGTTGAGGCCACGAGGATTATCGATGGCGAACTGACATTCGGCGTCCGCGTCGCGTTTCGCGGTGGCCTCGCTAAGCAACTCCTTGGTCAGCGCGTATCGCTTGTTTGCCATTTCCTGGCCCTTTGGGGATACATGGGGATACACAAGTATGGAGACCGAAGGCCCGTTCCACAAGCGCCCAATTTTCGGTACCTTAATAACCTATTATACTGTCAACAAATTTTGCGCTTTGGATCCCACCAGGCGATATCCTGTTTACAGACAAGCGGTTTTGTAAACCGAAGGTCGGGGGTTCAATCCCCTCAGCCGGCACCAGTTTCTGACGCATAGATCTCAGTTCGAAGGCTTCGGCGCGCTGCCTTGCTGGAAGTGCTCGGCACCGCTGATCCCCACCCAGGCATGTTTCGACTGCTCGAACACCGATCTGGTCGGCGCCGGAAACTGCGGATTCGCGATCGCGCCGACGGCAACGCCGATCATCGCGGGCAGGTTGTCGGCCTTCCAATAGACCGTTGAGCCGCAGTCGGGACAAAAATAGTTGCGGACCTTGCCGCCGCTCGCGGCCGTGCGGACGTACTGCTTCGGCGCTCCCGAGATCGTGACGGCGTCCGCCGGATAGAAGGCACCGACACCGAACGGCGCGCCGGATCGTCGCTGGCAATCAATGCAATGACAGGCCACGACGAGGCGCGATGGTCCCGGAAGCGACAAGGCAACAGCGCCGCAACTGCATCTGGCCTCGGTCATCGAACGTGCCCTCTTTCATTGACTGAATGCGAATTGAAGGAGTGGCGCCATCATTCGCCCTCCATCATTGCGTGGCCATGTCGACGCGATCCGGCAACTCGTCCAGCCGCCAGAGCCCGAGGCTCTTGTCGCGCCAGGCGCCATCGCCCTCCTCGCAGCGCTCGTCGATCAACTTGCGCGGCGCCGGCCAGTCAAACGGCGCCTTCGTCATGTTGAGCGCGCGCCAGTCGCCATCCTCGCAATCGCGGTTGTCCTCCCACTCCGGAAACGTCGTGACGAGCAGGAATTGCGCGCCGCTTTCGCGGAAGCGGGCGGTGACGCGGGCGATGTTCTGAAAACTCAGATGCACCAGGCAGTCCCGGCACAGGATCAGATCGGCACGCGGCAGGGCATCGCGCGTGATATCGGCGACCAGGAATCGGCCGGCCAGTTCGCCGCGCGCCACACGCTGGTTGTTGGCCTCGATCAGCGACGGCACGATGTCGATGCCGATGTGGTCGAGATCGAGCTTGATGCGTCCGATCCAGTCCGCATCCCCGCAGGGCGCATCGAGCAGCGCGCGCACGCCGAGCCGCTGCAGCAATGGCGGAAGCGCCTCCCGGATCGCGGCCGTGGCAGGATTCTGCGAGCCGAGACCCGACACTGAGTTGGCGGCGCCCCACAGGTTCGTCTGCGCGATCCGCTCGAACCGTGCGGCGAGATCGAGGCCTGCGAAATTGTCGCGGTCGGCGACGAAGCGTTCGTGGGCAAGCACGGCGGGACGATTGGCGGTCATCGGCAAGCCTCAAATCAAGTCGCAGGCCAAGACTACAGCAAACCGCGAGCGTCCACCGCTCAATCCGGCTTCTGCCACTCCATGATGTGGAAGTAGGGTACGCGGCGATGCCGGGCGATTTGCTCGGGGGTGCCGCCCGTCGGTTGGGGCTCGATGAACAGGCGCAATTGGAGGCCGTGGTCGAGCAGCAGCGTCATGTAGGTGCTGAGCGGACGATGCCAGTTCTGAATCCGGATGCCCCGCCAACTCACCCAGACCGCCCGCTCCTCCATGTAGTGGTCGATGGCGAACCGCAGCACGCCCTCGCGGTCGCGCGTCCAGCCGTCGGGCGGTCCCGCCGTATTGAAGCTGGTCATGTTGGCGATCAAGAGCGTGCCGCCGGGGCGCAGCGCAGCCGTCATTCCGGCAATCGCTGCACTGAGATTCGGAATGTCAATCAGGCTGAGATAGCTGACGACGAGATCATGGGACGCGTCGAAATCCATCGCCTCGGCACGGCCGAGCCGATAATCGCCATTCGGATCCAGCTCCCTGGCGCGCGCGAGCAGCGCCTCGGTCGGATCGATACCGGTGGTGCGGACGCCCGCGCGCTGCATGATGCGACAGAAGCGTCCCTCGCCGCAGCCGACGTCCAGCGCATTGCGAAAACCGCGCCCTTCGATACGCTCGCGCATCGGCGCATCCAACACGAAGCGGCGGCCGTAGTCGCCATCGTCGCCCTGTTCGGCAATCCAGGCGGCAGCAGACGCAGCCCAGCCGTCGCTGACATCCTCGTTCATGGATCGACCTTCGGTAGCTGACATTGGCCGCGCGCAGTGCGGGGACGGCTATTGACCACAGATTGGATCGGAGTTCAACATGAGGTAGCATCGCCGTCCGATGCGTCCCACCACGCCCGGAGAGAAGGCCAGGATCGTCGCCGGCGCGGTGACGGCTGTCGTCATGACGGCCGTGCTGTTCGCGTTCGGGCTCAGTTTCCTGCTGGCGTTATAGAGCCGGTCTCGGCCCGGGCCGCGCATCGCAGCCGTCCCTGCCGGGCGCGCCCGGCGTCGCCGGCCCGGAACTGCGCCCCACTCTTCGCCATTGTCGATCCATGCGGATCAGGGAAGAGAACCGGAATATGTTCCTGCTGGCGACGGTGACGCTGTGCTGTGCCGCCGTCGCCGGCGCCTTGGCGCTAGTCGAGCCGGTGCCGGGACCATCCCCCGAAAAGCTGGTCGCCGAGAGGGCCGCGATCGACGTCGCCCCGACATCGGTTCAGACACCGGTTCGGGTGGTCGGCGCGCCGTTCGAGCCCAACGTCAACCCGCGCGAGCGGTAGCATCACCTCGGCGATGCCTTCGTGCCCCCCTCGGGCCGGCCAAGAGCCCGCGCCAATTCCTCTGCGAACGCGATCACCTCCGCCCGCTTATCGGGCGGCAGCGACAGGAACGCGCGGATGAGCCTCAGGCCCTCCACGTCGTCCGACCGTTCTTTTCCAGAATCCATCTACCCAGTGTCGAGCGACCGGGAAAAATATGCAATCCCTTTGCAAACCTCCTTGATTCGTCGCAGCCGCTTTGCTGGAATGAGGGCGGCTGAGGTGCATCATGAACTGGATCAGCGAGCGCGACGCACTGATCGCGGAGACACTGGCCTTCGTCCAATTGGTAACCGGCAGGAAGGATGACGTCCTGCAGCCGAACGGGACCACGGTTGCCTCGACCGTCGCGGTGGAGGTTATGGCCGTGGGGACCGTCGCCGTCGAGATCGAGCCGGCGCAAACTCCCGTGCCGGCCCAGCCCACGCCTCTTCCGGCCCCGCGGGCAAGCGGCGATTTCCGCACCGAGATGCAGGCCCGCATCGCCGATTTCCGCAAGCATCAGGAGCGGTTCGAGCGCGAGCGCGAGGAATATTGTGCCCAAACCCTGACCAAATTACGCGCCGCCATTCGCGACGTCTCCGGCCCATTGACGAAAAAGTAGGGCCGCCCCCTCGGAGGGCTTACAGCCAGGACCACACCAGCCAAAGGTTGGCCGCGCAGGCGCCGAATAGCGCCAGCGTCAGCGGCAGGAGCATGTGCCCGCAGGAGGTCTTCAGGTCGCTCGTCATGGCGGAAAACATCCGCTGATTCCGCCAAACGAGTCCCAGGGATTCTTTTTTTCGCGATTCAGGACTCGTTAAGGACTCAAGGGCCCGGTGCCACGATCACGCCCCCGTGATCACGCGCGGATCGGAACCCGTCGGCCCATGAAGTTGTTAACGCGCTTTCCGGGAGCGGGACGAAATGCCCTACGCCTTGTTCTGCAACGACGCCCAGATCAGCAAGGCCTATCCGAGCGAATCCGACGTCTGGAAGCTGGCGCATCGGAGTGGCCTGGTTGTGGATGTCAGCCCCGACGAGGACCGCCCAGGGCCAGTCCGGGTGCTCGACAACGAGTACGAGATCAGGCCCTGCCGGGCAGCCCAAGGCGAGGACCCCGCCAAAAACAAGGCCGAGGCCGAACGGGAAGCCAGGATGGAGCTCGAGCTGAATTCGTGAGAGTCCGCCGGCGAGAGCTGCGACGTGATCAGGGCGTTGCGATTGCCAGCGAGGCCTGCTCACCGGCCAGCGACACGCAGGCCTTGCGGCGGTGCAGCCCGCGGATGGCGCCGGTGACCTTCAGGACCTTGCCCGACGGACAGGACGCGTCCTTGACGAAAGCCACCTCATACGGTGCCAGCATCAAAGGCTCGGATTTGAGGATTGTCTGTGCAGAGCACGGCAGGCAGACGAAGCACGAGAGCACCGCTGCCGACATCAAGATACGCATGTCTGTCGTCCTACCAGCCCGATACTAAGGTCATATAACGCGTTCCGGAGCGTGAGTTCCGTAAGCGGCAAAAATTATTTTTGCTTTACCCCAAATCCCATGACGCGCGTGAGAAGGCGCGCGCCGGAATGTTTGCCAGCAAATGACGCGCCAATGGTTCACGCGTTGCAAATACGGGGTCGCAAATACAGGGCTGGCAAGCGCGAGGGGCGGCCGACAAAGGCCGGCGGAGCCGGCCGTTGTCGCGTGTCGCGGTGGAGGGGTCAGTAATGCGAGGCTGCTGGACCGCCCCAGCCGAAGCGGTAGTTCACACCGACCTTGACGGTATGGTCGTCCTCCCGGCCACGGACGCCGACGATGTCGGCCGGACCGGAGGTGAAGGTGGTGCTGCCGAAATTATAGTACTGATACTCGGCCTTGGCCGACCAGTTCGGCGCGAACATGTATTCGAGGCCGGCACCGACGGTGTAGCCGTCCTTGTTGTTGCCGGTGGCGGTGAAGGTCTGCGGCACGCCGGCGATATTGACCCCGAGATTGTTGTTACGCCAGGCGTAACCGCCCTTGGCGTAAAGCAGCGTCGGTCCCCAGGTGTAGCCGATACGGCCGGTCACCGACCCGATCTGGTCCGTGTTGGAGGTTACCTGCGATACCGGGAAGCTGACACCGTTGTTGTTGGTCGGCAGCCAGGAATATTGGGCCTCGATACCCATCACCCAGTTGGGCGCGAACTGGTAGTCGAAGCCGCCCTGCACGCCGCCCATGAAGCGGGCATCACTGGACTGGAAGCTGCTGTCGCCGGCGAACGCGCCGCCGACATGGCCGCCGATGTAAAAACCGGTCCAGTTATAGATCACCTGCGGCGGCGTATAGGCCGGTGCCTTGGTGTAGGTGCGCGGCTGCATGTCTGCGGCTGCGGCCGGCGCGGCCAGCGCAAGCAGAGCGGCTGCACCCAGCAAAATCGATTTCATGATCATTCCCGTTCTTTCATTTACGACACTCAGGAAACAACATGGCGTGAATTGGGTTGCTTCGCGGCGATGCCGGAACGTTGATCGTTCGTTACTGTGACGGGGCCGCAACATCGCGATTTTGTTCCGCCACGTCGCCTGCGCATGCCCCGTCGTAACGATTCGTCGCAAGCCGAAACCGCCCCGTTCAAGGCTCGCCGAAATGTGATCCAGCGGCTCCGGCGATCGTCGTTCTAACACCAGGCGATGAAGGCCGGCTTTGCGCTAGCGCGTCATCTTTTCGAATTCCGGAAAGGGTACGTAAACCGCGCCGGCACAGAGTTCGCTCGTCCGGTCGACGACCCGGTCCGCCCGTCCGTTGACGAAGATCACAGCGCGTTCCCGCATGGCCTTGTAGCTGCCATCGGCCTCGCGCGGAGTGAAGTGCAGACAGCTCACATAGAACTGCCGGCCGCCGACCTCGCGCTGGACCGGCTCGGCCATGCGGGCGTCGCGCACGCCGACCGGGTTGTTCAGGTAGGTGCGCATCAGCGCCAGCGTGTCGCTGCGGAAATTGTCGGGAAATGGCTGCGGCCCGCCGGCCTGGGACCCGCCCATGAAGCTCGGACGATCACTATCGCTGCCGAAACATGCCGCCAGCGCCAGCGGCAATACCAGGACCGATGCCAAGCTCACCGCACGTTTCGCCAATCGCCCCACGGGGTCCCCGCTCCGCTCGAACAGACTCGGGGAACGTTCTAGCCTCAAGGTGGCGCAAAGGGAATTCAGTCCCGCCCACCGACATTGCCGACAACACACCGCCCCGCCGCCGGCGCCTGCGCTTTCGCACAGGCGCCGGGACGGGCCTGAAGTCCGTACGCGGCGACGGGCAATGCATGGGAGCCGCCGCGCCGGATCAGTCGTCAGCCCCGCTTGGCGGTGGCCGGCGGCCTGGTGACGTCAGGCTGCGCCTTCAGCTTCTTCGCCGACAGATGCTTGTGGTGATGGCGATGCGTGCGCACGGTCTTGTGCTCGTCGGGCGTGACCGCGGCGTTCGCGTTCATCGTCTTCGACTTGGCACCCATCTTGGCGTCCGGTTTGGCGGCGATGGTCGACGCCTTGGTCTTGCTCTGGTCCGCCTTGATCACCGGGGCGGCCGTGGAGGTCTTGCCGGCCTCGGCAGCGAAGGCCGGGGCTGCAATCACGGAAGCTGCGAGCAAAGCTGCGGAAATGGTCTTCAGCATGGTGGTCTCCTCTTGGAAGGATCTTCAGGCGGCGCCCTCTCGCCCACCCTTCGATCGTGGGTGGGAGCCTAGGGATGACGCACTGAACCCAGTCTGAAGCCGATCGCAGGCTTCCATTCATCTCGATGACAAGTTTGTCATCTGCGGCCGGCGAACCCGGCCGGGAATGTTTCTGCCTGACCGGTGTTCCGGTCTTCAGGCAATCGTGTAGGATCGCCACGTTCCATATGGGAGGACTTAGATGCGCAGACTCTCGATGCTTGTCGTACCGGGACTGGTCGCCATGTCGCTGGCTGCCGCGCCCGTGCTGTCCAGTGCCTATGCCGCCGGCGGTGACGAGCCCTCGTCGCCGCCGAAGTCGGACACTTCGACCAAGAAGGGGAAAAAGAAGAAGAGCTCCTCCGTCAGCGATCCCAAATTCCTCGCCGCCTACCGCACCGCCTACACCACGATCTACGATAATCACGACTACGCCGGCGCGATCAATCAGTTGAAGTCGCTGGGGCGCGACGACGTCGCCGACGTCGCCAATCTGATCGGCTACTCCTATCGCAAGCTCGGCGACTACCCGTCGTCGAAGATCTATTACGAGATGGCGCTGAAGGACGATCCGAACCACGTCCGCACCTGGCAGTATTACGGCCTCTGGCAGCTCGAGCAGGGCAACCGCGAACAGGCGCAGTATCATCTGAACAAGATCGCCTCGCTCGCCGGCACCGACAGCTCCGAGTATCGCTCGCTTGCCGCAGCGCTCGACAAGCCGACCGGCGCGACGCTCGTCTACTGAAGACGTCGCATCTTCGAACGAAGTCAACGGGCACAACCTTGCGGTTGTGCCCGTTGCGCTTTCTCGGCTAGCCTCTCGCGCTAATCTTCCCCCCGCAAAATTGGTGCGCAATGGACAATTGGCTGCGATCCGCGATCGACTACATCGGCTCCTGGATCGAATTCCAGCTGACGACAATCCAACAGCCGGGCGTCATCGTCGCGTTCGCCCATCGCGGCGAGGTCGTCGCCGAGCATGCGTTCGGCCTCGCCAATCTCGACAGCGGCGAGAGGCTCACCCCGCGCCACCGCTTCCGGATCGCCTCCCACTCCAAGAGCTTCACCTCCGCCGGCATCATGAAGCTGCGCGAGCAGCGCAAGATCCGGCTCGATGACACGATCGGCCAATATGTCGCCGGCCTGCATCCGCACGTCGCCGACACGACGATCGTGCAGATGTTGTCGCACAGCGCGGGACTGACGCGCGACGGCGCTGATTCCGGCCAGTTCATCGACCGCCGTCCCTATCTCGACGCGAAAGAGTTGCTCGCGGAATTGAGACTGCCGACCGCGATCGAGCCCGGCACCCGCTTCAAATATTCCAATCACGGCTTTGGCCTGATCGGTCTCGTCATCGAAGCCGTGACGAACGAGCCCTACTCCGACTGGATCAAGCGCGAGATCATCGAGCCCGCGGGCCTGCGCGAGACCGAGCCGGACGCGCCGCTTCCCAGGAGCGTGCCGTTCGCGCGCGGTCACACGCGAAAGGTGCCGCTGGGCGAGCGCTGCGTGATTCCCGGCGACAATCCCACGCAGGCGATGGCATCGGCGACAGGCTTCGCCGCCACCGCCGGCGACACCGCGCGCTTCTTCGCGCAGCTTGCGCCCAATGCGAAGAAGAGCGTGCTGTCGGTCGCGAGCCGCCGCGAGATGACGCGCCACCATTGGCGCATCCCGCAGAGCTTCGAGGCCTATTACGGCTTGGGCGTTAACGCCGGCAAGACCGACGGCTGGGACTGGTTCGGCCATAGCGGCGGCTTTCAGGGCTACATCTCCCGAACCTGCTCCATCCCGGCTTGCGAGCTCGCGATCAGCATCCTCAGCAACTCCATCGATGGTGGAGCGCCGTTCTGGATGGACGGCGCAATGCAGATCCTGCGCGTGTTCAGAACGCGCGGTGCGGCCGATCGGCGGTTGCGCGACTGGACCGGCCGCTGGTGGACGATCTGGGGCGCGACCGACCTCGTCCCCGCGGGCAACCGCGTGCTGGTCGCCAATCCGCAATTCACCAATCCGTTCATGGATGCCGCCGAGATCGAGGTGACCGGCCGCGACATCGGCAAGCTCGCCTGGGCTGCCGGCTATTCCAGCCATGGCGAGCCGGTGCGCCGGATCCGCGACAAGCGCGGGAGGATCAGCGACATCTGGATCGCCGGCGCCAACGTCAAGCCGGCGAGCGTCGTGGCGCGTGAGATCGCCCGGCGATATCCGCCGCGCAAACGCCGGCCTACTCCCTGATCAGCGCCTCGACCTCGCTGCGAAACGCCTGCCGCGAGCCGCCTTGCGAATAGAACATGTGGCCGCCGGGATAGACGACGAACTTCACGCGCTGCGTCGCGAAGGCCGGCATCTGATCGAGCACCCGCTTCGTTCCGAAATAGGGCGTGGCGAGGTCGAACAGGCCGTGCGCGACCAGCACGTTCAGCTTCGGATCGGTGGCGAGGATCTGGCGCAGCTCGGACACCGATTGCGGCGGGTCGATACCGCGGCCGAAATCCCAGTGACCTTCGACAGCGCCATTCAGGACTTCATAGGAGCCATCCGGCCGCCAGTTGAGCTTGCGCGAGAGCACGTCGACCGCAGCGCTCGTCAGCGGCGCCTGAAGCGCATCGCCTGATGGATCGCCGAACCGCGAGCTGCTCGAATCCGGATAGGGATCGAAGCCACGGACGGAGCCGTCGTAGCGCCCGGTCACCTTGCCGTTCTTGCGGTCGAACTCGCGGCGGAATTCACCGACATCGAAGCGGCCGGCGAGCCTGCGGCTCACCGCCTGGTCGATGCCGGTGAGCTCGGCGACCCTGTCGGCAAGGCGATTGGTGGCCTCCTTGTCCGCCTCGCCCTTGACGAGGTCGGCCAGAAACTCGCCGCGCGCATAAGCCTCGACGTCGGCGAGATCTGCGCGCTTGACCGGTCCTTTGGTTTCGCGCGCCACCGCCACATAGCTCGGCAGGGTCGCAACATATTGCAGGAGGCTCGTGCCGGCGAACTCGCGGAAATCGAGCAGCGGCGACACCAGGATCAATCCCCTGACGCCGATGCCGTGCTTGAGCTGCAACTGGCGCACGACCTTCGGCCCGCGAATGCCGCCATAGCTCTCGCCCGCGACGTATTTGGGTGAGGTCAGCCGGTCGTGCTTCTCGAGCCAGCGCCGGATTACGAGCGCGATCGCGTTGACGTCGCCGTCGACCGAGTAGAACGACTTGCGCGCGTCCTCGCCGCTGGCGATGAAGCGGCTGTAGCCGGTGCTGACGGGATCGATGAAGACGAGATCGGTGAAGTCGAGCCAGGTCTCCGCGTTCGGCTTCACCTCGGGCGAGGCCGACGGCGACAGCGCTTCGCCATCAAGCGGCAGCCGCCACGGACCGACCGCACCGAACTGGAGCCACGCTGAGGACGCGCCGGGCCCGCCATTGAACAGGAACGTGACCGGGCGCGTCGCGCGGTCGGCGCCGTCGAGCTGGTAGGACGTATAGGCAATGTCGGCCAACGGGGCGCCCTTGCCGTCGAAGACACGGATGGAGCCGGCGGTCGCGGCGAAGTTGAGCGTACGGCCGGGCAGCTCCAGCGTCTGCTTCGTGGTCGAATCCGGCGGGAGGCGGTGCGGCTCGGCCGCCGAGGACGAATTCTGCGGCCCGCTTTGCGCAGCGCTGCCGTGCCCGCCTTTCTGCGCGGTTGGCGCCGTCGTCTCGGCGCGCGGCGCCGGCTGATCCTCCGCGCGCGCAACCGCCGCGAGCGCGACCGCCGACACCGCCAGCACCAGCCCGGTTCGTCGCAGCGTCGGCAAGATCGTGAGCATGATCGTTCTCCCTGCCCGGCTCTGATAGCCGGTGCGCACCCAAGCTAGCGAGGAATTGCGACGGTTTGCGGGATCGCCAGTCCGATGGCGCGTGAGGCGCCCGGGCTGCCCCAAATCGACCCGTTTTGTTCTCTGGATCGACGATCGCCTGTTTGCTTGAGAGGCGGTCATCCTCGACAATAGAGCCCCAGGTCGTATAGACGAGCCCGGCGGAACTTACTCGAGCCAGCGGCCCTGCCTGGAGGCCCATGACCAAGCCCTCGCGATACGACCGGATCGCCTTCGTCGCCAGCCCCAGCAGCGAGGCGCAGACCGCCTTCGGCCAGCTCACCAGCGACTACGGCAATTGCGACCCGAAGGAGGCCGACGTCGTGGTCGCGCTCGGCGGCGACGGGTTGATGCTCCAGACGCTGCACCAGAACATGCACACGGGAAAGCCGATCTACGGCATGCATCGCGGCACCGTCGGCTTCCTGATGAACGAATACTCGACGCACGATCTGCGCGCGCGGCTCGAGGCGGCGCATGAATCCGAGATCAATCCGCTCCTGATGCGCGCGACCGACGTCAACGACCGCGTCCACCTGCACCACGCGATCAACGAGGTCGCCCTGTTCCGGCAAACCCACCAGGCGGCACGCCTGCGCATCATGATCGACGAGCGCGAGCGCATGGCCGAGCTGATCGCCGACGGCATCATGGTGGCGACACCGGCCGGCTCGACCGCCTACAATCTGTCCGCCCAGGGACCGATCCTGCCGATCAACGCCGCCCTTCTGGCGCTGACCCCGATCAGCGCCTTCCGCCCGCGCCGCTGGCGAGGCGCCCTGCTGCCCAATACGGCCTATGTCGTGATCGAGGTGCTGGAAGGCGACAAGCGGCCCGTGGCGGCGGTCGCCGATCACGACGAGGTGCGCGACGTCAGCCGCGTCGAGGTGCTCTCCGACAAGACGATCTCGATGCGGATGCTGTTCGACCCTGGCCACAGCCTGGAAGAGCGGATCCTGCGCGAGCAGTTCGGCTACTGAGCCGCCTGCCCCGCACGCGGTGGGAACCCCGGTCGCAACCCTTCGTTAACCCCCGCCACGATATGGTTAACGAAGGTTGACCGCTTTTGGCCCGGGCGTCATGTTCCGTATCGACTTCAACAAGCTGCGCTTCCTCGTCTGCGACGACAATCCGCACATGCGCCGCATCCTGCGGACGCTGCTGCATTCCTTCGGCGCGCGCGAGGTCTATGAGGCCGAGGACGGCGCCACTGCGCTCGAGATGTACAGCCATTACGTGCCCGACATCGTCATCACCGACTGGGCCATGCCGATTTTCGACGGGCTCGAGCTTGCGCAGATGATCCGGCAGCCGGAATCGAAGGGCAACCCTTACGCGCCGATCATCATGCTGACCGGCCATTCCGAGAAGCGCCGCGTCACCGTGGCGCGCGATGCCGGCGTCACCGAATTCTTGGCCAAGCCGATATCGGCCAAGGGACTCTATCAGCGCATCCTCAACGTGGTCGCCAATCCGCGGCCCTTCATCAAGACCAAGACCTATTTCGGCCCGGACCGGCGCCGCAACACCAACTCTGCCTATATGGGTCCCGAGCGCCGCGTCGGCGAAAAGCACGAGGTGCTGCAGCAGCCCTCGCTGCTCGACAAGGCCCGCTCTACCATCTAGCGCACGTCTTCAGACGAGGCAGGCATCATGGCGAAGAACAGCGCAAGGGACATCGAGGTCAAGGCCTTCGCCACGCATCAAATCATCACGCAGCCCAATCCGCTGCGCAAGGTGCTGCGCCGGGTCGAGGAAAAGGATATGGACGACCCGGTGCGCCGCGCCGAGCAGGCGCTCGCGGGGCTCTCCGGCGAGTTCAAGGACTGGATGACGAGCGAGGTCGACAGGCTCTCCGTGGCCTGGGCCGCCGTGCAGAAGGACGGCTTCACCAAGAAATTGCGTGACGAGCTGTTCCACGCCGCCCACGACATCAAGGGCGACGCGGCGACGTTCGGCTTTCCGTCAGCGGCCGGAATCGCCGAGAGCCTGTGCCGGGTGATCGAGCACGCGCCGGACCTTGCAAAGGTGCCGGCCGAGCTGTTCACGCATCACATCAACGCCATCCTCGCCATCGTCAACGAGAACACCAGGCTCGACAGCATCAGCGTCTCCGCCGAGCTCGGCCGCCGCCTGCGCAAGGTCGCGGACGACTATCTGGCGCATGTCAACCGCGACCGCCCCGAGCATCTCGAGGTGATCCTGGCGCCCAGCATCGTGCCGACGGAGTAAAGTTCAGCTCTCTCCTCGTCATTGCGAGCGCAGCGAAGCAATGACGGAGACTGCGGATTCAGCTAGGCCGCGATCAGATCGTCGTACACCGGTTCAATCGGATCATCTGCAACCAGCTCGTCGCAGAACAGCCTTGCCTCCTCCCGCGCCGATTCCGTGGCGAAGCGGCGCAGCAGGACCATCAGCGGCTCGGTGGCGCCGCGGTCGGTCTCGCAATGGGTGAGCACGCGTTCGACCATGCGGCGACGCAGCCGTGCCGCGCCGCCGTCGCTGTCGACAAAACCTTGCTCGTGGCAGGCCTCGAGCGCGACCTGGAATGCGGCGAACGTCGCCTCCGGAAGTCCGGCGCGACGGAGCAGCGCGTGCAGGCTGTTGCCGCCACGGTCGTGCAGCAGCGCGGAGACGCGCGCCCGCGGCAGATCGGCAAGTTCGGCGAGCGCCGCGTCGAACAGGTCGAGATTGCTCGACAACAGCGCGCGCAGGATCAGGCCCGCGGTGAGCTGGCCGGTGATGCGCAGGTGCCGTACCAGGCCCAGCATGTCATCGCCGCGCGAACGCGCCGCGATGTTCATGGTGGAGCGGTCGCGCGCCTCGATCGCGATCCGATCGGCACGATCGGCGCTCAGCCAATTCCGCGCCACGACGAATTGCGCCAGCGTCTCGGAGAGCTTCGCCACCAGCGCAGCGCGGGTCGCCGACGGCAGATCATCCAGCACCAGCATCGCTTCACGGATCGCGGCGAGATGGCCGTGGCGTTCGACAATGCGGTCCCACGAGAACGGTGCAAGTTCGGCATGGGGATTTTCGATCAGCTCCAGCGCGGCCGCCGCGCAGCCGACTTCGGCGATGGCGGCGCAGACCGAGACCGGCAGTGCGATGCGGCGGGCGACCGCACATTGCACCTCGTCGTTGCCGGTCGCGACGATGTCGACGAGGTCGGCGTCGATCAGCAGCGGGGAATGCTCGAGCACGGGCAGCGCGACGGTCGGCTGGTCCGCCGACAGCGCTCGCACGATCGATGCCGGCGCATCCGTGCTGCGGGCAAAGACCTCGGCCATCGCCTGCCGCACCAGCGGCGAGGGATCGTCGAGCAGCATCAAAAGCGCGCCTTCGGCGGCGATGCGGTCGTCCGTAGAAAGGTCTGAGATCAGCCAGGCCCGGGCCAACGCCCGTGTTGCCTCGGCGCGCTCACCAGCGGGCGCCGTTCTGATCCAATTGATGAACTGCCGAACAATCATGCTGCTTCCGGCTTACACAACAAACGAAAATGGTGACGGCTCGTCACCTGCAACACAAAATAAACCACGACGCTTAACAAAGCGTTCACCATAACCGGCTGGTTTTATTGACGTTTTGTTAAGGGAACAAAGCCGGCTGCGTCATATGCCCGGATGCAGCGCAGCGTTCATGTGCTCGAGAACGTGCCGCTGCGATCACTGAAGAGATCGAGCGGCTGCGGCGGCCGCACATCCGGCGTCGCTGAAGCGACCGAGGCGAGCGAGGCGTTGTCGCCCCATAATTTCTGCACCGTGGTCGAGACCGGCTGCGTGGCATCGCCGGGCTGATAGATCGAGCGGAATGCCGGCGTGGCCGGCGCATTGTCCGCGGCCGTCGTTGGCGATGCCGCACTGACGGGCGTCACCGCACGTGTGTTCGGAAACGTCTGGAGATAGGCGGCGTTGTCGATGAGAGGCGCGATGGGCTGCATGCCGCTCGCGCTCGCGACCTCAGCGGTCGACGGCGCGCCGCCATACATCGCCATCGCGCTGCGGGTCACCTTCGAATTGGCCGCGGCGGCATAGCGCGCGTCCAGCACCGAATAGACTTCGGAGACGCTGCGGGCCCGGCCGTCCCTGGCGTAGAAGATCGAACGATTGGCGGACGCCGCGTTGGGAAACAGCCGCGCGCCGACCGCTTGCGGATTATCCTCGGCATTCGCGATCAGTTTTGCCGCGCCGCCGACGCCCATGAAATGCGCCATATAGAGTTCGCTGTCGCTCGGCCTGCGCCCGATCAGACCGGTGAGCTTGAAGCTGTTCGACTGCGTCAGCGCGGCCGCCATGCTGGAGGCGGCCTCCGGATCGTCGCGCAGCTTCATGATCGACCGCTTCATCGCGGGATCGTCGACGGTATAGGTGCCCGACGACGTCCTGGTGATGGCGTCGGAATAGTTGCCGTAGCCGAGTTGGGTGCCGGCCTCCTTCACGGTGCCGAGCCAGGTCTGGTCGATGAACTGGTAGAGTCCATGCGCGGACGACGTGGAGGCCGCTGCGGTGGCATCGAAATCCGATTCCATCTTGGCGGTGGTCAGCATGTACTGGAAGCTGACGCCGGAGATGTTCGAGGCCTGCTTGATCGCACCAGCGACGCGCGCCCGCGTCGGATCGAGACCGACCGTCTGCGTGGCACTGGAATTGTCGACCGACATGATGAAGTGCCCGCCCCGCACGGCGTTGAGCGGCGCCGGCAATTCGGCGCCCGTCGTCTCACCGTGGGACAGGTATGGTTAATGCGGGGTTAATTCGGCCCCCACAGTCATTCCGGGACGCACCGTAGGTGCGAGCCCGGAATCCATTGAGCCGCGCTTGATGCCTTGCAATGGATTCCGGGCTCGCGCTGCGCGCGCCCCGGAATGACAGCCTGCTACTTCTTATAGACCCCGTCCGGATCGAACAGCCGCTCGGCATCGACGAACACCAGCTTGGCTCCCCCGCCTTCGGTCTCGACCCTGCGGTAGAAGCACGATCGCCGCCCGGTGTGGCAGGCCGCGCCGATCTGCTCGACCCGGATCCAGACCGCATCCTGATCGCAATCGGTGCGCATCTCGACCACGCGCTGGGTCTGACCCGATGTCTCACCTTTTCGCCACAAGGCGTTGCGCGAGCGGCTGAAGTACCAGGCTTCGCCGGTCGCGATCGTCTTGCGCAGCGCCTCGTCGTTCATGTGCGCGACCATGAGCACGTCGCCGGTGGCAACGTCGGTCGCGACGCAGGTCACGAGGCCCCCGGCGTCAAACTTCGGCAGGAAGGCGAGACCTTCCTCGATCTCGTGGGAGTGGGCGGACACGCGCGTCCTCGCTTAGAGCGTTGGCGAGGTCAGCGCTACAGGCCTCGCACCAGGGACAGGAAACGGGCCTGCTCCGCCGGATTGTCGCGGAACATGCCGGTGAAGCGGCTGGTGAAGGTAGAGGCGCCATGCTTGGCGACGCCCCGCACCGACATGCAGGTATGCTCGGCCTCGATCAGCACGGCAACGCCGCGGGGCTTGAGGACCTCGTCGATGGCCGCCGCGATCTGCGCCGTCAGGTGCTCCTGGGTCTGGAGCCTGCGGGCGAAGATGTCGGTGAGACGGGCAAGCTTGGACAGGCCGACGACACGTTCCACCGGCGTATAGGCGATGTGCGCCTTGCCGTAGAACGGCATCATGTGATGCTCACATTGCGAGGTGAACTCGATGTCGCGCACCAGAACGAAATCGTCATAGCCGGCGGTCTCGCCGAAGGTGCGGTCGAGCACCTCGGCCGGGCACTGGTGATAGCCCTGATAGAGCTCGTCGAAGGCCTCGACCACGCGGCGCGGCGTATCGAGCAGGCCCTCGCGCCCGGTGTTCTCGCCGATATAGGCGAGCAGCGTCTTCACCGCCGCTTCCGCCTCGGCACGCGCAGGGCGCGGCTGGTCGGCGCGGACGGCAGCCGCGAGGAATTCGGCAGGGTCAAGCTCGGCGGGACGGCTCTCGGGCTGCCGGTCAGAAGGCTTGCCCGGGCGGATGGATTTGATTGTAGCGTCCATATCGACTCCGTTCGACGGCCTTGCGGCCGGAGTGTCACCGGCAGACGGGGCGGCCAAGCCGCCGGACGCCTGAACAGAACAGTTTTGGCGGGAAAGGTCTGCAGGCTGCCATGCTGGCCGCGTAGCTGGAAATTGCCGCCGGCGCACCGCTGGACTGTTTTTCCGCCAGTTCCGACCTTATATAGGACCATGGACGCCGCCCGCCAAGGCCGATCGGGCGCAGAAGCGCTGGACTCCATCACATGCTGAACGACATCTACAACAAGCGGATCATCGAGCTGGCCGGGAATATTCCGCGCCTCGGGCGGCTGTCGGCCCCCGATGCTTCCGCGACCGCCCACTCCAAGCTGTGCGGCTCGACCGTGAAGGTCGACCTGAAGATGGAAGGCGACAGGGTCACCGATTTCGCCCATGACGTGAAGGCCTGTGCGCTCGGACAAGCCTCTTCATCCATCATGGCAAGCCACGTCGTCGGCTCGACTGCGAGCGAACTCCGTGAGTTACGCGAAACAGTTCGCAAGATGCTCAAGGAGAACGGCCTGCCTCCTGAAGGCAAATGGGAGGAGATCAAGTTCCTCGAGCCGGTCCGCGACTACAAGGCGCGCCATGCCTCGACGCTTCTGACCTTCGATGCCGTGGTCGACGCCATTGGCCAGATCGAAGCCAAGGCGAAGCAGCCGGCTGCGGCGCAGGACTGAGCCCCGTCATTTCAGGGATTCCAGGCGATGCCACCGGGTCCGGCCTATTGGCCGGCCCGATGAAAGACTCCGCATCGAATCCGGAATCCAGAGATTGCCGGTCGAGAGTCTCAGGTGCGCAATGGCGCACCAACGTTCGCGCTACGCATCCTCGGAATGACTGCCAAGATTGGAGAGCTTACTTCTGCGCCGCCACGCTTGGCGCGGCCACACTCCCCGTCGGCACCGCGACGGCCTCCGCCGTCTTGGTCGACTTCGCAGGCTGCTCCGGTTCCACGCCGAACCTCGCCTGCGTCTTCGGGGCAAGCCCCGCCATCGCCGGCGCCGAGATGTCCACATGCGGCAGCACGTCGGCAAGGAGATCAGTCGTCACGAGATTGGTGAGCTTGAGCTCGCCAGCGTCCAACTCGTGCAGCTCTTCCCACGGCGGAACGTTGAGCGCGAGCGACAGCAGATCACCCGCTCCGCCCATGTCGAATGTGTATTTGGCAAGCCGGCCGATGTCGCGCTCCACGATCATCAGATCCTGCGCGCTATAGCTCGCCGCCTTGGCATCGTCGGCGCGGTCGCCCATCCAGATCTGGTGGACGCGGACATGGGCAGCCTCCGGCACGTAGCGCTTCTTGCCGGCCAGCAGCAGGAATACACACATGGATTCGCAATAGGCCTCGGGTGCGACCGTCGGCCGGGCCGACTGCCCGCCGCGGAGGCTGACGCCGACCGTGGTCAGGAGTCCGAGATTGCGGAAGCGTCGGCCAAGCGTGATCGCGTCATTGACGGAACCGCCGCTGGAATCGAGCACCACGGTGGCACCGCCGAGCTGGCGTCCACGAGAAAACTCTTCGAAATCCTTCGGCGTGTCAGCGGTGATGATGCCGACCGCGCTGACCCAGCCGCGGCAATTCGGCTCGCAGGCGACCCAGCTGAACTTCATCGGCAGCTTGCGCCCTTCGAGTGCAGCACCGGCGCGGGCCGACGACCCGAATGTTGCGACGGCACCGGCCAGCGCGACTCCGCACACGGCGGTTCCCACCAGCAACCAGCCGCGAAGATTGATCGACGTCAGAAGTTTCAAACTGATCCCTTCCCCAAGCCCCAGCTATCCCCAAAGAATCCCCGATGGCGCCGTCCTAGTCCATCATACAGGCGTATGTTTTCTACACACGGGCGTCACAAAAATGGTATCCGGGCGAATACAGATCGTCCACAGATACTTGCTGCACTGCTCCCAGAAAGCAGGCAAAATATGGCGCGCAAACAACAGCTTACAGTTCCCTGTGCCGGAACCGGGCAACACCTGCCGACGATCGCAGCAAAGCGCACATGAAGCATTCAGCCTGCGAGCACTGTTCTGGTTCCGTCGAGAGTGCGCTTCGGCTCCCACGCCGAGTCGGCCGCGCGCTGATCTGGCTCTACCGCCACACGCTCTCGCCGCTGGTCGGATACAATTGCCGGCATCTGCCGACCTGCTCCGTCTATGGCGACGAAGCGATCGAACGATTCGGACTCTGGGCCGGCGGCTGGATGACGCTCGCGCGCCTGCTCCGCTGTAATCCCTTCGGCACGTCGGGCATCGACAACGTACCGCTCACCGCCCCGCAAGGCGCGCGCTGGTATCTGCCATGGCGCTATGGCCGCTGGCGCGGCGTCAATGCACCCTGAGATTGCGGCGATGCTTTGCGCATCGGCGGCCTGAGCGGAACCTTAGATCTTCTTCCCGCGTTGTTTTGATGCTCCCCCCGGGAGGAAATAACAATGCGCTGGAAAATCAGCCCTCATCTTCACTCCAGGCTTGGGCCCAACCCCGGCTCCAGGCGTCACCACGATCCCAGAATCCTGGACCTGCTCGCGATCGCCGCCTTGCTGGCGCTCGTGCTCGGCTCCGGCTGGTATCTGGCGACGAGTTTTGCGACCGCGCCGAGCACGACGGCGTTTATCGTACCGAGCCAGAGCGTGCACTGGTAATCAGCGGAACCAGAACACGCGCCCCTGGGACGGCGGGATCGACTCGGGCGGTCGCAGCCGCTTCGGATGCGGCGGCTTTGGCGGCGGATCGGCCGACGAGGTGGCCTCCCCGGCCGGCGCCGTTTCGGTGCCCGGCATCCTCACCGCCAGCAGCAAATTCGACTCGTGCATCCGCCAGCGGTAGCCGACGCCGAAATCGAGCGGCTGGGCCCGCGTGAACAACTCGGCGTAGCGCTCCTGGTAGCGGCCGGGGAATTCATCGATGGGCCCGAGATAGCGGCCGAACGGGAAGAGCCGCCATTGCCGCGCGCTGTAGTTCGCAAGCGGAATGCCGGAATCGTCCTGGATGATGGTGGCGCTGTTGGCGAGCAGCCAGTTGCGAACGACGGTGAAGTTTCCGGAATGCAAGAGATAGGACGCACTCTTGAGCAGACTGTTGCCGGGCCCGAGCGTCTCGCAGAACTTCAGGAAGCCGGTCGCGCGTGCACCGGAATTGGAGAGATCGGTCGAGAAATAATACAGCGTGCGCGCTTCTCCATCGCTGCCGGCGAAGGTGATGCGAACGCCGCGCGTCGCGTTCGGTCCCGGATTGTCGCTTCCCACATGCATTCCGCCCTGGGCATCGAGCGCAATCGTCTCGACGTTGCGGATGGTCTTGCCCGAGCGCGCCAGGAAGACATAGAGGATCGGCAAGGTGCCGTTGACCCGGTTGGCGTGCAGGTCGACCTTCATCTGTTTGGTGATGAAGAAGGAAAAGCTCAGGATCGAGCCAAGCGAACGCTCGAAATTGTAGAGCGCGGCGCCGACCGAACCGCGCGGCAGCCGCGTCAGGTCGGACACGGCGCCGACCGGCTCCAGCGCGCCGAGCACGTAGGTGCTGGCCTTGGGATAGAAGGCGTTAGCGTAGAGGAAATCGGGGCCGCTGAACATGTAGAACATGGTCGGCCGCGGCGCGGCAAGATTGACGTCGGCCCAGTTGCGGATCTTGGCGAGCTGGTGCTGCTCGAGCTGGGCGAAGGCGCCGTCGAAGAACTTTGCATGGCGCTGCCAGCCCGGGTCCTTCGTGAGCGGCACCAGCGGCGAATCCGCAGAAGGCTGCATGCCCGCAAGGAAGCGCGCGGTGTCATCGAAGGTGACGTCGGCGGCATGCGCGGACAAAACAGTCGCAGCCACCAGGACAAGAGCGACGGCCGCAATTCTGAGGGGTCGAAACATGTCTATCCGCGATCGTGTGAATTGCCAGCGGCGACCGGCCGCCTGCGGAAAACAGCATAAATCAACAGGCCCGAGAGCATGACGAGCATCCCCGAGAGCGACTGCACCGGCCGCTCGGTCAACAGGTAGTACATCATGAACGCGGTCACGAGCAGGAAAACCAGGGGCGTGAACGGGTATCCCCAGGCGCGATAGGGCCGCGGCAGATCGGGGTCGGTGATGCGCAACTTGATGACGCCGGCGACCGTGAAGAACGAGCAGAACAGGAGTGCGAACTGGATGAAGTCGAGCACCGCCTCGAAGCTGCGCGTGAACAGCAGCAGGTTGGCGACGGCGAGCTGGAACAGGATGGCATAGGCCGGCGCGCCGCTCACCGATCGCTTCGAAAACACGCGCAGGGCCGGAATGTCCTCACCCATCGTCATCATCACGCGCGGGCCGATCCACATCATCGCGCTGATCGAGGAGATCAGGCCGACGCAGATCATCGCGCCGACGATCCGGCCGCCGAGACTGCCGAAGATCGCGCTGCCGGCAACGCTGGCAACATCGAGCTGGCCGGCGAGCGCACCGACCGGCGTGGAGTAGAGGAACACCGCGTTCAGCGCGACATACAGTACGAGCACGATCAGCGTGCCCGCCAGCAGCGCGCGCGGCAGGCTCCGCTGCGGCGTGTTCATCTCGCCGATGATGTAGGTCGCGGCATTCCAGCCAGAGAACGAGTACATCACGAAGACGAGCCCGATCGCGAAGGGCGCGCTGGCGATGTGGGCGAGATCGCCCGGCTGCGGCGCGAAGGCAATCGGCTGCGGCACGCCAATGACGAAGCCGGCAACCAGGAAGGCGACGATCAGCACCACCTTCAGGATGGTCGAGATCAGCTGGAACGTCGAGGAGTGCCTGACGCCGGTCAGTTGCACGAGCGAGACCAGCCACACCACGGCGATGGCGAGCGGGATCGGCGGCAGACCGGGGACAACCGACTTGGCGTATTCGCCGAACGCCATCGCGGCGAGCGCGACGGGCGCCGCGAAGCCCACCGTCGCCGACACCCAGCCGGCGAGAAAGCCGAAAGCCGGATGATAGGCCCGGCCGAGGAAATTGTACTCGCCGCTCGAGCGCGGAAACATCGCCCCTAGCTCGCTGTAGGCGAACACCCCGCACAGCGCGACGATACCGCCGACGGTCCAGAGCAGCAGGATCGAAAAGCCGGACGGGATATCCTTCACCTGAAAGCCGAGGCTGGTGAAGACGCCGACCCCGACCATGTCGGCCACGACGATGGCGGTTGCGACTAGAACCGAGACCCCGGTCCCGCTTCCGGTCAGTCGGCTAGTCCAGGGTGCGGCTGCCGCATCTGATGCCGTCATCGGGGTCCTTCACCTCAGGCGTCATGCCTTGCGGGCGCATCGTTTGGCCCAGTCAATTCAAGCAGGGTCAACAAGGGTTAAATGAGGCGACAGAAACGGGTACTGCAGCACCGCTTATTCCCAGCCAGGCGAAAAAGCTGCGTACGCTCCGGCAAGTCCCGTTCCCCTTCCCCACAATCAGGACACGATTGCATGGTCCTTTTGAGGGCTCCGGAGGTGGGGAAGTTTCTCCGGACGCTTAACGTCGCCTAAACGCCAGTCGGCTCAATTGTCTCAAACATCGCCGCTGGACTTGAAGTGCCGCTGGACTTGGCGTCATGGCTTGGGGTCATGGGTGGATGGTCGGGGCCGTTTCGAAACTGAGAGCTGACCTTCGCACCGATCGGACACCGTCCGGTCGGCGCGGTCGTGCGCTCCGGATCGGCCTGATCTCAGCCTTGGTGCCGCTGTCGCTGACACTGGTTCAATGCGGCCAGGCGCCGAACCCGGCAGCCTTCGCGGCGAATTCGCAGGCCAATGTCCAAATGGTCAATCAGGCCGTAGCAAAATCCGATCAGCAGGTGGCAACGTTCGAGGATCGCTTCCCCGCTCCGCAGTTCAAGGAGCGCTTCCCGTCGGCGAGCGAAAGTCTTCTGCAACGGCAGATGTCGGACTTCTCGCCCACGCGCGCTGTGCAGCGACAGCCGCCGGAGCCGGCACCCTACAAGGTCGCTTCGCTCGAGCCGCAGGTCCCCTACAAGCGTTCGTCCCGCGACGACCTGACGACGCTCGTCAGCATGAAGTCGTCGGCCTTCCCCTATTTCGGCAACAACCCCGCCTCCGACGCGCCCTTCCTCAATATCGCCAAGGGCGACCGCCGCGGTCATCGCAGCTATTCCGGTCGCGTGTTCTGGCAGGACGAGACCTACAATGACAGCCGCGTGCTGGTGCACGTGCCCGAGCATTTCGACGTGCGCAAGCCGGGCGTGATCGTGGTGTTCTTCCACGGCAATGGCGCAACGCTGGAACGCGACGTCCGCGATCGCCAACTGGTGCCCAAGCAGATCACCGATTCCGGCGCCAATGCCGTGCTCCTTGCACCGCAGATGGCGGTCAATGCCGCCGATTCCAGCGCCGGCAAGTTCTGGCAACCGGGTGGCTTCAAGCGCTTCATGGCGGAATCGGCCGACCATCTCGCCCGTGTCACGGGTGATCCCAACAGCGCGCGGGCCTTCGCCAACATGCCGATCGTGATCGTCGGCTATAGCGGCGGCTTCCTGCCGACGGCCTGGAGCCTGGAGGTCGGCGGCATCAGCAACCGCGTCCGCGGCGTCGTGCTGCTCGACGCCGTCTATGGCGAAATGGACAAGTTCGCATCCTGGATCGAGAGCCACCGTTCCGGTTTCTTCATCAGCGCATATACCCGCTACACGGCGCGGCGCGACCGTGAACTGATGAGCATGCTGCGCGAGAAGGGCATCAGCGTCACCGAAGACATGGATGGGCCGCTCCGTCCGGGCAGCGTGGTGTTCGTCGAGACCGCCGACGGCATCACGCATCGCGACTATGTCACCCGGGCCTGGACTCGCGATCCGCTCAAGGACGTGCTGGTGAAGATGTCGGCGACGCCATCGCTGGCGCTCACGCGCGTGGCCTCCACCAACCCGTCCGCCTCGAGCCGTTAGGCTTGCGGTACTCAGCTGATGGCGGCTGAGCACAAGCTTTCAGCTCAAGTGTTGCTCGGCTTCAGTTCTTCGGCAGCTTCGGAATGCTCTCGGCAAAGCCGTTGAAGCAGGCCAACCGCTCGTCCTCTTCCTTCAAGAAACGGCAGTCTGCGTAGCCCTTGGCCTTCGCCGGCTTCGGCTTTGGCGCCGGCGGGATCACAGCGTCGTAGCAGTTGAGGCGGTCCTTGGTACCGTCGTCGATTTCGAGGCAGGCCTGCAGCCGCACGGCGACCGACTGTGGCTTGCCCTTCGGCGCCGCGGCCGGCTTGGCCGTCGCCTCCTTGGTCCCGGCCCTAGTCCCCTTGGGCTTGACCTGCACCAGAGGCTTGTCCCCAACCATCGGTGGCTTGTCGGCTTGCGCGAACGCGGAGGCTGAATAGAGCACCGCGACAACCGCCAGAATCATCCTCATTTCAGTCAACTCTCGTTGGTCCCCATGCATGGCCTTCTAGCGCCCTCATGCGCCTTTTGCCAAGCATCTTGCGCATGGAAGCCGCCGGATTCAGGCCGTCACGGCGGCAGCCGACCGCGGCCGGGTCAACAGCACCAGGAACAGTGCCAGCGCGACGAAACCGACCGCAACGAAGCCAAGCGTATGCAGGAGCTCGCGGGCGAACAGCAGCCCGCCGATGGCGGAGCCGACCGCCTGGCCGATATAGAGGACGGAGGTGTTGAGCGCGACCGTCGCCGATGCCAGCGGCGGCGCGGCGGCGACCAGCCGCACCTGCTGCATCGAATTGGTCGAGGCAAAGCCAAGGCCCCAGATCGCGACTGCACCCGCCATCAATACCAGCGTGCCGGCGCCGAGCGCCCAGCCCGCGATCCCCGCCAGCAGCAGGAAGGTGAAGAGCACCGAGGTGGGATAAGGCCCCCAAATGTCGACGATGCGCGTGGCGATGACGAGGCCGAGAAAGCCGCAGACGCCGTAGAGGGCGAACACCGTGCCGACGGCGTCGGGCCCGGCGCCGGTGAGGCTGCTGAGCAACGGCCCCATGTAAGTGAACACCACGAACTGTCCGGACATTTGCAGCATGGTGATGGCAAGCAGGAGCAGAATTGTCCTGCTGCGGCCGACCTCGGCCCAGGTCTTCAGATCCACCGCAGCGCCCTTCAGGCCCGCAGGCAGCCGCATCAGCAGCAACACGAAGCTGATGCAGCCGAGTGCGCCGATCCCGCCATAGGCCGCGTGCCAACCATACCGGCTGGCGATGAAAGTGATGAGCGGCAGGCCGACGGCGGCAGCTAACGACCAGCCGAGAAAGATATAGGCGATGGTGCTGCCCCGCCGCTCGGCGGGCACGATCAACGCCGCCGTGCCGGCGGCCTGCGGCGTATAGAGCGCACCGACCGCGAGCATCACGAGACGGATGACGAGGAGGCTCTCGTAATCGGGCGCAAATGCCGAGGCGAGATTCCCGAAAGCGAGCACCGCGAGGGTCGTCGTGAGCAGCATCCGCCGTTCGATCCGGCTGGTGAGCCAGGCCGTCAACGGCGAGCCGATGCACAGCATCATCGCGCCGAAGGTGATCAGGAGTCCGGCCGCATGGATGCTGACGTCGAGCCCCGCCGCCAATTCCGGCAGCATGCCCGCCGGCGCCAGAACGGAGCAGCCGGTGACGAGATTGCCAAGCATCAGGGCGGTCGGCGCGAAACGGCCGGCGGAGGGGGCATTTTCCATGCAAACGCATGTAGCGGCGCCTCGGGATGAGTTAAAGGGCTCGACGCCAAATAGTTCGCCTACGACCCCGGCTTTTGCGCGCCACTTTCTTGGAATTGCCGGATTGCGCAGGCCGAATCGCCTGATATATCGCTCGTTCCCGCTTACCTGCGCTCGTTCGCAGGAGTGAGCCTCAGGAGAAAAGCAATGACCGACCAGCCCAAATCCGAGTCCGGCTTCCAGTACAGCCTCTCCAACCTGAAGCCCGTGAACCCCGCCGCCAAAGTCACCCTCACCTTTCCCGACGGCGCCCGGCGCGAATACGACAAGAGCATCACCGGTCTCGAGATCGCCAAGAGCATCTCGCCCTCGCTGGCCAAGCGCACGGTTGCGATGGCGCTCGACGGCGTGCTGACCGACCTCAACGACCCCATCGAGGCCGACGCCAGGATCGAGCTCGTCAACCGCGACGATCCGCGCGCGCTCGAGTTGATCCGCCACGACTGCGCCCACGTGCTCGCCGAAGCCGTGCAGACCCTGTGGCCGGGCACCCAGGTCACCATCGGTCCCGTGATCGAGAACGGCTTCTATTACGACTTCTTCCGCAACGAGCCGTTCACGCCGGAAGACTTTGCCGCGATCGAGAAGAAGATGCGCGAGCTGATCGCGCGCGACAAGCCTTTCACCAAGGAAGTCTGGGATCGCGAAAAGACCAAGCAGGTGTTCCGCGACAAGGGCGAGGCCTTCAAGGTCGAGCTGGTCGACGCCATTCCCGGCACCGAGCCAATCAAGATCTACTATCAGGGCGACTGGTTCGATCTGTGCCGCGGCCCCCACATGACCTCGACCGGCAAGGTCGGCAACGCCTTCAAGCTGATGAAGGTGGCGGGTGCATACTGGCGCGGCGATTCCAACAACCCGATGCTGACCCGCATCTACGGTACGGCATTCGCCCGGCAGGAGGATCTCGACGCTTACCTCAAGCAGATCGAGGAAGCCGAAAAGCGCGACCATCGCAAGCTCGGACGCGAGCTCGACCTCTTCCACTTCCAGGAAGAAGGTCCGGGCGTCGTGTTCTGGCACCCGAAGGGCTGGACCATCTTCCAGCAGTTGATCGCCTATATGCGCCGCCGCCTGACCGGCGACTACAGCGAGGTCAACGCGCCGCAGATCCTCGACAAGGTGCTGTGGGAGACCTCCGGCCATTGGGGCTGGTATCGCGAGAACATGTTCGCGGCGCAGTCGGCCGGCGACGAGGCCGAGGACAAGCGCTGGTTCGCGCTCAAGCCGATGAACTGCCCGGGTCACGTGCAGATCTTCAAGCACGGCCTGAAGAGCTACCGCGACCTGCCGCTGCGGCTCGCCGAGTTCGGCGTGGTGCACCGCTATGAGCCGTCCGGCGCCATGCACGGGTTGATGCGCGTGCGCGGCTTCACCCAGGACGACGCGCACATCTTCTGCACCGAGGATCAGCTCGCCGAGGAATGCCTGAAGATCAACGATCTGATCCTGTCGACCTACGCCGATTTCGGCTTCACCGGCGATCTCACCGTGAAGCTGTCGACCCGGCCGGACAAACGCGTCGGCACCGATGCGATGTGGGATCACGCCGAGCGCGTGATGGCGACCGTTTTGCGCGAGATCCAGTCGCAAAACAATCACATCAAGACCGAGATCAATCCGGGCGAAGGCGCCTTCTACGGGCCGAAGTTCGAATATGTGCTGCGCGACGCCATCGGCCGCGACTGGCAGTGCGGCACCACGCAGGTAGACTTCAACCTGCCGGAGCGGTTCGGTGCGTTCTACATCGATCATGACGGCAGCAAGAAACCGCCGGTGATGGTGCACCGGGCGATCTGCGGCTCGATGGAGCGCTATATCGGCATCCTGATCGAGCACTATGCGGGCAACTTCCCGCTCTGGCTGTCGCCAGTGCAGGCGGTGGTCACGACCATCACCTCGGAAGGCGACGAGTACGCCAAGCAGGTGCTGGAGCTTGCCCGGCGCGCGGGGCTTCGGGCCGAGATCGATTTGCGCAACGAAAAGATCAACTACAAGGTCCGCGAGCACTCGCTGGCCAAGATCCCGGCACTGCTCGTGGTCGGCAAAAAGGAGGCCGAGACGCATTCGGTCTCGGTCCGCCGGCTCGGCAGCGACGGCCAGAAGGTGATGCCGACCGCCGAGGCGATCGCCGCGCTGGTTGACGAGGCCACCCCGCCCGACGTCAGGCGGGCGCGCGGCATCGTCTGATCCCTGAAATCGATCTAAATTCGCTTCCGGTTGCGGGCGTGCATGCCTATCTCGGCATGGCACGCCCGCCGACCATTTGAAGAGGATATCGCAGTGCCTGACGCCATCGAACTCCTGAAGACCCGCCGCTCGGTCAAGCCGCGCGAGATGACCGGGCCCGGACCCTCCCCGGCCGAGCTCGAGACGATCCTCACCATCGGCGCGCGCGTGCCCGACCATGGCAAGCTCGCGCCCTGGCGCTTCATCATTTTCGAGGGCGATGCCCGCCAGCGCGCCGGCGAGGTGATCGCGAAGGTCTTTGCGCGCAAGAATCCCGGCGCGCCGACGGCCGACGTCGAGACCGAGCGTAAGCGCCTCACCGACGCGCCGCTGGTGATCGGCATCGTCAGCTTCACCAAACCGCATCCGAAGGTGCCGGCGTTCGAGCAGGAATTGTCGGCCGGCGCCAGCGCCATGAACATCGTCACGGCCGCGACCGCGCTCGGCTACGGCGCCTGCTGGCTGACCGGCTGGTTCGCCTTCGACCGCGACGTGCTGGACGGCCTCGGCCTCAAACCGGACGAAAGGCTCGCCGGCTTCATTCACATCGGCACGCCGACCAAGCCGAGCGAAGACCGCCCGCGACCGTTCCTTTCGGAAATCGTGACGCGTTTTTGATCGATGCCGTGTTGACGGCCTCGACGTCGTGCGGCTTTGATCCCTCCGAGGGAGGAAGCCCGGATGAAGCGGCGTGAATTTCTGGTCGGGGCCGCGATGCTCGCCGGCACGATGGCGCGAAGCCGGGCCGCCGACATTCCCGCCCCGTCGTCGGACGGGCTCGACCGCATCACGGCGTTCTTCGACAACGAGGTCGGAAGCGGCCGGCTGCCGGGCGCCGCGATCCTGGTGCAGCAGCACGGCAAGCCGGTCTACCTGAGGACTTTCGGCGTGCGCGACGTCGAGACCCGCCTTGCCATGACGCCCGACACGATTTTCGCCATCCACTCCATGACCAAGCCGATCACATGCCTTGGCGCGATGATGCTGATCGACGAGGGCAAGCTCGCGCTCACCGACCCCGTCTCGAAATACATCCCGCTGTTTGCCGAGACCAAGGTGGGTCTCGAGGTCACCCTGCCCGACGGCAAGCTTGAGTTCGACCTCGTAGCCCCGGTCCGCCCCGTCAACATCGAGGATCTGCTGCGGCACACCTCGGGCATCAGCTACGATTATATCGGCGGCAAATGGGTCGAGCAGGCCTACAAGGCCGCCAACATTTTCGAAGGGCAATTCAACAACAGGGAATTCGCCGACCGCATCGCCAAGCTGCCGCTGGCGCGGCAGCCGGGAACGCTGTGGCGCTACGGCCATTCCACCGACGTGCTCGGCGCAGTCATCGAGATCATCTCGGGCCAGACGCTGTATCAATTCCTGAAAGCACGCATCTTCGATCCGCTCGGCATGAACAGCACCAAATTCGCGCTCGCGACGGAGGACGAGCTGGCGCGGATGGCGCGGCCGCTGCCGAACGATTTCATCCTGCTCGCCGCCGAGCGCGAGCGCCTCGACCATCCCGAATGGCAGTCCGGCGGCGGCGGCCTGCTCTCGACCATCACCGACTATCAGCGCTTCTCGCAGATGCTGCTCAACGGCGGCGAGTTCGAGGGCAAGCGCTACCTCAGCCCGGCCGCCTTCAAGGCCATGACGACCGATCGCATCGGGCCCGGCTCGGGCGTCGGACGCGATTACTTCTATTTTCCGGGTGACGGCTTCGGCTATGGCTATGGCCTTGCGGTGCGGACCGATCCCGGCAACGCGAAACCGCCGCCGCCGGGCTCGCTGGGCGAGCTGAAATGGGATAGTGGCAGCGGCACCTATTTCGGCGTCGATCCCAAGCTCGACATGGTCTACCTCATGATGCTGCAGACCCAGAACGAGCGCGGCCGCATCACGCCCGCCTTCAAGGCGCTGGTCTACGACTGCTATCCCGAGGGGCTACGCCGCCCGTGAGGCGCGCTGACCGAAATCGGCGAGCAGCTTTGCGATCTCGGCCGCGGGCCGTGCCGCGCTGAACAGAAAGCCCTGAACCTCGTTGCAGCCTTCGGCGCGGAGCCAGTCGAGTTGATCCTCGGTCTCGACGCCTTCGGCGGTCGTGGTGATGTTGAGGCTGCGGCCGAGCCCGGAGATCGCGCGCACGATCGCGCCGCAATCGGGACGCTGCGCCAGATCCTTGACGAAGGAGCGATCGATCTTGATCTTGTCGAAGGGGAAGCTGCGGAGATAGCTGAGGCTGGAATAACCGGTGCCGAAATCGTCCATGGAGATGCCAACACCGAGCTCGCGGAGCTGGTGCAGGATGGCGAGGTTGGCATCGGTCTCGGCCAGAAAGATCGACTCGGTGATTTCGAGTTCGAGCCGCCGCGGCGACAGGCCGGATTGCGCCAGCGCCGAGATCACGACCTGAACCAGGTTGCGGCTGCGGAATTGCGCCGGCGACAGATTGACCGCGACCTTGACATCGGCAGGCCATTCCACCGCTTCGGCGCAGGCCTCGCGCAGCACCCACTCGCCGAGCTGCGTAATCAGGCCGATGTCCTCGGCCACCGGGATGAACTCGGCCGGGGAGATCATGCCCTTGTCCGGGTGACGCCAGCGCAGCAACGACTCGAATCCGGAGATGCGGTCGGAGGCGATCGACACCAGCGGCTGATAGTGCAGCTCGAACTCGCCGTTGGCGAACGCACGGCGCAGATCGAGCTCCATGCCACGGCGCTTCTGCGCCTGGAGGTCCATCTCGCGCTCGAAGAAATGGTGCACGCCGCCGCCGTCGGACTTCGCCCGGTACAGCGCCATGTCGGCATTTCGCATCAACTCTTCCGGCGTCGTGCCATCGCCGGGCGACAGCGCGATGCCGATGCTGGCGCCGATCACCATCTCCTGGTCGTCGAGATCATAGGGCGCCTTCAGCATGTCGATCAGCAAGGTCGCGCAGGCGCTGGCCTCGTTCGGCGAGACGTCGGCCGCCAGGATCACCGCGAATTCGTCACCGCCGAGCCGGGCCGCCAGATTGGCGCCGCGGATCGCTTTGGTCAGGCGTTCGGCAACTTCCTTGAGCAGGCGGTCGCCCACGGGATGACCGAAGGAATCGTTGACGTTCTTGAACAGGTCGAGATCGATGTAGAGCACGCCGACGCGCTTGTCCCCGGCCTGGTCCAGCGCCTGCTTCAGGCGCTCCTGGAAATATTCGCGGTTCGGCAGGTCGGTGAGCCCGTCATGATGGGCCATGTGCGCGATGCGCGCCTCGGCTTTCCGCCGCTCGGTGATGTCGACCACTGCGACCAGATAGCCGTCGCGATCGTCGAACGCGACGCGGCGGCCGAAGGTGAGCACCTCGATCTCGCTGCCGTCGGCGCGCAAGTGGCGCCAGTTGCGCGACGAGTGATAGGCGTCGCCGACGCGTTCGAGCGCCTCGGCGTGGATGTCCCACTCGTCCTCCGGCCAGATCTCGTGCAGCTTCATGCGCAGAAAGGTGGCGCGGCTGTAGCCGTAATGCTGGACCGCGGCGTCGTTGACGCCGAGGAATTCCTTGGTCTGCGCGTCGAACACCCACATCGGCATCGGATTGTTGTCGAACAGCAGGCGGAACGAGGCGTCCCGCCGCTTCAACGCCGTGACGTCGGAGATCGTCAGCGAGACCACGTCCGCGAAGGCCGTGGCGCTGAGGCGGAGGTGCCGACCGTCACTCTCGATCTCGAGTTGGTCGCCGCGGCCGCCCGCGACGGCTTTGAGCAGGAAGTCCATGATCTCGGGTAAGGCCAGCAGCGTATTCCCCTCGCCAATTCGCCGCCACAACAGGCTTCCGGTCGCCACCTTCAGCAGCGCGTCGGCGCTGCTGTTGTGATGCACGATCTGGAGATCGAACGGCTTGCCGCCGGCATCGCGCAGGGTCGCCAGCGAGACCACCGCGTCGTCGGTCGAGGCGAAGATCGCATCCAGGAGATTGTACTGCGCGCCGCGCTCGTTGACATAGGCGCCGATCAGCGTGGCGCCCCAGCGCGAGGCCGTTGGCAGCGCCAGCAAATCGTAGGTCCTGACCATGCCGTCGCGCACGCAGTGCGCGCTCGCATGATGCGGCTGCCCGGTTTTGAGGGCGCTCGCCGCCGCTTCCGACAACGCAGTGGCGCAATCCGGCGACAATTCGGCGATGGGGATGTCCCAGCGCTCCTCGCCGAGCCATTTCTGCACGTAGCGTCCGCTGCGCGAAAGTTCGAGCGTACCGTCGCTCCTCAGCAGCGCGATGTGATCGGCGAGCCGTCCGAGACTGCCGAGCATGACATCCTCATAGCGCGGCAGCCGATCGCCCGGCCTCAACGCGGCACGCCATTTGCGCTGAAGCACCGGGATGTCGTCGAACATTTCAGCGGCCGAATTTCCCGACACTTTCTTCGCGGCATTCATGGCAGTCCCCCAACGCACTTTCCCGGCGCATCCAATGCAGCGGCGCTTAAAGACATGTAAAAAGCGCGCGGGCGCGGGTTCCGTTCGGCGATTATGACAGTTTTAAGTCAGGCGTTGGTTAGTGGGTGTTAGAGACTGTGACGGATTTGCAAAGGCGATGGTCTCGTGTCCCGGACGCGCTGCAACGCTCCTCGCGTTGCTGCGCCGGCCTCGCAAACCGCTGCTGCATAGGCCCCGGCTCTGCAGCGCACCGTCGAAGGGACGCTGCGCTGCGTCCGGGGCACGAGCTTGTGGTTTTAGGTACACCTGCATCAACACCGTCATCGCGAGCGGAGCGAGCGGTAGGATGGGTAGAGCGACAGCGAAACCCATCAATGCTTCATTCGCACTGAAACGTGATGGGTTTCGCAAGTGCTCTACCCATCCTACGGCCTCGCAGACACGCCTTCGCATCCTCGCGGCGTATCTCGCCCGAGCTTTACTTCGTCGCGTCGCCCTCGAATGAAAGAGGGCGCAGGGAAGGCCGGGAGCCGGCTGGCACCCGCGGTCCACTGTGCGAATTCTGCGTAACAAGAAGCTGCACAGCGGCATACAGGTGAAGCCAGGACATCCCGGCCTTCCCTGCGCAGTGGCTTTACGGCTTATGTCGTGATCTCCCCGGGGAGCGATGCACTATTGCCCCCGTCGCCTTGCGGATGGCTGACGCACGGGCCCGGTCGGGCCGCACACATCACCGCTAGACTTGGCGCACAGACCCCGGGCGCCAGGACGGCACGATTTCGCCGTACGCGGATCACACCGGTCGTATGCGCGACGCCTTCGCTCACGGTTGCCCGCCCTGCAAAAGCCGATCGCGCCGATGTCACCTGCGTCCACCGCCGCCCGGCCCGCGTTCGTGACGATCGCGATACGCCCCTCTTCCTTGGGCCGGGTTGCAGCGACATATACGCCGTTTCCGAATTTCGGTAAAGCGGAATATTTTTGCCGCCGCGTGTTGACCCACCGCTGGCGTGTTTTGCCTGTCGGGCAACGCAAGGGCTTGTAGCCCGGATGAGCGAAGCAACATCCGGGATTCTCACTGCGAGCGGCCCCGATGCGCTTCGCTCACCCGGGCTGCGGCTCAGGACGTGAGTGCTGCTAGTCCTCGCTGGACGCCGCGGAGCGGTCGCCCAGGTAGGCCTGCGACAACAGGAAGAACAACGCGCGCTCGCCATGATATTTGGCGGCCGGCCGGGTGCGCTCGAATCCATCGGCAAATATCTTGCCGGATTGGTCGCACACCTGCCATCGCCAGCCAAACCGCTTGCGCCTGGTGAGGATCACTTCGAACATGCCGACGAGCTTGGCCCCTGCCCCTTGCCGGTCTCGCAGACGCGCAAGCCTGCTCCGGCCTCCTCCGCTAGACGGATGCCCGACATATAACGCAGCAGGATGGAAAGAGAATAAAATTGATTGTCGGAAATATGTGTCCTGCACCGGCTTGCGGCCAAGCCCCGATTGCCTGGAATAAGCCCTCGCCGGCGGTATTCGCCTCGCCCCAAGAGAATCGCCTGGTGGGACTGCCTGATAAGACCGCTTTGCAACGCTGGCAGCGTATTCAAAGCCGAGCCCAAGGGCTGGAGGCGGAGGGCAACTGCCTCACCCGCACCGATGTCGGCGGCCAGCGGTAACGAGGGATGCACGTGCGCCAGATGATAGCTATTGTGCCGAGCGCAAAGCCCGGCGGATCGCCGCGGCCGACACCTGCGCCCGTGTCCTACCGCGCGACGACCTCGACTTCGCCATCGACGCCGTTCACGACGTTGAAGCCGCGCTCGTAGACCTTGCCCTCGTTCTTGGCGATGGCGCGGTATTCGCCTTCGGAGAGCACCACGCGCGGGAAGGCGCCGATCGATTCCTTGATGACGTCGCCGCCCGGGGTCAGCACCGACCAGGCGGTGTTGGCGAGCGCCTCGCCGCCCCTGTCGCTGACCAGCTTCAGCGTGATCACGGCGGCACGGTGGGTGATGGTGACGTCGGTGAGCTTGCCGGCCTGGACGCGAATGTCCGAACGCACCACCGAGTTGGCGTCGCCGTAGTTGGAGACGATGTAATAGGTGCCCTCCGGAATCAGCACGACGTCGCCGGCGGCGACGTTGGGCACCAGCGCGGCGCGCTCGCCGGATTCGAACTGGCTGCCCTTGTAGATCGCGAACGAGATCTGGTTCTGCGGAATGCGGCTGGTGCCGACCCGGCCCTCGATGCGCAGGCCGCCGGCTGGCAGCACGAAGGATTCGCGGTCCGTCTCCGCCTTCAGGCTGACGGTGCGGACCGCGCTGACCAGGCCGAAGGCGACATGCACGACGTAATTGCCGGGCGGCAGCACGATGTTGGGCGCGGCATTGCGCTCCTCGCGGATCAGCCTGAAGGTGCCATTCTCGTCTGGACGGTCGGCGAACACGCGCCAGACCAGGCCGCTGGTGATCGCAGGAGAATCCTTGCCGTATTTCGCGGTCAGGGACAGCACAGCCTGCCCGGGCGCGGCCGCGCTGAGGGGGGCAGCCGGCGGCACGGTCGTCAGCGCGGGCGGCGGCATGCTGGGCGTCGCCGGCTGCATCAGGGTCGGCGGCAGGCTCGGGGGGCCAGCGCCAGGCCCGGAGGGCGGCGCCAGGCTGACGGCGCCGCCGGGATCGGGCACCGAGGCCGGCGGGACCGGCGGCGGACGATCGGAGAAAAACTGCGCCTGCGCGGCCTTTTGGCCTGAGGTAACGAGACACACGGCAAGGATCAGCGCCGGCAGCAGCCTGCCGCTGCGCCGCCATCCGATGATGCCGTCACCCCCGCGTGTCATGCCCCCTGCTTTTCACCGAAAACGCGGCAAATTCAAGCCTGTGAAATCCCAGGAAATACGGTGCCAAGACGGTTCTTTGGAACCTGGTTGACGCTTGCGTGATTAATCGAAGGGCGGCTCGCCATACTCCCGCCCCTTGCCTTTCCCAAAGCGGCATAAACCATGCTTCGCGCCCGATATGGCGGAGTGCAATTGCGGTGCCTAATCTGACGATGCGGACTGGCCCCGGCGTAGGAGAGTTTCGGTGCTGGAAAGATTGAAAGGTTGGGGCGCGAACGGCTCGAATGGCGAGAAGGTGGGTCTCGGCAGCATCCGCCGGCCGGTGATTGGCCTTGCCCTTGGCGGCGGCGCGGCGCGCGGCTTTGCCCATATCGGCATCATCAAGACCCTGCTCGCCAATGGCATCCAGCCTGACGTCGTGGTCGGCACGTCGATCGGCGCGGTGGTCGGCGGCCTCTATGCGGCCGGCCAGCTCGACACGCTGGAGGAATGGGGCCGCAGCCTGCAGGGCATGCGCAACATTCTCGGCTATCTCGACATCCGCCTCAACGGCTCCGGCCTGATTGGCGGTGAGAAGCTGGCAACCCGGCTCGAGCACGCCTGCGGCCAGACCCTGATCGAGGATCTCCCGGTCAAATTCGCCGCCGTCGCAACCGAGGTCCGCACCGGCCACGAGATCTGGCTGACGCGTGGCCGCGTGGTCGATGCGATGCGCGCCTCCTATGCGCTGCCTGGCATCTTCTCTCCCATTCTGATCGGTGATCGCTGGCTGGTCGACGGCGCGCTGGTGAACCCGGTACCGGTCTCGGCGGCGCGGGCGCTCGGCGCCGAAATCGTCATCGCTGCAAACCTTTCCAGCGACATCTTCACCTATTCGACCACGGTGTATTCGCACGGCGCGGTGCCTGAACCGGTCGCGACCGCGGCCGAAGAGACGCCGTCAAAACGGCGCTTCCCGCGATTCTTCTCGCCCGAGAAGACGGTGAAGCGCGAGTTCTTCGCCGGCGGCCGGCCCGGCCTCTCTTCGGTGATGGTCGATGCCTTCAACATCATGCAGGACCGCATCACGCGCGCCCGTCTCGCCGGTGATCCGCCAGACATGCTGATCACGCCGCGGGTCGGCCATTTCGGCTGGTTCGACTTCCATCGTGCCGAAGACCTCATTGCACTCGGCACCCGCGCCGCCGAGCGTGCGTTGGACTCGATCCAGGAAGCGATCCACGTGCTGGCACCGTCGCCCGAGGGCGCCGCGCCCAAAGTCAACGAATAAAGCCGATCAGGCCGTCTTGATGTAGTCGCGCAGGGCTTCCTGCTCGGACTCGTATTCCTGGACCCGGCGCTTGACGATGTCGCCGATCGAGATAAGGCCGACCACCTTGCCGTTGTCGATCACGGGCAGATGGCGGAACTTGCCCGTTGTCATCGTTTCCATGAGCTCGGCGACCGTGTCGGTCTCCTTGCACGTCACCACCTTGCGGGTCATGACCTCCGAGACCGGCTCCTCCAGCACGGCGGCGCCACGCTCGCCGAGCGCGCGGACGATGTCGCGCTCCGACAGGATGCCTTCGAGCCGGCTCTGGTTCATCACCAGCACCGCGCCGATCTTTTTCTCACCGAGCAGTTTGACCGCGGCAGCCAGTTTCGCGTCCGGTTCGACGCTCATGATCTGGTGGCCCTTGGTGTCGAGAATGGAACGTACCGTCATTGTCGCCTCCCTGAATCGGAGCCGGCCGCCTTTGGGCGGTCCGAACTTGTTCGTCGAGTCTTCAACTAACGCACGCGCGTCTCCTTCGAAGGATCGCCGGCTGGCGGCCTATCGCTTCGGAACATTCTTGCGCAAATGATGGATGAATTCGGGCCGCGTCGCAAGCGCCGCTTCAAATACGGTCTGAAACGTCCTGTGATGACGCATCCGCAGCATCGTTTCGCGCGCGCGGCACGGGATCGAACAGGGTGAACAGCAACAGGCCGGTGAAGAAGCCGCCGATATGCGCCTGCCAGGCGACGCTCGTGGTTTCGGAATCGATGCCGATCGCACCCACGCCGAAGATGATGTTGACGCCGAACCACACTGCGAGGAAGCCGACCACCCGCCCGTCGCGCAGCGCGCGCGACAGCGGCAGCGCCGGAACCTTTGCGGCGGTATCGGCGTCCGAACGATTGAAGGACAGGAAGCTGCCACGAACGAACGCAAAGCGGATCGCCGCCGCCATTGCGCCGGACACCGAGGCCGAGGCGCCGATCATCGGCGCCACCGCATGCTCATGGGTGACGAGATGGGCGAGCGCGCCGCCCGCCGCCGTCACCGCGAGAAACAGGAAGAACCTGACCGCGCCAAAGCGCCGCGCCAGCGCGCTGCCGAACGGCAGAAGCCAGAGCACGTTGAAGCCGAGATGGGTCAGATTGGCGTGCAGCAGCGAATAGGTGACGAAGGTCCAGACCTTCGCCCCGGCGCCGCCGGGGATCTGCAGATTGAGCAGGGAGGAATCGTAGCGCTTCGGGATGAAGCCGAACACGTCGATGGTCCAGTTCTCGATCTCGGGCGGCAGCAGCACCCGCAGATGGATCACGGCCAGGAGGACGATATAGGCGGTCAGCGCCACGGGCAGGGTCAGGACCGGCTCGCGCGGGGCCTTCTCGATGACCGCCGGTACCTCAAGCTGAGGAATTTGCGGCTGAGACCCTTGCGACGGAGAATCTTGCGGGGAATCCAAGGCAGCTTCGCTTTCAGGCGCGATCGGAGCAACACGCTTGCAGATAGGCGCCTTTGCCGGCCCTGCGCAAGTGCACAAAAGGAAAAGGCAGGGCCCTGGGAAGCCCTGCCTGTCCGTGTCGGCCTTCCGACCTGCGAAGAGCCAGGTGTATCCCCACCCCTCCCCGCGGCCCGTGACCAAACTATTTGACGCCTCGTGTACGTACAGGCCCCGCCGAGAACCTGGATGAAAGCGGCGAGGCTTGCGACTGCGATCACCATAGCAGCGGCGTGCGAGGTGCAAAGCGCATAGTTAACTTAACGTTAACGACGCAAAGGCAGGTCCCCGGGCTGCGAAAACGCCGCTGCGGCATGGACGCTGCAAATCCCCTCCTGCACAACAACACAAGGGATCGCGGGTGCGCTGAAGCGGGACAGGTTTGTCCCTTCGAGGTTCGCCCCGGGGTAAGCGTTCAGTCATGAAACATCCGTCGAGCCGAGCGTTCTTCGCATATTGGGACAAGAAGCGCGGCGCTGCGCGCGCCCCTGACAGGGCCGACATCGACCCGGCCGCAGTCCGCGGCCTGCTCGGCGACATCTTCGTGCTCTCCTGCGAGCCGAACCTCGGCTTCCCGTTCCGCGTCGCCGGCACGCGCGTCTGCGCGCTTGCGGGGTGCGACCTCAAGGACCGGAGTTTCGCGGCGCTGTTCACGGCAGCGAGCCGCAGCGAGATCGAGGAGATCGCGACCATCGTCGCCGACGAAGCGCTCGGCGCGATCGCCGGCGTCACGGCCGCGCGCGCAGACGGCAGCAAGGCATATCTCGAGCTGTTGCTGCTGCCCTTCAATGCCCGCCCGCACACGCCGGTGAGCGTGACGGGCGTGCTCGCGCCATTCGACGACGAATGCGGCGCGCTGTCAGCCTTCACCCTCACCTCCTGGCGCTATCTGCACCAACCGGAGAAACTCTTGCCGCGCGCGATCCGCAAATTGCAGATCGCACGTGGGCTGATGGTGTATGAAGGGCTGAGATAGTCTTCGCCGCCCGACGCGCGGCGCGCGCAAGAGGAACCCGCCGCGCGACAAATCAACGCGCATGCGGATGGCCGATTTTGCCGGATCTGCGTCATTCCCGATGGCGTTGCCAACGGGTAGCTTCCGCCTCGCGTGAAGCAACAAGGATCGGGTGACATCATCATGATATGGCGCATTCTGGCGTTGAGCGGCGTCGGCTGCGTGGCACTGCTGGCGGCGATCGGCGGAATCTGGTTGTTCATGCTGCCCGGCTCGCCGGCTCGGGGAACCGCGCCTGCGATATCCGGCGACGAGAGCGAGGCGACGCTTGCGGCGCTGAAGCCGCCGAAGCGCAAACGTCCCCTGATCGCCATCGTCGGCATCAACGACATGAGCGAGACGACCGACTATCTCATGCCATACGGCATCCTCGCGCGCGCCGATGTCGCCGACGTCCTCACATTGGCGACGCAGCCTGGACCCGTCACACTTTATCCCGCGCTGAAGGTGCAGCCGCACGCGACGATCGCCGAGTTCGATGCCGCGCATCCTGATGGCGCCGATTACGTCATCGTGCCGGCGATGAGCCGCGAAGACGATGCGCTGGCCTTGCAGTGGATCAGAAGCCAGGCCGGCAAGGGCGCGATCATCGTCGGCGTCTGCGTCGGCGCCAAGGTCGTTGCCAACACCGGGCTGCTCGACGGCCGGCAGGCCACCACACACTGGTATTCCGTGAGCGATCTGCAAAAGCATTCCGCGATCCGCTATGTCGCGGACCGCAGGCTGGTGGTCGACCGCGGCGTTGCGACGACGACCGGCATCACCGCATCCATGCCGATGGCCCTGACCCTGGTCGAGGCCATCGCCGGCCGCGCCAAGGCGGAGGCGGTCGCCCGCGAAATCGGTCTTGCGCACTGGGATGCACGCACGGCACCGCAGCGAGGCATTCCGGTTCACACGCCGCTTCGCGCTGACGGCGATCGCCAACACGCTCGCATTCTGGAACCGCGAGCAGCTCGGAATCGCGCTGACGGCAGGTATCGACGAGGTGTCGCTTGCGCTGGTCGCCGACGCGTGGTCGCGCACCTATCGCTCGCGTGCTCTCACCTTCGCGGCCACGCCAGAGGTGCAGACGAGCCGCGGCGGTCTTCGCATCCTGCCGGACAAGATCGCAGCCGACTGGCCGGCCAACCAGACCCCGCCGGACGCCGCCGACCTGCCGCCGGCGCGAGCGCTGGACCAGACGTTGCACGCCATCGAGGCGCGCTACGGGCCGCGCACGGCCGACTTCGTCGCGATGCAGCTCGAATATCCGAGATGACGGCACGGCAATGCGTCGGCTGCGACAGCCGACGCATTCTACACACAGGGCCGTTACGGCATCGCCAGATGCCAGGCGCCGTTCAGGAAGCCGTCGCCGGTGACATCGCCGGGCTTCTGATCCTTGGCGAAGGTATAGAGCGGCTTGCCCTTGTAGGCCCATTGCTTGGAGCCGTCGTCGCGCGTGATGATGGTGTAGCCGTCGCTGCCGGCATCGCCCGCCTCGGCCTTCAGCACCGGCCAGTTTGTCGCACATGGACCGTTGCAGGCCGACTTGCCGTTCATATCCTTGTCGAAGGTGTACAGCGTCATGCCCTTGGCATCGGTGAGCACGTTGCCCTTGTCGGTCTTGCCCGTCTTGATCGGCGGTGCGGCGAAAGCAGCGGGAACGATCGCGAGCGACATTGCCAGCGTGAGCGCGAGGCGGATCGAGGACGTCATGATATCTCCTGTCATGCAATTGGCTTGCATGGGTAGGACGCCGCGCGCGGGCTCGTATTCCCGAAATGGCGGCAAAGATATTTTTCGCTGCGCGCGTCGACGCAGCGGAATAAACTGGGCCAACCGAGACGGAACGCCGGAAAGACATGAGCAAGCCGCGTTGGCGCCCCGCGCACGCATCCGACCTGCCCGCGGTCGGCGCCATCGCGGCGCGGATTCATCCTGATCTTCCTGAAAGCCTCGAGGTGTTGGCCGAGAAGATGCGGCTCTATCCCGAGGGATGCCGCGTGCTTGTCGCCGACGGTGCGATCGCCGGCTACGGCCTCGCGCATCCCTGGAAGCTGCACCGGATTCCGCCGCTCGACGGCTTCCTGGAACGGCTGCCTGAGGATGCGGATTGCCTCTACGTCCACGACGTCGCCGTCTTGCCCGATTTTCGCGGCGGCGTTCTGCGCACTTATGTTGCTGATATCATCGAGGAGCTGGCGCGCGCTTCACACATCGCGACGCTGGCGCTGGTCTCGGTCTACGCCACGCGGCCGCTGTGGGAGCGTCTCGGCTTTCGGCCCGTCACGGCGGACGCGGAGCTGCGCGCAAAGCTTGCATCTTACGGCGAAGGCGCGACCTACATGCTGCGCGATCTCGCCGCGGCGCTCCGCGCCGGCATCTAGACTCCCGTGCCGGAGTTTAGCCCCGACGTTTCTTCTTGGTCTTCTTTCCGGGCGCACCCTTCACAGGCCAGGGCGTGACCGACGGCGGCTCTGCGTGGCCCGGCTTGTTCCGATGCTGCTTTTTCTTTGCGAAAGCCGGAGCATCATCGAATTTCGGACGGCGCTCGACATGAGACTTGCCGCGTTGCTCGAATCCCTTCGTCTCACGCGCGCGATCGTCGCGGCGTTCACGATGATCGCCGGCCTCGCGCCGGGGCGCGCGGGACCGTCCTTCCGAAGATTCCTGCCGCTGCGGCGCGTCCGCCATCGGCTCGATGCGGATGCTGTCTTCCTTGTCCGGGCGCTTGATCTTGACGGCGAAGGAGTCCGCGACCCGCTCGGAAATCTCGAACTCGGTGGTGGTATCCATGATCCTGATGGCGCCGATGTCGCGCTTGTCGATGCCGCCGCGACGGCAGATCATCGGCAGCAGCCAGCGCGCCTCCGCATTCTTGCGGCGTCCGATGGCGGCGCGGAACCAGACGCTCGCCTCCATGCCGTGCTTCGACGACGCCTTTCCGGACTTCGATCGCGGCCTTGCGGCGCGGTCGTCGCCGCCTTCGCCTTGAAATTTATCGCGGCCGCGATCGTCGCGCGGCTTGCCGCTACGCTCGCCGGGATCGATGATGTCTTCGGGAGACGGCAGCCGCGCGCGATAAAGCCGCGCGAGCGCCGCGGCGATATCCTCGGCCGACCGCTCGGCGAGCAGCGCCTGCGCCAGCACCAGATCGTCGGCCGTCGTCTCCTCGGTGAACAGCACGTCCTTCATGCGTTCATGATCGAGCTTGCGGATCTCGTCCGCCTGCGGCGCCGTTCCCCAGACCGGGTCGACCCCTGCGAGATTGAGCAGCAGCTCCGCGCGCCGCCGGCGGGCGGGCGGCACCAGGAGGACGCTCGTCCCCTTTCGTCCGGCGCGCCCCGTTCGGCCCGAGCGATGCTGCATCACCTCGGCGTCGTTGGGCAGGTCCGCGTGAATGACGAGGTCGAGGCTCGGCAAATCGATACCGCGGGCGGCAACGTCGGTCGCCACGCAAACGCGGGCGCGTCCGTCCCGCAGCGACTGCAGCGCCAGGGTCCGCTCGTTCTGCGTCAATTCGCCCGAGAGAGCGACGACGGAAAAGCCGCGCTCCAAAAGCGCCGCCTGCAAATGCCTGACGTTGTTGCGCGTGCTGCAAAACACCAGCGCACTGGGCGCCTCGTAGAAGCGCAGCACGTTGACGACGGCATGCTCGACGTCGGCGGGCACGATGCGGATGGCGCGATATTCGATATCGGCATGACCGCCCTCGTCGCCGGCGACCTCGATCCGGAAGGCGTTGCGCTGATACTGCCTGGCCAGCGCGACGATGCCGCGCGGGAACGTCGCCGAAAACATCAGGGTGCGGCGCGTGTCCGGCGTGGTCTCGAGGATGAATTCCATGTCCTCGCGAAAGCCGAGATTGAGCATCTCGTCGGCCTCGTCGAGCACGACAGTGGTCAGTTCGGAGATGTCGAGACGGCCGCGCCGCAAATGATCGCAGAGCCGGCCGGGCGTTCCGACCACGATGTGCGCCCCGGCCGCAAGCTCGCGCTGCTCGCGCCGCGGATCCATGCCGCCGACACAGGAGACGACGCGCCCGCCGGTGTGGCCATAGAGCCAGGCGAGTTCGCGCTGAACCTGCATGGCGAGCTCGCGGGTCGGCGCCACGATCAGCGCGAGCGGCGCGGCCGCGGGCGCGAACTGCTCGGCATCGCCGAGCAGTTCCTTGGCCATGGCGAGGCCATAAGCGAGGGTTTTGCCGGAGCCGGTCTGGGCCGAGACCAGGAGGTCGCGACCGGCGGCTTCATGGGCAAGCACGGCGAGCTGAACGGGGGTCGGTGAATCATAGTTCCGCTCGGCCAAAGCTCGGGCGAGCGGCGGGGTCAGGGCCGGAAAAGACACGGGATGGAGAACCTTGGTTAATTCAGGCGCGCAAACAGTGAACCGGCGGGCCTGAGCTCGCGTGCGCGGCAAACGGCCCGGCCGCACGCTGGATTTGATCTGGGCGCTCTTTACGCCAAGAGTTTGGAAATCACCATGCCTATGATGCATGGCTTGGCGCAGAGCAGCACGCCTGAAGGTTGCAGAGGACTTTTGCCGCCACCTCCGTTAACGTGAGAACAATCCGATCTCATGGGAACTACCGCGTGACGTCCTCCCTCAAACGCACCTGCGGCGTCTGCTCGCTCGACGAGCGATGGAAGCCGAGCCGGTCAAGACTAGTCCTGACCACGTCAGAGGACGGCATCGAAGTCGACTGCGACCCGGGCTGCCCCAACGCCTGGCGCAAGGAGCCCTACGCCGGCGACATCCGCGCATGGACCGCAAAGGGTGAGCGCAACGACATGACGGTGGTCGTGATCGCCGGTCAGCGCATGATCCTGGTCACGCCGGTGCGCGAGTTCGATTTCGCAAGCGTAGGACCGGACGAGCGGATCGTGCGTGAGTTGGAGGGCACTAAGGTGGTAGGCACGGTGGTGGTGAAGGAGGACGAGATCAGCCGTTGCCAGCTGTTGAGCATTCGATCGGCTGACATAGAAATGTCGGGCGATTTTGCTTAGCTAGGTTCAGACGATAGCGAAAGGGGGCACCCACGATGCGATTGGCAGTCATTTCCGATGTGCACGGCAACCTTGCGGCGCTCGAGGCGGTGCTGGCCGACATCAAGACGCGGGGAGTCGATCGTACAGTCAACCTCGGCGATTGCGTCACCAGCCCGTTGTGGCCGAAAGAGACTTTCGAAGCCCTCCAGTCGCTATCGTTGCCCACGGTGCGCGGAAACCACGATCGCTGGATCGAGGAGTTTCCGGACCACAAGCTTTCGCCGGCAGGCCTGTTCGCGCGCAACGCATTGACTGCGGAGCAGCGTCGCGCACTCCATAGCTTGCCGTCCCAAATTCGGCTCGACGAGGGAATCCTGGCCTGCCATGGCACGCCCGAGGACGATACGACGTGCCTGCTGGAAGAATCGCTCAATGACGGCCGCTTCGTGCCGGCACGCCGCGAACTCCTGGCGGCGCGTCTCAAGAGTGAGCCGACGGCTCGCGTCGTGCTGTGCGGCCATAGCCACCGCCAGGCGGTCATACAGGGTCCCGGCGACTGTCTGGTTCTCAATCCGGGGAGCGTTGGCTGCCCGGTTTTCGCGGACATTCCCTTTGCGGCAAACCTGGAATACCGCTCGCCTCACGCCCGCTACGCGATCATCACGAAGGGAAGAAAGGGCTGGCAGGCCGAACTTCTGGCGCTCGAATACGACTGGGAGGCCGCCTCGGCCCGTGCGCTCGCCAACAACCGCCCGGACTGGGCGCAGGCGATGTCATCTGGATACGTCAAATAGCCGCCGGATCTCCGCATACACGAAAGAGCAAGGGCGGCCGGACGACCATGCAAGTCTTGTCGCACCGCGACACGATATCAAATACTGTCTCGGCGAAGAACGAAACGGAACGACACATGGCTGACGGAATTTCGCTTGCCGATAAGCTCGCGACGTTTCAGGAGTTCTGGTCGCCGCGCACGATCACCACCTTCAACGATTGCGACGTGATGGTGGTGAAGGTGAAGGGCGAGTTCACCTGGCACAAGCATGACGACACCGACGACTTCTTTCTCGTCCTGAAGGGCAATCTGGATATCGAGTTGCGGGACCGCACGGTGACGCTCGGGCCGGGTGAACTCTACGTCGTCCCCAAAGGCGTCGAGCATCGGCCGGTGGCGCGCGAGGAGGTTCACCTGATGCTGATCGAGCCGACCGGCACACCGAACACGGGCGACAAGGCCACGGCAGCCGCCCGCAAGCTCGCATAGAAGAGCTCGACTCTAATCCCTGGACGTCGCCAGCTTGCTGAAGCTGCCGACCAGCCTTGCCTTTGCCCGCACGACAATGTCCATCGCCGCGCGGCTGAAGGCTCGGACGGCACTCCAGGCTTCGGTTGCCTGCAGCCATGCCTTCACCTCGGCGAACTTGCCATATGCCCAGGCGAACGCCGGAATCCGCATCAGCTTGTCGCGCGTGAGATGGAACAGGCGCTCGACCAGCACGAGCTTGAGCAGTTCGCCGACGATGAAAGTCGCAGCCGCGCTCAGGACCTGACCGGTCGCGGCGAGATAGGCCGCCACGGGCTTGATCGGCTCCAGAATGATCACCGGGACGGAAAACAGGGCAAGCGAAGGATAAGGCGGCAGCGACTTGATCCATGCGCGCAGTCGCTTGAACTCGAAATGCCGCCCAATCCAGCGCGCGATCGGGCTCGCCACGGCCATGAACACCGCATCCACCAGGAAGTAGATGATCGCCAGGATGTAGGTGACGGGCTTCAGGATTCGCTTCACGACGACTTCTCCTGGGAACTGAAAGCCCGAACCTGCGCCTAAGTTTCACCGCGGCGTGAATAGTTCGCGAGTTCCCTGGTGGAACTTTCTGGGAAATCGGCCGGCTCAATGCGTTTTCAGATCTCCGCATAGATCTCCAGCAAATTGCCGTCGGGATCGCGGAAGAACAGGGTTCGATGACCAAACGGCTGGTCCGTCGGTGGCGACACGAGCGCAACACGGTGCCGAACGAGTTCGTCGGCGCATGCGTCGACCTCGGCAGCCGACACCTTGAACGCGAGTTGCAGCAAGGCGCTGCCCGCCGGGATAGGCGCATCAGCAGCAGTACGGCTCGGCCGTGCCAGCACAAGCGTGTTGCTGCCGATGCCGTACTCGATCCAGTTCGGCGAAAGCTCGCGCAGCACGGACAAGGCGAGCACGTCCTCATAGAAGCGGCGCATCGCGGCCATGTCGCGCACGAAGATGACGGTGTAGTCGATCGCGCGAATGGCTGTGAAGGGGGAACGGGTGCGCAGGTTAGGGTCTTGAGTCCCTTGATTTGTCATCTCGTCCTTCAATCCAAATCTCTGACGTATAGCCCGATAGAGTGAAGCGAAATGCGGGACCGGCGGCCCCGAATTACGCTTCGCTCCATCCGGGCTTCGCGTCTTCACTCCACCAGTTCCGGCCACGGCACGATGGTCGACTTCACCGTCTTCATCGCCATTGCGTCCTTCACCGCCTGCGCGACGCCTTCTTCCGTGAAAGGATAGATCGTCTGCATCTTCAGCCACGGATATTTGTCGCGGGTTCGGTAGAGCATGTCGACGCCGAGCGGCAGGTCGTTGCCGGTAAAGCCCCAGGATCCCAGCACGTTGAGGTCCTTGGTGCAGATGCGGTGCCAGGACGTCTCGATCGAGCCGGCGTCGGTGAACTGGCCCATCTCGACATAGGTGCCGCCGTCGCGCAGCATCTCGATGCCTTCGGGGCCGGCTGAGGGGTGTCCCGAGCAGTCCATCACGAGATCGGCGCCGAAGCCGCCAACGATCTCGCGCACGCGGGTGATGCGATCCTGCGGCGACCCGACTTCTTCGATGTTGACGGTCGCTTCCGCGCCGAACTCGCGGGCGAGCTTGAGCCGCGGCTCCTCCGGCGCACCGACGCAGATCACGCGCCCTGCCCCCATCTCCTTTGCGGCGGCGACCGCCAAAATGCCGATCGGGCCCGAGCCCTGGATCACCACCGTGTCGCCCCAGCTGAAGCCGCCGGCGCGGCTGGCGCGGTTGAAGGCGCGGATGCAGGAGGTCAGCGGCTCTGACAGCGCGCCCAGCCGCAGCGACATGTCGTCGGGCAATTTGTAGATCTTGGTGCCGGGCAGCATGTCGAGATCCACATAAACATACTCGGCCCAGCCGCCCCACATGTGCGGCGCCTTGTCGAAGCCGAGATAGCGGCCGTAATAGACCGGCGTCAGGCATTTGTTGGCCACTTGCGGATAATGGATGCAGTAATAGCAGCGGCCGCAGGGCATCAGCGGCGGGATCATGACCTTCGATCCGACGGTCAGCGGCTTGCTCATGAAGTCCTCGGTGAACTCCGCGCCGCATTCGACGATGATTCCGCCGAGCTCGTGGCCGAGCGTGAAGGGCCAGGGCAGCGGCTTCGGCCAATGTCCCTTGAGGATGTGCAAATCGGTGCCGCAGACACCGCAGGCGCCGACCTTGATCAATGCGGCCTTGCGGCCGACCTTCGGCCACGGGACGGTGCGGATGACGGGTTCTGAGCCCGGCCCTGCGTGGGTGCAGACGCGGATTGAGTCCATGAAGGTTTCCTCGGTGCCCGTCTGTTGTCATTTGTGGTGCGGGCTTGTGAAAAGCGTATGTGAGATGGACGGTCGTGCCAAGCGCAAGTCTGAGCGCCTGCCATAAACACCGCCGTCATCCTGAGGCGCTCTCCTGCGATGCATCAGCATCGCAGGAGAGCCTCGAAGGATGGGCCACGGGTTGCGGCCCATCCTTCGAGGCGCGCAAAGCGCGCACCTCAGGATGACGGCGGAGCCTGTGGCAGCAGCGCATGGCTGCAGTTCGAGCACACCCAAGTGTCTTGAGCGCCGTGTGCTGAACGTGCAGAGGCGTCGATAGTCCCCACCCAGGCGCCCGCTTGCCCCCTTCCGCAAAACCCCGTGGCCGCGTCTGGATCGTTCGCGGCGATGAAGTCTGTGCCGTACCGGCTCCAGTTCGTCGCCTACGTGATGGCGCTGCTGTGTCTTCTGTATCGGCGCGCGGCGAGGAAGAAGGCCGGTTGACTCGGGCCTCTCATCGCCCCACCCTTGATATAGGACTTGGGGAGATGAGGCGTTGCGCAATCGCTGGGGCATTCTTGCGATCCTGTTCGTCGTGCGCCTCACCATCGCGTTCCAGTTCCAGAGCGTGGCCGCGGTCGCGCCGCTGCTGCAACAGACCTTTGGTATCGGGCTCGCCGATATCGGCATCCTGATCGGGCTCTATTTCACGCCGGGCGTGGTGCTGGCGCTGCCGGGCAGCGCGATCGGCCGGGCGCTCGGCGATAAGCCGACCACGATCGCAGCGCTGCTGCTGATGATGGCCGGCAGCCTCGTCATGGCCGCCACCGACATCTGGGGCTGGCAGATGGCGGGCCGGCTCGCCTCCGGCGCCGGCGGCGTGCTGCTGACGGTGCAGCTCACCAAGATGGGCACCGACTGGTTCGCCGGCAAGGAAATCGCGACCGCGATGGCGATCTTCGTCAACTCGTGGCCAGCCGGCGTTGCGATCTCGCTGCTGGTGCTGCCGGCGATCGGCACCGCCTATGGTGCAAGCGCCGTATTCCTGGCGGCCGGCGCGCTGACCGCGATCGGCACTGTGTTGATCACGCTCTACCAGCCGCCCCCGGGCTTCACGGCGAGTGCGACCGGCTCGGCGCGCCTCGATTCCCTTGCCCTGCTGGCGGTGATCGTCGCAGGGGCGATCTGGGGCCTCTATAATGTCGGCTTCGCCATGATCTTCTCGTTCGGCCCCACGCTGCTGGTCGAACGCGGCTGGAGCATTGCCGCGGCAGGCTCCGCCATCAGCCTGGTGTTGTGGCTGTCGGTGATCTCGGTGCCGGCCGGCGGGTTCATCGCCGATCGCACCAAGCGGCCGTTCGCGCTTGCCGTCGCAGCGAGCCTCATGGTCGCGCTGCTGCTCGCTTGGCTGCCCAGGACGGACGCGGTGATCGCGATCATCGTCCTGATCGGCCTGATTAGCGGCCATCCCGCTGGCCCGATCATGAGCCTGCCCGCGAGGGTGCTCGCGCCGGAGACACGGGCGATCGGGATGGGTGTGTTCTACACTCTCTTTTATGCCGCGATGATGCTGGGGCCGGCGGTCGCCGGCCGGCTCGCCAAATCGGCCGGGTCCGCCGCGGCCGCGCTCGACCTCGGCGCACTGACGGTGCTGGCCTGCCCGCCCTTGATGTGGCTTTTCGAACGCATTGTTGCTGTTCGTCACCGCCGCGCCCGATCCTAACGCAGCATTAACCCTATGCACCTTAGGGTCGTCCCGGACTCCGCCCGGGCGGGGGGTCGGGTGTTGAGAATGGCGTTGGCGAACAAAAAATTTCTTCCGGCCACCGAGGAGCGTCGGCGCTTCCAGCGGGTGAAGGTGCACCTGCTCGGCCGCTACATGCTGCCGGACCGCCGCGAATTCCCCTGCCAGGTGATCAACATGTCGCCCGGCGGGCTCGCCCTGCTCGCCCCCGGCATCGGCAATGTCGGCGACCGCGTGGTCGCCTATCTCGACCATATCGGCCGCGTCGAGGGCAAGATCACGCGCATCATCGACAACGGCTTCGCCATGACGGTCGGTGCCACGCCCCGCAAGCGCGACAAGCTCGCGGCGCAGCTCACCTGGCTCGCCAACCGCGACATCCTCAATCTGCCGGAGGATCGCCGCCACGACCGTATCGTGCCGCGCAACCCGATCGCGGTGCTGACGCTCGAGGACGGCACCAAGATGACCTGCCGCATCATCGACCTCTCGCTGTCAGGCGCGGCCATCGCCGCGGAGAACCGGCCGCCGCTGAAATCGACGGTCCTGCTCGGCCGGGTCCAGGGCCGCGTGGTCCGAAACCTCGAAGACGGCTTCGCGTTGGAGTTCCTCCACGCACAGCCGATCGAAACTCTCGAAGAGAGCGTTACCGCGCGGTAAAGCAGAGGGGCCCGAAAACCCCGCATTTCCAGCCCTGAAGGCGGCCTCCGCAACGCGGACGCCGCCTTTTTCGTGCATGGCGGCCGGCCTTGCGCGGGTTAACGTTGAGGTTGCGCGTGCGCGCAAATGACGGTTCCGCCAGCATTTCCGCGTTAATAGATAAAATTTGAATCAACTGCAGTTGTTTCAAATTTTACGAGAATTCGATTCAAGTATAGATCGAGTTCGCTGCAGTTTTTACTTGTATTCGTCTCGACTTGACTTGGCTGACTTAGCGGCAGCTCAAAAGCTCCATGCGACATGTGGTCCCAACAAGAAACGGGGGCCGCAATGTTGGACTTCAGAGGACAGGGGAAAGGGCTGGCGCTGGCCGCCATGCTCTTCGGGATCAGCGCAGCAGCGCAGGCCGGCGAAGGCCGCCTGCTCTACGCGAGCCTCGGTGACGCCACGCGCGCACCGATCGGCTGGGTCGAGTTCTGTGCGGACAATGCCGCCCAGTGCCGGGGCGCGCCGACGCAGCCGCGCGACATCGTGATGTCGCAGCATGCATGGCGCGACCTCGTCAAGGTCAATCGCTGGGTCAACGAGACGATCAAGCCTTTGACCGACCAGGAGCACTGGGGCGTGATCGAGAAGTGGTCGCTGCCGACCGACGGTTACGGCGACTGTGAAGACTACGTGCTGCTGAAGCGCAAGATGCTGATCGACGCCGGATGGCCGCGCGAGGCCCTGCTCATCACCGTCGTGCGCGACAAGAAGGGCGAAGGCCACGCGGTGCTGACGGTGAAGACCGACAAAGGCGAGTTCGTTCTCGACAATCAGAACGAGAACGTCGTTGCCTGGACGGAGACCGGCTACCGCTTCATCAAGCGCCAGTCGCAGAGCGATCCCAACGTCTGGGTCTCGCTCGGCGACACCAAGCCGGCGGTCGCCACCGCCAGCGCAAGAGACTAGGCAAGAGATTAGGAACGAGACAACGAGTTACGCGACCCGGTCACATCCCCACCCCTCCCCGTCCCAGACCGGTTCGCGCGCGCCCAGCCATCCCCCAATGGCTGGGCGCAACTTTTTTGGGAGATGCGATCAGCCCTGCGACCACGGCACGCGCGCCGCGGCGAAATCGCGCCATGTGCTTTGCAGGCCGGGCAGAACGCCGACCGATGCACGCGCCTGCCAGCCGGCGACCGCCGCAGCGGCGATGGCGCTGTCGGGCTCGGCACCGAGCCCGTCGAGCAATGACGCCGTGACCGCCATGTCGTTGAAGGCGCCGAGCTCCTCCTGCAAGCCGGCGAGCCGGCGGGCGAATCTTTTCGCGGACTTGCGATCCTCATACAACGGCAGCAGGAACTCGCTGAGATAGCGCAGCCGCTTGGTCGCGAGCCGCACCCGGTGTAGCTCTTCGACCGTGAGGGACTTGAAGCGGCGGCCGCGCTTGAGCACCTTCACATAATGTTCTGACAGGACGCGTCGCGCAAAGTCGACGGCGGGCTCGGCGAGCTGGCCGAGATCTTCGGCGGCAACGTCGTTGCGCCAGCCCCGCGTCTCGATCCATTCGCCGAGGCCGATCAGGAATACGGCGCAGCGGCGATCGGCGAGCGCGCGATGCGCCTTGCGGTAGGCATCCGACTGGCGCCTGGCCGCCGCCAGGCCCAGCGCATCGAAGCCGCTGACCGAAGGGCAAGCCTTCGCGATCGTCGGCAGGGTCTCGAGCTGAAACACGTCCCAGTCGCGCGCGGCGGACAGATCGTGCGCCAGCCATTTCGCCTCCGACCGCAGCGCGTCGAGATTGCTGAGCGCGCCGACCGATCGCATCAGATCGAGCGCCGATCGAATCCGGCGCAGCGAGACGCGAAGCTGGTGCACGCCTTCCGGATTGCGGCCGTCCTCGGCCGCCGGCAGCGACTGAAGCAGATGAAGGAAGCAGGAACGCAGGATTGTCGCGAACGCCTCGTCGAGCGTGACCGACGCGTCGAGGCGAAGTTTTCGCGGCCGGCGTGCCGATGGCGGCGTGCCGGCGGCAAGGTCGAAGCCGCGCGCTGATTTGCTGCGGATCGAAGGCTTCACTGCGCCATGCTCCGCGAGCCGCCGTGCGATTTCGTAGATCGCGCTCGCGCTGCCGCTCTTGAGCTCCAGCTCGATCTCGCTCACCGGCAGCGATCGGTCGCCGGCCGTCAGCTCACCCCGGTCGAAGGCGATTTCGACCGTCCCGGACGGCAGATCGACGATCCTCGCGTGCCGATGGACGTCGGCGGTGAAGACGATTTCGAGCGGCTGCGCCTCGATACGGCTACGAAGCTTGTCCGGAATGAAAGGCATCGCCAAAGCGAGATCGGGCGCAAGTGACGGCACGCTCGCCTCCCACTCGCCGCGGCGCAGCGGATCGTCCGCGGCTTCGGTCTTCACGGTTTGCACGAAGCGCGCGCCGCTCTGGCGCACGCGCAGGCTGAGGCCATTGCGCCGAAGCAAGCGCTCGGGCGTGTCGTAATAGACGGACTTGAGATGTTTTCGCGAGCCCTTGTTGCGCGCATTGGCCGCGATGACCGGCGCGGCGTTGAAATGCGTCATGCGATCGGCATCGACGAGAAGCTTGAGCTCGATTTCGCCGGCGGGACGCGCGGCAATGTTCGGCTGAGTTGGCTCCGGAGCTGGCGGGGCATCTTGCGATGACGTCTGGTCGCTCACAGCGCCTTCGACGATCGCAGGGTCCGCGCGGGGCTCGGCCGGTTCAATCTGCCTGAGGAAACCAGCGACGACGTGTGTTCTCTTTTTATCTTTCGGCGCAGGATTCCCATCCGGCGCGGCCGGAATCTTGCGGGCCGGCGTTGATTCTGATTTCAGCATTACGGTGACATGACGGTTCGATGACAGAGCGCCAGCTTATAGCCGGTCAGGCCCGCGAGGAATAGTCACGTTGCATCGCAACGCATCATCGTCGCCGCGGCACGAGGCGTCAGACTCGAATATCCGTCAAGGGCTGTCACAATCCGATATGAGAGTACGAATTAAATTGCCGCCGCGTACAGTAAGTGATCACGTGCACGGTTTCAGAGCTCCAGCCAGTGTCACGCCGAGCTGTTCGCCAAGCAGGCTTGGTCGAGAGCGTCGCCGCGGCTACATTCCAGCTCCATTTTTTCATGCTACCCATTCGTCACTTCTATTTACCCACCCTCATTCATTTTTCATTTTTATTATTGGATTTCAAAAAATGTTCGTCACGATTGTTGCCGTGCTTTGCCATTTTTCCAGTCACGACTGCGCCGAGGTGGTCGTTTCAAATTCGAACCTGGATGCCAGTCTCAACTTTCAGAATTGCCTGATCGGCGGTCAGGCAGGTCTGGCGCAATGGAAGAACGCCCACCCGATCTACCGGTCTGATGACTGGCACATTGCGCGCTTCAAGTGTGTGGCCGGGCAATACGTGGCGAAGGCCAAGATCTGATCGAGAACCAGGAGGTCGCCCCGAGCATCGTAGGACACCGCGGCAGCGACTGCGTGCCCGTGGTCGACAGGGGCACCACGCTCATTCGGAATTGTCCTTGGGACGGCCGATCCTGAACCAGCAGCCTTTGGGCTCGGCAAAATTTCGCTTCTCGGCCCGCGGCCTCTTTTTGGTCCCATTTGTTGCTGAACAGTAACACTTTCGGGACATCCCGGCCGCCTTGTTCTGCGTTCTTGGGCTCCCGGTCTTCGCCACTCGCCAAGTTTCAATTTGGGTTTTGTCAGCGATGATCGATCTCGCCCAGGACACACGATCCAATCCCATGCTTCGCCTCGGCGCCCAGCCGATCGCGCTGACCGCTGCCGCACTCCTGTTCCTGATCGCGGGAACGACCTCGATCGCGATCTGGCGCGCTTCTACGGGCGCCGCACCTGAGACCGACCGGGTGGTGGCATCCCGGCATCTCCAGGCGCGCACCGTCCAGGCCTCCGAGCAACTGGTCGAGAAGACCAAGGGGCTGGAGGCGACCCAGCAGGAATCGATCGACCAGCTTCAGGTGGTGCAGGATCAGCTCCAGACGATGAAGCGGTTGATGGCGGCGCAGCAGGCCGAGACCAAGCGTCTGTCCGAGCAGGTCGCGACGCTGAATGAGACCATCGACGGCCTGCGGCAGTCGTTTGCCAGCGCACGTGCAACCGAGGCTGAAACGCCTGCGGTTACCCGCAGGAAACCGGCGCGCCGCGTCCACGCCAGTGCGCGCAAGCGCTCTCCCGACTAATCGCCTCGCAGCCGGACTTTATTTTCGCCACTTGTGAACTGGATCACATTCGTTCGTATGATTCCGCGCAATGCTCGCGGTCACCGGATGGCGTGAGCCGATTTCAATGTCCGGGGCTGGCAAGGTCGTTGACGGTATACTGCGTCAACGACCTTGTTTTTTGGTTGGTCGGCCTCTCCTCGAGGATGCTATTCGCAGACGTCGACGCGGCGAATCCGCCAGCCTGCCGGCGTCATGATGCGCTTCCGCACGACGTAGCAGCCGCCATAACCATCGTTATAGCCGGTACCATAATAGTAGGGGCCGCCGTAATAGGGATAGCCGTAGCCATAATAGGCGCCGTAATAGCCGGCGCCGGCGAGACCCGCCCCGATCGCGACACCTGGCCATAAGCCGCCGCCGTGCCAATGGCCGCCATGACCCCAGCCGCCATGTCCGAAACCCCGCGCCTGGGCCGCCTGTGGCGCCGCCAGCCCGACTGCCGCGACGGCCAGTGCCGCCATCATCATCTTGCGTAACATCGCTCGATCCTCTGCGTGGACAAGCTCCACGCTTCAAAGCAGGATCAAGCTAACGTCTCCCGGGCATTCCCGACAGCCACGCTGTCTCACTTCCACGCGAGCATCAGCAACCGCGGCAGATGCTCTTCAGCTTCTTGTCGAGCATGCGGTTCTCGTCGTTGACGGTGGCATCAACCGCCCCTCCGCCGTCGGAGCCTGTGGTAACTCCAGGACCCGGGCCGGATGATTGAGCCGTACCCAGACTGTTGGTACCGGGCGGCGGAGCCAGCGAATTGGCAACGCCTCCGCTCGACCTCCTGGAGCCTCCAGTTGATCCGGCAGACCCTCCGGTTGATCCGGCAGTGGCCCCGGTCGACCCCATAGAGCCCCCGGTCGATCCGGCAGACCCGCCAGTCGCTTGCGCGAACGATACCGCCGGCATCGCCGCGAGGGCGAGGATCAGGGTGAGCGTCTTGATTGAAGCGGTTGCAGGCGATGCGGCCATCGGAATTCTCCTTCACCGGTCAACCCTTGCGGAAATTCTCCTTCACCGGTCAACCGTTGCGGCAAAGGCCGGTTCCGGAACAAATGCCGTCACATCAGCTTGAAAGCGAGGAGGCCGATTCACGATGACCGATCGCGATCCCTTTGCAGAGGGCGAACGCGCCGCGCGCGAGAATATTCCGGCAGAGGCCAACCCTTACCGCGACGGCAGCGACGAGCATGCGCTGTGGGCCGCCGGCCACGAGAAGGCCGCAGCTCGCGCAAATCGAGAGGATGCGGCCCGAGGGACATCGCCGTGAGCGCTAGTTAGCGCCGTTAGGCAGCGGCATCCGTCTGATCGGCAAGATCTTCGGCCATCGTCACGAATATGTGCGATTCCTCCGCCGCACTGCCGATCTGCAATCGCCTCCATGACACCACGCGCCGGCCGCGAACCGGATTGTTGATGGTGTCGATGACCGGCGCGAGCTGTTGCTTTTGCCGGAGCAACTGCCCATCGCGCTTCTCGATGAGATCGGCCGTCTCGGCCGGAAACAATTCGCGCGCAGTCCGGCCGACGATCTGAGTGCGCGCCATGCCAATCTGCTTCTCGGCAGCCTTGTTGATGAACAGATAGCGCATCGTGCGGGCGTCCTTGGCGATGATGCCCTCATGCACGTTTTCGACGATGGTCGCGAGAAAGCGCTCGGTCCGTTCGAGAATACGCTCGCGCTGACGCTGTTCGGTGACGTCCTCCTGCACCGACACCCAGCCGCCGCCGTCCATCGGACGCTCGTAGATCCTGATGGTGCGGCCGTCGTTCAAGGCGATCTCGTAGGCCGTCGGCTCGCGCTTGGCGATCCGTTCGAGAACCGCCGCGACGTATTTCGCGACGTCGCCGCTGAACAAGCCGCTCTTGACCCGATGCTTGATGATGTCCTCGAGGGTCGATCCGGCCTGGATCGTTTCGGGCAGGCTGTAGATCCTCCGGTAGTTGGCGTTCATCGCGACCACGTTGGCCTTGCCGTCGAGCATGATCAGGCCCTGCGGCATGCTGTTGATCGCGGCCGAGAGCTGCCACTTCTTGGCCTGATACTTGTCGTTGAACTTGTCGCGTTCGGTCCTCGCGGCGTCGCGCGCCTGGGCGGTGCCGAGCTCGATCTCCTCGAGCTCGAAGATTCGCGCCACCGCATCGCGGAAATTCTGCACCGCGCGCGCAAGATGCCCGATCTCGTCGTGACGGCCGAGATGCGGCACCTCGCTCCTGACGTCGCCCTGCGCAATCCGATCGGTCGCTTGCGTGATCTCGGACAGAGCACCGACAACCGAACTGCGCATGACGACGACGTTGAGCGCCGCCAGCAACAAGGCGGCGAGTCCGAGCGCGAACAGATAGGCAGCCGCATAACGGTTCTCATTGGCGAGCTCGTCGGCTTCACCGGCACGCTCGCGGTAGATCCGCTCGAGCGCCTCGATATCGCTGTTGAGCTTACTGCGCACTTTCCGGCTGGCGCTGCTGTCGCCCCATTCGCGCGCCGCGGCCGGACTGATCTCGACTGCGCGCCGCACCAGCTCCTGGCGGAACTCGATGAATTGCGCGATGCGTTGACGGAATTCGGCGAACTCCTCGGCATCGTCCTTGCTCACCGTCCGCTCCATGCTCTTCATGGCGTCAGCGAGTTCGTGGTTACGCCGTGTCAGCGCGTCCGCGAACTGCTTCGTCGCGCCGTGGTCGGCGGATGCGTAGATGCCACGCGACTCCATCACGATGGCGTAGATCAGCGCGTTGATGCGTCCGATATTGATCGCGGCCTCGGCGGAAGAGGCCTGCATGTGACGATAGGTCGTCTGCAACCGCACTGACTGGACCGACATCACCAGCAGGAAGGTGGTGACGATGGCGAGGAAGGCGGCAATGCTGTAGACCTTCTCCGCAACGGTCAGCGTGTCGGCGCCGCGCGCCAGGCGAACAAATTTCTTCAATAACTTGGTTCCGGCACCGAGTCCGGATTCCAGCGCCGCAGCTCCCATGGCGCCGCTCCTCCTGGTTGAATATGCTCCAGGATAGGCACGGCGACGCTAGCGGAGGATTAAAATACCACCCGGCATTTTTACGGTACGGAACCACGGCGGACGGAGCGGGTGCTGCTCGCGGGCATCTCAGCCGATCCGCTTCAGGCCTTTCTTGAAGCGCGGACCGTTGGCCACGTAGAACCTCGCCGCGCTCCCCATCTTCTGCACCTGCGCGTCGTCGAGCGTCCGGATCACGCGCGCCGGCGAGCCGATGATCAGGGAACGTTCGGGAAATTCCTTGCCCTCGGTGATCACGGAACCGGCGCCGACGATGCTGTTGCGACCGATCCTGGCGCCGTTCATCACGATCGCGCCCATGCCGATCAGCGCGCCCTCCTCGATGGTGCAGCCGTGCAGGATGACGTTGTGGCCGACCGTACAGTTCCTGCCGAGGTGAAGCGGAAAGCCGAGATCGGTGTGGCAGGTCGAGCCGTCCTGCACGTTGGCGCCCTCGCCGATCTCGATCCACTCATTGTCGCCGCGCAGCACCGCGCCGAACCAGACGCTCGCGCCCGGCTTCAGGCGCACGCGGCCGATCACGGTGGCGGTCTCCGCGATGAAATAGTTGCCGTCGGCGGGAAGGTCGGGCGCTTGCCCGTCGAGCTCGTAGATCGCCATGGAGGTCTCCGGTCAGGATGATCTTGGCATAGCGAAACGGCGGCCTGGAGGCAAAGGGCTGCGGCGCCGGGCAATCCGGGAGCGCAGAGCGTCCCGGAGAGCGGTGGGCATCAGCCCAGAACGCCGGCCGCGCGCAGCGTCATCAGGAAGAAGGTGCCGCTCATCATGCTCCAGAAACCGGCAATGACGGTCGCCATCATCACGAACTCGGCGCGCCGGCTTTCCATGCGCATGCCCCGCAGCGTATTGCGCATGATGATGAAGGGCGCGGCGAAAACCAGGAACGGCACCGCGGCGAACGTCTTTGGCGCCACGCCGTCCTGCAGCAGGCCGAAGCCGGCGGGCCGCTGCGCGAGCGCCTGGTATCCGTTCACGAGCGCACCCGCGAGCGCGAAGCCAATGCAGATCGAGAACAGGGTATTGAGAGCTTCAGGTGTCATTGGAACGGTCCGCCCTTGCGCAACGCCGGAGCCTTCCTGTGACAAATAGCGCCGGTTAACGCTACATTATCCTTAAGGGAAGGTTAACGCCGCCGGCCGTTCAGCGCAGGGCCCGCCCCCGTTCCCCGCAGCCGGGAACGCTCCGCGAAATCGCCGCCACATGGCATATTCGCTGCTGATTCGTCGGCCATCGGCCGATGCCCGACTCGACTTGCGCTAGCGTCATGACGGTGTTTTCAGCAGCTCCCCTTAGATCCCCCCGCACGCACACCCGGGCGCATGTCGTCCCGATCGTGCTCGGCGGCCTTGCTGCGGTGTGCGCGCTCGCGCTCGTTGCCTATTTGTTGTGGCCGACCTGGGGCATCAGCGGCGCGAACGCCCCGGACAGGCTGCCGGTGAGCGTCGGCGGCACGCTGTTCAACCTGCCGACGACCGCGATCCGCATGAAGATCCAGCGGCACTCCGGACCGCAGGAACGCATCGATCTCGACTTCCTCTATCCCTCGCTGGAGCCGCCGGGCGCACCGAAGCACGTCACCGCCGATACGGTGGAAGCGACGGTGCAATCGATCGACCGCATCTTCCTGTCGATCGCAGCCCATCACGATGCACTTTCGCCCGAGCAGCGAACAGCCACGATCTATCCGCGCTATCTCGACCAGGCCGCGGCGAAGCCCGTGGACGGCCTGACGATGCGGATGTTCCGTGCTGACAGTCCTTATGGCAGCGAGGATCTGTATTCCGCCGCAAGCCCGGCGCTGACCGCGCGCTGCACCCGCGATGCGGCGACGCCCGGCATGTGCCTCTCGGAGCGCCGCGTCGGCGGCGCCGACCTCACCTTCCGCTTTCCGCGAAGCTGGCTGTTGCAGTGGCGCGATGCGGCAGCGGCGATGGACAGGCTGACCGCCCAGTTGCGCGGACCGAAGGGATAGGCGCGGCCTCACCGCGAGATCGGCCTTGGCTGGAGCCTCCAAAACAAAAAAGTCGAAAACAACCCCATGCACAGTAGCCAAGTATCGGCATCATCGAGCATTTTCGTATTTTTCGAATAGCCGTTGTCTCGTCGGGCAAAACAGGAGCACAATGGCATCGTGAGAAGATCAATTTGACTGATGCGCTCAAGCCTCCCGCACCCGGTGTCCAGTTGCTGGATGGCCGCACCGATCTGTGACTGATATCACTGATCGCAGATTTGCATTCGGCCATTGTGCGGATAATCTGACGCTATTGCATTCGGGGGCTGGAATGCGGCTTCGGCTGTTTGTTTTGTTCATACTTGCGACTTGGCTTACGATCTGGCTTGGCACCGGCGCTGCGCTGGCCGAGAAGCGCGTCGCGCTCGTCATGGGCAACTCGGCCTACAGGAACGTGGCGCGGCTGGCGAATCCCGTGAACGATGCCGCGCTGGTCGGCGGCATGTTCAGGAAGGCCGGCTTCGATACGGTCGATGTCAAGCTCGACCTGAACGTCGCCGAGATGCGCAAGGCGCTGCGCGATTTTGGCGGCAAGGCGCGCGAGGCCGACGTTGCGGTGGTCTATTATGCCGGCCACGGCATTGAGCTCGACGGGACCAACTACCTGATCCCCACCGACGCCACGCTCGAGACCGACAGCGACGTCCTCGACGAAACGCTGCCGCTGGATCGCGCCCTGTTCGCGGTCGAGCCTGCCAGGCAGCTCCGCCTCGTCATCCTGGACGCCTGCCGCGATAATCCGTTTGCCAAAACGATGAAGCGCACGATCGCCGCCCGGGCGATTGGCCGCGGCCTTGCCAAGGTCGAGCCGACCAGCCCCAACACCATGATTGCCTTCGCGGCGAAGGCGGGCTCGACCGCCTCGGATGGCGATGCGAAGAACAGCCCGTTTGCCACCGCTCTGGTCGAACGCCTTCCCATGCCGGGCCTCGACCTGCGCAAGGCGTTCGGCTTCGTGCGCGACGACGTGCTCAAGACCACCGGCTACAAGCAGGAGCCGTATGTCTACGGCTCGCTTGGCGGCGACGACGTTTCGCTGGTGCCGGCCAAGCCGGCCGTCGCGGGACCGCAGGCCAATCCCCAGGACAGCATCCGCCGGGACTATGAGCTGGCGCTGCAGGCGGGAAACCGCGACGCGTGGGAGGCATTCCTGCAGGCCTATCCCGACGGGTTCTATGCAGGCCTCGCCCGCGCGCAACTCAAGAACGTTGCAGCCGAGGAGGCGCGCGCAGCCGCGGCCACGAAGGCACGGCAAGCCGAAGACGAAAAGGCGAGGCTCGCCGCCGAGCGCGCCAACAAGGCCGAGCAGGCGAAGGCGGCTGCCGCCGCCAAGGCCGCCGAGCACGCCCGCCTTGCCGCGGAAAAGGCCAAGCAGATCGAGGAGGCCAAGGCGGCCGCGGCCGAGCAGCGCCGCAAGGATGCCGAGGCTGCGGTGGCGAAAGCCGTGGCCGACAAGCAAGCCGCCGAGAAGGCGCTTGCGGACGAGATCGTGAATGACAAGGCGGCTGCCGAGAAGCAGCAAGTTGCCGACGGCGCACGGAAAGTTGCGGCCCTTGCGCCGACTTCATCGCAGACGAGCCTGTCCCCCGCAGAGACGGCGAAGCTGGTCCAATCCGAGCTGCAGCGCGTCGGCTGTCTGGCCGCCGCTGCCGATGGCGACTGGAATGCGTCATCGCAACGCTCGCTGACGCTGTTCAACAAATATGCAGGAACGAAGTTCGACGCCAAGCAGGCGAGCCTCGACGCGCTCGACGCCATCAAGGCCAAGCCGGGCCGGGTCTGCCCGCTGGTGTGCGATCACGGCTTCAAAGCCGATGGCGACGCTTGCGTCAAGATCGCATGCCGTGCCGGCTATCACGTCAATGACGACAATGAATGCGAGAAGGTGCAGGGCAAGAAGCCAGTCGCGACCCGCGAGGACGCCAAGAAACGAGACGACGAGAGGAAGAAGGTTGAAGCTGCGCCCGCGAAGCCGCAGGCGACGGGGCAGATCTTCTGTGGGCAGGGTGGGTGTCGTCCAGTTCGACCAGGCTGTCGCTTAGATAGACATAACGGAGCGCAAACAGAGGGACGCATCATCGAGGTTTGCAATTAGATCGAATGCCTTCGTCAGTCGTTGGGTAGGCTTGCCTACCCAAGGCGCTCGGGGGAAGCTGAGTAACCGAGATCACAGAATAAATTTGCGTTCCGGCAAGCTGCGAATACTCTGACCAAATTGCTAGTTGAGGCTGGGATGGACGTATTGCGATTCTTTGCTTTTTTGATCGTCCTCATTTGGCTTGGGACCGGCGCTGCGCTGGCCGAGAAGCGCGTCGCGCTCGTCATGGGCAACTCGGCCTACAGGAACGTGGCGCGGCTGGCGAATCCCGTGAACGATGCCGCGCTGGTCGGCGGCATGTTCAGGAAGGCCGGCTTCGATACGGTCGATGTCAAGCTCGACCTGAACGTCGCCGAGATGCGCAAGGCGCTGCGCGATTTTGGCGGCAAGGCGCGCGAGGCCGACGTTGCGGTGGTCTATTATGCCGGCCACGGCATTGAGCTCGACGGGACCAACTACCTGATCCCCACCGACGCCACGCTCGAGACCGACAGCGACGTCCTCGACGAAACGCTGCCGCTGGATCGCGCCCTGTTCGCGGTCGAGCCTGCCAGGCAGCTCCGCCTCGTCATCCTGGACGCCTGCCGCGATAATCCGTTTGCCAAAACGATGAAGCGGACGATCGCCGCCCGGGCGATTGGCCGCGGCCTTGCCAAGGTCGAGCCGACCAGTCCCAACACCATGATTGCCTTCGCGGCGAAGGCGGGCTCGACCGCCTCGGATGGCGATGCGAAGAACAGCCCGTTTGCCACCGCTCTGGTCGAACGTCTGCCGATGCCGGGCCTTGATCTGCGCAAGGCGTTCGGCTTCGTGCGCGATGACGTGCTCAAGACCACCGGCTACAAGCAGGAGCCTTATGTCTACGGCTCGCTTGGCGGCGATGACGTTTCGCTGGTGCCTGCCAAGCCAGCCGTCGCGGGACCGCAGGCCAATCCCCAGGACAGCATTCGCCGGGACTATGAGCTGGCACTGCAGGCGGGAAACCGCGACGCATGGGAGGCATTCCTGCAGGCCTATCCCGACGGATTCTATGCAGGCCTCGCCCGCGCGCAACTCAAGAACGTTGCAGCCGAGGAGGCGCGCGCAGCCGCGGCCATGAAGGCACGGCAAGCCGAAGACGAAAAGGCGAGGCTGGCCGCCGAGCGCGCCAACAAGGCCGAGCAGGAGAAGGCGGCTGCCGCCGCCAAGGCCGCCGAGCACGCCCGGCTTGCCGCGGAAAAGGCCAAGCAGATCGAGGAGGCCAAGGCGACCGCGGCCGAGCAGCGCCGCAAGGACGCCGAGGCCGCGGTGGCGAAGGCCGTGGCCGACAAGCAAGCCGCCGAGAAGGCGCTTGCGGACAAGATCGCGAACGACAAAGCGGCCGCTGACAAGCAAGCTGCCGAGAAGCAGCAAGTTGCCGACAGCGCACAGAGAGTTGCAGCCCTTGCTCCGCCCTCATCGCAGCCGAGCCTGTCCCCCGCAGAGACGGCGAAGCTGGTCCAGTCCGAGCTGAGGCGCGTCGGCTGTCTGGCCGCCGCTGTCGACGGCGACTGGAATGCGTCATCGCAACGCTCGCTGACGCTGTTCAACAAATATGCAGGAACGAAGTTCGACGCCAAGCAGGCGAGCCTCGATGCGCTCGATGCCATCAAGGCGAAGCCGGGCCGGGTCTGCCCGCTGGTGTGCGATCACGGCCTCAAGGCCGATGGCGATACTTGCGTGAAGATCGCCTGCCGCGCGGGTTATCGCGTCAACGACGACAATGAATGCGAAAGGGTGCAGGACAAGAAGCCGGTTGCGACCCGCGAGGATGCCAAGAAGCGAGACACGGAGCGGAAACAGACTGAAGCTGCTCCAACAAAGCCGTCCGCATCGGGTCAAATGATTTGCAGCACCGCGGGCTGTCGACCGGTGAGGCCCGGCTGTCACATTGGAGTGCAAAAGTATGGCTCCGCAGTCTCCATGGTAGGTGGGGGACAAGCGGAAGTGTGCGACTAAGCGGCAGCCGAGAGGCTGTGTGATAAACATCACTGATCGCAGATTTGCATTCGGCCATTGTGCGGATAATCTGACGCTATTGCATTCGGGGGCTGGAATGCGGCTTCGGCTGTTTGTTTTGTTCATACTTGCGACTTGGCTTACGATCTGGCTTGGGACCGGCTCTGCGCTGGCCGAGAAGCGCGTCGCGCTCGTCATGGGCAACTCGGCCTACAAGAACGTGGCGCGGCTGGCGAATCCTGCGAACGATGCCGCGCTGGTCGGCGGCATGTTCAGGAAGGCCGGCTTCGATACGGTCGATGTCAAGCTCGACCTGAACGTCGCCGAGATGCGCAAGGCGCTGCGCGATTTTGGCGGCAAGGCGCGCGACGCCGACGTTGCGGTGGTCTACTACGCCGGCCACGGCATTGAGCTCGACGGGACCAACTACCTGATCCCCACCGACGCGACGCTCGAGACCGACAGCGACGTCCTCGACGAAACGCTGCCGCTGGATCGCGCCATGTTCGCCGTCGAGCCTGCCAGGCAGCTCCGGCTCGTCATCCTGGATGCCTGTCGCGACAACCCGTTTGCCAAGACCATGAAGCGCACGATCGCCGCCCGGGCGATTGGCCGCGGCCTTGCCAAGGTCGAGCCGACCAGCCCGAATACCATGATTGCCTTCGCGGCGAAGGCAGGCTCGACCGCCTCCGATGGCGATGCGAAGAACAGCCCGTTTGCCACCGCTCTGGTCGAACGCCTTCCCATGCCGGGCCTCGACCTGCGCAAGGCGTTCGGCTTCGTGCGCGACGATGTCCTCAAGACCACCGGCTACAAGCAGGAGCCGTATGTCTACGGCTCACTTGGCGGCGATGACGTTTCGCTGGTCCCGGCCAAGCGGGCAGCAGCGCCGGGTCCGCAAGCCAATCCCCAGGACAGCATTCGCCGGGACTATGAGCTGGCGCTGCAGGCGGGAAACCGCGACGCGTGGGAGGCATTCCTGCAGGCCTATCCCGACGGGTTCTATGCAGGCCTCGCCCGCGCGCAACTCAAGAACGTTGCAGCCGAGGAGGCGCGCGCAGCCGCGGCCACCAAGGCACGGCAAGCCGAAGACGAAAAGGCAAGGCTCGCCGCCGAGCGTGCGAACAAGGCCGAGCAGGAGAAGGCAGCTGCCGCCGCCAAGGCCGCCGAGAACGCCCGCCTTGCGGCCGAAAAGGCCAAACAGATTGAGGAGGCCAAGGCGACCGCGGCCGAGCAGCGCCGGAAGGACGCCGAGGTTGCAGCAGCCAAGGCGCAGGCCGACAAACAAGCCGCCGAGAAGGCGCTCGCCGACAAGATCGCCAGCGACAAGGCGGCCGCCGAACTGGCGGCCAAACAAGCGGCGGAGAAGGCGCAGCGCGATGGCGAGCAGAAGGTCGCAGCAGTGGCCCCAACTCAATCGCCCTCCACTCTCTCGCCGCAAGAAACCGCCAAACTGGTGCAGTCAGAGCTCCGGCGCGTCGGATGTCTCGCGAGCAACGCAGACGGCGACTGGAATGCATCATCGCAACGCTCGCTGACGCTGTTCAACAAATATGCGAGAACAAAGCTCGACGCCAAGCAGGCGAGCTTCGATGCGCTCGATGCGATCAAGGCGAAGCCGGGCCGGGTCTGCCCGCTGGTGTGCGATCACGGCCTCAAGGCCGATGGCGATACTTGCGTGAAGATCGCCTGCCGCGCCGGCTATCGCGTCAATGACGACAACGAATGCGCGAAGGTGCAGGACAAGAAGCCGGTCGCGACCCGCGAGGACGCCAAGCCGCGAGACGACCAGAGGAAGAAGGTTGAGGGCACGCCCGCGAAGCCGCAGGCAACTGGGCAAATCTATTGTAACAATATGGGCTGCCGCCCAGTTCGCCAGGGTTGCCACCTCGAAATTTCAGCAGGTACTGCCGTAAAAGGCGGCACGATGGGCACCGGAAACACCGAGGTCTGCAACTGAGGACAAGGGCTGCAATGGGCGCGCTTCGGGTTTTTGGTTTGATCATCCTCGCTATCTCGCTCGGGTGCGGATCGGCAATGGCTGAACGGCGCGTCGCGCTGGTGATCGGCAATTCCGCCTACAAGAGCGCCCCGCGGCTGACCAACCCGGTCAACGATGCGACTCTGGTCGGTGGCATGTTCAAGAAGGCGGGTTTTGACCATGTCGATGTCAGGCTCGACCTCAACGCCGCCGACATGCGCAGGTCGCTGCGCGAGTTCGCGGGCAGGACCCGCGATGCCGAAATTGCCGTTATCTACTATGCCGGGCACGGCATCGAGTTGGACGGCACCAACTACCTGATCCCCACTGATGCCGCGCTGGAAACGGACGGCGACGTGCTCGACGAGACGGTCGCGCTCGACCGCGCGCTCTTTGCCGTGGAGCCGGCAAAGCAGCTCCGCCTCGTCATCCTGGACGCCTGCCGGGACAATCCTTTCGCCAAGACGATGAAGCGCACCGTCGCGTCCCGCGCCATCGGCCGCGGTCTTGCCAAGATTGAGCCGACCAGCCCGAACACCATGATCGCCTTCGCAGCGAAGGCGGGCTCGACCGCCTCGGACGGCGATGCGAAGAACAGCCCGTTTGCCACCGCTCTGGTCGAGCGCCTCCCGACGCCGGGTCTCGATCTGCGCAAGGCGTTCGGCTTCGTGCGCGACGACGTTCTCAAGACCACGGGCTACAAGCAGGAGCCTTATGTCTACGGCTCGCTTGGCGGCGATGACGTTTCGCTGGTTGCAGCGAAGCCAGCCGTCGCGGGACCGCAGGCTAACCCGCAGGATGCGGTTCGCCGGGACTACGAGCTGGCGCTCCAGCTTGGAACACGCGACGGTTGGACGGCATTTCTCGGTCAGTATCCGGACGGCTTTTATGCCAACTTGGCCAAGGGCCAGCTGAACAAGATCGCGGCCGAAGATGTGCGCGCTGCCGCAGCAGAGAAAGCCAGGCACGCCGAAGACGAGAAGGCGCGGCTGGTCGCGGAGCGAGCCAAGAAAGCCGAGCAAGACAAGGCGGCAGCCGCCGCCAAAGCCGCTGAGAGCGCTCGGATCGCTGCGGAGAAGGCCAAGCAAATCGAGGAGGCCAAGGCGGCCGCAGCCGAGCAGCGCCGCAAGGAGGCCGAGGCCGCGGCGGCCAAGGCGGTGGCCGATAAGCAGTCTTCCGAGAACGAGCAGAAGGTGGCGGCCGTAAGTCCCGCCCCAGCGCAGCCGGCCCTGTCTCCGCAGGAAACAACGAAGCTGGTGCAATCGGAGCTGCGGCGCGTCGGTTGCCTGGCTGCTGCTGCCGATGGCGACTGGAATGCGTCATCGCAACGCTCGCTGACGCTGTTCAACAAATATGCGGGAACGAGGTTCGACGCCAAGCTCGCGAGCTTCGACGCGCTCGACGCGATCAAGGCCAAGCCGGGCCGGGTCTGTCCGCTGGTGTGCGATCACGGCTTCAGGGCCGATGGCGATACTTGCGTGAAGATCGCCTGTCGTCCCGGTTATCGCGTCAATACCGACAATGAATGCGAGAAGCTTCAGGACAAGAAGCCGGTCGCGACCCGCGAGGATGCCAAGCCGCGAGACAATGAGAGGAAGAAGGTCGAGGCCGCGCCCGCGAAGCCGCAGGCAACCGGCCAGATCTATTGCAGCAGTGCGGGCTGTAGGCCCGTCCGGCCGGGGTGTCGGCTCGAAAGCTGGGGGGCCGCCGGTGTCCAAAAGGGCAGTTACGGCGCCGGCACCAGTACGTTCGAAGTCTGCAAGTGAGAATAAGGGCTGTAATGGGCGCACTTCGGTTTTTTTTGATCGCTTTTGCCGTGTGGCTCGGATGTGGACCGGCAATGGCCGAACGGCGCGTGGCGCTGGTCATCGGCAATTCCGCCTACAAGAACGTGGCGAAGCTCGCGAACCCCACGAACGATGCCGCGCTGGTTGGCAGCATGTTCAAGAAGGCCGGCTTCGACGCTGTGGACGTCAAGCTCGACCTGAACGTGGTCGACATGCGCAAGGCGCTGCGCGAGTTCGGCAGCAAGGCCCGTGAGGCCGATGTCGCGGTCATCTACTACGCCGGCCATGGCATCGAGCTCGACGGCACTAACTATCTGATCCCGACCGACGCGACGCTCGAGACCGATACCGATGTTCTCGACGAGGCGTTCCCGCTCGACCGGGTGCTTTTCGCCATCGAGCCGGCCAAGCAACTGCGCCTGGTCATCCTGGATGCCTGTCGCGACAATCCGTTTGCGAAAACGATGAAGCGGACGATCGCCGCGCGGGCGATCGGCCGCGGTCTTGCCAAGGTCGAGCCGACCAGCCCGAACACCATGATCGCCTTCGCAGCGAAGGCGGGCTCGACCGCCTCCGATGGCGATGCGAAGAACAGCCCGTTTGCCACCGCTCTGGTCGAGCGCCTGCCGATGCCGGGCCTCGATCTGCGCAAGGCATTCGGCTTCGTGCGCGACGACGTGCTCAAGACCACCGGCTACAAGCAGGAGCCGTATGTGTACGGCTCGCTTGGCGGCGATGACGTGCCGCTGGTTGCAGCGAAGCCAATCGTCACCGGGCCGCAGGCCAATCCGGACGCCGAAATCCGGCGCGATTATGAACTGGCGCTCCAGCTTGGCACGCGTGACGGATGGACTGCCTTCCTTAACCGCTTCCCGAGTGGTTTCTATACCGATCTCGCCAAGGGCCAGTTGAACAAGATCGCCGCAGAAGAAACCCGCGCGGCGGCTGCGGAAAAGGCCAGGCAGGCCGAGGATGAGAAGGTCCGGCTGGCATCCGAACGCGCCAGGAAGGCCGAGCAAGACAAGGCGGCAGCCGCCGCAAAAGCTGCTGAGGGCGCTCGGATCGCAGCGGAGAAGGCCAAGCAAATCGAGGAGGGCAAGGCGGCCGCAGCCGAGCAGCGCAGGAAGGATGCCGAGGCAGCAGCGGCGAAGGCCATGGCAGACAAAGGAAGCCGCCGAGAAGGCACTCGCCGACAGGATTGCGAACGACAAGGCCGTCGCCGAGAAGCAAGCGACCGAGAAGCAGCAAGTTGCCGAAGGGCAACAGAAAGTTGCAGCCGTTGCCCCGACCTCCTCGCCGCCGAGCCTGTCTCCGCAAGAGACGGCGAAGCTGATCCAGTCCGAGCTGCGGCGCGTCGGCTGTCTGGCAGCCGCGGCTGATGGCGACTGGAATGCGTCATCGCAACGCTCGCTGACGCTGTTCAACAAACATGCCGGGACGAAGTTAGATGCCAAGCAGGCGAGCTTCGAGGCGCTCGACGCCATCAAGGCCAAGCCGGGCCGCGTCTGCCCGCTGGTGTGCGATCACGGCTTCAAGGCCGATGGCGACGCTTGCGTGAGGATCGCGTGCCGCGCCGGTTATCGTGTCAATGACGACAATGAATGCGAAAAGACGCAGCAGAAGAAGCCGGGCACCGCCCGCAACGGCGGCGATAACCGGGAGGCTGAGCGCAAGGGGGCAGAATCAGCTCCATCCAAGCCGCAGGCTTCTGGACAGATCATCTGTGGCCAGTCTGGCTGCAGACCGGTGAAAAACGGCTGTCGACTGGTAGTTCCTCGGCAGGCCTTCAGCATGACACCCGGAGGGCTTGTGGAGGTCTGCAACTAGCCCCTCTCGACTCCAATGTGAACGGCGCTCTGAATTACGAAGGTGCACTCATTTGGACCGAGGCAGAGCCCTGCGACTTTATATAGGCTCCGGCACCGGCATTTGCGCGCTCGCCGCGCTCTCGGCCGACCTCACCGCGGTCACCAAGAGCTTCGATACGCGTTTCCTGAAGCACGCCGCAGTCGGACCAATCACCGCACGCGCGCGGGTCATCGAACGGACGGATCGCGACATGGCGGTGCAAGCCGCGCTCGTCGATGACAAGGGCGTGACGGTTGCCGAGGCCACTGCACGCTTGCGTGTTCTCGAAACGAAATAGCGGCATGGCCCCGTTCAGCAGTCGGGCAGATCCAGCCTGTCGGCAAGATTTCGACCGACGGCGAGCTTCGCGGCGCCCGGCAACGCAAAGGCTCTGATGACCTGACGCCGCCTCGCGGCGGGTACGCACTACTCCTGGTCGACGAGATCGTCCTCGAGGATCGCCATCTGGAACTGGAACGAGCGATCGTCGTCCTCGTCGTCGACGAAAAGCACGCCGATGAACTCCTCGCCGATATAGACCTCGGCGGAATCGTCCTTCTTCGGCCGCGGCACGACGCGGATCTTGGGATTGCCGAATACGCGCTTCAGATACGCGTCGAGCTTCCTGACTTCCTTGACGTCCACGGCAAGTCTCCAATCGAAAATCTGGGTCGGCGGGTTTTAGGACGAGACGTGACGAACCGCCAGCATGAATTGCCCGCCAGCATCAATTGCCGGAGAAATTCGGGGACGGAAAGGGCCGGAAAGTCCGGCCCTTTTCAACGTCAAAGCCAGGTCTCAAAGCCCCATGGCGTTGATCATCTGATCCATGGTGCGTGACGGCTCGGCGCAGCCGGCCTCGCCGACGATCTTGGCAGGCACGCCCGCGACCGTGACATTGTGCGGGACCGGCTTGACCACGACCGAGCCGGCGGCGATGCGCGCACAATGGCCGATCTCGATGTTGCCGAGAATCTTCGCGCCGGCGCCGATCAGCACGCCGTGGCGGATCTTCGGATGTCGGTCCTCGTTCTCCTTGCCGGTGCCGCCGAGCGTGACGCCGTGCAGGATCGAGACGTCGTCCTCGATCACCGCCGTCTCGCCGCAGACGAAGCCGGTGGCGTGGTCGAGGAAGATGCCGCGGCCGATGCGCGCGGCGGGATTGATGTCGGTCTGGAACACCGCGGAGGCGCGGCTCTGGAGATAATACGCAAAATCCTTGCGGCCCTTCAGATAGAGCCAGTGCGCGAGGCGATGGGTCTGGATCGCGTGAAAGCCCTTGAAGTAGAGCAAGGGATCGATGAAGCGCGAGGTCGCGGGATCGCGGTCATAGACGGCAACGAGATCGGCGCGGAAGGCGTTGCCGAGATCGGGATCGTCGCGCAGCGCCTCAATATAGGCCTGGCGCACGAGGTCGCCCGACAGCGCGGAGTGATCGAGGCGCTCGACGACGCGATGAACCACCGAATCTTCCAGCCGGCCGTGATGCAGCACCGCCGAATAGATGAAGGTCGCAAGCTCGGGCTCGCGATGGACGATGTCCTCCGCTTCACTCCGGATCCGATCCCAGATCGGATCGAGCGATGCGAGCTTTCCCCCCGGATTGACCTGATGCACTGCCATGGAATTGGTCTTTCGAATTGGCCCGTTTTGCCGGTTCTATAGCACAGTCTAGGCGACAAAGTCCTGACGGGCTTGCCTGAGAGCGAACTGCTCCTTGCCCCATGAAAGCGTACCAAGACGTTGAAACACAACAGCTTTTTCGAACGCTCCCAAGCGGCAGGGTCGGCTCAAAGTGGTCAGAGTTTTGCCAAATTCAAGCCGGGCGGCGTCAGACTATTGGTGAATTCTCTCCGAACCGCTATTGCGAGCATGGTCGAAACCGGGGACGGGAGCGAATTTGAGCAGCACCACGGATCAATTGCGCGCGCGCGTCGCGGGCTCGTCTTGGCTGCGTCTGGCGGCGGTGGCCCTGCCCCTCCTGATGATCGCGCCGGCGTTCTGGAACGGCTATCCGTTGTTGCAATGGGACACCGGCGGCTATCTGGCGCGCTGGTACGAGGGCTATCTCGTCCCCAGCCGCTCCACGGTGTTCGGCCTCTATCTGCACTATGGCGAGAATTTTGGTTTCTGGATCAACCTCGCGCTCCAGTCGCTGGCGACGCTATGGCTGTTGCAGCTCTGCCTGCGGGTGCTCGGATTGATGCGGACCTTCCGCTTCGTCGCGATCAGCCTCGGCCTGATCCTGTCGACTGCGCTGCCCTGGCTTGCGAGCATGCTGCTCACCGACATCTTTGCCGGGCTCTCGGTGCTGTCGCTGTTCCTCCTGGTCGTCGGCGCAAGCCGCACCTCGGCGATCGAAAAGGTCTCGCTGTTCGTCTTCACCGCCTTTGCCGCCGCAACCCACAGCGCCACGCTCGGCGTGCTGCTCGGCCTTTGCGCCGCCGGATGGATGGCGCGGCCGTTTCTGGGCGCGCGCCTTCCGCTTGCCGGATTGGCGCAGGCCAGCCTCACCATCGTTGCCGGCAGCCTGATGTTGGTCTCGGCGAACCATGCACTGTCGGGCCAGTGGGCCTGGACACCCGGCGGTTACGGCGTCGCCTTCGGCCGCATGATGCAGGACGGCATCGTCGCGCGTTACCTCAACGACCATTGCCCGCGCGAACACTTCAAGCTCTGTCCGTATCGCAATGAACTGCCGCCAACCGCCGACGATTTCCTGTGGGGCAAGAGCGTATTCAACGCGCTCGGCCGGTTCGAAGGCATGAACGAGGAGATGGGCTACATCGTCGTGCATTCGCTCGCGGACTACCCGGCCTGGCAGGCGGGCGCGGCGTTGAAAGCGACGGGAGAACAACTGCTGCATGTCGCGACCGGCGAAGGCACCACGGTCTGGATTCCGCATACTTACGGCATCATCGAGCGTTACATCCCCTCGCAGGTCGCGGCGATGCGCGCGGCGCGCCAGCAGCACTGGGAGCTCAACTTCGACATCATCAACCGGGTGCACGTTCCCGTCGCGCTGGTCTCGATGCTGGCACTGGTCGCGCTGCTCGCGCACGCGCTCGCGAAGCGCCGGCTGGACGACCTGACGCTGCTGGCGGCGACCGTGACGCTGGCGTTGCTCGGCAACGCCTTCATCTGCGGCGTGATCTCGGGCCCGCACGACCGCTATGGCGCGCGGATAGTCTGGGTTGCGACCTTCGTGGTGCTGATGGCGCTGTTTCGATCGTTTGGCGATGATGAGCCCAAAGCAGAATGACTTTAGGTTGAAGCGATCACCGTGGCGGCTCGTTTGCCTCTCCCGCTTGCGGGAGAGGTCGGATCGCGTAGCGATCCGGGTGAGGGCTTTCTCCTCTTGGCGATTGTCCCATTTCGGAAACACCCTCTCCCCGACCCTCTCCCGCAAGCGGGAGAGGGGGCGCACCTCGGTTATCGCGATCAGACAAAATCTCATCGCTCCTTAGGCAGACGACATCTCAGCCGCGGCGTGACAGGAAGTCGAGCACGCCGGTCTTGTAGACCTTGTCGCCGACTGCACGCATGTGGTCGCGGTTCGGAATGTCGAGCACCTCTGAGCCGGGGATGATCGCGCCGAGCGCGCCGGCGGAGCCTGCGACGTCGTCGGTGCTGCCGACCGCGATCAGCACCGGCACGTCGATGCGCGCGGCTTCGTCCCTGGTCATGAGATCGCGCGTGCCGCGCAGGCAGGCGGCGAGCGCACGGCGGTCCGAGCGGGTCTGATCGGCAAACGCGCGAAAAGTGCGGCCGACCGGATCGGTGACGTCGTCCAGCCCGGGCGCCTCCAGCGCCCTGGCGACATTCTCGCCGGGCCCGGTGCCCTCGATCAAGCCGCCGATGCCGATGCCGCCGAGGATCGCCGAGCGCAGGCGCTGCGGCTCGTTGAGGGACAGCCACGCCGCCATCCGTCCGCCCATCGAATAGCCCATGATGTCGGCCTGCGGGATGGCGAGATGATCCATCAGCGCAAGCACGTCGCCGGCCATGGTCGGGATCGAATACTGCGCGGGCTCGTAGAGCTTTGCGCTTTCGCCGTGGCCGCGATTGTCGAGTGCGATCACGCGCCGGCCGTTCTTGCGCAGCTCCGAGACCCAGGTCGGATAGACCCAGTTCACGTTCTTGCTCGAGGCAAAGCCGTGCACCAGGACGATCGGATCGCCCTCGCCTTCGTCGATATAGGCAATTTCAACGGCGCCGTTGTGAAAGCTCGGCATCATCAGTTCCGTGAGTTCTTTGAGGGGAATGGTTGATCTTAGGCCGCGAGGGCCGCTCTTGCCAGAGCAGCTTCAGCCGCGACCTGTGCCCGGCGAAGCCGCCGCGCCCGTTTGCGATCGCACCAGGCCTGGGTGAAGCGCTCGGTCGTCGCCTTGATGGAGGAGAGAAGGCCGAACAGCGTCAGCGCCGCACCGAGCAGCCAGAGCGCTAGGTCGAACGCGCCGCCGATGAGCAGCAGCGCGCCGCGGCCCAGCAGCTTCATGATCGCGCGCGTCTTGCCGCCTTGCGCTTCCGCAAGCCGCGCCGCGCGCGCGACGTCCTTGGGACCTTCGGCGATGCGCAGCGTATCCATCGCGCCGCGCATGCCGGTCTTCTCGGCGACGCGCGTGACGTCCTTGCCGAGCCGGACCAGCGCGCCCACCTTCTCGGCCCGGAACGCGGCCTTGATCGCGCTGACGGTCTCGCCCGGCCGCAGCACCGAGCCGGAGGCCACCGCGTTCCGCAGCATCGGCGTGTCGAAGACCTCGCGCGCCGATCGGCCGGCCCATACGGCGAGGCCCTCGCCGAGTCGTCCGACTTTCCGCGCATCCTTCACCAACGTCAGTCCGGCGCGCACCGGCGCCGCACCACCGACGGACACGTAGGTTGCCGCCGTCACCGCAAGGCCGGCGGCCGCAAGCCCGAGCATGAGGCGGTCGGTGTCCTCGCCCATGGCGAGATGCTTGCCCTCGCGCACCACGTCCCTGACGTCGCCGATCACGAAGAGATCGCCGGCCACCGTCCCGGAGAGGCTCGCGACATCGTCGGCACTGCCGGTGACGAGGCCGATGACAAACCGTTTGGCGAAATGCGAGGTGGAATTTTGGGCCTTGACCGCGTCATTGACACGGCTCAGGAGGTCGTCAGGCAGCGCGATGTTGCGGTCACGTGCGAGCACGACAAAACTGTCGGCGAGATCGGCATCATCGGCGGCGAGCGCGGCCTTGATGTTGTCCTGAACTAGGCGGTCATTGTCGTTCTGCCGCAGCAGTGCGTCGAGCTTCAGCTCGGAGAGCACGGCCGGATCATCCTGGGCGGCGAGGATCGCGCCGGCCTCGCGAGCGTGCGGAGCAACCTGCGCGAGCATGAAGCCGCACGCCGCGATACCGGTCAATGCTGTGCTGATTCGCAGCCACTTCATGTGGAAGGCCCGGCGGTCCCTTTTGCGCCTGATGATCCGTCTTTCGTCGCAACTGCGCGCGTCCACAGACATAGTATGCCCAAATTGCGACACAACGTCCCCGACGAAAGAAGGGCTTTTCTCAGGCCCTAAGATTGTGTCGAATTTGCATGAGCAAATGAGCATGGGGCGATTGCGAACCTTTCGGTTCCGCTGGACTAGCAATCATCTGCACCCGCCAGTATGGTCCGCGGCGCCTTAAAGATGCCGCGTCAGTTCTCGATTGTGTCTGCCGCCATTGCCACTCCAGGATGAGTTACGATGTCCGACCATGTCGTCCCGCACTTCCATAACGATGCCGGTGTCCCGGTCATCGAGATCGGCTCGCAAGAGTTCATGTGCGTTGGCGCCACCCCTCCGTTCGACCATCCGCACGTCTTCCTCGACCTCGGCAACGACAACGAGATCATCTGCCCCTACTGCTCGACGCTGTTCCGCTTCGCGGCCGACCTGAAGGCGGGCGAAGCCCGTCCGCCCGAATGCGTGCTGAAGGACAAGGTGGCCTGACCGGTCTCATCGGTCAGGGGTGGCGCTCTCCCGAACGATTGTCATCGCCGGAGCCGGCATCGGTGGACTGACGGCTGCTCTTGCACTCGCAGCCCGCGGCTTCCGCATCGTCGTGCTGGAAAAGACCGAGCGCCTGGAGGAAGTCGGCGCCGGCCTGCAACTCTCCCCCAATGCCAGCCGCGTGCTGGTCGAGCTCGGGCTGACCGAACGCCTCAAGCTGCGCGCCGTCACCCCGGAGGCGGTCTCGATCATGAGCGCGCGAGCGGGAGGCGAGCTCCTGCGCATGCCGCTCGGCGAAGCCGCTTCCGCGCGGGCCGGAGCCCCCTATTGGGTGGTGCACCGCGCCGACCTGCAGTCGGCGCTGGCCGGCGCTGTTGCCGAACATCCCGATATCGACCTGAAACTGGGCGCAACCTTCGAAGACGTCGCGCCTCATGCCAAGGGACTGACAGTCGTCCATCGCAGCGGCACGATCCGTCGCAGCGATCTTGCCAGTGCGCTGATCGGCGCTGACGGCATCTGGTCGACGGTCCGCCAGCATCTGTTTCCCGAGGTGCAGCCGCGCTTCTCCGGACTGATTGCCTGGCGCGGCACGTTAGACGCCACGCAACTGCCGAAGGACTATACCGCGCGCCGGGTGCAGCTCTGGATGGGACCGAACGCCCATCTGGTCGCCTATCCGATCGCGGGCGGATGCCAGATCAACGTGGTTGCGGTGTTGCCGGGCACCTGGAGCAGGCCGGGCTGGAGCACGCCCGGCGATCCCGTCGAGGTGATGGACGCCTTTGCCGCCCCACGCTGGCCGCCGCCAGCGCGCATGATGCTCGCCGCGGTCGACAGCTGGCGCAAATGGGCGCTGTTCGGCCTGCCCGACGGCTGCCCCTGGGGTAAGGGTCCGGTGGCGCTGCTCGGCGATGCCGTGCATGCGATGCTGCCCTTTGCAGCCCAAGGCGCCGGCATGGCGATCGAGGATGCCGCCGTGCTCGCCCGGCATTTGAGCCTCGAGGCCGCCGAGAGCACAGCGGGCATCACTGCTGCGCTGAAGCAATATGGCGGTGCGCGCCAGGCGCGGGTGCGGCGGGTGCAGCGGACCGCGCGGCAGCAGGGGCGCATCTATCATCTCAGTGGGCCGCTCGCGACCGCTCGCGATCTTGCGATCCGCGCGCTCGGCCCGGAGCGCATGCTGGCGCGGCAGGACTGGATCTACGGCTGGCGGCCTTGATGCGAACGCTGCCGGCGCAACGGTCTCAGCGCGCCGCTTTGCCGGATTTCGAAGCGGACCTGGCAGCGGCCGCGGGCGACAACGGCGCGGCAGGCGGTGCCGCCTCGGGCGGTGTCTCCCGGCACTTGTTGCGGCGCCAGGCGTCCTCGGCCAATTGTGCCTGCCCGCGCACCGCTATGTAGTCGTTGCGATAAGCGAGCTCGGACACGACCGCGCCACCTGCCCCGGTCTCGGCCTTCTCCATCAGCCTCCGCAAATCGTCAGTGCGCTTGGCGAGCGCCTTGCGCTCATCCTCCAGCTGCTTGCAATCATACAATTCGTACTTGGCAGGATCGGCAAAGGCCGGCGCGACCGTCTCGCTCATGCTGGCGCAGCCGGACATCGCAGCGGCGGCCGCAAGCAGCGCGAGGAGCGCGCCAACACCGCGCAGCGAAGAGGAAGACGAAGCAGCCATGCCGGATGAATAGCCCCCGTGGATTGAGAATGCCTAAAGCAACACCAGATGTCGGGATTGAGGCTTTGCCTTGTGCGCCCGGCTCGCTTAAGGAAGAACCGTCCCTCCTGCCAGGCCAGGCACCAATTCCAGACGGCCGGAGATGGACTTAAGTGTTTGATCTCCTTGGATCAAGCGGGCATGGCGGAATTGGTAGACGCAAGGGACTTAAAATCCCTCGGTGCGCAAGCGCTGTGCCGGTTCGACCCCGGCTGCCCGCACCACCAGAGCTGACGCTGGGCCGCACCGCCGGAATCCCCGAAGGCGTTGCCTCCAACCAAAACGCCCGCAGCCAATAACGAGTTCGGCAACGCACTTTTTGGCGAGAACTCCCGCCTGACAGCCATCTCGAAACATGGGTTGTGCGATGCAGCATCGAGGATAGATAAGGCCTCTGAATTTCAGAGGTGAGCTTCTTGTCCGACGTCAATGCCGATGATTGGGTGTCCTCGGGACACCGCCCGATGGGTTTTCCAGAATTCGTTATCGTGATCGCGTCCATCATGGCGCTGAATCCGCTTGCGATGGACATGATGCTGCCGGCGCTACCCAATATCGGGGCAGCCTTCGAGATCCCCGTCGCCAACCATCTCCAACTGGTGTTGTCGACCTTTCTGATCGGCTTCGGCGCCGGCCAGTTCGTCATGGGCCCGCTGTCGGACCGCTTCGGCCGCCGGCCGGTGCTGCTCGGCGGGATGGCGGTCTATGCGGTGGCGAGCGTGTTGGCGGTCGCAGCGCCCTCCTTCGAGACGCTGCTGCTGGCGCGCGCGCTGCAAGGGCTCGGCACCTCGGCGACGCGCGTGATCGCGACCTCGATCGTGCGCGACTGCTATGTCGGCCGCCGCATGGCGGGCGTGATGTCGCTTGCCATGATGGTGTTCATCGCAGTGCCCGTGATCGCGCCCTCGTTCGGACAGGCGGTGCTGCTGGTGACGCAATGGCGCGGCATCTTCGTCGTGCTGATGCTCTACGGACTGCTCGCGCTCGCATGGTGCGTGCTGCGGCTGCCTGAAACCCTTCCCGAGTCCGAGCGCAGATCGCTGGCGCCCGCGGACGTGCTCTCGGCGTTCCGGCAGACCGTGACCAATCGCCAGACCATCGGTTATGCGACGGCGGCGGGCAGCGTCATTGGCGCGCTGTTCGCCTATGTCTTCTGCGCCCAGCAGGTCTTCACCGGCATCTATCACCTCGGCCATTATTTCCCGCTCGCTTTCGCTGCAATTGCGGCCGGCACGGCCGTCGCGGGCTTCCTCAACGCGAGGCTGGTCGGGCGGCTCGGCATGCGCGTGATCTCGCACGGCGCGCTGACGCTCTATACGGTCGTGGCCGCTGTGATGCTGCTGACGGAAAGCCTCGGCATGTTGCCGCTCTTCTTGTTCATGGCGCTCTCCGCCCTGATGATGTTCTCGTTCGGCATGATGGTCGCGAATTTCACTGCCCTCGCCATGGAGCCGCAGGGCCACATCGCCGGCACCGCCTCCTCGCTCTACGGATCGATCACGACGCTGATCGGAATCGTGGTCGGCATGGTGATCGGACAAAGCTTCGACGGCACGTTGCTGCCGTTCTCGGCCGGCTTCTTTCTGTCGACGATCGCTGCGCTCGCGATCGTGCTGGTGGTGGAGAGGGGACGGCTGTTCAAGCCGCATCATCGCCCCACGCTCTGAGGAACTTGTCGCGCCTCTTGATGTTGTACCGCAGCAATCGAGAGGATGGCGAGATGGAACAAGAGAGCAGACCGGATCAGTCCGCGAGGGAGACCGAGCGGCCCACCCGACGGCAACCATCGTCCGACCAGCGGCTCGACAGCCGCCTGCCATTCGCAAGTGAAGGGCTCGAGCAGGTGCGCGACAGCCACTGCTAATTCTACTGAGTCAGAAAGTCGCGCGGCCGTTTTCCCGCGCGATAAACGCGGAACGCCTTTGCGCGGAGATCATGCCTAGACAACAACCTGAAGCGCGATGACGATTCATCCTGATCGCATCGCGCTTTGGACCCCATCCAGCAGGGATCGCTGATAGAAAACGGCGCCGCGGTCCGACCCGCGGCGCCGTTCGCCTTTCACACGCCGGCGTCCTGCCTACTCGGACTTATCGACGTTCCAGAAAATCGGCGTAGCCGGGCCGTCGAGCACGCCGGTGAGCGATTTCCGCCACGCGCTCGGCGCCAGATACTGGCCGAGCGGAATGTAGATCACCTGTTCGTAGGCTTCCTTCTGGATATCGGCCGCGATCTTCTTCTGCTCGTCGAGCGACCCTGCGCGAACGAAGCTGTCCTTGAGCTTCTCGATCTTGGGATCTTCCGCCCAGCCGAACCAGCCACCGTTCTTACCGCGTCCACCGATCGAAACGTTGGCGATCGGATTCATCACGTCGGCAGCGACCCAGTTGGTGAAGAACATGTTCCAACCGCCCTCCTTCACCGGCTTCTGACCGGCACGCCGGCTCACCACGGTCTGCCAGTCCGTCGCCTGAAGATCGACCTTGAAGCCAGCCTCCCGGAGCAATTGCGCGGCGACGACAGGCTGCGCCTTCAACGTCGTGACATCGCCGGGCGCCATGATCGCGATCGGCGTCCCGTCATAGCCGGACTCGGCGAGCAGCTTCTTGGCCTCCGCCATGGCGCCGCCCTTCACCAGAGTCTCGCCACCTGCCTTGCTCGCAAACGGCGTATCGCAAACGAAATAGGCGCCACAGAGCTTGTAGTATTTGGAATTCCCGACGAGCGCATCGAGCACGTCCTTCTGGTTCATTGCCAGCAGCGCCGCGCGGCGAACCTTCGGATTGTCAAAAGGCGGCAGCAGGAAGTTCATGCGGCCGAGCGTCTGGAAGCCGAACTTGTTCAGAACCTCGACCTTGAGGTCGCTGTTCCCCTCCAGCACCGGCAGCAGATCCCACGGCGGATTTTCCATGAAGTCGATGTCGCCCGACTGCAGCGCGTTGACCGCCGTCTGCGCGTCCGGCATGGTAATCCATTCGACGCGGTCGACCTTGACGACCTTGCCGCCGGCGGTCCAGCTCGCCGGCTCCTTGCGAGGCACATAGTCGGTGTTCTTGACATAGACCGCCTTCACGCCGGGCTGGAATTCGCCCGGCACGAACTTGAAGGGGCCCGAGCCGATCTGCTCGGCAATCTGCTTGCCCGCCGGCGTTTCGGCGAGCCGCTTCGGCATCATGAACGGCACCAGCGACGACGGTTTGGCGATCGATTCGAGCACCAGGCCGTAGGGCTCTTTCAGCTTCAGCGCGATGGTCTTGGCATCTGGCGCCTCGATGCTGGCGGTGAAGTCCATGAGCTTCTGGCCCATGCCGTCGTTCTTGCCCCAGCGCTTCAGCGAGGCGACGCAGTCCTCAGCGGTCACCGGCGCGCCGTCGTGCCACTTCAGTCCGTCGCGCAGCGTGAAGGTGTAGGTCAGCTTGTCGTCGGACACCTTCCAATCCGCCATCTGCGGCTGAACCTTGAAACCGGAGTCGGTCGCCAGCAGCGTGTCGTAGACCATGTAACCGTGATCGCGCGTGATGTAGGCGGTGGTGAAGCCCGGATCGATGATGCGCAGATCGGAGTGCATCACCGCCGTGATGGTCTTGCCGGTTGCGGCCGACGCCTTCGGCGGCAACACGGACGCAAATGCAAGCGCCGTCGGCGCGACACCCGCAATCTTGAGAAGCTTGCGGCGCGAAATCTTGGACATAAAAGTTCTCCTGACGTGAAACTGTTCAAAGGCAGATTATTGGTTGAGCATGCGGCTCGTTCCTTGGGCGAACTAACCTCATGCAATGCCTTTATCTTTCGAGACTTGCAGACAGTACCGAGCGCGTCAATCCGGTTTCGCTGCAAGGCCAAGCGGCGCAGGCATGGGCTCCACAAGGATCGGTTTGGCTCTACAACACTCTCCGCTCGTGCTGCTCCGCGTCAATGCAATGTGCGTTCCATCTTTCGAAGCTTGAGAGACATTGAGATGAATCCAGCCAATCTTCCTTTCGATTCCGAGGCAATGCTCCAGGGTCTGCGTGGCTGGGTCGAATGCGAAAGCCCGACCTGGGATGCCGGTGCCGTGAACCGCATGCTCGACATCGCAGCGCGGGATATGGCGATCATGGGTGCGACGATCGAGCGCATCGCCGGCCGCCATGGCTTCGGTGGCGTGATCCGTGCGCGCTTCCCGCATCCGAAGCAGGGCGAGCCCGGCATCCTGATCGCCGGGCACATGGATACCGTCCATCCGGTCGGCACCATCGAGAAGTTGAAATGGCGGCGCGAGGGCAACAAGTGCTACGGCCCCGGCATCTACGACATGAAGGGCGGCAACTACCTCTCGCTGGAGGCGATCCGGCAGCTGGCACGCGCATCCTTCACCACGCCGCTGCCGATCACCGTGCTATTCACGCCGGACGAGGAAGTCGGCACGCCCTCGACGCGCGACATCATCGAGGCGGAGGCCGCGCGCAACAAATATGTGCTGGTGCCCGAGCCCGGCCGTGCCGACAACGGCGTCACCACCGGACGTTACGCCATTGCGCGCTTCAATCTCGAGGCGACGGGCCGGCCAAGCCACGCCGGCGCGACGCTGTCGGCGGGACGCTCTGCGATCCGCGAGATGGCGCGGCAGATTCTCGCGATCGATGCGATGACGACGGAGGACTGCACCTTCTCGGTCGGCGTCGTCCATGGCGGACAATGGGTCAATTGCGTTGCCACGACTGCGACAGGCGAAGCGCTGTCCATGGCCAAACGCCAGGCCGATCTCGATCGCGGCGTCGAGCGGATGCTGGCGCTGTCAGGCACGACCAACGACGTCGCCTTCAAGGTGACGCGCGGCGTGACGCGTCCGGTGTGGGAGCCGGACGCCGGCACCATGGCGCTGTACGAAAAGGCGCGCGGCATCGCCAAATCGCTCGGCGCCGAACTGCCGCATGCGAGTTCCGGCGGCGGCTCCGACGGCAACTTTACCGGCGCGCTCGGCATCCCGACTCTCGACGGTCTGGGCGTGCGTGGCGGCAATGGCCACACGCTCGAAGAGTATATCGAAGTCGAGAGCCTGGCCGAACGCGGCCGTCTGATGGCGGGACTGCTGGCGACGCTGGAGTGACGCCAGGGACAGAGCCGTCATGGCCGGACTTGACGACCATCCGAGGTTCCAGCCCGGATGGCACGGGAATTGCTGAAATGTTAGGCTGGTGGCACAACAGGCCGTGATCGCTGCCGCCGATTTGACTCTAATCTGACGGATTCAACTTGCTCGGATATCTCATTCGCCGAATCTTCGCCGCCGTGCCCGTGATGGGCGTCGTCGCGCTATTCGTCTTCCTCCTGCTCCGCCTCACCCCCGGCGACCCAGCCGCGATTCTCGCCGGCGACAACGCGACGCCCGAGCGGCTGGAGCGCATCCGTACCTCGCTCGGCCTCAACGAGCCGCTGATCGTGCAGTTCATCACCTGGGTAAACAAGCTGCTGCACGGCGATCTCGGCACCTCGCTGATCTCCAATCTTCCGGTGATGAAAATGATCGGCCAACGCGTCGAGCCGTCGATCTCGATCGCGCTGTCGACCATCATTCTTGCCGTCGTCGTCGCCGTTCCCCTGGGCGTGATCGCGGCGTGGAAGCACGGCACCTGGATCGACCGCTTCGTGATGGGGCTGTCGGTGCTCGGCTTTTCGGTGCCGGTGTTCGTGGTCGGCTACATGCTGATCCAGATCTTCGCGATCGACCTGCGCTGGGTTCCGGTGCAGGGCTTCAAGAGCATCAGCGCCGGATTCGGGCCGTTCTTCGAGCGCATCATCCTGCCGACCTGCGCGCTCTCCTTCATCTACATCGCGCTGATCGCCCGCATGACGCGCGCGGCAATGCTCGACGTGCTCGGCGAGGACTATGTGCGTACCGCACGCGCCAAGGGCATCAACGAGATCGCGGTGATGATGCGCCACGCGTTGCGCAACGCAGCCGTGCCCGTGATCACCGTGATCGGCACCGGCTTTGCGCTCTTGATTTCGGGCGTCGTCGTCACCGAGAGCGTGTTCAACATCCCCGGCATCGGCCGCCTCACCGTGGATGCGGTGCTGGCGCGCGACTATCCGGTGATCCAGGCGATGATCCTGCTGACGTCGCTGATCTACGTGGTCGTCAATCTCCTCATCGACGTCGCCTACACCCTGCTCGATCCACGGATCCGGTACTGAGGCAAGGATAAGGACAAAAATGTCGGTCGATACCCTTCCCCAGTCGTCCATTCCGATCACGTCGCCGCTGCGCCCGCGCTTCGGCTTTCTCACCTCGACGCCCATCATCGCGGCTGCGACAGTCCTGCTCGCGTTGATTCTCCTGGTCTCGATCCTGGCTCCGCTGATTGCGCCGCATGATCCGATCCAGCTCGCGCCGTCGCAACGGCTCAAGCCCTCGTCCGCGCAATTCCTGCTCGGCACCGACGCCTATGGCCGTGACCTGTTGTCGCGCGTCATCTATGGCGGCCGCATCTCGCTCCTGATCGGGATCGGCTCGGCGATCCTGTCGATCGTCATCGGGCTCGCGATCGGCCTCGTTTCCGGCTTCTTCAAGCTGGTCGATTCCGTGCTGATGCGAATCATGGACGGCTTGATGGCGATGCCGAGCATCCTGCTCGCGATCGCCGTGGTGTCGCTGTCCGGCGCCAGCATCTGGACCGTGCTGACCGCGATCACCATTCCGGAAATCCCGCGCGTGGCGCGCCTGGTGCGCTCAGTCGTGCTGTCGGCGCGCGAGGAGCCCTACGTCGAGGCGGCGATCTCGGTCGGCTCCCCGCTGCCGAAGATCATGTGGCGGCACCTGATGCCGAACACGATCGCGCCGCTGATCGTCCAGGGCACCTATGTCTGCGCCAGCGCGATCCTGACCGAGGCGATCCTCTCCTTCCTCGGCGCCGGCATCTCGCCGGAGACGCCGACCTGGGGCAACATCATGGCGGAGGGCCGCCAGTACTTCCAGATCAAACCGTCGCTGATCTTCTGGCCCGGCCTCCTGCTCTCGATCGCCATCCTCAGCATCAACCTGATCGGCGACGCCGCCCGCGATGCACTCGATCCGCGCATGAAGCAGCGGGAAGGCAAGTGATGACCAACACCGTCCTCGACATCAACAACCTCGTCGTGTCCATCGGCAAGAAGCCGAAGGGCACGAACATCATCGACGACATCTCGATCCAGGTGCGCGAGCGCGAGACGCTGTGCCTCGTCGGCGAAAGCGGCTCGGGCAAGTCGGTGACTTCGCTCACCACGATGGGCCTGCTGCCGAAAGGAACGCTGGTTCCCACCGGCGGCAGCATCAAGCTGGTCGGCGAAGAGCTGCTCACCGCGACCGATCGCCGCCTGCGGCAGCTTCGCGCCACGCGGATGGCGATGATCTTCCAGGAGCCCATGACCGCGCTCAATCCGGTCGTGCCGGTCGGCCGCCAGATCGACGAGGTGCTGCGCGCTCACACCGATCTCGACGCCAGGGCACGGAGAAAGCGCATCCTCGACATGATGGAGCAGGTCCACCTGCCCCAGGTCGAGCGCATCTTCGCCTCCTACCCGCATCGCCTCTCCGGCGGCCAGCGCCAGCGCATCATGATCGCGATGGCGCTGGTGCTGGAGCCGAAGCTCCTCATTGCCGACGAACCGACCACCGCGCTCGACGTCACCACGCAGAAGCAGATTTTGTCCCTGATCCGCGAGCTGCAGCGCGATCACGGCACGGCCGTGCTGTTCATCACCCACGACATGGGTGTGGTCGCCGAGATCGCCGACCGCGTCGCGGTGATGCGGCAGGGCCGCCTGGTCGAGACCGGCACGCTCGAAACCGTGCTGCGCAACCCGACCATGGAATATACCCGCAACCTCCTCGCCTCCGTGCCGAGCCTGGTGCCCCGCCCGCCACGCGAGGAGAGCCGCGAGCCGGTGGTGCTGGAGGCCAACGACCTCACCAAGGTCTATAAGGAGCGCGCCTTCTTCGGCAAAGGTCGCGAGGTCGTCGCCGCCGACAAGGTGACGCTGACGCTGCGCAAGGGCCGCACGCTCGGCATCGTCGGCGAAAGCGGCTCGGGCAAGTCGACGGTGGCACGCTGCATCGTCCGCCTGATCGACCCGACCTCCGGCGGCGTGCGCCTCGCCGGACGCGAGATCGCCGACATATCGCGGCGCCTGCTCCAGCCGCACCGGCAGAAGATCCAGATCGTGTTCCAGGATCCCTACCGCTCGCTCAACCCGCGCGTCACCATCGGCGAGAGCATCGCCGAAGGCCCGATCAATTACGGCGTTCCGCATGCCGATGCGATGAAGCGGGCGCGGGAGCTGCTCGAGCTCGTCGGCCTGCCCGCCGACGCGGTGTCGCGCTATCCGCACCAGTTCTCCGGCGGCCAGCGCCAGCGCATCGCCATCGCCCGCGCGCTCGCACTCGATCCCGACGTGCTGGTCGCGGACGAAGCGGTCTCCGCGCTCGACGTCTCGGTGCAGGCACAGGTGCTGGAACTGCTCGACGAGATCCAGACGCGCCTCGGCATCGCCATCTTGTTCATCACCCACGACCTGCGCGTCGCCGCGCAGATCTGCGACGAGGTCGTGGTGATGCAGCGCGGCCGCGTCGTCGAACAGGGCCCCGCCGCCGAAGTGCTGACACATCCGAAGGAGGCCTACACCAGGGCGCTGCTGGATGCCGCGCCCGGCCGAGGCTGGGATTTCGCCAACTTCCGGCCGGTGCCGGAAGGCGTGGCGGCGACGGGCTAACTCACTCTGTCGTCATTCCGGGGCATCGCGAAGCGATGAGCCCGGAATCCATCAGGCCTCACACGCTGCAGCAAAATGGATTCCGGGCTCGCGCCCAAGAGGGCGCGCCCCGGAATGACGGCGGAGTGTGGAGCGCCTCCGCAGTATTCCCAAAACAGCTTGAGGCCATGCGCGGCGCGATTGCCTGCCTTGCTTGCGCTTGCCGCAAATGCGGATAACGTCGCGCATCATTTTCGTGGGGCTGAACTGAATGACACGTATCGCCGTCGGCGGCTTCCTGCACGAGACCAACACCTTCGCTCCGACGAAGGCGACATTTGCGGACTTTCAGCATGGCGGCGGCTGGCCGGCGATGACGGAAGGCACCGATGTGTTGAAGGTGATGCGGCGCATCAATGTCGGTCTCGCCGGCTTCGTCGACGCCGCTGAAGCGAACGGCTGGGAACTCATTCCGACGATCGCCTGCGCGGCGAGCCCCTCGGCACATGTCACCCAGGATGCCTTCGAGCGCATCGTGAAGGTGATGGTCGATGGCATCAAAGCCGCCGGGCCGATCGATGCGGTCTATCTCGACCTGCACGGCGCCATGGTGACCGAGCATCTCGACGACGGCGAAGGCGAGATCCTGGCGCGCGTGCGCCGCGTTATCGGCAAGGATGTTCCGCTGGTCACCAGCCTCGACCTCCACGCCAACATCACGCCGGAGATGATCGGGCATGCGGATGCGCTGATCGCCTACCGTACCTATCCCCATGTCGACATGGCCGAGACCGGCCGGGCCTGCGCAAGGCATCTGGCGCTGCTGCTGAAAACGAAGCAGCGCTTCGCAAAGGCGTTCCGGCAATTGCCATTCCTGATCCCGATTAGTTGGCAGTGCACCAACGACCACCCGACCAAAGGCATCTACGAACGGCTCGCCGCGCTGGAGAGCGACGCGGTTCCGACGCTATCTTTCGCACCGGGCTTCCCTGCCGCCGACTTCTGCGATTGCGGTCCGAGCGTGTTCGCCTACGGCGCGACGCAAGCGGACGCCGACCGCGCGGCCGATGCGATCGTCAAGCTGATCGAGGGCCACGAAGACGATTTCGACGGCAAGATCTGGTCGCCCGACGACGGCGTGCGTCACGCCATGGAACTGGCGAAGCGCGCGAGCAAGCCGATCGTCATCGCCGACACCCAGGACAATCCCGGCGCCGGCGGTGATTCCGACACCACCGGCATGCTGCGCGCGCTGGTACGCAACAAGGCGAGCGCCGCGACCGGCGCGATCTACGATCCGGAATCGGCCAAGGCTGCGCATGCGGCCGGCGTCGGCGCCGTCGTGACGCTGTCGCTCGGCGGCAAGTCCGGCATTCCCGGCGACGAGCCCTATCGCGAGACCTTCGTGGTCGAAAAGCTCTCCGACGGCCGCTTCATCGCACCCGGCCCCTATTATGGCGGCCGCGAGATGGAGATGGGTCCCTCCGCAGCGTTGCGCATCGGGGATGTCCGCGTCGTCGTCTCCTCGCACAAGGCCCAGCTCGCCGACCAGGCGATGTACCGCTATGTCGGCATCGAGCCGACCGAACAGAAGATCCTGGTCAACAAGAGCTCGGTGCACTTCCGTGCCGATTTCGAGCCGATCGCGGAGAGGCTTCTGATCTGCGCCGCGCCCGGCGCGATGCCGGCCGACACTGCTTCGCTGCCCTGGACGCGCCTGCGGCCGGGCATCCGCATCAAGCCGAATGGCGCCGTTTTCAATCCTCCTTCACGCTAACCGGACAGGAACACATGCCCACGATCGACCGCATCGACGGCTATGCCGACGAACTCACCGCTATCAGGCGCGACCTCCACGCCCATCCCGAGATCGGCTTCGAGGAAGTTCGCACATCCGGCATCGTCGCCGACAAGCTGAAGAGCTGGGGCATCGAGGTGCATCGCGGTCTCGGCGGCACCGGCGTGATCGGCGTCATCAAGGGCAAGGGCGCGAGCAACAAGCGCATTGGCCTCCGCGCCGACATGGACGCGCTGCCGATGGAAGAGAACACCAATCTGAAATGGAGTTCGAAAATCCCCGGCCGCTTTCACGGCTGCGGCCATGACGGCCACACCACCATGCTGCTCGGCACCGCGCGCTATCTCGCCGAGACCAGGAATTTCGACGGCACCGTGCACCTGATCTTCCAGCCGGCCGAGGAAGGCCTCGGCGGCGCCCGCGCGATGATCAAGGACGGCCTGTTCGAGAAGTTTCCCTGCGACGAGCTCTACGGCCTGCACAATGCACCCGACCTCAACCACGGCGAGATCGCGATCCTGCCGGGCCCGGCGATGGCCGGCGCCGACTTCTTCGACCTCCGCATCACCGGCTATGGCGCGCATGGCGCGATGCCCGAGCGCTCGAAGGATGCGGTGATCATCGCGACCACGCTGGCGCAGGCGATCCAGACCATCGTCAGCCGCAACGTCGACCCGCTGCAATCCGCCGTCATCTCGATCACGCAGATCCATGCCGGCTCCGCCTACAACGTCATCCCCGGCGAAGCGCATCTCTGCGGCACCATCCGTACCTTCTCGAACGAAGTCCGCGCCATGATCAGCGAGCGCATCCGCACGATCTGTGCCGGTATGGCTGCCGCGTTCCAGTGCGAGATCGAAGCCGACATCCGCGACACCTTCGGCGTTCTGGTCAACCAGGTCGAGCAGTCCAAGGTGGTCGAGGAGGTCGCGCGCACCGTGGTCGATCCCGCCAACGTGATCACCCGCGCCCAGCCGAAGATGGGCAGCGAGGATTTTGCCGACATGCTGCAGACCATTCCCGGCGCCTATTTCTGGGTCGGTCATGACGGCTCGGTACCGGTGCACAATCCCGGCTTCGTGCTCGATGACAAGATCCTGCCGATCGGTGCCAGCATGTTTGCCCGCATCATCGAGACCCGCATGCCGGTAGGTTAGCAATGCACAAAAAGAGCGTCGAAGAGCCCGTTACCTCGCTGCACGATCTGTCCGCGGTCGATTTGATCGCGGGCTATCGCGCCAAACAGTTCTCGCCGAGCGAGGTGCTGGACGACGTGCTCGCGCACGTCGCGGCGTGGGAGCCGCATCTGAAGGCGCTCTATGCATTCGATCCCGAGGGCGCGCGCGAGGCTGCGAAGGCCTCGACCGCGCGCTGGACGGGTGGCGAGCCGTCAGGTGCGCTCGACGGCGTGCCTGTCACGGTGAAAGACAACATCGCCACGAAAGGCGTGCCGGTGCCGCTCGGCGCGGCCAGCGTCAAGCTCGTGCCCGCCGGGAAGGATGCCCCGCCCGCCGCGCGGCTGCGCGAGGCCGGCGCGATCATCTTCGCCAAGACCACGATGCCCGATTACGGCATGCTGTCCTCGGGGCTCTCCAGTTTCCACCCACTCGCGCGCAATCCCTGGGATCTCTCCAAGAATCCCGGAGGCTCCAGCGCGGGTGCTGGCGCTGCCGCCGCGGCCGGCTATGGCCCGCTGCATCTCGGCACCGATATCGGCGGCTCGATCCGCCTGCCGGCCGCTTGGTGTGGCCTCGTCGGCCTGAAGCCGAGCTTCGGCCGCGTGCCGATCGATCCCAGCTATGTCGGCCGCGTCGCCGGCCCGATGGCCCGCACGGTCGACGATTGCGCGCTAATGATGAGCGTGATCGCAAAACCCGACCGGCGCGACGGCATGAGCCTGCCCGCCGAGCCGCTCAACTGGAGAGGCCTGGAGAAGTCTCCGCGCAAACTCCGGATCGGGTTGATGCTCGATGCCGGCGTCGGCCTGACGCTGGAGAAGCCGGTGCGCGAGGTCGCGGTGAAAGCGGCCAAGGCGTTCGAATCCGCAGGCAGCGTCGTCACCGAAGTCGATGGCATCCTCACCCGCGAGATGCTCGATGGCCTCGACAATTTTTGGCGTGCGCGGATATGGGACGATCTGTCCAAGCTGGCGCCGGCCGAGCAGGCCAAGGTGCTGCCCTATATCTTCACGTGGGGCGAGTCGGGCGCCAAGCTGTCGGGCGTCGACGTCATCCGCGGCTTCAACCAGACTATGGCGATCCGCGCCGCGGCAGGAAAGCTGTTCTGCGAGCTCGATTATGTGATTTCGCCGACGGCACCGAACGTGAATTTTCCGGCGGAATGGGCCTCGCCGACCAACGATCCGATGAAGCCGTTCGAGCACATCGCCTATACCGTGCCGTGGAATATGTCGGAGAACCCGGCCATCTCCGTCAACGGCGGCTTCGACGCCAAGGGTTTTCCGATCGGCGTGCAAATCGTCGGCCGCCGCTTCGACGATATCGGCGTACTCGGCATGGCCAAGGCCTTTGAAGGTTTGCGCGGTACGCAGCGGCCCTGGCCGTCGCCGCCGGCTAATTAATCGCACTGTCGTCATTCCGGGTTGCGCCCTCTTGGCGCAAGCCCGGAATCCATTCATCCGCACAAGTGGTGTGGAGAAATGGATTCTCAGGTGCGCAATTGCGCACCGGAGTTCGCGCTTCGCGCGCCCCGGAATGACGTGCTAGACAGATGATCAAAGAAAAGAAGGAAGGAAACCACATGGCGTATGAGACGATCAAATACGAGGTCGCCGAGCAGATCCTCACCGTCACGCTGAACCGGCCCGACAAGCTCAACGCCTTCAACGCGCAAATGCAGGCAGAGTTGATCGATGCGTTCGACGCCGCCGACAAGGACGACAATATCCGCGCCATCATCGTCACCGGTGCCGGTCGCGGCTTTTGCGCGGGCGCCGATCTTTCGTCCGGTGCGGATACGTTCGATCGCGATGCGCGACGCGGACCGGTGAAACGCTTCGCCGACGGCAAGGTCGACTACAGCGATCCCCAGGTGCGCGACGGCGGCGGCCAGGTGACGTTGCGCATCTTCAAGTGCCTGAAGCCGGTGATCGCCGCGGTGAACGGCCCTGCCGTCGGCATCGGCGTCACCATGCAGCTCGCGATGGACATCCGCATTGCCTCGGACGCCGCGCGGTTCGGCTTCGTGTTCTCCCAGCGCGGCATCGTGCCGGAGGCGGCCTCGAGCTGGTTCCTGCCGCGCATCGTCGGCATCTCGCAGGCGCTGGAATGGTGCTATTCGGGCCGCGTCTTCCCGGCTCAGGAAGCCCTCGCCGGCCGTCTCGTCAGCAAGGTGGTGGCGCCGGATGATCTTCTGCCGACCGCTCGCGCGCTCGCCAAGGAATTCTGTGCCAAGACCGCGCCGGTGTCGGTGGCGCTGATCCGCCAGATGATGTGGCGCATGATGGGTGCAGACGATCCCATGGAAGCCCACAAGATCGACAGCCGCGGCATCTACGCCCGCGGCCGCTCCGACGACGTGAAGGAAGGCGTGGTGTCGTTCCTGGAAAAGCGACCTGCGCAGTTCAAGAACAAGGTCTCCACGGACATGCCAGACTATTTCCCGTGGTGGACCGAGCGGGAATATAAGTAACGCGAAGACATTCGTAGGGTGGGCAAAGGCGCTCTTGCGCCGTGCCCACCATCGATCGGCAACGGAAATCAGAATGGTGGGCACGCTTCGCTTTGCCCACCCTACGGCGCCGTTACTCCATCATCAGCGCCACACGTCCGATCGCCTTGCGGTCGATCAAGAGTCGCATCGCCTTCGCGTAATCTTCCAGCGGCAGGCGGTGCGAGACGTTGGGGCGCAGCTTGCCCTCCTCCGCCCATTGCAGCAGCGCCTTCAGCCGCACCTGGCCGAGCGCCGGATTCTTCCGCACCGCTTCACCGGCACGCACACCAAGCACGCTGGCGCCCTTGATCAGCAGCAGATTGGTCTTGGCCGAACCGATCCCGCCCGTGAATCCGATCACCAGCAGCCGCGCGCCCCAGGCGATGCAGCGCATCGAATCTTCAAAGACCTGGCCGCCGACGGGATCGAATACGACGTCCGCACCGCGACCATCGGTAATGCGCTTGACGGCATCGCGAAACGGTTCGCGGTCATAACGAACGAGATGATCGGCGCCGCGCGCCCTGGCGATGGCGAGTTTCTCGTCGCTGGAGGCGGTCGCGATCACGGTCGCGCCCAGCATCTTGCCGATCTCGACGGCCGCAAGGCCGACGCCGCCGCCGGCGCCATGCACCAGCAGCACTTCGCCGGGCTCGATTCGGCCGCGATCGATCAGCGCGTGATAGGCCGTGCCGTGCGCGGCAAGATAGGTCGCAGCTTCCGCGTAGTCGAAAGTCGACGGCATCGGTGTGAGCTGCGACGGTGTGACGACGACTTGGTCCGCAAACGCGCCGTGGCGCATCTTGACGATGACCTTGTCGCCGACAGCAACGCCTCTCGCCTCGGTACCGATCTCGACGACGTCACCGGCGGCTTCCATGCCGGGCGTGAACGGCAGGTCCGGCTTGAGCTGATATTGACCGGCGGCCATCAGCACATCAGGAAAATTCAGCCCGGCGGCCCGGACCGCGACGCGCACCTCGCCCGGCTTCAGGGCGCGCGACGGAAACTCCTCCAGCCGCAACGCTTCGGGCGGGCCGAGCACGCGGCAGACGACAGCGCGCACCATCAGACCGCGCTCGCCTTGCTGCGCAGCAACGCCTCACGGATCAGCGGCAGGCGGTCATTGCCGAAATACATGTCGGTTTTGTCCACGAAGATCGTCGGCGAGCCGAAGCCGCCGCGGGCGACCACCTCTTCCGTATTGGCCTTGAGCTGATCCTTGATCCCCTGCTCCGAGATGCCCGCGAAGAACTTCTGCTCGTCGATGCCGACTTGTCTGCAGATCTCGGCAAGCACTGCGTCCTGCGAGATGTCCTTGTCACCGCCCCAATAGGTCTCGAACACGGCCGTCGCGAACGGCACCACGTCCCTGCCGAGCCAGATGCAGCCGCGCATCGCCTTCACGCTGTTCACGGGAAATACCGTCGGCGGCATCTTGATCGCAAGGCCTGCCGAGCGCGCCCAGTCCTGAAGATCCTTCTTCATGTAACGCGCCTTCAGCGGCACCGGCTTCTCGCGCTGCGCATAGACGCTCGGGTTGACGGTGTTGAAGATGCCGCCGACCAGGATCGGCCGCCAGACGATCTCGGCGCCCAGTTCCTTGGCGAGCGGCTGAATGTTGTGGAAGGCGAGATAGGTCCAGGGGCTCGAGCAGTCGAAGAAGAATTCGATCATGGCGTTTCCGAATCCGGCGTCGCGGGGTTCAAGGCGACTTTTGTTGTTCTGTACCTTGACGTTAAGACATGGCAGGAAGGGGCGCAACACAACCCACCGGGAGGGCCGCCATGCTGTTTCCAACCACGATTGCCGGCTCCTTGCCGAAGCCGGAATGGCTCGCCGAGCCCAACATGCTCTGGGCGCCCTGGAAATGGCAGGGCGACGAGCTTCTCCGTGCCAAGCGGGACGCGACGCTGATCTGGCTGAAGATCCAGGAGGATGCCGGCATCGACATCGTTACCGAGGGCGAGCAAGCCCGGCAGCATTTCGTCCACGGTTTCCTGGAGAAGATCGACGGCATCGACTTCGCCCACAAGGTCGAGATGGGCATCCGCAAGGACCGCTACAAGGCGATGGTGCCGCAGGTGGTCGCGCCGCTCCGGCTCAAGGAGCGCGTGCATGCCTTCGAGGCGCGCGTGGCGCGAACGCACACCGGGAAGAAGCTGAAGTTCACCCTGCCCGGCCCGATGACCATTATCGACACCATTGCCGATCGCTACTATGGCGATCGCGTGAAGATGGCCTTTGCCTTCGCCGAGTTGCTCAACGAGGAGGCCAAGGCATTGCAGGCCGACGGCGTCGATCTCGTGCAGTTCGACGAGCCCGCCTTCAACGTCTACATGGACGAGGTCAACGATTGGGGCATCAAGGCGCTGGAGCGCGCCGCGCAAGGCCTCACCTGCACCACTGCCGTGCACATCTGCTACGGCTACGGCATCAAGGCGAACACCGACTGGAAGGAGACGCTCGGAGCGCAGTGGCGACAGTATGAGCAGATCTTTCCGGCGATCGACGCCAGCCCGATCCAGCAGGTGGCGATCGAATGCCGCAACTCGAAAGTGCCGCTCGACCTGCTGGCGCTGCTCAAGAGCAAAATCGTGCAGGCCGGCGTGATCGACGTCGCCAGCGACACGATCGAGACCGCCGAGGACGTCGTCACGGTGATCGACGCGGTGTCGAAATTCGTACCCAAGAGCAACATCATCGCCACCACCAATTGCGGCATGGCGCCGATGCGGCGCGAAATCGCCGAAGCCAAGCTGATGGCGCTCGGCGCAGGCGCCGCGTTGGCGCGCGAGAAGCTGGGGTGATGGCGAGGGCGGGCGCTGCGTTAAGGCAGCGCCGTCGGATGCAACAGCGGCGAGTAGCCGGCGTTCAATGTGCGCAGAGTCGAAGGCGGCGTGAGCAACGCCGCTTCGCCAAGCTGACGCGCGACCGCGGCATAGCCCGCCGGTGACCATAGCAGGGCCCTGCCCTGCGTCACCAGAAAGCTCTCCTCGCCCTGCTGAACCATCGCACCCTCGGGAAGCTGCGCGAGCGGCACCAGCAGTTCGTGCAGCCGCTTCCTGCCTTGATCGAGCCGCTCGTGATGCAGCACCGTGTCGATGTCGTGCATACGGACGCCATGCACGCGATTGCCTTGTTCCCATGCGGCTCTGAAGCGATTGGCATCGTCGCGGCGGCAATAGAAGCAGGGACGATGGCCGGCGGCGAACGCGGTAGCTTCATCGAGGAAGAACAGCTCGGTCCAGCTCCGCTGTGCCATCACCTCGCGGCGGCGGCCGCGGAATTCGCAAACGCAGGTGAGCCAAGCCGGCGACGACCAGCGCTTCCTCAGCAGCGTCCTGGTCGCGGGATCGTGGATGATGCCGCGATTGCCGGTGAACAGGCCGCGATGCGGAGTGGCGATGATGTCGCCGGTCGGGGTGACGCGATTTTGGAGGGGCATGGCTCTCTCCAACCGTCATTGCGAGCGAAGCGAAGCAATCCAAGCTAGCGCGGCCGGGACGGTCTGGATTGCTTCGTCGCAAGAGCTCCTCGCAATGACGGCAATAGTCACGCCGCGCCGTCGCGCAGCGGCGGGTGATAGGACAGCGCAGTGTCCCAGGGAAAGAAGATCCATGTATCCTGCGAGACTTCCGTGATGAAGGTGTCGACCAGCGGTCGGCCCTTCGGCTTGGCGTAGACGGTGGCAAAATGCGCATCCGGCAGCATCTCGCGCACCAGCCTGCCGGTCTTGCCGGTGTCGACGAGGTCGTCGACGATCAACAGGCCCTTGCCGGTGCCGCCGCCAAGCTTCATCGCCGCGTCGGAAATCCCCTTGAGGACCTGAAGCTCGCCCTGCTTGTCGTGATCGTAGCTCGCGATACAGACCGTATCGATCACGCGCACGCCGAGCTCGCGCGCCACGATCGCGGCCGGCACGAGGCCCCCACGCGTGATCGCGATCACCGCGTGGAACGGACCGACCTCGTTGAGCCGCCAGGTCAGCGCCCGGCAGTCCCGGTGGAACTGGTCCCATGAGACCGGAAAGGGCCGGCCCGCCTTCTCCTGCGCGCTCGGTTCCGATGCGTTACCTGCCATCATCGTCTCCTGCCAATCATCGTCCGGCTGCCCTTCTGCTACCGGGTGATGTTCAATCCCGCCAGCATCTCCTTCACCGCAGCCATCGCTGCCGCCAGCTTCTCCGGATCACGCGAGCGCACCACCAGATTGGTGTTCGGTTTCGAGTCCTCGTCCATGAAGGGATAGCTGCCGATGATGGTGTCGGGATGGGCGGCGGCGATCGCCCGCAGCGGACCGCCGATGTCGCCCTCGCGCGCGTTGGCGCGCACCGTGTCGGAAAGCATGCGCACGCCCGACTTCAGCTTGGGCGAGACGATGTCCATCATTGCCTGCATGATCGACGGCACGCCCGCCATGACGATGACATTGCCGATCTTGAAGCCGGGGGCGAGAATGGTCGCACTCTGGATCAGCTCGGCACCATCGGGAATGCGGGCCATGCGCAGGCGGGCCTCGTTGAGGTCCTGTTCGCTCCAGCGCTCGCGGAAACGGGCGACCACCTGCGGATGGTGGTCGATGCCGACGCCGAACGCCTTGGCGACGCTGTCGGCGGTGATGTCGTCATGGGTCGGCCCGATGCCGCCGGTGGTGAAGACGTAGGTGTAGCGATGCCGCAGCGCATCCAGGGCAGCGATGATGTCGGCCTCGTCGTCGGAGACGACCCGGACCTCCTTCAGATCGATGCCGATGTTGGTCAGGTATTCGGCGATGAAGCCGATATTCTTGTCCTTGGTCCGGCCGGACAGGATTTCGTCCCCAATGACCAGAATGCCCGCCGTGACGATCTCGCTCATAACTTAAGTCCCTCACCTGTGGCGCCGACTTTGCCGAGGTAACGCGTTGAAGTCACGCGGTTTTGCTGCCGGAATAAGCAGTCCTCAGCCATTTTTTCAGGCAAGCCGCCGGCCATATCCGGCAAATGCTGCCAGTCCATGCTTATCGCGCTGGCCCGGCCCTTGCTACCACTTCGAAGTCATGCACTCTTGCCGCATGGCCAGGACGTCACGGTCTTCATCAAGGCCCGGCGACCTGTGAAATGGCGCAACGCCTTGCGGAGACAAGTCGGGATCTATGGCAGTCGCATTTGATGAAATGAACATTCCCGGCGGCGAGCTTCGCCCCGCCTATGAGGTGCTGGCGCGCTGGCTCAAGGAGACGCCTGCCGAGGCGCTCGCATATCGCCATCAGGAGGCCGAGCTGCTGTTCCGGCGGATCGGCATTACGTTCGCGGTCTATGGCGAGGCCGAGTCCACCGAGCGCCTGATCCCCTTCGACGTGATCCCGCGGATCATGTCCGGCAAGGAATGGGCGCTGCTGGAAAAGGGCCTGAAGCAGCGCGTGCGCGCGCTCAACATGTTCCTGCGCGACATCTATCACGGCCGCGACATCCTGCGCGCCGAAATCGTGCCGGACGATCTGATCTTCCAAAACCCGGTGTTCCGGCCCGAAATGAACGGCCAGCAGGTCCCACACGACGTCTATGTGCACATTGCCGGCATCGACATTGTCCGGGTTGACGCCGAGGACTTCATCGTGCTGGAGGACAATGCCCGCACGCCATCGGGCGTGTCCTACATGCTGGAAAACCGCGAGATCATGATGCGGCTGTTTCCGGATCTGTTCGCCCGCCACAAGGTGGCGCCGGTCGAGCGTTATCCGGACGAGCTGCTTGCCGCGCTCCGCTCGGTCGCGCCGCAGAGCGCATCTGGCGAACCGACGGTCGCCCTGCTCACGCCCGGCGTCTACAACTCGGCCTATTACGAGCACTCCTTCCTCGCCGACAAGCTCGGCATCGAGCTGGTCGAGGGCCGCGATCTCATCGTCAAGAACAACGAAGTGTTCATGCGAACGACGGAAGGACTGAAGCGGGTCGACGTCATCTATCGCCGCGTCGACGACGACTTCCTCGATCCCCTCACCTTCCGCCCCGATTCCGTGCTCGGCGTACCCGGACTGATGTCGGCCTATGCGGCCGGCAACATCACGCTCGCCAACGCCGTCGGCACCGGCATCGCCGATGACAAGGCGATCTACTCCTACATGCCGGACATCGTGAAATTCTATCTCGGCGAGGAGCCGATCCTGAAGAACGTGCCGACCTGGCGCTGCCGCGAGCCGAAGGATCTCGCCTATGTGCTGGACAACCTCGGCGAGCTCGTCGTGAAGGAGGTTCACGGCTCCGGCGGCTACGGCATGCTGATCGGCCCCGCTGCGACGAGAGCGACGATCGAAGCGTTCCGCGAGAAGCTCAAGCGCGACCCGGAAGGATTCATCGCGCAACCGACGCTGGCGCTCTCGACCTGCCCGACCTGCACGGCATCGGGCCTCGCCCCCCGCCACGTCGATCTGCGGCCCTTCGTGCTGACCGGCAGCAAGCACACCACCATCGTGCCGGGCGGGCTGACACGTGTTGCGCTGAAGGAAGGCTCCCTGGTGGTGAATTCGAGCCAGGGCGGCGGCACCAAAGACACCTGGATCCTGGACGAGTAGACAGATGCTGTCGCGTACCGCCGAAAACCTCTACTGGCTCGCCCGCTACGTCGAGCGGGCCGAATATCTCGCGCGCACCATCGATGCGACCTTGCGCGTGACCGCGCTTCCCGCCGCCTATATCGGCAAGACCAATGAATGGGACTCGGCATTGCTCACCGCCGGCGTCGCCGCCAGCTTCTATCGGACCCATGAGGAAGCCAACGAGCATAACGTGATCGACTACCTCTCGTTCGCCGTGGACAACCCCTCCTCGATCAGGAACTGCATCGAGGCGGCCCGGCTGAACTCGCGCTCGGTGCGCACCGCACTGACCAGCGAGATGTGGGACACCATCAACTCGGCCTGGATCGAGCTTCAGGCGGTCTGGAGCAAAGGCTCCTCGACGCGCGAGGACCTCGCCAAATTCCTGCGCTTCGTGCAGGAGACCTCGCTCCGATTCGACGGCTCGGCCTACCGGACCATGCTGCGCAACGACGCCTACTGGTTCTCGCGGATGGGCCTGCACTTAGAGCGCGCCGACAACACCGCGCGCATTCTCGACGTGAAATACCACGTGCTGCTGCCCGAGGAGGAGCACGTCGGCGGTCCGCTCGACTTCTATCAGTGGAGCTCGATCCTGCGCTCGGTCTCGGCGCTGACGGCCTATCACTGGGTCTATCGCGAGACGCTGAAGCCCTGGCTGATTGCGGATCTGCTCATCCTCAACGACACGCTGCCGCGCTCGCTGGCGAGCTGCTACGGCAATCTCGTGCGCAATCTCGACCAGATCGGCGTCGCCTATGGCCGCCAGGGCCCGGCCCAGCGCCACGCCCGCGGCATCCGCAACCGGCTGGAACACAGCAACATGAACGACATTTTCCAGCACGGCGTGCATGAATTCATTCAGGAATTCATCACGGACAATTCCAGGCTGGGCGAAATCATCACGAAGCAGTATTTGATCTGATACACGCAGTCATACCGGGGCGCCCGAAGGCGTCTCCGGAGTGACGGAATCAAAATACCATGCGCCTGCGAATCCTGCACACCACGACCTATCGCTACGAGCCGCCGGCCACGAGCGTGATCCAGATCCTGCGCATGACGCCCGGCAGCCATGACGGGCAATATGTGGCGGAATGGCAGATCGACGTCTCCACGGACACCAAGCTCGACATGCATGAGGATGCGTTCGGCAACGTCACCCACGTGCTGTCCTGCGGACCCGTCGGCGACATCCAGATCACTGCCGAAGGGCTGATCGAGACCCACGACACCGGCGGCGTACTGCGCGGCACCGATGAGCGCTTTCCGGCCGGCATGTTCCTGCGCTCCACCGACCTCACCTCCGTCAATCCGGCCATGACGGCGATTGCGCGCCAGTTGCGCGGCGAGGCCGAGAGCGACACGCTCGGCTTCCTGCACAAGCTGATGACGCAGATTGCCGATCACATGACCTTCGACGAAGACCCCACCCACAGCGGCACCTCGGCGGCGGAGGCTTTCACGCTCAAGCGCGGGGTTTGCCAGGACTACGCGCACATCTTCATCGCCTGCGCCCGCGCCGGCGGCGTGCCGGCGCGCTTCGTCTCCGGCCATTTCCTGCGCTCGGATGGTATGGTGCATCAGGAGGCCGGGCACGCCTGGGCAGAAGCCTTTCTGCCCGATCTCGGCTGGATCGGCTTCGATCCCGCCAACAGCATCTGCGCCACCGACGCCCATGTCCGCGTCGCGATCGGGCTCGATTATCTCGGCGCAGCCCCGGTGCGTGGCACTCGCTATGGCGGCGGCGCGGAGACGCTGGTCGTGGCCGTGAAGGTCGAGCAGGCCGGCCGCAGCGGGCAATGGCAATCGCAATCGCAGCGGCAGAGCTGAGTCGCACTGCGGGCACATCCGCATGCCGAGGAAGCGCGCAAGCGCCGTCTCGAAGGATGGCCGCGGGCAGCATGGGCCTCCATGGTTCGCGACGCATGTTTCGCACGCTCCTCACCATGAGGATCAAGACTTGCCCGTTTCCTCGCGCCCCGGGAATCGGGGGTTGGAGCGGCTTCCGAAATTGGCTAGTAATTCCGCAAACGCGTTCGGGGACTGGAAATGACCTATTGTTGCGGAATCCTGGTTCGGGACGGTCTGGTGATGATCGCCGACACCCGCACCAATGCCGGGCTCGACAACGTCTCGACCTTCCGCAAGCTCCATGTCTTCTCGAAGCCTGGTGAGCGCATCATGGCGATCGCCAGCGCCGGCAACCTCGCCATCAGCCAGTCGGTGCTCTCCACGCTGACGGAAGGCCTGGAGAATCCCGACACGGGCGAGGCTGAGACGCTGATGAACGCGCCGACCATGTTCCAGGCCGCCCAGCGCATCGGCCGGGCCATCCGCGCCGTGCACGCCACCGAAGGCCCGGCGCTGAGATCCGAGGACGTGTCCTTCGACGTCTCCTTCCTGTTCGGAGGCCAGATCAAGGGCGCACGCATGCGCCTGTTCATGGTCTACGCCGCCGGCAACTTCATCGAGTGCACGACCGATACGCCCTACCTGCAGATCGGCGAGCACAAATACGGCAAGCCGGTGCTCGACCGCGCCATGCATTATGACGTCGAGCTCTACGAGGCGCTGAAGACAGGGCTGATCTCGATGGACTCGACCATGCGCTCGAACCTCGGCGTCGGCCTGCCGATCGACGTGCTGGTGGTGCGCGCCGACGCGTGCGACGCCGATCTCAACCACCGCATCGAGGCGGGCGAGCCGTATTTCCACGATCTGCGCTCGCGTTGGTCGGCGGCGCTTCGCGCGGCGCATCAGAACATTCCGCGGCCGCCCTACAAGAACGAAAAAGAACCCAAAACCTGACAGCTCAAGAGAAAAGGCAGGAAACGATGAGTGAATCAAGAAAGATCGCTGTGGTGACCGGCGCCGGCACCGGCGTCGGGCGCGCGGCCTCGCTGGCGCTGATGAACGCCGGCTTCACCGTGGTGCTCACGGGGCGCCGGCTCGACATGCTCGAGGAGACCGCAAAGCTCGGCCCGGCGGGAAAAAGCCTCTGCGTCACCGCCGACATGACCAAGCCGGACTCCATCGCCGCGCTGTTCGCCAAGGTGAAGGAGACCTACGGCCGGCTCGACGTGCTCTTCAACAATGCCGGCATGGGCGCACCGGCGGTGAACTTCGAGGACCTCAGCCTCGATCAGTGGCAGGCGGTGGTCAACACCAACCTCACCGGTCCGTTCCTGTGCACCCAGCATGCCTTCCGGATCATGAAGGACCAGACCCCGCGCGGCGGCCGCATCATCAACAACGGCTCGATCTCGGCGCATGCGCCGCGGCCGTTCTCGGCGGCCTACACCTCGACCAAGCACGCCATCACGGGCCTGACCAAGGCCAGCAATCTCGACGGCCGCATGTACGACATCGCGGTCGGGCAGGTCGATATCGGCAATGCGGCGACCCCGATGACCGATCGCATGGTCAACGGCCCCGGCGTGCTCCAGCCGGATGGCACCACCAAGCACGAGCCGCGCATGGACGCCAAGGCGGTCGGCGATGCCGTGGCCTACATGGCCGGCCTGCCGCTCGATGCCAATGTGCTGACCATGACCGTCATGGCAACCAAGATGCCGTTCGTGGGGCGCGGCTGAACTCAAAACGCGAAAACAACCCCATGCACAGTAGAAGGCGGTCTTGCCCTGTAAGGGGGGGGCAGACCGGCTAAACTACTGCGCTGCTTCTACAATCGTCATTGCGCGCGCAGCGAAGCCATCCAAAATCTCTCTGGGCTCGCAATGACGGAGAAGAGAGCGGAGCCCGCCTACACCTCGCAAAACCAAGCTAAGCGGAGTCGCTCCGGATTGATCGGCCGACCTTCTGCAAGGCCTCGAAGGCTGCAAAGCGCTTGATGTTCCAGTTTGCCAGGGCTGCGTCGGGTTGATGTATTTCTCCCAAGGCCGACATCGCCTCCATCGCCTGGCTGACATTGGTGTGATCGCCCGAAGCAACCGATCCGAGCATCGCGGAGCCGAGCAATACGGGCTCCGAAGATGCCGAAGCAGCAACCGTCAGGCCGGTCGTATCAGCCAGCACCTGCCGCACGAGGCGGTTCTGTGCCGCACCACCGCTGACGACGATGGTGTCGATGGAGATGCCTTTATCCTGCTGGGCGCGCACGATCTGCCGCGCCCCGTAGCCAAGGCCGCACAGGCCGGCAAGATAGAGCGCCAACAGGCTGTCGACGTCCGAGCGCATATCCAGTCCGGCGATCAGCGCACGCGCGCCGGGATCAGCGAAGGGCGCGCGGTTGCCGAGAAATTCAGGCACGACATGAAGTTCGTCGACCACCTCCCGAATCATCGCGGCGCCGCCGCGCGCCTCTACCTGGGAGGCGAGCCAATCGCCGAGCGTCCGTTGTTCCTGACGTGCCGCATGTGTCGCCTGTGCGGAATACGGATGCATTCGTACGAGATGGTCGATGGCTGCACCGGCGACTGACTGTCCGCCCTCATTAAGCCATAGCCCCGGCACCATGGCGGAGTAGTAAGGTCCCCAAACGCCGGGAACGAAGACCGGGTTCTTCGTGGTCGACATGGTGCAGGCGGACGTTCCGAACACATAGGCCATGCGCGTGAGGGCCGTACCCGCAGTTCCGCGCGCGCCCACTGTGCCGACACCGCCCGCATGCGCGTCGATGAGGCCTGCCGCAACGGACGTGCCCAATTTCAGGCCAAGGTCGGTCGCGGCCTCCGCCGTCAGGCCGGCAGCCAGCCGTGTGCCACCGGGCACAATCTCGGTGCCGATCCGGCAAAACTGCTCGTCCGCCAGCATGCCGAGACCGACCGAGCGAAAGAAGCCGGCATCCCAGCGGTCTTCGTGGCCGAGATAGGTCCACTTGCACGTGACCGTGCAGGTGGAGCGGGCAAGACTCCCCGTCGCACGCCAGGTGAGGAAGTCGGTCAGGTCCATGAACTGCCAGGCGTCCGCAAAGCTGCCGGGCATGTTTTCGGCTAGCCACAATAGTTTCGGCGTCTCCATCTCGGGTGAGATAGCTCCTCCGACATATTCGAGAACTTTCGCGCCCGTGCGGTTGATCCGACGCGCCTGCTCGACGGCGCGGTGGTCCATCCATACGATGATATTGCGGGCAGGATCGCCGGAGGGGCCGACCGGAAGCGGCGCGCCGCCAATGCCCAGCACCACCAACGAGCAGGTCGCGTCAAAGCCAATGCCGGCAATGCTGTCCGGCGCGATGCCGGCCTTTCCGACCGCGCCGCGCACGCTGCGGCATACGGCACGCCAGATGTCCTCGCTCGACTGCTCGACAATATCGCCGGCCTCCCGCCAAAGCGTGATGTCGGCCCGATCGGTCGCGACAAGTCTGCCAGAGCGATCGAAGACCCCGGCTCTTGCACTGCCCGTGCCGACGTCGATGCCAAGAAAATGACGCGTCATCGCGGACTCCCTCACCATGAAGCAACGTCCAGATCGCAGATGCGAAAAGCGCTACAGATCGTTGCTCTGCGGCAGGATAACGAGGTCGCGGATCGTGACATTTCTCGGACGGGTCAACATGAAGAGCACCGCCTGTGCGACTTCCGTCGGCTGGATCAGGCCACCTGCCGCCATTTCCTCCTCGAGCTTCTCCTTCGGCCAGTCGCTGATGAGCGCGGTCACAACCGGGCCGGGCGCCACCGCGCCGACGCGCAGGCCATATTTGGCGACCTGCCGGCGCACGGTATGGACAAAAGCCTGCACGGCGTGCTTGGAGGCGGTGTAGATCGGCTCCCATACGACGGGGACGAGACCGGCGATCGAACTGGTGACGATAATGTCACCGCTCCTGCGCTCCACCATATGCGGCAGCACCGCGTGGATCGAGCGGAACAGCGCGTTGACGTTGAGGTTGAGCATGCGGTCCCAAGCGTCGGGATCGCCATCGAGCACCTCGCCACCAACATAGGCTCCGGCATTCGCATGGAAGATGTCCAGCCGGCCGGCCTTTTCCAGCACCTGCGGCATCATGCCCGCCATGCTCGCCTGGTCGGTGAGGTCGATGCGCAGCGGGATCGCGTGATCGCCTAGCTCGGAGCAGACGCTGCTCAGCGCATCCTCCGCCCGGTCGACCAGCACCACGCGCGCGCCCGCTGCGATCATCGTCCTCGCGCATTCGAGACCGATGCCCGAGGCGGCGCCGGTGATCGCGGCGACTTTTCCTGCAAGTTCCTGGCCCACGGTCGGTCCTCTTTGTTGGAGTTGTTTAAGCCCGGCCATGGGAGGCGCGCGAGCGTCGTGCCAGCGAGTCGACGATGACCGCGACGGCAAGCACCGCACCCGTGATCATGTACCGAAGCGACGAGGAGAGATCGAGCAGCGTCAGGCCGCTGGCGATCGACTGAATGACGATGATGCCGAGCAGTGCGGAATAGGCGCTGCCGCGGCCACCAAACAGGCTGGTGCCGCCGATGACCGCGGCGGCGATGGCGTTGAGGTTCACGTCTCCGGTGCCCGCCTGCTGGCTGGAAGATGCCAGCCGCGCGGCGGCAAGGATACCGCCGGCGGCAGCCAGGGTGGAGCACAGCATGAAGGCGCTTGTATTGATCCGGCGAACGTTGATGCCGGCACGACGGGCCGCTTCGCGATTGCCCCCGACTGCGCTCATCGAGCGGCCCCATTTGGTCCGCTTCAGCGCATAGTTCATGACCACGCACAAGCCGACGAACAGGCCGAACATCCACGGAACGCCGCGAGCGAGATTGAGATAGTAGACGATGAACTCGAGCACGACGACGACCAGCGCACCCTTCAGCAGCAGGCTGCCGAGCGAACTTGCAGATAGTCCCGCCGCTCGCCTGCGCGCGGCCATGCGGTAGCCGGTCGCGAATAAAACCACGCCGGCAAGGGCCGCCAGCGCGTAGGATACGATCGGCGGCATGACCAGCATCTGTCCGAAATTGACCAGGGGAGACCCGTAGGGAAGGTTGATCGAGCCGGACGAGCCGAGCAGGTAGAGTTGCAGGCCGAGCCACGCCAGCAGGCCGGCCAGCGTCGAGACGAAGCTCGGCATGCCAAGGCGGTTGAACAAGAAGGCATAGAGCGCACCGATGGCGGCACCGAGCCCCAGCGCCGTGACGATCGCCGCCGCCACCGGCCAGTCCTGATTGACCCACAGCACGCCAACCAGCGCGGAGGAGAACCCGCTCACCGAACCAACCGAAAGGTCGATCTCGCCGACCATCAGGATACAAACGATGCCGAGCGAGATGACGCCCACGGTAGAGCAATCGAACAGCAGATTGACCAGATTGTCCGGCGCCAGGAAGACCGGGTTGAGGCTCTGAAATGCGGTGCAGATGATCAGCAGCCCGACCACCACCGGCAGAGAGCCGAGGTCGCCCGACCGCACGCGGTCGACAAAGGCGCCGATCATGCCGCCGATCGTGTCCGCATGTGCGACGCGCTCGTCGCGACGATCCAGCAGCCGCACGGTCGAAGCCCGTTGTATGTTGTCGGTCATGGCCGCACCTCCTGCGACTGCTGCGCGCGGCGTCGGCTGGCACGCCGGGAGACCGAATTCTCGTCGGCGCCGGTGATGGCCGTGACGAGATCCTGATTGGAAACGTCGGGTCCGAATTCGCCGTTGTTGCGGCCAAGGCGCAGCACCACGATCCGGTCGGCGACCGCGCGCACGTCCTCCATGTTGTGGCTGATCACGATGACGCCGAGGCCGCGGGCACGAACACGCTCGATCAGGTCGAGCACCTCCGCGGTCTGGGCGACGCCGAGCGCGGCGGTCGGCTCGTCGAGCAGGATCAGCTTCGGCTCGGTCAACAGTGAGCGCGCGATCGCCACGGTCTGGCGCTGCCCGCCGGAGAGCGACGCAACGGGATCACGCACGCTCGGAATGCGCGCCGACAGTTCGTTGAGCAACGTCCAGGCCCGGACCTCCATGGACACCTCATCGAGCCGGGCGGGATTGAGCTCGCGGCCCAGGAAGATGTTGGCGACCACGTCGAGATTCTCGCAGAGCGCCAGGTCCTGAAAGACTGTGGCGATGCCCAGACCAAGTGCCGTGGCCGGATCGGACAGCACGACATGTTCGCCGTCGAAGGCGATCGTCCCGGAGGTGGGCTGGTGCACGCCGGCAAGGATCTTCACCAGTGTGGATTTCCCGGCGCCGTTGTCGCCGACAAGCGCCACGACCTCGCCGGCATAAACGTCGAGATCGACGTCGGTCAGGGCGGACACGGCGCCGAAATTCTTGGAAATGCCGCGAAGGCTCAGGACCGGCTCGCGCGGCGCGTCCTGCGGGTGATCGACATTCGAGATCGTGGTCATGGGCCGGTCCGCCCTCTTGTTCATTCATTCCGGCCGCCGTGAACGGCCGGAATGAATTCTCGGGTCTAGTGCGTGATGCCGAGCTTCTTGCAGCCTTCAGCATATCTGCCCGTGCACAGCTGGTCAGCGGTCTGGATCTTCTTGTCGATGATCTCCGCCTTCAGATTCTGCTGCGTCACGACCGCCGGAATGAACAATTTCGACGGCGTATTGAAGAGCATGGTCTCCGCCTTGGGTGTGCCGCCCGAGAGGAACTCTATCGCCGCATGTGCAGCGGCGCCGGCGACGATCTCGCTGGGTTTGGAGATCGTGTTGTACTGATCGCCGGCGATGATGAGTTGGAGTGCGGCGATCGTCGCATCGTTGCCGGTGACCGGCGGCACCGGATCGACGCCCGCGGCCTTGAAAGCGGCGATCGCGCCGCCGGCTGTGCCGTCGTTGGCGGCAACAACGCCGAGGATCTTCTTGCCGAAGCGGGTGATTTGGCCGCTCGCCCATTGCTGCGCCTTGGGCGGTGCCCAATCCGGCGTGTCGTATTCGGCCAAAATGGGATAGCCGCTCTTGTCGAGCCCGGCATGGATGCCCTTCTTGATGAGGCCTGCTGCGGCATCGGTCGGCGATCCATTGATCTCGAGCACCCCTTCGCCCTCCTTCGGTGTGACCTTGGTGTCCTTCAGATGCTTGACCAGCGATTCGGAGATGGCCTTGCCGATGCCTTCATTGTCGAAGGAAACGTAGAAGTCGGCCTTGGCGTTGGGGATCGGGCGATCATAGGCGATCACCTTGATGCCCTGGGACTGTGCCATCTTCACCAGCGAAGCGGCGGCGGTCGAGTCAACCGGATCGAGCACGATCACCTTGGCGCCCTGCGAGATCACCGAGTTGAATTGCTGCTGCTGCCGCGCGGCATCCGCGCTGGCGTTCTGGTAGAGGACCTTGCAGCTCTGGCAGAGCTTCTTCATCTCGGCGGCAAAGCCTGGATAGTCGTGCTGTTCGTAGCGAGTGGAGGCCTGGTCGGGCATGAGGAAGGCGACGGTCGCGTCCTTCACCTCCGCAGCGTGCGAGACCATGGCCGTTGCGCCGAGTAACGACAGGGCGAGCGCGGCTGTGCCCGTATTCTTGAGCGAGAACTTTTTCTTGAGCGAGAGCTTTGTCATTGGACTTCCCTTTCCGGAACCAAGTGTTAGGGTGCAATCATCGATTTCGGAGACAGGCCTCCCCTGCTTCCGGAGCCAGGAGGCGGCCACGATCAGTGCCGATATCCTCCGAGGCCATACGGAATCTCTGGACAAGCAATCCCCTTTGCAGAACGCCATCGGCGTGCCCGCGTCATTCTTTCCGTAATGGTCCTCCTCCTCCCTTGCTCCTCCCAGCTAAGCGGCGCGTGCCGCGTTGATGTTGTCCGCCAGCAATCGTCTGAAGCGCGAGGGCGGCATGCCCTTCTCCGCCAGAAACTGGCGATTGAAATTGGAGAGATTGTTAAAGCCGACCTGGAAGCAGATGTCGGTGATGGAGGCGTGTTCGTCGCTCATCAGGATCTGGCAGGCCAGATTGATGCGGAGCCGCTTGACGTATTGCACCAGCGACATCCCCGTGTGCCGGCGGAACGAGCGCGAAAACGCGCTCTGCGACTGGCCGGCGATCGTCGCGAGATCTGCCTCGCCGAACGGCTGCGTCAGGTTCTCGCGGATGAAGGCGAGCGCCTTGTTCATTCCAGCCGACATGTAGCCGGACGGATCGGGCAAATAGTCTGGGCTGGAGAGCGGCAGCGCACCTCGGGCGCGGCAGAGCGTCCCCACGATCATCATGAACAGCTCGATCCGGCGCACGCCGGTCGCCGCTACGAGCTCTTCCATCAGCGGGGCGAGCTCCTTGCTGGTGTTGCCTGAGAAAAGCACGCCACGCCGGGAGGATTCGAGCAGCGCACCGAGGCCGGAAAGCTCGGGCATCAGCTTCATCGCGTCGCCGATGAATTCCTCGCTGAACTGGATGATGCGGCCGCGCAGCGGAATGGCGACGTCCACCGGCAGGTCGCTCACCCAATTGTGCGGCAGGTTGGGTCCGGTGAGCACGAGATTGCCCGGCTCAAACTGGCCGATGAAATCGCCGACAAAGTAGCGACCACTCGTCGCCACGACCTGATGGATCTCGTATTCCGGATGAAAATGCCACCTGACCGTGTGGAAGGGATACCCGTGCGACCAAGCCTTGAACGACTCGCCGCGCCGTATCTGGACGACTTCCAGGTCTGGTTCCATACCCGTTCCCTCCTGGGCCCGGCCCGGTCTGTCAACGTCTGGGCTCGTACCCAATGGCTGAATTTTGCTCAGCTCTAACTGTTGCTGGAACCGTAGCTGGTAGCAGTCGCCGCCGCCACCACGATTCAGCTGCCCAACCGATACTCTTTTGACATTTGTCGGCTGGGGGCCGCAATATCGGCCTCTTCAAGCCTCGTCCGCTTCCCTATTCCAGGCTCTCCACCTGTCGCAGGCTCGGAAACAGCTTCATCCACAAGAGGGCCACTGCGACGGTGGCAACGCCGCCGAGCACGGCGGCCGGCATTGCGCCGAGCAGCGCCGCCGCCACCCCGCTTTCGAACTGGCCGAGCTGGTTCGAAGCGTTGATGAAGAGGAAGTTGACGGCGCCAACGCGGCCGCGCATCTCGTCGGGCGTGGCGAGTTGCACCAGGGAAAAGCGGATCACGACGCTGATCGTGTCGGCCGCACCGAGCACGGCAAGCGACAGCACCGACAGCCACATCCAGGGTGACAGCGCGAAGACGATCGTGGCGAGGCCGAACACGATCACGGCCTGGAACATGCGCAGGCCCACATGCCTGGAGATGGCGTGACGCGCCAAAACCATGGTCATCAACAGCGCGCCGACCGCGGGTGCCGCGCGCAGCACGCCGAGCCCGACCGGGCCGGTCTGGAGGATGTCGCGGGCATAGATCGGCAACAGCGCGGTGACGCCGCCGAACAGCACAGCGAACAGATCGAGCGAGATGGTGCCGAGAATCGCGGGATTGCCGCGAATGAAGCGGACGCCCGCGAAGATGTTGTCCGAGTTCGTCCCCTCCTTGGCGACCGCCTGCGGCCGCGGCCGGATGAAGCCGGTCAGGATCATCCCGAGAATCCAGCACAGCACCATCACGGCATAGGCAAGATGCGGAGCGACCGCATAGGCGAAGCCGCCGAGCGCCGGCCCGGTAATGGTCGCGACCTGCGCCGCGCCACTGGAGACGGCAGTGGCGCGCTGGAGCGATCCCCGCGGCGCGATCAACGGCAGCAGCGCCGCCGTGGTCGGGCTCTCGAACGCGCCGGCAATGCCGAGCACGAAGGTCGCGACGAAGATCTGGACCTCGCCGACCGCGCCGAGATAGGTGATGATTGCGAGATAGAGCGCGGTCGCCGCTTCAACGAGCTGGCAGAGCTGGACCACGCGCTTGCGCTCGAAGCGGTCGGCCGCGTGGCCGGCGACGAACACCAAGAGCGCAGTGGGCAGGAACTGCACGAGGCCGACCATGCCGAGATCGAAGGCCGAGCCGGTGAGATCATAGATCTGCCAGCCGATCGCGACCGCCGCGATCTGGCTGGAAAAGCGCGACAGGCTGCGCGAGAGCAGGAAGAACAGAAAGGCACGGTGGGCGAGAAGCGCGCCGGCGCTGACCGGCGGATGTCCGGATATTGGCTGCTCTGGCATCGCCGGTTCGACCATCTCTTGGATCGTCTTTTGGGTCACCCTCGGACCGCTCGCCCCCTTGATATCGACGGACCCGCGTGGCCGAGGCGGACCCGCTTGTCAACAGCGCGACGTGTCCGGCTTGTCCCGGCATTGCCTTTGCAGCGGAGGCGCGGCCATAATCATTGAGGGTTTGGGGACATCATGCTGCGCCTGCAATCGGCACTCGGCATTTTCGCATTGCTGTTGATCGCCTTCGCGCTGACAGAGAATCGGCGCGCCGTGTCGCTGCGGCAGGCGGCGATCGGCCTCTTCGTCACCTTCGTCACTGCGGTCGTGCTCCTGAAGCTGCCGGTCGTCGCGCATGCCTTCGGCGCCATCAACGATGCCGTCGGTGCGATCTCCGCGGCCTCGCGCGCCGGCTCCTCCTTCGTGTTCGGCTATGTCGGTGGCGGCCCCCTGCCGTTCGATCTGAAGGTGCCGGGCGCTGATTTCATCCTGGCGTTCCAGGCGCTGCCGATCGTGCTGGTGATGAGCGTGCTAACAACGCTGCTGTTCCACTGGCGCGTGCTGCCGCCGATCGTGCGCGGCATGGCCTGGCTGCTGGAGCGGACGCTGGGCGTCGGCGGCGCGGTCGGGCTCTCGACCGCCGCCAACATCTTTCTCGGCATGGTCGAGGCGCCGCTGTTCGTGCGGCCGTATCTTAAGCAGATGACTCGCAGCGAATTGTTCCTGGTGATGACCGGCGGCATGGCGGGCATCGCCGGCACGGTGCTGGTGCTCTATGCGACGCTGCTGGCGCCTCTCATTCCAGACGCCGCCGCGCATTTCGTGATCGCGTCCGTGCTGGGCGCGCCGGCCGCGATCCTGGTCAGCCTGATCATGGTGCCCGAGACATCCGACAAGCGCACCGGCGGCACGCTGGAAAATCCCGAGATGGAGGTCTCCGGGACGATGGACGCGATCGTGAAAGGAACGAGTGCGGGGATCGAGCTGCTGATCAACATCGTTGCAATGCTACTGGTGCTGGTGGCGCTGGTCTATCTCGTCAATGCCATGCTCGGCCTCTTGCCGCATGCCGGCGGCGCGGCAATCTCATTGCAGCGCCTGCTTGGATTGGCAATGGCGCCGGTGTGCTGGCTGATGGGACTGCCGTGGGACCAGGCGGTGACGGCCGGCAGCCTGATGGGCACCAAGACCGTGCTCAACGAATTGATCGCCTACGTCGATTTCTCGAAGCTGCCGGCCGATGCACTCGATCCGCGCGCGCGCCTGATCATACTTTATGCAATGTGCGGTTTCGCCAACTTCGCCAGCCTCGGTATCATGATCGGCGGCCTGGGCGTGATGGCGCCGGAGCGGCGCGAGGAGATCAATACGCTCGGGCTGAAGTCGATCGTGTCGGGCACGCTGACGACGTGCTTGATGGGAGCGGTGGTGGGGGTGTTGGCTTGACGAACCGAGGTCATGGCCGGGCTTGTCCCGGCCATCCACGTTCTTCACTGCGGCCAAGACGTGGATGCCCGGGACAAGCCCGGGCATGACGACTGAAAGGGCGGCGCAAGCGTCGCCTACGCCTTCAACTCCACCGTCTTGAACTCCGCCGGCAAAATCACCTCCAGCAGCTCGACGTCATCGGAGTAATCCAGGATCATGTGCTTGATCTTCGGCGGCTGGGTCCAGGCGCTGCCTTCCTTCATCAGGGTTTCGCCCTGCCCGTCCATGTAGGTCTTCACCCAGCCCTTGAGCACATAGACCATCTGGAAGTCGACGTTATGGAAGTGGAGCTTGGACACCTCGTCCGGATTGCAGGGACCTTGCAGGCGGATCACGTGCGCTTGCGCAAGGCCGTGGCTGGCATCGGCAATGCCGAGATCACGGTATCTGGCGTAGGCGCGCAGGCCGTCTGCCTTGAAATCTTCCTCGCGGTGATGGCTGATCGCGATGCGCTGCTTGGGACGCGCGGGTGTCTTGGTCGCGGACTTGGTCGGCGTCGCGCGAGACTTCGCCTTCACCGCTTTGCGGGCCGAGGATCGCGCTGCTGCCCTGGTACCGCTCCGCTTCTTCACTGCGGCGTGCGCTGCGCTGCGCGATTTCGTCTTCTTCTTGGCCATTGGCCGCCTCCCGTTGTTGTCATGCGGGGAGGCTAGCACAGAAACGAGTTTCGCAGGGTGGTTAGCCGCAGGCGTAACCCACCCTGTCCCGCGACTGCGGAACGCAGCTGGCGGGTTACGCCGACGCGCCCCCCGACGGCAGCGCTCGTGCCGTCAGTGCAGCCGGAACACGCCATCCACGGCACGCAGCTCGGCCGGCTTGATCAGCTTGGAATGGGCCACGGTGACCGAATGGAGGGGGCCGTCGAGCCTCTCCTGCCAGAACGCCAGGAAGTCCTTCAGCGCCGGGAATTTCGGAAACATGTCGTAATTCTGCCAGACGTAGGTCTGGAGCAGCGAGGGATGATCTGGCATCCGATAGAGAATTTGTGCCGTCGTCAGCCCGTAACCCAGGATCTGTTTCCGGAAATCCTCGGAAACGGTCCCACTCCGCAAGCCCATGCCAACCTCCTTTTCAGGAGCGCATTCAAGGGGCGGCTGGGTTGGTGTGCGCCTTACGAGCCACCCGGTCCTGATGCGCTCACATGAGAGAAATGTGACGCAAACTGACAAGTCATCTCAAGCCCAAAAGTTTAACAAGCTGTTGAAATTCAATGCGTTAGCAGCAGAGAACGTTCCGTGCTAATACGGGTGCGGAGCCGGGTTAACGATGGTAAAGGGAAGTTGGCAAACCGCACTTCCGAGTGCTGATTTTTTTGCTACAAGCCCTTGCTCCCGCAAAATTCCTGTCCTATTTCAACCTCGCCCGTGCTAGCACTCGCGGGCAAGGATTGCTAACAATCTCGAAATCATCAACTCGCGCAAATGCTTAGGAGGACTGCATGAACTTCCGTCCGCTTCACGACCGCGTCGTGGTCAAGCGCATCGACGCAGAAGAGAAGACCGCTGGCGGCATCATCATTCCCGACACGGCCAAGGAAAAGCCCTCCCAGGGCGAAGTCGTCGCCGTCGGCCCCGGTGGCCGCGACGAATCCGGCAAGCTGATCCCGATCGACCTGAAGGTTGGCGACCGCGTGCTGTTCGGCAAGTGGTCCGGCACCGAAGTCAAGATCGACAACGTCGATCTGCTGATCATGAAGGAAAGCGACATCATGGGCGTCCTCGACGTCCCCGCTTCCAAGAAGAAGGCGGCCTAACAGCCCCTCTCTCCCTCCCGTCAAATTTCTCAAGGAAAAATCCAGATGGCAGCCAAAGAAGTCAAATTCTCGGTTGAAGCGCGCGACAAGATGCTGCGCGGCGTCGACATCCTCGCCAACGCGGTGAAGGTCACGCTCGGCCCGAAGGGCCGCAACGTCGTGCTCGACAAGTCGTTCGGCGCTCCCCGCATCACAAAGGACGGCGTCACCGTCGCCAAGGAGATCGAGCTCGAGGACAAGTTCGAGAACATGGGCGCGCAGATGGTGCGCGAAGTCGCCTCCAAGTCCGCTGACGCGGCCGGCGACGGCACCACCACCGCCACCGTGCTCGCGGCCGCGATCGTGA